>JAUIKF010000030.1 GCA_030430575.1 Bacteroidia bacterium | reverse complement strand
TGAACAGAACCATCAACTTTCCCCGACAAAAGGGCTAGCTCTTTCTCTAACTCGGCAAATTCAACACTTGACATACTCGAAGCTAAGAATTTTTCCCTATTTTCAACAACCCCGCTGAATAGTTACAAAATATCAAGGTAATTGCTATTCTGAAAATATCATTTAAAGGACCTTTAATTGTTAATTCTAATTCTAGCAATCGTTTTTTATCAACGGAAAGTAGTGATGTTAAGAACTTTAGATCATTGGGGTTTAGTCCAAGCATTCCAATTCTTAAAAAATTATTTGAGGTTGGTTTATTCTTTTTTGCCATTGAAATTAATATTTTACGAAAAATAGAAAATATAATAATCCCCTAAAAATTGAGTCCTATTAATATTATTCTCTTATCACACCTCCACCATGCTTAAACAAACCCTCCTATTAATCCTCATCCTCTCCCTCTCCTCCCTTCAAGCCCAAACGCCTAAGCGAATCGACCAATATGGTCAAGGCTATTTCCATTGGGGGCCTGATTTTCAACGGGAAATACCTGTTGAGGAAGGGGTTGCACTCTTTTCGGGGCCCAATACGGATGATGAAGTGGTAGGCATGCTTTATGGAAATGTCCTCAGGAGTATCTATGGGATCAAGTTATTTTCAGGGGAGACGGATACCCTGGAGCACGAAAACCTAGTGGAAATCAATCCCATAGAGGACTTGGGCATGTTGAAGTTTGACTTGGAGCAAAATGGCTTCTACCGAATCGCGCAGCAACGCTTCTGGATCCGTGGCGAAGAGATGAAAGCCAAGGGGTTGATTGCCTTGGACTGGATCACGGTGTTCTTGGAATACCCCATGGGGCAAGGCATGAATGTCTTGGCTGATCCCTGCCTCAACCTGCGAGAAACGCCCGCCCTCGACGGCAAGAAGGTCCATTGCTTGACAAATCAATACGACCTCATCCCTACTGGCGAACGCCAGGGCGACTGGATCGAGGTAAAAGCGATTCACTATAAGCATCGTTGTCTTGAGAGAATGAAGGAAGCGGAAACCATGCCCAAAGACGCCAAACAGGTCATTCTAGATGAACACAAAGGCTGGATCAAGGCCATTGACAATGCTGGAGCACCTTATATTTGGAGCTATATCTGTGGGTGTTAGGGGAAATTATTGATTTGGATTTGAGCTTGAATTTGAACTTTTCCTTATTGCTTTCTTATGAAAATCACGCGCATTTCTCCTCCCCAAGCATATCCCCTACGCCACGCCGTACTCCGCCCGCACCAGTCCTTGGAAGCCTGCAAATATCCAGCGGACTTTGAAAAGGATAGCTTTCATCTAGGCGCTTTTATCGGGGAATCCCTGATAAGTGTAGCTTCCTTTTATCAGGAAGATCATCCCAAAATCGTGGGAACGCCACTTTTCCGCCTTCGAGGCATGGCTACCTTGCCCGATTATAGGAACCAAGGAGCCGGAGCAGCCCTGATCCGCGAAGCGGAAAAAATCCTGGAAGCACGGGACGCTTCAGGGTGGTGGTGCAATGCGCGGACGACAGTGAGCCAATACTATGAAAAAATGGGTATGGAAGCTGTAGGAGAGGTATTTGAAATAGTCCCCATAGGCCCTCATCGATTGATGAAAAAAGCAGTCGCCCGTTAATTTGATTCAATTACTGACTATTAATGCGCTTATGACAAGTACATCCATTTTACCTATAAACTTTTTAAATGCCTTAGCGATTGCATTCGGATTATTTAGCCTCAGTTCATGCTCACCGCCCAACTCACAAACGGTGTTTGTCCAAGCAGGAAACCCTATCCAGGTGATTGAAAGTTTTGATCAATGGCATCGAGATTCAGGGTATTTAGAAGGTCAGCGTCGGAATAATATGCTGTTTGCTGATGCACTCCTTGAAGATGCAGACTTTGACTTGCATGTGGCTCTGAGTATGCACCAGACGGACCAATTGCCTGCATTATTTATAGAAATTGCTGCCAATCACTTTTGGTTGGATTTAGGCAGAGTCAATCCCTCATGTTTTCTACGTGGGCCGATTGTGCCTGATACAGCCGTCTTCCCACAAACGCTTGATCAAGGAGATTTGGGCAGGAAGCTCCATATATACTTTCAACGAAAGGGTTCTCATCTTACTTGTAGGCTCAATGATTCACTTGTTGGGACTATTTCTATAAATACCCCCTTAGGAGGGAAACTAGGGATCTATCCAGCCAGAGGAAAAATCCGCGTATATGATTTCCATTTATCTGGTCAGGCTTTTCCAATGCCAGCTCCTCCTATTTTCACTGAAGTCTTTCACCGCGGCGAATTTGGCTATAACTCCTTCCGAATTCCCGCCTTGATAAGTCTTCCCAATGGAGATGTCCTGGTATTTTGTGAAGGCCGAAAAAGTGGCCAAAGGGATAGGGGAGCCATCGACTTGGTAATGAAACGTAGCCGAGACAGCGGAGCCACTTGGCGAGACTTTCAAGTCATATCTTCCCTCATAGATACCCCCTACGTCGAAGCCAAAAACCCATGTCTGATCTATGATCACACACATAATCACCTTCACCTTTTCTTTTCGCTAAACGATGAAAAGCTGGTACAAACTGTCAGCAAGGATCAGGGGCTCAGTTGGGAAACGCCCCAATATGTAACGGCTGTTTCGGGAAGGCCGCTCTTTCCAGGTTATGAATTATATGCAGGGCCTGGCAAGGGAGTCTTATTGACCAAGGGTCCTCACAAAGGACGAATCCTGCTCCCATCTTGGATCAAACATAAAAAAGAAAAGCTAGATCGAATGTACACGGTTGTCCTCTATAGTGATGACCAGGGGCAGTCATGGGAAGGGAATATGGTCGTCGATTCTAGTCTTAGAACGAGCAATGAATGCACCGTGGTGGAATTGTCAAATGGAAAACTGCTCCTGAATATACGGACCCAGGATAAAAGTAGGCGTTTGCGTGGCCTTAGTTTCAGTGAAAATGGTGGGGATAGTTGGAGTGAAACCATCTTTCATCCTACGCTAGTAGGACCTATCTGCCATGCAAGCAGCTTGTATGATAGTACAAAGGGACAGATCCTATTTTGCAATCCTGCCAATCCCCTTCCTCATCATCGAAATCGCTTGACCTTACGACGTAGCCTTAATGAAGGGAAGACCTGGACAGATGAGGTCCTCATCTATGAAGGACCGAGTGCGTATTCTGATATGACTATTTTGCCAAGTGGCAAACTGGGGATCATTTTTGAGCATGGCATCCATTACAGTTATGAACGTATTACCTTGCGGTGCTATGAGTTAGAACAAATTGGCTATTAGCCATTTATTCATTTTTGTCTAAGGCCGGAAATATAAATTGAGGATCCGTTCCTCCTCCCAATAAAAACTCTTTATTGATCACCCCTGCAACGCCCTCCATCAGCGCCCAATAGACAAAATACGTGTCAGAAAACCCCACTAATAGAAAAATGCTGGCATTGGGAAATCGTTTTTTTAAACGGGAAAGTTCTTCCATTGACAAATCTTTAGGAGAATCAAAATCAATAAAAATTACTTCTATTCCTTCAAATGAGCTTCTGTATTTCCCGAACTCAGCCATTGAGTCGAACTGGTACATTTTATCTGCCCAGCCCAATGAATCAGCCCATTGAATCACTCTATTGAAACATAGGGGATCTGATCCTATCATTACCATTTTTCGCATAACCGCTTCTTTCGTTTATTCACTTGACTTCTCAAAAGTTTTGGGTAAAAACCCATCGCCCATAAAGGCAATAATGCACGTTTATTGCTTTCTCGGGTTCATACCTGACTTTCCCCTGTCTTCGATGAAAAAAGAAATGGCTATCTACTTTATTGTGTGAACTGACTCCTACTAGATCACTCACAGATAGGAATAAAGTAGATCTGTAATGTTTAAAAAGAGGTGACTTTGTGTGGTAAGTAACAAATTACTTATGCAAGATCTGTTAGGCAAAAAAAAACATTACACTTTCTTTTGCGATTGAAAGATAGATAAACTCCCTTCATATTTCAAAAAAATCCTTTTATTTAGATGATTCTCTGCCTTTTTACATAGGCCTGCTACCGCATATTTCTGAGTTCTTCTTCCGTATAAATGCTAAGTTTTTATTCGCAAAAATGATTACCATAAGAACCGGAACAATTCGAGAAGCAGAAATGCTTACCCATCGTCTTCCAGAGTTTGTTGCCCCTTACAAGTCTGAAGAATATGTCAAACGCTTATTTGGCAAACCCCACCTGATTTTGATGGCGTGTGAGAACCAGGAGCCCGTCGGATTCAAATTGGGATACGAACGCCAGCCTGATGGCTCATTTTACAGTTGGCTGGGAGGCGTACTACCTACTCATCGAAGGCGAGGAATTGCCTTACAACTGGCTGAGGCACAGGAGGATTGGGCAAAAAATGAAGGGTACCTATCCATTCGTTTCAAAACGCGAAATCGCCACCGAGGCATGCTTCATTTTGCATTGAGCCGGGGATTCAATATGATCGGATTTGAAGCGGCCCAAGAGATAGGAGAGCATAGGATATGGTTGGAGAAGGCGCTGTGAGGAGAAATGAGTAAATGATAAAATGGCCCTTCATGGAACTGCTTCCAACCTCTTACTCCTTTTCCGCTTCTTTTTTCCACTTGATGTTGCAACCCAGGGGTTCATTTTGTTGCTTCATAGGTAAGGAATCCTGTAGTACGGCCTGCAAGGCGTTGGCCAAAAAAGGTTTATGAAGCATGCGCGCTTGCGTATTGACCGGCAGGTTGTCAATTTTCCCCCGATAGATTACCTTAAAAAGAGAATCTTGAGGCACCAAGATATAGGCCTCCGGATTTTTTTTCACTTTTAAGTGTTTGGCGACTGCTTGATCCTCATCCTTTAGATAGGGAAAAGAATAGGGTTGATCCCGCTGCATAGCCTCAAAACTATCATCAATGCTCACAGAGGAATCATTGCTATTGATCGCAACAAAAGGGATGCCTTTTGTCAGGAAAGAATCTGCCAAATCATTCAGTCTGTCAGTATAATTGGTAGACAATGCACAATTGGCACTGACAAAGACCAATACGACAGCCTTAGGGGATGAAAGACTGTCCAACGACCATAAAGTGCTATCGTTGGCATTCATCAATTCAAACGAAGAGATTTTCAGCGATGGTTTTTGGGCAATGGAAGGGGTGATGTACACTATCAGCGCACAAAGGAATAAGGTTAAAGTAGGTTTATTGATCATCCGTTTGGGAGTAAAATGCCTTATCCTGATTGATAATTAACTCCACCTCACTTCGGTCTGTGATGCCTGTCTGCTCTACTAGGCGGCCCTCCTTGGAGAATATCAGATTGAGTGGAATACTTCGATTCCATTTAGGATATACTTCTTGTATAAACTTCTGGGCGTGCTCAATATTATAATGATACGAAGGAAAATTGACACCATGACTGGCAAGGAAATGTGTCAACTCATGTGCTAATTCATCAGAAGCAAAGCCATCGTCTAGCGAGACAAACATGACTTCAGCATCGCCTTTAGGGTCTTGATGGAGGTGCAACAATTCGGGAATCTCGCGGATACAAGGCTTGCAATAAGTCGCATAAAAATTAACAACAATATAGGCTTTTTCGGCTGATTGCAGGAACTGATAAAGGGACGCTTTATCCAATTTCTTCACCATAGAGGAGTTCTTCTTGGAACTCGAGTTCTGGCAAGCCATCAAAAGTATAAGTAAGCACAAAGTCAGGACGTATCGCATAATAGACGGTAAACTGCTTTTCCAAATTATCCTTTTTTACGGTACCGAGGAGCGTCCCGTTTTCTGCTAATTGGAAATTGTCGAGATCCACTGCAATATGCTGCCTTAAACTGACACCACGCTGTCCCACAATTTTGAAAAGGCTTTCTTTTGCACTCCACACCAGCAGAAAGAGATTGTGGTCAAAATCTCCTTCAAAATGAACCTTTTCTGCTTCATTCATAAAAAGCCGCTTAGTAGCATAATTCCGCTTACGAGAAAGCGCTTCAATGTCTATGGCGACTTCACGGGTAGAGGAGGCAATCGCAGCAGCATAGTTGGCAGAATGGGTATAAGAAATACGGTGAGAATTATCAGAGAGGAAGGGTTTTCCATTGTGCTCATTGAGGGACTCAACCTGATGATTGATCTTCAACAACTCTTTCAGGCAGAGCCTACTTGAAAGCCATTCAAGGCGTTTTTGGGGATGGCTGATGCCATCAACACGTTTTAGTTCGCGGCTGTACAAGGTAAGCCGTTCAAGAAAGAAAGCTTCATCTTCTACAACATGCCAGAGGCCAATTGCAGCATCAGGCAACCCTGAATCAAAGTGTATATACGGCATAATATTCTAAGTTAACCATTATTCTGCATTCTTTCAAAAAAAATGCCACTACACAATCTCTGTGTAGTGGCATCTAAATCGATAAAGGAAGCACTCTGTGCTAGTAATTGCTTCCTTGTTTTTGCAAATATTCGTTGGCTTCTTCCATGGATACGCGCACACCGTCAATATAAGCGACAATCCAGGCGTCTTTTACGCCCATTTTTCGGAGTTCATCGCGAAAGTTGGTGGCTTCGTCATAAGTTCGGAAGTTGCCGATCACATATTTGTTAAATCCATCAGCACGCTCCACGATTACATCTGGGGCATTGTCAGGGGGATTTTGCATTTCATAAAACACATAGGCACCAATCTGGACACCGTATACAAGCCCTGTCCGAATTCCCATGTCTTCGGTCTTCTTCAGGGTTTTGTAGGCATTCTCCAGTTTAGCGTACTGGTTTTTAGTTGCTTGAAGCTCTCCTTCTAACTGGATAATGGCCCAGCGAAGGCTGTCGACGACCTTGTTGGCGTCGCCACCTGCCAGTCCGCCTTCATTGAGTTGTTCTACCAACTGCTTGTTGCGGTCCTTGAGGTCTTTGATTTGGTTTTGGTAATTTTCAAATTCGGCTTTTAGGGCTAGGGGCTTTTTGGTATAACCTTTTGCCTTCTTTTTCCAGAATTTTTGGGTCTCCTTGTCCGTTTGTGCCTGAAGGGGTGAAGCCAAGCAGGCAAGGCCGAGGACAATCCCGATGAAGATGCTAACAGTTCTCATTGTACAAGATTAAGGTTTACAAAGGCTGTCGCAAGAGCAAGCGTATGTTCCAATTTTACCTACCCTTATCCTTTCCTATCATTTTTACTAGCAAAAACTAGACCGCCAAATTATCGATTTTTTATTAGCAATGGAAAAGGATGAAAGTAAATTGTTGTAAAAACTAGACTTTCCCACTAGTTTTACGGCTTCTTTGAGCTTTTAGGAATTATTTTGATGGAATTGAATGGTTAATTAAGAATTCCATCAGATATTCCTCTAACGATAGTTTTAACTAAGCATTTTAATATACCAAAAAATGGGAAAAGTAACCGTAGTAGGTGCAGGAAATGTAGGCGCTACTTGTGCAGAGTGTGTCGCCCGTGCCGAAGTCACCAATGAAGTCGTAATGGTGGACATCAAGGAAAACTTTGCCGAAGGCAAAGCCTTGGACCAGTGGGAGACCTCTCCAGTCAATTATTTCAGTACCCGGATCACAGGCTCTACCAATGACTACAGCAAAACAGCCAATTCGGATGTCGTAGTCATCACTTCTGGGATCCCTCGTCGCCCAGGGATGTCCCGCGACGACCTGATTGCTACCAACGCAGGTATTGTCAAGACTGTGACAGAGCAAGTAGTCGCGGCCTCTCCAAACGCCATTATCATTGTCGTGTCCAATCCACTAGATGTCATGACCTACCAAGCTTATGTGACGTCCAAGTTTCCTTCTCAACGTGTGATGGGAATGGCTGGGATCCTAGACACTGCTCGCTATCGCTCATTTCTCTCCCTAGAACTCAATGTTTCTCCAAAGGATATCCAAGCAGTCCTCATGGGCGGACACGGCGATACCATGGTCCCCCTGCCACGCTACACCACAGTATCTGGCATTCCAGTGACTGAAATGCTGGATGATGCGACCATCGAGCGTATTGTCAACCGCACCAAAAAAGGCGGTGGCGAGATCGTCAACCTGCTCGGAACGAGTGGATGGTATGCGCCAGGTGCCTCAGCTGCCCAAATGGTGACAGCCATTCTACGGGATGAAAAGCGGATCTTCCCTGCTTGTGCTTATCTCGAAGGCCAATATGGCCTCAGCAATATGTTCCTCGGCGTACCTGTAAAACTAGGCCGCAAAGGAATCGAAGAAATCATTGAGCTCAAGCTCAATGATGCTGAAATGACCTTGCTGAAAGACTCTGCACAGGCAGTGAATGCCGTAGTTGACGTGCTGAAAGGCATGAACATCTAAAGATTATTAATCATAACTTAACTGATTGGTTGAGCAGAAAGAATAAGCCACGGATTACACAGATTGTCACGGATTTTCTTTTTAAATCTGTGTAAATTCGTGTAATCTGTGGTCTATCTCCAGGGCAAAGGATGTACTCCCTTAAATGTCATATTACACCATAATCAATTTCCATGATCATATACAGCGTAACCGTCTCAGTAGAGCAATCTATTCAGGACGAATGGCTCCATTGGATGCGCACGATTCACATTCCAGAGGTCATGGAGACAGGATTTTTTGAGGCATCGAGCATCCAAGAGCTCCTAGATCCCGTCCCTCAGAAAGGAGCAGCTACCTTCAATATACAGTATGAATGTAGTTCGATGGAAAGCTATGAACAGTACCAGCAGACAATGGCGCCATCCCTTCAACAGGCGCATACCGAACGATATAAAGATCGATTTGTAGCCTTCAGAACCCTTCTTAGAAGAATAGAATGAGGAGAAATTAATTTTGATTTTCATTTTGATTTAAATTTTCATTTTACCCCATGCGTATCTCCTACCTTGTTCTCCTCGTGACCTTGTCAGTATTGATGGGGTGTAAAAGCCAGAAAAATGGGTCTAATAAAGTCGTCACAGGAAAAGCGACTGACATCCAATGGACCAAAGTCACCTATGGTACCTATTCTGCAATAGAGGAGGAAAATCAGCAAATCATCCAGACAACTGCTGATTGGGAAGAATTGTGGCAGGCGATCCACGCCAATACGACCCCACAACCTGAAATCATCTCTGTAGATTTTTCCACCCAAATGCTAATTGCCTGTTTTCGAGGGCATTGTAGCAGCGGTGGTCACGGCATCGGGCTGGAAAAGATTTCCTTTGACCAAGGGCTGTTGACCACAAAAATGGTCTATACCGCTCCTGGCGCCAATTGCATCAGCACAATGGCATTGACCCAGCCTTACCTCATCGTGGCGATAGATAAAGTGGATGTGACAGATACAAAATTTGAGTCTACTGTTCGCCGTCGAGATTGTGACGACTAACATTGCCAAACATACCCCTAGCATTATTCATTCGCTGCTTGACAGTGGTATTTTTGTCATTAGGGGATGGCTGTGGTTGTTGTTTTTGGGGCCGATGGTGGTTCTTGGGCAAGATTTTGACCACTATCAGCGGCTGAAGGCTACGGGGCAAATGCCAGTAGACTTTGTTCGATCCGCAGAGGAGAAATACCAAGAAAAGGTTCAGGCGATTCCAATTGCTGAGCGGAAAAACATCCGGCAGGCAAAGGCGCAGTTTTTTGAGGAAAGTACCTATTACCTCAATCAGTTGCTGATGAGTGGGAAAATCCTTTTCAACGATGAGGTGTCTACCTATGTCAACGAAATAGCCCAATACATCCTACGGGATGAGCCCCTACTTCGAGACCAACTTCGCTTTTACGTCGTTCGCTCCCCTTCTGCGAACGCATTCGCCACCAATGATGGCATGGTATTCATCAACACGGGCCTCCTGGCCCAACTCGAGAACGAAGCCCAACTTGCCTTTATCCTATGCCATGAGGTGAGCCATTTCATCAAGCATCACCCGCTAGCTATTTTTTTACAAACTACTTTAGAGAACAAAAATGGCGTTAATAATGGCCGTGAAGTAGAGGCTTCGATTTTAGATAAAAATAATTATACCAAGGAAAAAGAGCAGGAAGCAGACCAATTGGGACTCGACCTCTACCTTCCCACGGAGTACGACTTGACGGCTGTACTTTCGGCATTTGATGTCTTGAAATATGCCCATTTGCCCTTTGCCAATCTCCCGTTTGATCCCGCCATATTTGAAACCAATTATTTAAAAATCCCTTCTGAATACTTACTCAAAAACCTGGATGAAATAGAAGATGCCTATAGGAATATTGATGAAAGCGAAAGTACACACCCCAGCCCAGACACACGTAAGTCACTGATTTACAGAAAATTATTCTCTTATGATAATGAAGGAAGGCAGGAAAGCATTCTGGGAAAGGAACGCTTCCTCCATGCACGTGAACGGTGTAGATTTGAGAATTGCCACCTGATGCTGCTCAATTTTAATTATGAAGCGGCTATCTACAATGCTTATTTATTGCTCCATAGCCACTCCAACAGTTTTTACCTCCAAAAAATCATCGCCCAAGGGCTTTATGGACTTTCACGCCATGCAGATGAAGGAAAGCTCTGGGACGTCCATACGGACTTTTCTGCTATTCAAGGCAATGCCCAGCAACTCTATCACCTGATCGAACACCTGGAAGACCATGAACTCAACGTCGTCGCGCTTGCATATAATTGGCGCCTATATCAGGCGCATCCTGAGGATGAGGAGCTGGAATTGATGATCAAAGATTTGATGTTGGCGCTGGGGAAGAATTATGTGGGAGGGATCGATTATTTTGAAAAAATGCCTCCAGGGGACAAAATAGGAATCGATGAGAGCTTTGTTAAATATGGCCTGGTAGAAGAGTTGCGGAATAAGGTATTTGAACAATGGTTGACAGAGCATATCGTGATGGGGCAATCCATTTTGCTAGAAAATCAGGCTGTTATTCCTCAAAAAGAAAAAAAACGAGCCCAGCGGAAGTTATCCCTCAAAGGCTTTCATCTGGGCTTGGACAGAATCGTATTTGTCGACCCCTATTACAAACGAATTGATCAGCGAAAGCAACCGAGTGTCCAGTTTTTGACGTCTGAAATGACGAAATCAAGGATGATGGAACGCATTGCCCTAGATGCCCAAAAGCTTGATTTGGAACAAATCACCCTTTCCCCTACGGCCCTCAAAACAGATGGGAGTGTGTTGTACAATGAACTTTCGCTGCTTCAGGAGTGGATCAGTGCTCAAGCGGAAGGGGTAGAAATGGTGAGCATCAACCATACGGAGGTTCAGGCATTAAAAGAAAAGTACGGCACGCCGTATTTTGTATGGATGGGAGTTGTCTCTCTTTCAGCCCCAAAGACCCCCAAAGAGCGGCGATTTGCGAAGGTGTTTGGAGGTCCTTTTCCTTTTACCCTTTATCCTGCCTATACAGCCCGTCATGACACGTATTTCTATACCATGGTCTATGACCTGGAAGCGGGAGATTATTTGATTTTATATCCCAAATATTTGCGGATGAAGGATCGAGAAGATGTGTTAAATTCGGCCATTTATGACCTCCTCCTCCAACTCAAGTCACAAGAACCATGATATTTGGCAAATGGCGATGGCTGTACTTTTTACTGACTATTTTCACGCATTGTGTCAGCCACGCCCAAGTACCTGGGTACCAAGGCAAACGAACTGGCATCAGCCTAGATGCAAATATTGCCCCGGCCATTCTTTACGGCATTTCTCATGATATTTGGGGGCCCAATTTTCGCTCAGGGATCAATATCGAACGCGTCCTGTCGCGACGCTTTTCCATGGGCCTTTCAGGCTATTATTTTCAAACACGCGCAGCGTATTTCCAACCGACCTCTGGCATCGCCGGTCGGGTGCAAAACAAGGCGTTTGCGACAGGTATTCAAATCCGAAATTATCGGTTTTGGAGGCGTGGGAATATTGCCCCTATAGGCCCTTATCAGAAGTTGGAAGTGCTCTATGTGTATTATCAAGTTTCGGACTCCTCTCGGCAGTTTCCACCAGGAGGGCAAGAAATGCTCGGCCGCTTCCATGACCTAGCCATAACCCTCACCATTGGTACTCAGCGCATCCTCAAAGGGAATTTCACTTACCACTACGGGATTCAAACAGGTACCCTCCTTAGCCTTTTTAATGCCAATTTTGAGAGTAGTGCGGACCCACAACACCTCGGTGCAGCCCGCATCATTCGGAACCTGTCTTTTACGGTGAATTTTGGAATTGGAATGCTTCTTTGAAGAGGGTTCTATGTTCTATGTTCTATGTTCTATGTTCTATGTTTTAGGTTTTAGGTTTTAGGTTTTAGGTTGTTTTTGCTTAGAACGTAGAACCTAAATCTTAGAACATAAAACGTTCCTCTAAGACTTCTTTCCATCGAGGATCTTCGTAAAGGGAATTAAGGTCTGAATCGCTTGTGAGGTGTCCATAATTGGTGTAATAGCCGCCTTTGCTGATCTTGATCAGTTGGACAAAAGCAGAGTCGGATTGACCTGCCAAAGCCCAAGAACAGGCTGCATTGTATCGATCTGTGATATAACCCTTGCCTCCCAGTGCTACAAATGCTTTGGCATAGGTCTCACCAGACTTTTGGTAGGTCTTTGCCTCATAATGCGCTTCGGCCTCTTTGATCAGGCTTTTATACGCATCTTGATCCTGTGAAAACCCCAAAACTGGGAGCAAAAAAATTAGGGGAAGGAGGGAGATTAGACCAATCTTCTTCATAGTTTTGAGCAATTAGGTGTTGGTTAATAATGATTCAATAGACTAATGACGCAGCATTCTCCACAAATATCGCATGACAAAAAACATAAGACCACGTCAATGTGGTTAATGGTCATTATTTACATGGGAACCGTGAGTTGCTCGCACCCAGCCAAGTCAACAGAAGAACCTGATATCTCCCCTACCCTCCAAGTCATGGAGACCGTCAGCCAATCCTATGATTGGGTCCCCCCAGCCGATGGCTTTGACTTTCCCCTTGGCCCGCCAGATGGCAAAGGTTATTATAATGCGCAGCCATTTGGGCGAAACTTCCACCTAGGCGATGACCTCAATGGCATAGGGGGCGGGAATACGGACCTGGGGGATACTATTTACAGTATTGCGACAGGGCGGGTCTTCTTCGCAGAAGATATAGGTGGGGGTTGGGGGAATGTGGTGCGCGTCGCTCATAATATCGGCGACAGCCTGACGCCTCAATGGGTCGAGGCCCTTTACGCGCACATGGACACGGTAGTCATCGCCAATGGCGCCTTACTTCATCGTGGCCAGGCCCTCGGCACAATCGGTACTGCAGGGGGTACTTACTTAGCCCATCTCCATTTGGAGATTCGGACCCAGATGGGAATGCCCATTGGTGGGGGATATAGTGACCAGACGGAGGGATTTGTGAGTCCGAGTGAGTTTATTAGGGAAAGGAGAGAATGAGAGGATGAGGGAATGGGAAGAGAATGATTAGATGATAAAATGATTAAATGAGAAAATGAGGTAGTTTTTTGACCTTGGGATCTGTGTGTAATCCGCGCCCATATATATCCCCAATTAATTAGCGCTTAATGCACTAGCGATATTTTTGTGTTAGCAAGCCGTCCAAAGAGTACCTACCAGCTCCTGTAAAAAACAGGGCGATATAGGTAATTCCATACATTATGGCTTTCTCCTGACTCCTAAATTCATCCGAGAAATGAATGCTAAAGTAAGCTACTCCCATCGTGATCATCAGGGGAATGACTGCGGCACGGGTAAATAGTCCCAGCATGATAAGTACAGAGCAGATGACTTCCGCAAATACCACAAGTACCAATGAAGCTACAGGCCCAATTCCAAACGGATCAGCAAATTTTATTTCCCCTCCGCCAAATAGTTTTATTAACATATTTTCAGCGCCTTCTCGATTTAACTTGCCAAGGCAAATTTCGTACTTTTAGCCTTCCATTCAAATTTAGAATGCCTCCACCTTCTCATTCTCCATTTTCCATCCTTAATTCCCCATTCTCTTGCCAGGCATTTACCTTCATATCCCTTTCTGCCGCAAAGCTTGCAGCTATTGCGATTTTCACTTTGTGACTAGCCTGAAGCGGAAGCCTGAGATGGTAGAGGCGATGGGTAAGGAGATTTGGATGAGAAAGGATTTTTTTTCAGGAGCAAAGGAGCTTGCTACGGTATACCTAGGAGGGGGAACACCAAGTGTCTTATCACATGGCGAATTAGCGCAACTATTGGCTTGTATCGCTGATCATTTTCCTATTTCTCCAACTGCAGAAATCACCCTAGAAGCGAACCCCGATGATCTTTCTCCTGAAAAATTAGCAGAACTCGTCTCGGTAGGCGTCAATCGGCTGAGCATCGGGATTCAATCGTTTCGCGATCTTGACATGCAGTGGATGAACCGCTCCCATACGCCCGAACAATCTATCGACTGTATTCAAAACGCCCATGTAGCTGGCATTCACAATCTGTCCATTGACCTGATTTTTGGGACGCCAGACATGGATAGGGAAGCGTGGGAAGCGAACCTCACACAAGCGCTTGCGCTAGCGCCTCAACACATCTCCGTCTACGCCTTGGCCGTGACAGAGAAAACGGCCTTGCACAACTGGGTCAGCAAGGGGAAGTTCCACATTCCTTCCGACGAATTGGCTGAAGCCCAATTCCTGACGGCGCATGACTTGCTCACTGCCGCTGGCTATGAACACTATGAGCTTAGCAGTTATGCCTTGCCAGGCTTTCGCTCCCGCCACAATTCCGCCTACTGGCAGCAGGTGCCCTACCTCGGCATCGGGCCTTCGGCCCATAGCTTTGACGGCCAAAGGCGTCACTGGAATGTGCGCAATAATGCGCTGTATCTCAAAGGCATCTCTGAGGGGGGCTTCCCGCCTTTTGAACGGGAAGTCCTGAGCCTCCAAGACAAGCACAATGAGTATCTCCTGACGCAGCTACGCCGCGTAGAAGGCATTGACTTGGCCTATATTGAAAAGGCCTTTGATTATTCACTGCTTGCTGAGCATGCAGACTGGCTGGCCCAACAGGTAGCTGCTGGGCGTATGTGGACGCATGATGGGTGGGTGGGTTTTACGCCCCTTGGGTGGCTGGTCTCGGACCAGTTGATTGGGGAGTTGTTTTGGTGAGGGAGGTTATTTGATTCCTCGTAGCGCTTTTTGCCAGATCGATCAAATCCTCTGGCTGTAAACCGAAATAGAATGGACTTCAGTAAGCTATACTAAATGGAATTTGCTTTTTTAGTTTCAAATCCATTCTTTATCCCAAGAACTTTTAACTCATGAATATTCTTGGATTCTGTTTTTCTAAGGATGTTTCTTTTGTGGGTTTCAATTGTAGGGATGGCAATATTCAGTTCGTCTGCCATCTCCCGGGCTTTCATCCCTTGGACTATCAACTTAAATACTTCTAGTTCTCTGCCTGAAAGGCCACGCAATTCATCTGGAATTGAGGGGCTATCTTCATTTGGGGATTGCTTGCTATTTCGTATAGATTCAACTAAAACATCTTTCACTTGATCCCCAAAATAGGGCTTCCCATTTCTCACAGACTTAATGGCTTCGACCAGTTTTTTTCCCCCTTCCTCTTTGAAGAGGTAACCAGATACCCCCATTTGCAATAAATTTTTGATGAAAGTCTCCTCGTGATCCATCGTCAACATAATGATCTTAACCTCGGGATAGTCCTTAAGGATTTCTCTAGCTGCCTCCACTCCATCCATTTCTGGCATTTGGATATCTAAAATCACCACATCAATCCGCTTGTCTTCGAGTTTAAGCTCTTCTAATACTTCATATCCATTTTCCGCTTCTGCCACTACATTCATCTCAGGCTCGTTCGATAAAACTGCTTTGAGTCCATTTCGAATAATGTCATGATCATCAGCTAAAAGTAAATTTGTCATTTTTTTGGGGTGAAAGGGTTATAGGTTCTTTTCTAATTTTTGGGGCAAAGGAATATCCATAATAAATATGGTGCCTCTACCCAGTTCGCTATCAACAGTTAATTCTCCATTCATAAAATTCATTCTTTCTTTGATATTCCCTAATCCTATCCCAACTTTTTTCTCTACTTTATCTGGATCAAAGCCTTTTCCATTATCTTCTACCACAACATTGAGCAAGTTTTCTTCTTTAAAAAAATTGACCCCGATATCAATTTTGGTAGCCTCCGCATGCTTGAGAACATTATTTACCAATTCTTGAATGATTCGAAACACATTCGTCTCTACCTTCGCATCGATCCGCTGTTCCATTTTAAAATCGTAAAGCTTCACCTCAATTTGATTGGTCCTGTTGATGGTATTTACCAGGTCTTGCAACGCGCGCGAGAGGCCGTATTCATGTAGAACGCCAGAAACCATATTATGAGAAATCAAACGAACTTCTTTAGCAGCATCTCCTAACAGTTCGGTAGCCTGCGTGAATTGGGTAACCGTTTCTTCTTGTAAGGTACTGACTTTATCATCTATTGCTTTGAAAAATAATTGAACCCCAGACAGCATGACACTCACCCTGTCATGTAGATCTTTGGCAACCCGCTTCCTTTCCTCTTCTTGTGCTTCTAGCCGGTTAGCAAGGATATGTACAGCCTGTTCTGACAACACCTGATCCACTTTATGATTCGCCTCCATCGTACGTTGGCGTTCCTCCTGCACACGGTTTTTGGCCTCCAGGGCACGTTCTCGTTCCAATTGTATTCTTTGCCGATCTGTAGATATTCGCATGATGGCAAAGATGATCAGCAATAACAAACCAGTTACTACAGACAAGGAAATGATGATCGTTTGGCTGAGTTTCTTGTCTTTTAAGGTCATTTCTGACCGGTGGTCGTTGGTCATCCGTTCAGCCTCAAGGTTGAACAATAGGCTGAGGGTAAGGGCTTTATCGGATTGCAGGCTTTCCGCTATAGCAGCCCTCGTCTCACTAGAGGCAAGAGCTTCTGGGTATGCCTCCTTCATTTCGTATGCCTTCGTTAGCGCACTGGTGACCTTGAGCATCAAATGCTTATCATCTATTTTATGGGCGATCATACGACTTTCTTCAAGATGGACAATCGCTTCTTGCGCCTTGGATTTCGCGAGGGCCAATGACCCAATGTTGAACAGGGCTTCGGCCTCGCCTTTGGGATGATTGGCAGATCGGTGGTGAGTCAAGGCCTGTGCGAAATACTGACTTGCTTTGGGGTAGTCTCGCATGGCTTTATACACCCCGCCCAGATTGTTGAGTACCTCTCCCATCGCCAAGGTATCTTTTTGCGCCTCATAATAAGCCAAACTTTTATCATAAGTGGCTATGGCACGAACATATTGACCTGTTAAAAAATAAAGTTCGCCCAGGTTATTATGCGCAACGGCTATCCCCAGGTGCTTCTCTTCCAGTTTATAAGCTGCTAAAGCTTCTTCATAATAAGTAGCTGCTTTTTCGTATAAGCCTTGGTCTTTATATGCGATCCCCAACAATACATAGATGTGGGCCAAGGAATATTTTTCTTCCAACTGTTCCCCTACTTCAAGTGCTTTGTGATAGGCTTGAACCGCAAGGCTGTATTGCTTTCGGAGTTTTTGAATATCTCCCAGGGTCCTGTAAATCATGACCAAATAATTCTTTGCCCTTTCATTGGTGCTATCAGCTGTCAGCACCTCCTGACAGATTTTCAGGGAAGAATTCTCCATTCCAAGGGCTTTTTCCGCATCCCCAACAATCCGATAGAGATCTGCCAAATTGTGGTATCCACTGACAAGTTCCAACCCGCCAATACCTTTTCGGATTTCAAGGCTTTGTAATTGATATTCAATCGCTTGGGGGTAGTTCCGTTTATATTCATGTCCTAACGAAATACAGGTCAAGGCATAAGCTTGACCTATATCATAAGCAATGGAATGGGCAAGTTCATAGGCTTCTTGCCCTAATTTGATCACTTCATCAAAGTTTTCATTATTGTCAATGTAGCGAAATGCAATTTCATTGAGGGTCCTAATGCGTTCTTTGCCTTCCTGATTAGGAAGCAGGGAAAGCAGCTTCTCAAGCGTTACCGCTTCTTGTGAGAACCCCCAATAGGGGGTGATTAATACTAGGAGAAAAGTGACAGCAATAAAAAGATTGGCTTGAGTATACATGGCTTGTACAATTTTAGTAGACAAAACACTCCCCTGAAATTACAGGAAATACTAACCCAATCTCCATTTGATTATTCAAAAAGACTTGGTCGCATTTTGCCCTTAGGTGGTTCTTGAGAAGTTGAAACAATTCCCTTGGCTACGACCTCTCCTTCTTTTTTAATTGTGACAGAGACCTTATGTGTTCCATGAATAAAAGTAATGGCTCCCAGCTTTACAATATGCGTTGCAGATGGCTTGCCCGCTGGGCTTGGAATTACATTCAATTCTACATGATACACCCCTTCTCCGTCAGGATCTCTAGGAAGATTTTTGGGAGGCATTTCTGGGATTACACTTGTTTGATCTGGAAATTCTATAGTAGCTTCTAGTTGATAAGTAGGAATCTTGTCTTTGGTATGAAATAATGAAAGTGCTGAAAGGTTCGCCATATTAATTCGAGATTGATAGGTTATAAGTACTTAAATTAAAAAGGCTTTACTGAGTTCCATGGGTGCATATTCCCCTTTGAGAATATAGTTTCTAAATTCAAATATCGAAGAGATTTAAATAAAAGTAAATAGTCAGAACTCATCATTTTGTATCATCATTTCTAATGATTATCAAATCCTGTCAAAGCCTTTTGCCAAATAAATTGCCCATAGGGGGTTAGTTCACAAGCTTTGCTATGAATAGCCGCATAATACATATGCTCAGCACCCACAGGACGAACAAGGCCTTGACGTGCCATAAGTTGAAGGTCCTTGAATATCGCTTCCTTTTCTGGATCTCTAGGTTCCTCTGATGGCTCATAAGCCGGAGAAAGGGGTTTTTGATAATCTGAACGCACAAAAAATCTGGCAGAAGGTAGCTGAGCCAAAATATCCAAATCTACTTTGGGCTTACACCTCCGAATCTCCGTTAGCTTTTGGACATAAGCTTTGAAGATAGGTCGCTGATCTTTCCCTTCTACACTTAGCAGTTTATCAGCGCAATCGTAGAGGTCCGCAATGGTAATTGTCCCTGTCACATCAGCTGCTTCACCCTTGAGTGCTTTGTATATAATAGAGGTAAATTTTCCTACCGTCTTTCCATCAAAAAAGCCCTCTTTGGCTGCTTCGTTATATTGGCTCGCTGTCATGATGGACACCCCTTCGCGTAATTGCACTGAGGGATGAATCGTATTAGAGGCATTTCCAGCATTTCCAGAAAAGCAGCAATCCAACATAATAACCACTTCTGGTATCGGCGACACATTGGCCATATCTATCAAGTCTTCCAATTGCAGACCAGGATGGTATTTATTTCCATCCTGTGTCACGAGACACCCTTTTCGGAATTGGGTTGCTTCACTACCGTGACCACTAAAATAGAAAAGGGCAACCTTCGTCTCTTTAGAATCCAACAGCATTTCAAGTCTTTCATGTAAGGAGCCAATGGTGATAGTGTCTTTTCCTTCTTCTGAAATCATCACATCGCATTGAAAATTGAGGCGAGAGTCCTCATGCTTGGCTAATACTTCTTCCATTAGGGCTACATCGTTGAGACACCCTTTGAGTGGGTCGACGTTTCTATAGTGGTTGATTCCCACTAATAAGGCTTGATGTGAATACATGGGATTGGTTTTCAAGTTGAATTCTAAATTAATTTAGACAAAAAAACGAAAGCAATTATTACTTCATTTGCCTTAATTAAGGCAATGAAAATCAATTAATCCTACATTAAGAAATTTTGATTTTAGACAAATCATGTTTCGCCGCATAGACTGCCAGTTCTCTGACATTACGGCACCCCGTTTTCTTCATAGAATTTCTTTTGTGGGTTTCTACTGTTGAATGTTTGATGCCTAATTTCCTTGCTATTTTTTGGGAGGTCAATCCACCTCCTAGCAATTTGAGAATCTGTCGTTCACGGGACGTGAGACTCGATGGCATCTTAGGTTTGGGGTCTTTGAGCCATTCCATGACGACATTTTTCACTTCATTTCCATAATAATCTTTCCCACTATGCACCGAAAAAATAGCTTCAGTCAATTTTGAGTCACTTTCTTCCTTAAATAGATATCCAGATACTCTTATCCGAAGCAATTCCCGAATATAAGTGTCTTCTTGGTACATCGTCAGCACGATAATCTTAATATCAGGGTATTTTTCAGCTATTTCCTTGGCTGCTTCAATGCCATTCATACGAGGCATTTCAACATCCAATAGGACTATATCCACCTCTTTAGCCTTAAACTTTAATTGCTCAAGCACTTCAAGCCCATCTCTAGCCTCAGCAACTACCTTAATTCCAGGCTCATTTCCCAAAACAGCTTTAATTCCGCGACGGATAATTACTTGATCGTCAGCCAATAATACCCTTATCATAATTGTATAATTGATGTGTTTATGAATTTTGTTTTGCTACCTCCGGTAAGGGGATATCAATAATAACTATTGTCCCTCTCCCTATTTTACTATCAATAGCTAATTTGCCATTCATAAAACTCACTTTTTCTTTGATATTTCCTAAACCTATCCCTTTCTTGAGATCCACTTTTTCCAGATCAAATCCTACCCCATTGTCTTCCACCACAATATTTAGTGTATTATCTTTTAATTGATCGTCCTTTAAAAAATAGTTGACTGAAATCTCAATTTTTTGAGCCTTTGCATGCTTCAACGTATTGTTTATGAGCTCTTGAATAATTCGATAAACATTCGTTTCTGTTTGGCTGTCAAGCTTTTGGTCCAATTTGAAATCATATAGTTTCACCTCAATTGCATTGGTTCGGTTGATCGCTGCGGCCAGGTCTGTTAATGCTTGGAAAAGGCCATATTGTTCCAAAACACCAGAAAGCATATTGTGAGAAATCAATCGAACTTCCTTCGCCGCACTTGCTAGCAGCTCTGCAGCTTCTGAAAACTTATTGTTCGTATCATCCTTCATAATAGTCAATTTTCCATCTATCGCCTTAAAATGTAATTGCACACCTGAAAGCATGACGCCTATTCTATCATGCAATTCTTTAGCAACTCGTTTCCGTTCTTCTTCTTGTGCTTCTAACCTAGCCGCCAAAGTATTAACAGCTTGCGTTGACAGTATCCGTTCCACCTCATGATTTGCCTCAGTGACATGTTGACGCTCCAATTGGATGCGCTGCCGATCCGTATAGATTCGCAGGATCGCAAAGATGATCAGCAAGAGTAGCCCCGAAACGATGGCTAATCCGATAATAATCGTTTGGCTGAGTTTTTTATCTTTTAGGCTGAGGTTGGCTCGATAGCCATTTTTCATTCGCTCAGCTTCGAGGCTATGTAATAGATTGAGTGTAAGGGTCTTATCGTTCTGGAGGCTATCCGCCAACGCTGCACGCATTTCACTGAATGTAAGTGCCTTGGGGTAGTTGCTTTGGGATGTATAGACCTTGGTTAGTTTTTCAGCAATTTGTAACATCAATTGATGATCGCCAAGCTGGGAAGCAAGCAATTGACTTTTTTCATAGTACCAAATCGCCTCAGGGATTTGTAATTGAAGTTGGACTAAGGTGCCAATATTGTATAAGGTCTTGGCTTTGCCTTCCACATTATTAGCAGCTTCATGGTTTACAAGGGCTTGCTCATAAACCTTTCGCGCATTTGCAAAGTCTCCGATGGCCTGGTAAACACCCCCTAAATTATTCCTGGATCGGCCCAAAAGCTTAATGTTTCCTACCCTTTCATAGATTGCTAGGCTTTTATTAAAATCGGCAATTGATTGATTGAAATTACCTTGGCGGTAATGAGCCTGCCCTAGATTATGAGACAATGCAGCTATATCTAATGTATCTTTTGTCTCCTCATAAATAGCTAATGCTTTTTCATAATATTCAACTGCTTTTTCAGTCAACCCTTGGCCTACATATAATATCCCCAATCCATTGTAAGAACTCGCTAGTTGCGATTTGTTTGTTAATTTCTCTTTGATTCTTATCGATGCTTCATAAGCTGGTACAGCCAGACTAAACTGCTGTGTATTCCAGTAGAGACTTCCCCTGCGATTGTAACACATTGCCATATAACTCTGCGCTTTTTCATTTGTAGAATCCAAAGAAATTACCTGATGACAAATATCAATCGCTGAGTCTACAAAAGCATGAGCAATTAAATAGCTTCTATTAATGGTATGAGTTGTAGCCAATGCAATGTATCCGCTGGCTAGTATCAGCCCTCCAATTCGTTTGCGAATCAGGAGGCTTTTTTCTTGAAACTCAAGGGCTAATGTAGTATTGCTTTGACTCTTATGTCCATAAGAGATACTGGTCAAGGCATAAGCTTGACCAGTATCATACTTTAACTTTTGGGCAAGTTTCAAAGCTTGTTGACCATAATAAATGGCTTTTTGAGGGTCCTTTTTTCCGTATAAATAAGCAATCTCATTCAGGGTGTCCACCCGTACTTCTTTTTCCAGACTTGGAAGGCGGGAAATCATTCTATCAATTGGAGAAACTTTTGTTGCATAAGTAATTGTTGACAAAAGCATCAAAAAAGAAAAAAATAGACTAGACAATGATTTAGCTTGTTTGATCATGCTATTTAAGGTTTAATTAAAAAGGTCGCTCATGAGGCTGATTCTTTTTCCTCCTTTCTAAATTTACCAAAACAAGATCAGTTGCCCAAATTGCCTGGTCTTGGATCATTAGTCGTTTCAGTAGGTGTATCGGCAATACCGTTCGCCAATTCAGTTGTCCCCTCTTTAACAGAAATTACAATACTATGTGTGCCTTCTTCAAAGGTGATCGCGCCGAAATCCACACCGTGCGATATAACTGATTGACCATTGGGATCTGAATCTACAAGCAAATCAATGTGGTATTCTCCCTCTCCATTGGGAGTTACTGGTACAGTCCCTGTAGCTGGCGTTCCTACTATATAGGTTTCACTACCAAAGTCTGTCGAAGTAGATAAATAATAAATTGGCGTACCGCTTCCATATTTGTACAATATGAATGTTAAACTAGTCATGATTAATTGGGATTGATGGATGAAAATTAGGAATGAGGTAGGCTTACCATTTTCTGGGCCATACAATCACCCAATAGGGATTGGAGGTCCTTCAGTTAGTATGGTGGCAATGACATGGCTGGTGTTGTCATTAAATAGGGTAAAATACTGTGAGTGAAGGTATGGCAAAGGTGTAAGAGATTTAAATTAAAGTAAATAATCAAATTTGTCTATTTTTTATCATCACTTTTGATGATATAGTCCATCAATCAATCAGCATTCCTCCCAACATTTTGCCCCTAAATACCCAATAATTTTCCTACCTTTGCGCAAATTTTATTGGCGTATGTCCCAGGACAATAACCTAAATCTGCTTTACCTCCTTGCGGTAGTCCGCAAGTACTTTTGGTACATTATCGGCGTCGTGGCCTTCTCTGGCCTGCTTGCCGTGGTATTTACCATGCCTAGTTTCTATCCGCCTGAGTACATGTCCTCCACGGTCATCTACCCTACCAATGCGGAACGCTTTGACGGAATCGGCCTCTTCGCCGAAGAGCCAGCGATCTTCCTCTATGGTGATGCAAAGGGCGTCGAACGCCTCAAAAACATTGCAAACTCCGAAGAAGTCATGCTTGCCGTCCTCGACAAGTTTGACCTGTGGCGTGCCTACGGCGTGGATAAAGAAAACGACGAGTCGCCCAAGTTCTATGCCGCGCGATCTTACCGCGCCAATATCAGCGCTGTCAAAATTGGTGGCAATGGCCTCGAAATAACGGCCTATGACGTCGACCCCCAACGCTCTGCCAATATCGTCAATTTCATTGCCGACAAGGTAGATGAAATCAATAAGCGCATGATCAATGAAAACCGCGCTCCCATCCTTGAGATCTACCGCAAAAGTCTCGATGAATCTTTTCGCCAGGTGGCCCTTTATGCGGACAGTGCATCCAAGATTCGCGCAGAATTCAACATCTTTAATGACCAGGCCCAAACAGAAGTTTTGCTTCAGCAAGTGCTCACAGCTGAGTCTGAACTAGCAGCTGCCAAAACGCGGGTCCGTTTGATGGAGCGGGAGCACGGGGGCAACTCTTCTCAGGCGAAAGCAGCTCGGCTGGAGCGAGACATGCAGCAAAGCCGCGCCAATGCCCTTATCCGCAAAAGCAGCGGTACAGAAATCAATCTACAGAAGTTCCAAGAAGGCCTTGACAGGGCGGCAGCGATAGGCGATGTGAGCCTGCGCCTCGCCCGCGACATCAAAGACCTTCAGTCCAAGGTGGAATTTCTAGAAATGATGGAAACTACCGATTACACGACCATTCTCACTATAGAACAAGCAACCCCTTCAGATCGTAAGGCACGCCCTATCCGCTGGATTATTCTGGCCCTTACGCTGATGATCACAGGCGTCGCCAGTTTGGTAGGGGCTGTGTTGATAGATTTTTTTACAAAAGAGAAGGAAGAAGGAGGAGAGAATAGGGAAAAGGGAGAAGAGAAAGAAAAGGATTAAGAAGGAATAAGAAAAGTTCAAGTTCAAGTTCAAGTTCAAAAAGGAACGATTGAGGTTGAGTACAGTGTAAATTAAATTTCTAGTTCTTACAACAAAGTTGTCCCTTCGGAATACTCAGGGCATGCATTTCGACCGAAGGGAGAAATCTAACACGCCCTTTCGAGTGGTTATTTCCAGGCTTCTAGACCACACTGTTAGATTTCTCCTCGAAGACTCGTCGAAATGACCTTTTGAAAAAGGTATGAAAACTTTTTACACACGATATTGAGTACACTGTAAACAAAGTTTCTTACCATAACAGTCTTACTGTCATTTCGACGACCGGAGGCTTTGCGAAGGGAGGAGAAATCTAACACGCCCTTTTGTACTGGCTATATAATGTTTAGCCCATGCGCTTCGATTTATTTACTAGACCAGCATGTTAGATTTCTCCCGTTGGTCGAAATGACAACTTAGTTGTAAAGACAAGAAATTTAATTTACACTGTATTGAGTTTGAAATTGAAATTGAGTTGCCACTTCTTCTTTAGTCTCATAGCGAGGCGAGTCTTCGAGCCGAGCGATCTTTTAAAGAAGTGTGAGGTTGAGTCCTTCGACGGGGCTCAGGACAAGTGTGAGAGTGAAAAAAGTCTCTTGTCTCACAGCGAGGCGAGTCTTCGAGCCGAGCGATCTCGCAGTGAGTGCCGAAGGCGCGAACGATACTTCGACAAGCTCAGCACAAGTCTCGCAGCGAGGGCAAAGCCCGAGCGGTCTGACAGTGAGGAGCGATAGCGACGAACGATCTTATTATGGTAAAGATTACAAAAAGATTCAAATTTGAGGCAGCGCATAACCTGCCGACCATGCCTGACGGTCACAAATGTCGCCGTATCCATGGGCATAATTTTAAAGTAGAAGTAAACCTGTTGGGGGAAGTCAATCCAGAAACGGGCATGATTCAGGATTTTGGGGAAATCAAATCTATTATCAATCCCATCATTGACATGTTGGATCACCAATTCATCAATGAAGTAGGGGAAGAGAAGAATATTCCTTTACTCAAAATCCCAACAACAGAGAACCTTGTCATGTGGTTTTATCACGAAATAAAGCCCTTAATTCCCGCCTTATATAGCGTCGTCATCCATGAAACAGACAACAACACCTGCGAATACCGCGAAAATTGGTAACTTCTCCCCGAACATTTTGGGCAACAAACGGATTAATATTGCGATAGACGGCCATGCGGGGTGTGGGAAAAGCACCACCGCAAAACAACTTGCCCGTCGACTGGGCTATGTCTATATCGATACGGGCGCTATGTATCGGATCGTGACGTGGGTGTTTTTGCGTGATGGGATACCGTTTGACCAGGAAAACCCGCAGATGCTGGAGAGTTTGAAGGCAATGGAAATTGACTTTGTGCATAATATGGAAAAGGGACTGTGCGACATACGGCTCAACGGCGTAGTGATGGATCAAGAGATTCGCACGCCAGAAATCTCTGCCAATGTCAGTCCTGTGAGTATTCACAAGGCTGTACGCGAAGCCATGGTTGAGAAGCAACAACAGATCGCAGCCAACAAAGGGGTCGTCATGGACGGCAGAGACATCGGCACGGTGGTGCTTCCTCATGCGGAGTTGAAAGTCTTCATGACAGCAGATGTAGCGGTGAGGGCGAAACGCAGATTAGCGGAAATGGAGAAAAAAGGTCTTGCTGTATCCTATGAAGAAGTTCTTTTCAATCTCAAGGAACGCGACCGCATAGACTCTACCAGGGCTGAAAGCCCCTTAAAACAAGCTGACGATGCCATCGTATTGGATACCACACATTTGCATATAGACGATCAAGTAGAAAAGGTATTGGAATGGGCGAAAGAGAAAATGAGTAATTGAAAAAGTAAAAATAACTAACAAGGAAGTCCAAAGTGAAGAAGCCCACATTTTATCATATACTCATTTAATCATCTTCTCATTCTCTTCCCATTCTATCATTCACTCATCCTATCATTCTCTCATTTCTCCCCCCATGCATATAGAAATTGACAAGCATTCTGGTTTTTGTTTTGGCGTAGTCTATGCCATTGAGATGGCAGAAGACTATTTGGAGGAACACGGTAGCCTGTACTGCCTGGGTGACATCGTTCACAACGATAAGGAAGTCCAACGCCTCCAGGCCAAAGGCCTCAAAATCATCAACCACGAAGACCTCGCTGATCTGAAAGATGCAACCGTGCTGATCCGAGCACATGGAGAACCGCCGACGACCTATAAGACGGCTATGGAGAACAATATCGAATTGGTGGACGCTTCTTGTCCAGTCGTACTAAAGCTCCAAAACCGGGTCCGCCAGGCCCATGATGACGATCGCCAGATTGTCATTCTCGGAAAGCCGGGTCATGCCGAAGTTAATGGCCTCATCGGCCAGACCAATCAGGAGGCAATCGTCATTTCTTCCGAAGAAGAAGTAGATAACCTCGACCTAGATCAACCTATCTCACTTTTTAGCCAAACCACCAAAAGCACCCAGCTCCTCTACAAAATCAGGGACAAGATGTCCGAGGAGACCGAGGACCTCAAATTCAACGACACCATCTGCCGTCAGGTCAGCAACCGCGAACCCGAACTCCGCAAATTCTCCGACCGCCACGACGTCATCATCTTTGTCTCTGGCAAAAAAAGCTCCAACGGCAAAGCCCTCTTCCAGACCTGCCTCCAGGTCAATCCCCAAAGCTACTTCATCTCCGATGTCGATGAACTAGACACCGCCTGGTTTGACGGCCAATCCTCCGTCGGTATTTGTGGCGCTACTTCTACGCCCATGTGGCTGATGGAGCAAGTCGCGAAAGCGATTCAAAAGAAAGTTTGAAGTTTGTGGTTTGGAGTTTGTGGTTTGTGGTTTGTGGTTTGGAAAAAATTACTCTGATCCGCAAAATCCGTCTAATCTGTTTAATCCGCGTTCCTCTTAGATTTTCTATGCAAATTTATTAGAATCAATCGTTCATTGATTCTTGTTATGGAATTCTACAATTCCTTCACTCTCCTATGCGTTCTGTGCATGGAATAGCTTTACTTTGCTTTGATATTTCGGTAGATTGACAAAAGACAATGAATTTTGAATGATTGAATGCTTGCCCTGAGCTCACCGAAGGGTTGAATTTTGAATGAGAATCTATTTTAAGCTACCTCTGAACCCTGAACCCTGAACCCCGAACCTAAAACCTAGAACCTAGAACTTCTTCTTATGCATAAAGCCCCCCTTTTCACCCTCCTCCTCCTTTTTGGCTTTGGCCTTTTTGCCCAAACCCCAGACGCTCCCATGACTGACAGCACCTATTATGACAAAGCTTGGTCGAAGATCGACCAGTTCATGGCAAAAAAACGCTCCCAGGACGCCTATAAGGCCATTGACGAACTCATTGACAAAGCCCGCGCAGACAAGCAGGATGTGCAGATCATCAAGGGATTATTGCACAAAATGTCCCTCAATGGCTTCTTGAAAGAGAAATCTGACTCCATCAATTTAGCCCTTATACAAGCAGAGACTGAGCGGTCCGATTTCCCCACCAAAAACATCCTGGCTACCATCACCGGGCAGATGTACTACCAGTACTACCGCCAAAACCGTTGGCGGATCGCCAATCGCACGGCAGTAGACATCAAGCCTGATGACTTTACCACATGGGACATCGCCACCATCATGGAAGCGGCGGGTAAGCACTACCTCGCTGCGCTTGAAAATGCTGAAAAATTGCAAGCAATCCCTATTGAAGACTTTCGCCCATTGTTGACGGAAGGCAGAGAGTCTGCTCGCTACCGGCCTACGTTGTACGATTTGCTGGCGCATCGCGCATTGAATTTCTTCAAAAGCTCAGAAACCAGCCTCAGTGAACCTGCGCATGTCTTTGAACTCACCAATGAGCAGGCATTCCTGCCCACAAAAAATTTTGTTAACCTCACCTTTGTCCCACAGGACCTCATGTCGCGTGACTTTCAGGGCACGCGCATCTTGCAGGAATTGCTGCGTTTCCACCTCAAAGGCGACAATACTTACGCCTTGGTTGATGCCGAGTTGGCGCGCCTCGATTTTGCCCAGTCTCACGCCGTAGGCGATGACAGCGATACGCTTTATTTACGCTCACTGGAAGCCTTACACGCTCAGCATAAGGACCACCCAGTGTCTACCCTGGTGACCGCCCGAATTGCCGAGCAATACAGCAACCGAGCCGGAAACTATAATGCAATTGCAAGCGACAAGTATAAATGGGATTACCAACAAGCCAATGACCTCTGTAAAGAAGCCATTAAAAAATTCCCCGATAGCGAAGGCGCAAAATTGTGCCAAAACATCCAGCTAGGCTTGCTGAGCCGCAGCCTGGAAGTCACCCTCGAAGAGGTGAATGTACCAGATCAGCCCTTCCGCATGTATGTGCGCTACCGCAACCTCGCCAAGCTCCATGCACGCGTCATCCAACGCACAGAAGCCCTTGATGCCCAGCTTATTAAGATGCAATACTCCGATCAAGAGCAGTTGGCAGAGATTCTGAGAAAGCAGCCTGTAGTCGAAGCGTGGAGCATTGATTTGCCCGAAGACCCAGACTTCCATACCCATGCCGTGGAGGTTGCTGTGCCAGCTTTGCCCTTGGGAGAATACATCGTCCTAGTAGCTGATCATTCAGAGTTTTTGGTCAAAAATCAAGCGATTGCTTATGCACGCACAGCCGTCTCAGGCATCAGTTTTTTTGCGCAGCAAATCGATGACCAAGGCGCGACCTTGCAGGTCCGTGACCGGGAAAGTGGCAAACCCCTAAAAGGCGTATTGATTCAGCCTTATAAATTTGAGTATGATCAAAAGGAGTGGATCAGATTCGCAGACGCCCAAACCACCAATAAGCAAGGGGAAGCCAAGGTATTTATAGATCGCTATCAGCGCGACGTTTCGCTTCACTTTACTTATAAAGATGATAGCTATCGCGCTGAGTACAGAGGGGGAGGGTATTATTATGGAAATGATCCAGGACTGGGTATCCAAGTCACCAAATTTTTCCTTGACCGAACCATCTATCGCCCAGGACAGACCATTTATTTCAAAGGAATTGTTCTGAATAAAGACGGGGATACACATAGCATCAGCCCCAATACAAAACATACGGTCAATCTGTATGATGCGAATTATCAGGAAGTACAAAAACTCGAGCTGACCACGAATGAATACGGCACTTTTACGGGCAGTTTTGTCGCGCCCACGAGCGGATTGTTGGGCAATATGCACCTCCAGACCGATAATGGGGACATTTATTTCCGGGTAGAGGAATACAAGCGTCCCAAATTTGAAGTGACCTTTGAACCGCTGAAAGGCAGTTTTGCGCTGAATGACGAAGTCAAAGCACAGGGCATTGCCAAGGCCTATGCCGGCAGCGTCATCGACGGGGCCGAAGTTCGCTACCGCGTGGTGCGAGAAGCGAGCTTCCCGTATTGGGGCTACTTCCGCTGGTGGCAGCCTTTACCTTCTAGTCCGCAACGCGAAATCGCCAGTGGAACTCTCACCACCGACAAAGAAGGCAAATTCGAAGTGCCTTTTACCCTGATCCCCGACAACAGCTTGGACAAGGATGACAACCCCATTTTCACCTACACCGTCTACGCCGATGTCGTCGATATTTCGGGCGAAACACGCAGTTCACAGACCCGAATTCGTGCGGGGTATATATCTCTTGAGGTAAAAATGGACGTACCAGAAGCGCTTACACAAGGCGCTTTACGCAATATTACCCTCAATACCACCAACCTTGCAGGGGAATTTGAAGCTGCTATAGGGGAAGTTTCCATTTATCCGCTTCAAGCACCCAAAAACGTGCTTCGTCACCGCAAATGGCCACAGCCTGACAAGCATCTCATGAGTGAGAAGGCATACAAAAACCTTTTCCCCAATGATGTTTACAAAAATGAACACGATAAACGCGCATGGCCAAAAGGAGAAGCGGTACTGGAAACGAAGGTAAATACAGGCGAAAGCAAAGAAGTAGGCTTGGAAGTATTGGAAAATGCCGACCCTGGCACATACGCCATCGAATTTACAACAGCGGATAAAGATGGCAACGAGATCAAGCTCCTCGAATATGTGACGCTCTCCGCCAAAAAGGCAAAAAGGCCAGCCGTTCCTCAATTATTGGAAGTGGTGCATGTGGCCAGCAAAAGTCACTATGAGCCAGGCGAAACGGCGACCCTGCGCCTGACGACTTCTGCGAAGCGTCTTTATGTAAAATACCAATTGGTTCAAGGCCGTGAGGTGCTCAAAGAAGCCTTGCTGAAAGTAAAAGGAGGTAAAGCCCTCACCGTTGAGGTGCCCATCAAAGAAACCCACAGAGGCGGCATCTCCTACACTTTTGCCTACATCAGCCTCAACGAATTTCACGACCAGGCAGGCCCCATCGGCGTGCCGTGGACCAATAAGCAACTGAGCCTCAGTTGGGGCACCTTCCGCTCCAAACTGCGCCCAGGCGCAGAAGAGGAATGGCAATTGAAGATTGCAGGGTCCAAAGGCGAAGCCGTCGCGGCGGAGCTAGTCGCTGCCATGTACGATGCGTCTCTCGATGCCTTCTCTCGCCCCAATAGCTTTGGCCTATGGCTCAATCCGAACTATAGCCGCCAGCTCAGCTATATGAGCCAGTATGGCTTTGGGACGGAACGCGCACAACTGATCTCGGATGAGTGGAATCCGCATTATCGTAGCGTGGAGACCCATAGTTATGATCAGTTGAATTTGTTTGGATTTGGAGGGGGCATGTACAACCGGAGGTCTAGAAGTGCACCTTATTTTTCGAGAAGTGCCGAGCCTGTAGAAGAGCGTTCACGCATGGCAATGCCTTTAGAAGAGTCTGTAAACTTAGGATTTATGGATAAGAGTTCAGGAGACTTTGACGAACCTGATGCGCCTGAAGGAATGCCCGTTGATGCGCATGGAGTCACATTGGACAGTGATCAAGATGGAATTCCAGACCGCGATGATCCATTTGATGATCCCGTTTCTGAGCCCGACCCCAACGCAGAAGTCTCTATCCGCACAAATCTCAACGAAACCGCCTTCTTTTTCCCTCAACTACAAACCGATAAAGCAGGCCATGTCCTCCTGAACTTCACCATGCCTGAAGCGCTTACGCGCTGGCGTTTCCTGGGATTGGCACATACCAAGGACCTCAAGACAGGGACCATCAACGCCGAAGTCGTGACGCAGAAGGAACTCATGGTGATGCCTCACCTGCCTCGCTTCTTGCGCCAGGGCGACAAAATCGCCCTCACCGCCAAGGTCTCCAACCTCAGCGAACAGGCCCTTGACGGCAGCGCAGAACTTATCCTCTTGGATGCGATGACCATGCAGCCGATTGGGGAGAAGTTTGGCTTGGGGAATGCCAGTCAGGTCTTCCGTGCAGAGGCGGGACAGAGCGCCGCTCTGAGTTGGGACCTCACGGTGCCTGACAATGTCCAGGCCGTCGTGACGCAAGTGGTGGCACGCGCAGGAGAGTTCTCTGATGGAGAGGAAAACGTCCTCCCCATCCTCACCAACCGCATGTTGGTGACGGAAAGCCTGCCCTTGCCCGTGAGTGGCATCGGCACCAAAGAATTTACCTTTGATAAATTGCTAGCGGCGCAGCAGTCGTCTACGCTGGTCCACCAGCGCCTGACCTTGGAGTTCACCTCCAATCCTGCTTGGTACGCCGTCCAGGCATTACCTTACCTCATCGAGTATCCACACGAATGCTCCGAGCAGATTTTCAGCCGCTTTTATGCGAATGCTTTGGCGAGTCATATCGCGACGAGCAGTCCCAAGATTCAGCGAGTATTTGAGCAGTGGCGCTCCCAGGCAGAGAGCGACGTAGACGCACGGGGCGCTTTGCTCTCCAATCTGGAGAACAACCAGGAGCTCAAGTCTGTGCTCCTCGAAGAGACGCCTTGGCTCCTCAACGCCAACAGCGAAAGTGAACGTAAGCAGCGCGTAGGGCTGCTCTTTGACCTCAACCGCATGGCGGATGAGCTAGGCCGCGCCAAAGACAAGCTGGCGAAGCTTCAGACGGGTGAAGGCGGCTTTGCCTGGTTCCCAGGCATGCGCCCCAGTCCTTACATTACGAATATCATCGTGACAGGCATGGGCCACCTCACCAAGCTGGGCGTGGGAACAGCCACAGGCGACCCAGAAGTCCTGAGCATGGTGACCAAGGCCTTGCCTTACCTCGACCGCGAATTGCAAAAAGATTACGCACAGCTCAAACGATACTATAAAGGCGACGACCTTCAGAAACAGCATATCGGCTACAGCCAGATACAGTACCTGTATATGCGGTCCTTTTACCCCGATATAGCCCTCGCAAAAGGAACGCAAGAAGCCTACGACTACTATTATGGCCAGGCCAAAAAGTTCTGGCCTGACCAAAGTCGCTATATGCAAGGCATGATTTCGCTGGTCCTCCACCGTCATACGGATCACGCCGTGAGTGAAGAAGTTCTTGAAGGCCTTCGCCAAAACGCCATCGTACATCCCGAACTGGGCATGTACTGGAAGCAAGGAAACGGCTATTATTGGTACCAAGCGCCTATCGAACAGCAGTCTCTTTTGGTTGAAGCATTTCACGAAGTGGAAAACGACGTGAAGTCTGTGGAAGCCATGAAGATTTGGTTACTGAAAAATAAGCAAACCAACGATTGGAAGACGACCCGCGCCACGGTCGCAGCGTGTAATGCCCTACTGATGACAGGAACTGACCTGTTGGAAGCTGACCGCCAAGTGGCGGTTTCGCTAGGTGGTGAAGTCATAGATCCTTATAAACGTCACGACGCCAAAGTGGAAGCCGGAACGGGTTATTACAAAACCGCTTGGCTCCGTGAGGAAATCAAGCCTGAGATGGGCAAGGTGACCGTTGAGAAGAAAGAAGACGGCGTGGCTTGGGGGGCGCTTTACTGGCAGTATTTTGAGGATTTGGACAAAATCACCTATGCTGAGACCCCACTGAAGATTCAGAAAGCACTGTTTGTAGAGGAAATCACAGAAAAGGGGCCTAAGCTAGTCGCCATTGCCGATCGCAAGCTCGAACCTGGCGACAAAGTTGTCGTTCGCATAGAGCTGCGCGTAGACCGCGACATGGAGTACGTGCACATGAAGGACCATCGCGCCTCCGGCTTCGAACCCATCAATGTATTGTCCCAATACAAGTACCAGGATGGCCTCGGCTACTACGAAAGCACCAAGGATGCGGCGACGCATTTCTTCTTCAGTCGCCTGCGTGGAAACCAGACCTATGTCTTCGAATATCCCCTACGTGTCAGCCACGAAGGTGACTTCTCCAATGGCGTCACGACGGTCCAGTGCATGTATGCACCGGAGTTTACGAGCCATTCGGAAGGGTTGCGGGTGACGGTGGAGTAGAGACCGCTCGAAGGCTAAGAGAAGTTCAAGTGCAAACTCAAGCTCAACCTCAAAAAGAAGAAATTGAACTTGATCTTGAATTTGCGTTTGAATTTTTCCTCCCGCTCGAAGACTCGCTGTCAGACAAGAAACAGACATTGTCTGTCTGGCTAGGCCTTGCGCGTATCCCCCTTGTGCGATGGCCTCTGTGCGGATGGCGACTTGTACTGAGCGTAGCCGAAGTAAGGGGGCGGCCCGGGCGATTGGGGGATGTGACTTGTCCTGAAAAGCCCAGCTTTCAGCTCTTTTGAAAAGGATTTTAATCGCCACTATATACATTGAAGACCCAACAGATTTTCTTAAATCTGTTGGGTCTTTTTGATTTCGCCAACTCCTGTCTGACAGTGAGGCGAGTCTTCGAGCCGAACGGTACTTCGGCAGGCTCAGTACAAGTCTCGTAGCGAAGGCCGTCTTCGGCCTGAGCGATCTCGCAGTGAGCGACAGCGAACGATCTCGCAGCGAGCCCGCAGGGCGAGCGGTCTTAATGGTTAGGACAAGCGCTTTCCAGCTCGATGAGCGGGGCGGCGCCTGTCCTTACACCAGGAAAACAAAAACTGAGAAACACAGGTGGTGAAGAATAAGGTTCAAGGGTTTAAAGCTTTAATCTTCAAGGGGTTTGTTTAGGCGGAATATTTGCCTTCATAAATCTTTTACCTTGACCTTTTCCCCTAAATTACTTCCACCATTTCTCAGATTCACTTACATTTTTGGGCAATTATCCCTGAAAGGCTAAGAAGAAGAGGGTTCAATGAAAAACACTTATATGCCCTTAAATGCCTTATATGGTTCAAACTTCCACCAAAAAGCACAAAACCCCAACACAATCAGCAAGCTGATCCAGCCAAAATTATTTCTCAAAAATTCTCCTACAATCGATGCCCTGACAAGCGGCTGTGCATTTCCCATCGCGGCAAAGGCGCCCCAAAAGAAGGGATGAGCACGCAAGGCGTCTGCTTCTTCCAAAAATGTCAGTTTGGCTTGTCGCAAGGCTTCATCCTTCCCAAGACCTTCTTTGAGCCCTCGGTAATAATGCTGCATGACTTCGGCGCTACAGCGGTCCTCGATCTCCCACAAGCTGATCACTAAGCTAGGGCTTCCCGCATACATGAAGCTACGCGCAAGGCTCATCACGCCTTCTCCTTTTTGGTACGATCCCACCCCCGTCTCACAACCGCTGAGCACCACCAATTCTGCTTGTAAGCGCATCTGGTTCAGTTCGTAGGCATAGAGACAGGTACTGTCGGCGGTGGATGTCTTGGCAAAATTAAGGCGTGAATAAAGGGGATGGCCATTATCTACCTTGGCATGCATCGCCAGGTGTAGCATGCGACAATGGGGTGCTTGGGTGAGGAAATTAGCTTTGGTTGCTTCATGTCCCACGAGGTATTTTCCCTCGAAATAGTGTGAAAGTGCCATGATCTCTTGGTAGGTCCCTGGCAGGGCCTCTCCCCTCCCCCGCTGCCCTTCGGCTACGGAAATAGCATGGCCTCGCGGCGCACTTCCTGTCGCAAAGGCCAGGAACCCTTGGGATTGAGGAGATGTAACTTTGCCGATGGTTTCATACAGCAATTGGGTAGAAGGGCTGTAAGACACGGTAGCGGTCTTTAGCAAATAAGGAACTGTGTGGTAGTTCACCGCCTTATCGGCGGGCAGATCTGTCAGCAATAGCTCAAAGGGGAGGTAATTCAACTGACCGTCTGGAACGATGAGCAGCCGCGCGGAAGGGTCAGGGACCAATGGTGCTAACAGCTTTTGGTACAAGGCATACCCACTAGTTGTCAACTGGTCATAAGCTTGAGCAGAAGAATCCATCAAAAAAGCCCTGTCAGTCAACGCGCGTCGAAATTGTTGAATAGGTTTTACCAACGTCTTTGGGTCGCCTAGCGAAGTCAAGGTCAGACCTTCCGCTGATACCTTAAATGCGTACAAGTTTTGGCTACCCGAAAAATAGGCGACAAGGGTGGTATTACCTGATAAAATCACCTCTCTGAGGGTGGAAAGAGAGGCGATTTGCGGGGGATATTTATAGTGGTAATAGGCTGAATAGTTTTGGGATAAATCTTCCACAAATTGCTGATATTCAATCCGTTTGCCTACCAACAACCACTCAAAATGGGCAGTCTTTGTAGTGTCCCCCTTTGTCTGAGCCTTTAGCAGACGAGACTGGTAGTAGGCGAGGTCTACTTTGAGGGTTCGCTCGTATTCGAGCAGGCTGTCTGGCAACTGTGCCAGGGCCTGGGCGCGATGACCATGAAAAGCCTTCAGCAAACAATAAGCTTTGCTTTTTTCGGCTAACACAAATGCACGTGCTTCCCAGCTTCCAGCGATTGATGCATTTCTCAGCTTCCACGCTGTCCGTATTCCCCCCTCGTAAATAGAGGTCGCATGTGCTGAGAGGGCCTGCAAAGCCGCTTCCGTACTGAGATCCAGCCGGATCAGATCGATCAATTGAGCTGCCAGCTCATAGGTCTCAAATGCCAGCGGCAGCAGGTTCGGAGTCAATGCGCTATTTTCTCCTACCATTTGCTCCAAACAATCTCCTTTTAGCTTTAAGGCTTCTAGCAAATCTGGGCGGGAAAGTACTTGGTCTAGGTTCGGATTAGAGAAATCTACTTCCCCTAAACTTTCCTCTTCGTGTTCAAAATCATACACACAGGCCGTCATTGCTTGCTGAATAAAGGTAAGCGCCTTGTCACAAGCACCTGTTTCATGGGCGATCCTGGCCTTCGAGAGGTAGACTTGAGATAAAGCGACTCGCTTACTACCCAAGCTTTCCAGCATATTGAGGGATTTATCATAATAATAGTCTCTTAGCTCAGTATCGCCTAGCAGATGGTAGCTATTGCCCATTTTTTTGTAGGAAAGGGCAAGGCGCTCTGAGTACTTTTTGGACAATTTGTTTTCCCTTAGATCAACGGCCAGCTTGAAATACTTGATGGCTTCTTCTGCCTGCTGCTGCTTAAGCAGACATTCCCCTATATTCTGATAACAGTAAGCCACCAATGGCGATTCCTCTCCCAAATGACGCAAGCCTATCTTCAGGGCTTTTTGCTGATACGCCAAGGCCGTTTCATGCTGTTTCTGCTTGGCATAATATCGCCCAAAACCCATGTATATGTGAAACAGGTTGAGATTTTCTGGACCTGTAAGTTCTATACATAGCTGAAGCGATTGTCTGAAATAATACAAGGCTTTTTCGTGATCCCCTTTTTCATCAAATGCATTGGCGAGGTTGAAATAAGCAGGAACTAGCAAGCTATTTTTCTCGCCTAAAACCGCTCGCCTTATTTCCAACGAACGCTCCAAATTGGTCGCTGCACGGTCATAATCGCCCTTTTTCCCATAACTAATCCCAATCATATTATGCGCCCGTGCCAACTCTATACTTTCTTCACCGAGTCTCCTTTTCAGTCGAGGCACCAGGACTTCGCTCCGTGCAATAGAACCTTCAAAATCATCTTTGAAATAATCGAGGAAAGCATATCCGAGAGCTGTTTGGAGTGCTGCGGGGTGATCTGTGGCGAGGTGTCGATTTGCCAAATGGCTCGCCGAATCATATAAAATCTTGGCTTGCGGATAATCACCGATTTCCCAAGACTTGTCACCTGCCCAATTAATGCACTGTATGGCTCTGCCCCACATACATTCATTGCCATATGCTGCCGCCGCTTTTTGATAGAATGGCCTGGCCTTTCCATACAACGCTTTATCATCCAAGCTGTCAGCTATCTGGAGAAACCGATAAGCCCGTAGGGTATCAGTCGTATATCCAGGAAGGGGAGTTATGACAATGCACAAGAGGAAAATAAGGAGCCAGCGGTGACAAGTAATCGGAAACATAAGTCAAGGGTTAATGTGAAAAAAGCCTCATGAGAATATCATGAGGCTTTAAATTACTTGGGCCTATGCCTATTTCTCAATTACAATTTTCTGGTTAAATATGCTTTCACTTCCTGAAACGATGCGAGCCATATAGATTCCAGCAGTCAAATCACCCAATTCAAAGCTTTTAAAGGTTTCCGAACCTGAGAGGGTCTCAGTCTTCACGACACGGCCAGTGATGTCAAAGAGGGAGAAAGTAGCTTCACCTACCTCTTCGAGGTCATAATCCAGGTTCAGTCGCGTATTCGCAGGATTGGGGTAAAACTTAAAGGCAGTTGTCAACTCACCTGCTTCTCTCCGTTCTTTCTTCTCGCGACGACAGCCTACCCAGTCACAATAAGTGTGTGTACAGTTATCATCTGTGGTGATGGTCAAGCAAGCATAGTAGCTTTGGTTCGCTGAAGCATAGAGATGAGAAGGATTCTGCACATTCCATCCTGTCTGATCACCAAAATCCCACACCCAACTCACGATATTGCCGCCCGCGACGCTGAGATCGGTGAAGTTGACGAGGCATCCGCCAAAAATGGAAGACTGAGCCGTCCAAGAGAAATTGGCTGCGCAAATACCGACGGGATCACAGTCGCTAGAAATCCCCAAGAGTGGCTTGGCCGATCCTTGGCAGCCATTGGCGTCTGTGGCTACGACATAGATGGCTCCATCAGCAGGGTCATAGGGGATAGGGCTGGTACAGGTTCCTGTATTGAGGGGGCCATTGTCATCAAACCACTGATAAGAAAGGGAAGATGATGGGTTGACTACACAATAGGTAACGTAGTCACCTGGGCATACGACGCCAGGATTGGCGACTGCCTGTACATTGGGAGAACAGAGGAAGTGTGCGGTAGCACTTAGGTTATAGTCATTGACACACAGGTCGTAATAGGTAATATCTATTTTGTAACAAGTCCCTTGACCGCAGGTAAGGCCTGGACAAATATCAAATAAGTTTACCACTCCAGCGGCAGGGTACAGGGGACTGTTATAGGAACAGATCACGCCTCCAAAAGCTTCTGTGATTTCGAGATAGTATCCTAGCATACCTGCAGGAATGATGATATTGGCTTGGTCTTCGCAGACTGTGCCAGTAATTCCAGAAATATCTGGTGCAGGCCACTCGACAATTGTGATCAACTCACGATATGGGCAGCCCCCACAAAAGTGCTCAAGTACATATTCAGTACCCACTACGTGCGGTACGGTAAAAGAAAAACTGTTGCCAGTTTGAGTAGAAATAGGAGGGAATATCATACAGGAAGTACTGATATTGCCTGCCTGGCAATTGCCATTGGTGTTGTAGAGGCGGAATTCGCTTCCTGAACAGCCCTGGTTGGCCGTGGCATTGATCACTACATCATCATTCTGACAGTCAAATTCCCAGGTAAAAGAAGGCTGCGTGTTAGAACAATCATCTTCTTCCAGACAAAAGTCATCCATCACAATGCTACACTGATCACCTCCTAAGCTATTTTGGGTAGGCATGATCCATATTTGGGAAAAGCTACTCGTAGGCGTGAAGGTAATACATACTTCTTGCCAGGTGCCAGAAGACAGGGGAAGGTTGTTTGATGTTTCTGACCATAAAGTGATCGTACCAGCTGGTGCGCTAGGGTAAGGTTGTCCTTGAGGAGAAGAGACTGAGCCTCCTGTGCCTAGCCCATTGGTCAATCGAACCAAAATATTCCCCCCATTCACATTCTCCTCGGTGGCTACTCTGAATTTGAAGTTGTAGGTATGGCCCGCTTGGATATTTGCATTGGTTTTGATGCCCTCCCCATTATTGAAAATCGACCACATGAATACATACTTATTGGCGCCGCCCCCTATACTCGGCGTACCGTGCGTACTGTTCCAACCAGCCACACATCCTTGATAAAAGTGAGATATCGTAGAGCTACAGGGGTTTCCCGTAGTGGTCACATTGCTAAAATCACCATTGGTGATCAGATTATTTGTGGGATCGCAGTCACACTGCCCGAGCACATCTGTGCTGAATGTCAGCGCAATAAGGGCTATAAGAATTGGATAAATTCGAGATAACATAATTGTAAGGATTTAAAGAATGAGTTGCCTACTCTGATGAAGGCTTTTCGGCAGCGGCCTGTCTGATTTTGGGCGTCATAGCGACCTCTATACCACAGACCATCCAAACGTTACCTCATTTCTCAAAAAAAAATTACCTTTACTATTCCTATGGTGTCAAAGATGATCCTTTCTCCCGATCAAGCATATCTCAATGGATTGGTACAAAATGACGGTACCATATTGCGCCAACTATACGCGGCGTTCTTTCCCCGTATCTCCACTTTTATCCAGCAAAATCAAGGCACACAAGACGATGCGCAGGACATCTTTCAAGAAGCCCTGATGGTGATTTACCATAAGGCGAAAGAAGAAGAATTTGAGCTGACAAGTGCTTTTTACACCTTTCTCTATAGCATTTGTAAAAATCTGTGGCTCAAGGAGTTGCGAAAAAAAAGCAGAGAAGGGGTAACGATTCGAGAAGAAATGGTATACACGGAGGATGCAGAAATAGAAGAAGCCATCCACCGCCGTGCTCGGGCGCGGCTCTATCGGCAGAAGTTCCAAGCGCTAGGCGAAGATTGCCAACAGGTCCTTTCCATGGGTTTTTCAAAAAAACCGATGGTAGAGATCGCCGAAGTCATGGGTTATGCCAGCCCCGAATATGCCCGCAAGAAAAAATTTACCTGTAAAGACAAACTCATTCAGATGATCAAATCTGACCCCATCTATCAAGAATTAGCAGACAATGGATAATCAGCCCTCACAGACAGAACAGATAGCCGCCTATCTCGACGGGACGCTGTCCCCAGAAGACCACGCCGCCTTTGAGGCGAGGATACAGCAGGATACTGCCCTAGCTCAGGAAGTAGCCCTCCACCGCGAGGTCCATGAGACCCTTTCAGACACCGTAGAGCCGCAATTGGAGGCCCAGCTCCAAGCCATCGGCGATGAATATGCGGCGCCAGCAGCGCCTGTTACCACTGCCCCATCACAAAAATTCCCGCGATGGATATGGGCTGCCGCAGCGGCGGTCGCGCTGATAGCAGCATTTTTTATCTTCAGCCCAGGCGGATCGCCTTCAGGAAATGACTCCGAAGCAGTATTTGCCGAAGTCTTCCAGCCCTACCCTGCCCTCCAAACCGTCCGGGCGGAAGACGACAGTGGACGTGTCGTTTCGTCTATAGAGACCGCCATGCGGACGTATGAAGCCGCCGATTATGCGACAGCCATCTCCCAGCTTCAGCAAATCACGGAAGAGGACCCGGCCTATACTCGGGCTCAGTTCTATTTGGGGAACTCGTATTTGGTATTGGAAAAAAATGATGAGGCCCTGGCGGCATTTGATGCAGTCCTCAACCAGTCCAGCAATGTCTTCCACGAGCAAGCGGCCTGGTACAAAGCCCTGACCTACTGGCAAGACGGAAGCACGAGGCGGTGCAAAGGTGTATTGAAGGATATTCAAGCGGGGGGCGGGAGCTATGCGCAGGCGGCAGGGTCGTTGTTGGAGAAGCTTTGAGGGGAAAATGTTGAATTTTGAATGAATGAATTTTGAGTTTTCAGTGAATGCTGAATAAAGATGATTCGGCCATTTTATCATTTACTCATGTATTCATTTTATCATTCTCCTCCAACGCCCTTCTCACACTCCCATGCAATAACAACATCCGCTCGGCTTCCGCATAAGCCAGTCCCGTCTCTTCCATGATCATGCGCGTCCCGCGATCCACCAGCTTGCTATTGCTGAGTTTCATGTCTACCATGCGATTGCCATGCACACGGCCTAGCTTGATCATCACGGAGGTAGAAATCATATTGAGGATCAATTTCTGCGCGGTGCCTGCCTTCATACGGGTACTCCCCGTCACAAATTCGGGTCCTACGACCGCCTCTATGGGAAATTCAACGAATTGCGAGAGCGGAGCGTCCGCGTTGCAAGTGATTCCTGCTGTTCCCAGCCCGCGCTCACGGGCCGCTTTGACGGCCCCGATGACGTAAGGCGTGGTACCGCTGGCGGCTATTCCTACGACAAAGTCTCTTTCATTCGCCTCATGGGCTTCCAGGTCTAGCCATCCTTGGGCTTCATCGTCCTCCGCAAACTCCTCTGCTTCGCGGATGGCGCGGTCTCCCCCCGCAATGATCCCAATCACCCAGCCCGCAGGCACCCCATAAGTCGGCGGACACTCCGACGCATCCAAAATCCCCAAGCGACCACTCGTTCCGCTCCCGATATAAAACAGCCGACCGCCCTTCGCCATGCGCTCATATACCGCATCTACGACACGTTCAATGCTCGGCAAGATTTTCTTGATCACCTTGGGAACCACATGATCCTCCGCGTTGATATGCGCTAAAAGATCATGAGTTGATAGCTGTTCCAGATTATCGTAATGGGAGGGTTGTTCGGTAGTTTTCATGAGGTAATCCAAAAGAATAAGTTTGTGCGGCTGGGATGAAACGGGCGTGGGCGGACGGATAGAAGCGATGGCATTGGTTGGCCCGTTTCGATTCTTATCCTGAGCCCCGCCGAAGGATCTGGTTACTTTTTTCTTAGCACCGTGCATTGACTTATTATAAAAAGGTTGCTTGCGCGGACTTCGGCCTTTTGCGACGGACCTTGAAGCGTAGTCCGCGAATGAAAGCCAAGATGACTTGGTGCTGAAAAGCGTTCGCTTTTGAGCTTTCTGGCGGATTACGCTTTAGGCAGGCCCACAGTCCGAAATCGGCCAGAGCAAAAAAAGTCGAGTATTAATTTTAAAAGCGCGGACCTATAAAAAAAGTAACACCACAAAAAATCAAAACCATCGAAAAATAGTACTGCCAAGATTATTATACCTCAGATCTGATAGATAACCGTCCTGTAAAACACAACACCAAAGGTGTCACCCTGAGCTCACGAATGATCTAATCACCTTATAAACAACTGATTATGAACCTAGTAAGATTCTTCTCTTCCCTTAATCGTTGCTCAGGGCAGGCTGTTCAGAATGACAGTAAGCTGTTGATTTTTGTAACACTTAAAAGAAGGTTATTTACACGGTCTGAGGTATAGTTTATTTTGTCACTGTGCTTAAGGCGTAATTACGCTGTTTTAATGCCCATCCTTAAATATCTTGTCAAAACTGTGGATTTTTTCCTTAAAATTGAAACAGCTATTTATCAGATAATACCAAAGTATGTTTTTAATCAACCTAATTTATTATATTGAGGATTATCATGATTGAATATTTAAATCATTCGTAATGATGCAAATTGCCCCGCCAGGTTATAATTTGATACATTTAACCTAATTTCATATACTTAAACATTCCATAATATTAACTTCTGATTATCAAACTATTAATTCATTCCACCATGGCAAGTAAATTAAATGTAAAATCTTTGATTCTTATCAGCTTAGGAGTTTTTATCTTTTGCTCTGGTCAATCTCAGACAGGACTCCTTGTTCATTATCCTTTAAATGGAAATGCAATTGAACCCAACAATCGCTGCAATAATGGAAGTGTAAATGGGGCATTGCCCACTACAGATCAAAATATGCATCCAAATTCAGCATTGGAATTTGATGGAGTTGATGATTATGTTGAAATTTCAGATTGCCTCAATATTCATTTGGATAGTCAATTTACCATAAGCACTTGCGTTTATCCGAAAGGGTTTTATACAGGACCATGTCAGGCGAATTATATTCTAGGAAAAGGGAGTGATAATGAGGTTGGACATTATTCACTTACATATCAAGATGACGATGGAGAATGTGCTACTGTTGGACAATATTGGTTTTTCGGATTTGCAGTCAACTTTTCGGGAAAACGACTTGCAGTTAACATCTCAGCCATAGCCGACACTATCAAATTAAATAAATGGTATCATATAGTGGGAGTCTATGATGGAGTAAAATTAAAACTTTATATAGACGGTGTACTTAAAGGGCTTAGTCAAGATTCGCATTCAGATACACTTACCAATAATTCAAAAAATTTGCTACTTGGAAGAATGAGCAATCCTAATTTTCCATATTATTTAAATGGAAAAATTGATGAAGTAAAAATATTTAATCGACCGCTTTCAGATGTGGAGATTCAAAATTTAAAAACAACCAGTATGCAGAATGTTAATCAGAAAATGGAGAATTCTTTTCAACTTTTTCCAAACCCAGTTAAAGATGTTGTCAAGCTCGATGGCGATTACAAACACTTGGTAAAGTATGTTATTTATCAGCAATATGGTAGCCAAATCGTATCAGGACTACTAAATAACAATGAAATTAATGTTGAAAAACTATCTCCTGGTATTTATTACATTAGAATATTTGATGATCGAAAAAAATCAGGTTTTTCTACTACATTTCTTAAGCTTTAAATTTCATCTTAACCTGAATTCTTTAGTAAAGCCCGACGACTACTATGGTAGTAATATCCCTTTATACCTGACAAAAGTAGTTGACAGTTTATTCCCAATTTTTATTGTCATGCTGAGCTCGCGAAGCATCTTACGTTTTTCTATTTCAAGGCCATCATAAGATGCTTCGCGAGCTCAGCATGACAGCTTTGCTGTTGGATGTTGACGCTTCATAAGTGTCAATGACTTATAAAAGACACCAATTTTTCTGGTCTTTTCTGATTGCAATCCACTGAATCTCTATTTTACATTATACCTTAATAAAAATCTGCCGCTTATACAGGACCCAAGCAGCCAGCCAAAACAGCAAAACTGTGGTCACAGCCCCAGCCAACGAAGCATTCACAGGCGAAAGCCAGCCATTAAACACATGTTCCATAAACCATGCCTTGAAGGAAATGGTTTTTCCATCTGCCCCTGGCATTTTGATCATCCAAACCGTCTTGGCTATCAGCCCAGAAAGCACAAATACCGTAATGGCATTGGCCCCATACGCCATAAAGGGCGGCGTCCACTGATTATACCCCTTCACATCTATGATCCAGTAGCAGCAGGCAAGGCCCAAAAGGGCAATTCCACCTGTGTAGAGAACATAAGAACTCGTCCATAAGGCCTTATTGATCGGGAATCCCATTCCCCAGAATAGCCCTAAAACGATGCTGAAGCAGCCAGCTACCATCATCCAAGCGACTTTGTCCGCTTGGGGCCGATCAGTAGCGAGCCATTGGCCGCAGAGCATGCCGATCAAGCCTGTCCCGATGGCAGGCAAAGTACTCAGCAAGCCTTCTGGATCGCCCCAGTCCAAGGCTTGGCTCCAGCGATGATTGCCCAGCAAGACGCGGTCCAGCCAGCAAGCGATATTGGCGTCTTTGACGTCAAGGTCAGCAGGGCCGATCCCAGGAACAGGCAGGCCCATCAGCAGCCAATACCCCACCAAAATGCCCCCTAGCGCATACAATTGCACTTTCCAGTTGGTTTTCAAGAATAGGAGGCAACAGACAAAATACACCAAAGCGATGCGCTGCAGCACGCCGGGGATGCGCAAGCGGCTCACATCAAAATGGCCAAATCCTGTGGCAATGATGCCTACTGTCAGCAGGACCAGGGTCCATTTCACGATGCGGGCACTCTTCTCCGTCTGCGGACTGGCCAAATGCTTTTGTTCCAAGCCTTTCATTACCAGCAAGCCAACGACAAAGAGGGTCATCAACGTTAGGTAAAGCACTTCCCTGCCGCCGCTCAGCCCTTCGGCTGCGCCGAAGTAAGGAAAGCCAGCCATGAAGACCCCCAACCCAAAAAGGACCACTGTCCGAATGCTGATCTTCCGAAAGATTTGCCCTTGGGTTTTGCCTTTTTCTAAGAGCCGCGGAAGGGCCAATGCGATGGCCACCCCCACAATAAACAGGAAAAAGGGGAAAACCAGATCGGTGGGCGTACAGCCATGCCAGGACGCGTGACCCAGTGGGCTATACAGATGTGACCAGGAACCAGGGTTGTTGACGAGGATCATGGCGGCGATCGTCGCGCCACGAAATACGTCCAGGGAGATGAGGCGGTGGTTCATAAGAAAAGTTCTAGGTTTTATGTTTTATGTTCTAGGTTCAAGAGGTTGCAGGCCTATAACGTTCAAAATGCGGGCAAGTCATTTCATATGTTCTACATCATTATCCCTTTTCACTGAACCCTGAACCCTGAACCTTTTTGAACCTTTGAACTTCTCCATTTGCTTCGCAATTCTTTTTTACCTTTGGCCCGCAAACTACAAATTCATTTTATTTTGATTCCTTCCTTAGGCATGTTAATCCGATCATTCATAAAGGGTAACCTTATCTTCCTGTTTTGGGCAGGTCTATTCACATGTGTTTTTTCGACAGATGTATTTGGGCAAAGGGGCAGTTCATGGGCGTGGTATGATAGCATCACCAAAGTGCTGCATAGCGAAGAATACCTTGCGCCTTCCATCATGTATGCGGCCCGCCCTAGCCTAGATAGACGTTTTTTTAACCAGCCTACTCAGTTGCCGAGGGAACTTCGCAAAGCAGGATTTGTCCTGCTAGGCAATGTCAATGCTGTGGTACCCATTCAGCACCTTGAAAAGCAGCAAATCACCTTACTGTCCATCGGCGTGCATGGCCCTAATTTCTTTGAAGAGACCTTAAATTTGTACCATTCCATCCCAACGGTTTCACTTCCTCTTACAGCTGACAGAATAGCCATCGAAGCGGCAAAAGCCCAGATTCCCGAAGGCTCCCTGCTCATTGTAGGACTTCATCAAGCAGGTGCCAAACCTTCTTATAACAATCCCTATGGCGAACTGCTCACAGGATTGGTAGATAGCCTTTCTGTGAGGCCTAACACCATTCTTTCTCTTTTCCTCGATCCCCTTACGCTGATGCATTTCAAGGAAATCCATCAGGCAGATGCTATACTGATTGCCCATCAGGACGACTACACGCAACAGCAATTGGCGGCACAAGTGCTCTTTGGCGGATTGGGTGTGGGCGGACGGCTTCCCGTATCGGCTGATCCCCGGTTCAGGGAAGGCATAGGCGTCAAGACCGCAGGAGGGCAGCGCCTCACCTACGACGTACCTGACGCAGCAGACATGGACGAGCTGTACCTCACCAATGAACTCACAGCCGTAATCCAAGAGGGCCTTGACTCGGCAGCTTTTCCAGGATGCCAGGTACTGGTCGCCAGAAAAGGGAAAGTGGTTTTTCACAAGGCATTTGGGCACCATACCTATGAGAAAAAGCGTGCAGTCCAGCTAAATGATCTCTATGACTTAGCTTCTGTCACCAAGGTCACAGCGCCGCTGCCTGCGCTGATGCAATTGCATGATCAGGGAAAATTTGACCTCGATGCGCCCTTTTCGCTGTATTGGCCAGATTTTAAGAAAAAGGATAAAAGAGACATGACGGTGCGAGAAGTGCTTTCTCATCGGGCGGGGCTGAAGCCTTACATCAATTTTTATCAAAACGAAAAGAAGAAAGACGGCAGTTTTAAGCCTTCTGTTATTCGATCTGATTCTTCAGCCAAATATTCGATTGCCTTAAAGCCTGGCATGTACCTCAATAGCAAGTATACCAAGAAGATGTATAAGCAGGTCAAAAAGTCTCCCGTCGATCCTACTATGACTTATCAATATGCCGGTTTGTCCTTTTTGCTATATCCTGCCATCATTGAGCGGCTTTCGGGCAAAAGCTATGAGAACTATTTACGAACCCATGTATACGACCGACTCGGGGCTCCTCGCCTGACCTTCACTCCGCTGAGGCGATTTCCTCGTGAGCAGATCGTCCCGACGGAGGTAGACACGTTTTTTCGGAACATGCTCCTTCAGGGTGTGGTCCATGACGAGGCGTCGGCTATGCTGGGCGGCCTTTCTGGCAACGCCGGCCTCTTTGGCAATGCCAATGACCTGGCGAAGCTCTTGCAGATGTATCTGTGGGGCGGCACTTATGGGGGCGAACGATTTATCAGTGATACTACCCTTCAAGCATTCACCAGTCGCCATTTCGCCGATGACGACAATCGTCGGGGCTTGGGATTTGACAAGCCGATGTTGGAAAACAAGGCGGATGGCTATGTGGCCGAAGCCGCCAGCGAGGCAAGTTATGGCCATTCGGGCTATACAGGGACCTTTTTCTGGATAGATCCAGCCGAGGAGTTGATCTTTATTTTTCTTTCAAATCGTGTGCACCCTACGAGAGACAATAAAAAACTTTATCAGCTCAACCTTCGCCCGCGCATGCACCAGGTGTTGTATGATGCGATTTTTGAGTAGAGACCGCTCCCTTCGGTCGCTGCGAGAGGCGAGATCGTTCGCCCTGAAGGGCTCACTGCGAGATCGCTCGGTTCGAAGACTCACCTCGCTGCGAGACTAAAAGCAGAGTTATTAGTAGTTGTCTCTTGTCTCATAGCGAGTCTTCGAGCGGTCTCGGTTCTCGCAGTGAGGAGCTCCGCGACGAACGGTCTCGTAGCGAAGCGATCTAAAACATTCTATCATTTTCTCATTCTATCATCCTATCATTTCCCCTTATGCGTCCTATTGGAGAACTTATACATCAAGAAAAAGCTACCTGGAGACAGGTCAACGACTGGGCACGTGCAGCGAGCAATTCTGTCCGAATTTTGCCAATTTTGAGCAAAGAAGCTGCAAAAAAAGCCTTGTATCATGCCCAAGTGAGCACTAAATCAACGATGGGATCTGTCATTTACAAAAGTGGCGGAATACTGATTGGCGGTGGCTGGATCAGGATTCTCGGATCAGGAAGTAAATACCTAAAGAGAAGTCTTCCGGAGTGGAATAAGGGCAAAACCTTTAGCGAATATGGAGAACGCCCTCCTTATCTGCTCATCGGCGATGACGTCTTGGGAGGCCTTTTTGCCCTGAATAATGGCGCTTGGGGAGGGATTATTGGGCAGATCTATTATTTCGATCCCTTGACCCTAAGTTGGGAAAACCTGGAAATGAGCTATACCGATTTTCTGATGTGGGCTTTTATGGGAGATCTGGATATCTTCTATGATGGGATCGAGTGGTTAGGATGGGAAAAAGACCTCAAAGCTACCTCGGGGGACAAAGGGATTCATTTTCAGCCCCCTTTGTTCATGGAAGCGGAGTCACATGATGTTCGGACTAAAAAGGTGGTTCCTATGGAAATGTTATATAGGACGCATATGGAGAAGATGAAGGAGAAGGATTAATTTTGAATGTTGAATGAGAGAATTTTGAATAAAAGTGTATTTCCCATTCAAAATTCAACATTCAATCATTCAAAATTTTTCCTATTGACTACCCTACTGCCACACCTTATACCGACCTACCTGCTCGGCCTGGAAATGCCCCAGCAGCGACGGGAAGCGCTGTTGTAGCAGTTCAAATTTCCCCGAAGGGTCTATCACCACGTCAGGCATATCGTCCTGAAATTGGGCGAATATCTCTGCGTCGGGTTCTTGGCCGACATAGCCGGGGGCACGACCTGAAAGGTAGGAGAATTTTCGTTTGACAACGCCATAATCGGTATAGCGCGTAGCGCAGGCAAGGCCCAGGCGATGATAGCGAGCAGGATTCTGTTCCATGATCCATGCTTTTTGGGGGACAGGATCCATCTTTTTAAGGTATTCCTTTAAGATCCTGTCATCCCGATTTTGCACACTCTGGATACCCAGTTTTTGTCCCATCCCTTCAGCGGACCATAACCCAAATGACTGAGGCATTTTTAATCCCACCCATTCTATATACATGAAGCTTGTTGGGCCTATTAGCATCAGAACCACAATTAGCCTGATCAAGGGTTTCATCTTGAAATACCACGCTTTGGCCCCATAAAAGGCAAAAGGCGGCGCAAAGAGAATCAGGTCATGGTAGCCGATTTTCCATCCTGAGAAGATCAGAATCATCCCAGCACAGATGAGCCATAGAAGCATCGTCTGCTCTACCTGTCGGATGACGATCAGGTAGGAGTAAATCCGCAAGCGATAATGGATAAACCCAAATATCCCTAGCAACATGACTGGGCTCCAGCTCAGCAAGAAGTTGAGAACTACTTGCAATGGAGAATAGGCGTACCTGCTGCTTTCATCCAAAAAGAAGGTTCTGAAGTAATGGCGCAGTCCCAAATCCCAATATTCGAGGATGAGGCCTTTGAAGTGTAATAATAGCAGAAAGACCACCAGCCCAACAGATGCGCCTAAAATCAACGTAAAAAACTCATCAGTCTTGGCTTGTCTGATAGACAAATAGGCGATCATGATCCCTAGGAAGAAGGTCACCGCCGCATAGTCAATCAAGAAACAAGTCATCAACAGAAGACCTGCTTGAAATAATCGCCGAAAGTTGCGGCGTTTTTCTATCGTCAGGCGGATGATGACGTGGAAGGAAAAAGTGAAAGGCCAGATCATCATCAGGCCTGTATTCAGTTCTTGAAAGTGCCAAGGGGTGCAAAGCAATAGGACCAGAAAAATAGCAGCTGCAAATTCATTTTTCTGAAATACCTTATAGGCAAAGAGCATTCCCTGAAAATAAATGACCGTGAAGTACAAATAAAAGATGGTCACGATCCGGATGACTGTCAAGGCACTGTCTCCAAAAACGTCCACAAACAAACTGTATAGCCACACCATCATCGGTGAGCCGCCTATCCAGGCATCCTGATAAATCTCTCCGCCTGCTGCGAGTTTCTGGGCACACAAGAGGTAAAGCGATTCATCCGCTTGAAAATAATCCAAGAAAAATACCGGCAATCGCAGTAGGACTGTCAGCAGCAGGACCAGGGCATGGACAGTGAAGGGGATATGTTGGAGAAGTCTGAACAAGAAATTATTAATTGAATGATTGACTGATTATTAATAAAAAACTATTCCAAAATCACTGATTGTCAATGAAATACAACTATTTTTCAATCAATAATCAAGAATCAGTAAATCAATAATTCTTCTACACGGCATAAGAATTCAGCATGATAGGCATGATTAGCATCAGGATATTTTCTCCTTCTTCATGGTCATTGGGGAGGATGATGCTCGCCCGGCTAGGTTCTGAAAGCTCCATGACAGCGCTTTCTGTGCTGAGGTTGGAGATCACATCTATGAGTAGTGAGGCATTAAATCCAATGTCGATGTCCTCTCCTTCGAAGTGACACTTCAAGGTTTCCTTGGCTTCATTGGCGAAGTCGGGGTCTTCGCAGGAGATTTCTAATTCGTCTCCACGAATGCTGAAGCGTACTTGGTGCGTACTGCGGTTGGCAAATATATTGACGCGACGCAGGGTGCCCATGAGTTCTGTTTTGTTGATAAACAGGCGGCTAGGGTTCTGCGTAGGGATGACATTCTCGTAGTCTGGGTATTTCTGGTCGATCAGGCGACATACGAGCAACAAGTCTTCTCCTTGGAAGAAGGCATTGTTGTCATTATAGTGAATGACGAGGTCCTTATTGGAGGATGCATCGAGGGAACCTTTAAGCAAATTGAGGGCCTTTTGGGGCACGATAAAGGTGGTGGGGTTATCCACCGTCACATCCACCCTGCGGTACCGCACGAGGCGATGCGCATCGGTAGCCACGAAGGTAGCCCCATGCTCTCCCAGGTCAAAATAGATGCCGTTGAGGGCAGCTTTATCTTCATCTGTAGACGCAGCAAAAAGTGTCTTATTAATCGCCTTGAGCATCACATGCAAAGGAATCTGAATGGCGTCTGTACCTTCGGGTTTGGGAATGGCAGGAAAGTCTTCCCCATTTTCTCCACTGATCTTGTATTTTCCGTTGTCCGAGCTGATCTCTATGGTGAAATTATCTTCATTAATGATAAAGGTCACAGGCTGCTCAGGCAGGGCTTTTAATATGTCTAAGAGAATCTTGGACGGGATAGCTACCTGGAGGTCTTCTCCACGAGCTTCCACGGGAATCCGCGTCTGCATGGAGGTTTCCAAATTGGTAGCTGAAATGGTGAGGGTATTGTCCGAAATCTCAAACAGGAAGTTCTCAATAATGGGCAAAAACGAGCGTGACGGAATGGCGCCAGCAATGCGGGCCAATTGTTTGGAAAGGGTAGATGAAGATATAATAAAATTCATACTCAAAATTACACATCTTTCTGCTTGATGAAAAGCTATAGCAGTAATTTTGAATGATTGAATGTTGAATTTTGAATAATTGAATGGTGAATTTTGAATGATTGAATGCTTGCCCTGAGTCTGTCGAAGGGTTGGGTTTTAAATAGGAAGCTGATTTTCAGCCACTTATCAAAATGATGATCCATTCAAAATTTCTTCATCCTCCATTCAAAATTCACCATTCTCCATTCAAAATTTCTTCTTACTCCAACACTTTCCCCATTCTGGCCTCGACCATGGCATATAACTGAAAAGGCTTCAGCTTGCGCCAAGGCACTTCATCCAAGATCGGGCTATGATAGAAGTAATGGTCAACCTGGTAATCCTGCATCTCTTCCAGGACTCGGTCCCGCGGGCGGATCAGAGAAATCCATCCTCCTTCTAGCTCCTCTTGGAGGGCTTCGTAGTAGTCGTCTGATTCGAGATAAATGTGAAATACATTTTCGCAGATGAAGATAAATCGCTGGATGCCCTGATCAATCAAATAGGTCAAACAGCGCTCCGCCAAGAGTTTGTAATCATTTTCAAACAGATCGTTCCACTCCCCAAACAACTCCACCACCGCATACCCTGTCTGATAATCAGCAAAAAGGATTTTCACCAAAAGACTCTCGGACCCAATGGTATCCCATAGCGGATGTACGGGAATATTATTCATGGTACGATCCAGGTAAAAAAGATTGTGTTCTACTTTATGGTAGGGCGAAAAAGGGTCCTTATCATGGCTGTAAAACGGCAACCAACCGTAATACGGCTCGACTTCGTATAGAAACTGTGACATAAAACATCAACGTTAATTGCCAGTTGAAGATAGATAAGCGAAGGCAAATATCCTTTTTCTGGTGGCTTTTTATTATTATTCGATAAAGAATCGCTATTTTTGATATAAGGTTTGCTGTTACAACATTTATTCGCTTTGCCCGTAGTTTAGGTGCTATGAAATTGAAGTTAATAATTTGGGTTCCCCTATTTGCATTATCTGTGCTGTATGCACAAGATCCTGCAAACCTCCAGGTTGACACCCTTCCTACGAAGGATAATGTCAATCATATCTTCCTGAATATCAGTATCCCCACTGGGGAGATGTATATGCAGTCTTCCCGAATCTGTGGAAGCAGCATTTCCAAACTTGCGTCGACTGACCCCGATGTAAAACACGAAATGAAGGTCTCTCATGACCCTAACGGCAATGTGGTCAACCACTTTTCGCTTCAAGTAAATGAAGATGCACAGTTGCAAGCCAAAAGCGTCACAAACCAGATGACACAGGCTGATCTCGGTAGCCAAGTCTTACAACTGGGCAATATCAACAGCACGGATACCTATCGATCCGTTTTTAATCCTGATCCATCTGCCTCTACTGATGTATACCTCGACCTCGGTATCGGCCGCTCCCGATTGGACTTCTCCGACCTGAGCCTCAACAATGTCATGATCCAGTCTGCCTTCTCCGATGTGCACGTCAATTACTCCTTAGCTAATCGGGTGGAAATGGAAAAAATGGAGATCCATGCCGCTAAAGCGAAAGTAGTGATCAAAAACATCGAATTGGCACGTGCAGAACTGGTGACGATCATGAATGACATGGGAGACACCAAACTGATTCTGGGCAGTGATCAGCACAGTGGCAGCACCATTTACCTCCAGCAGGGCATGGGAGATTGCACCTTGATCATTCACCCAGACCACCCTGTCAAAATTGTCCTCAAAAGTGGGCTATTCACCACTTCCCATATGCCAGATGGCTTTAAAAAATTGGACAAGAATACCTATGTCAATCAAGCCTATCAAGATGCCAATGGCGACCAAGCCACCAATGTCATCTGCACGATAGACTTTGGCAATATTTCGGTATTTAATGGGCAATGAAGAAATTTAATTTTGAATTTTGAATGAAGGAATTTTGAATAGAGGAATTACGAATTCCTTGGTTCTTTTTTATTCAAAATTCACCATTCAATCATTCAAAATTCTCCCATTAATTATTCAACATGATCTTCTTCCTCCCCACCCCTTCACCGGTTGTCAATTCCAGGAAATAGATGCCTGCTGACAAGCCTTTATTTTCCCAAACCACTTCGTGATTTCCCTTGGCAAGCTGCCCTAAAGCTGCATGATCGACTATTTTGCCCTGAAGGTCATAGAAGGTGAAAGATGCTGAGCTTTGTTGATTCAGGGTAAATGAAATAAATGCCTGATGCTGTACAGGATTTGGCAATACCTTGAGGGGATGGTCTAAAGTAACAGGCGGCAGACCTGTATTTCCATTGACAGTGACGTGTCGTCCCATGCCATTTACGATTTCATCGTTGACATGATCTCGCACATAGGCGATCGCTTGACAATGGCTCATGTCGATCAGCCCGTCACTGTTGTCATAAGTATAGGTTTTTTGAACCAAACGCCCGCTGTCTGCCCGCTGAATGATGACTTGCCCCCAGGCACTCCCAGTGAGGGAAGCGCGAAACACATGTGGCTGGGGATAATTGTCCCCAAATCCCGACTGCCTCGTGCGAATACTATCTTCTGTGAGCACTACACAGAGTTTTTGAATATTGGGAACGGAATCTGTGTAAAAAACTTCGACTTTCACTGTCAGCTCCTGACTCCCAGCGTCATAATCCGCCTGAAGGTCAATATTGAGCGGCGCAGGTTCTGTAAGGATTTCGGCAGTGCGTAAGGCCCATTTTTGCCGCCCGATGCCTCTCCCATCCGTAGCCCATATTCGGCGATTGACCATCGCACTAGGCATATATAGATTGCCCCCAAAAAAGCCACTGTACCAGAAATTATTGGCGTAGCTATTCCGCAAGTCGGGATCAGTCGCATTGAGCGGTTCGGTGTGGGCATCCCCCGTAGGATGCAGATTCATGGGAAAAACACGACCAGGATGATCCAATAGGATGTCTGCGACGATCTGATGTGATTGTGGGCAGATCCCGCAGCGAATCCCCGAGAACTCTTCCAAAACGACGTTTTTGAGAGCAGGAGTAGTTGGGACAAATTGTTGGGCTGACGCCATGACCGGCAGCCATAGGAGAAGAAAGATAAGGTTTTTCATTGCTTAAATTATTTCACCCAAAACAACGAAAAACGAGGGAAAGAAGCAGCCAAGAGAAGTTCAAATACAAACTCAAGCTCAAACTCAAATTGTTCTTCTTGAACTTGAACTTGAATTTGAGCTTGACACTTGAATTTTCTTATGAGTTCCTCTTCTCCAAATACACCACTCCAGCCAACAACAGGCTAAAAATAGCTGGCCGAAGCAGTTCGCCCATGGAATCATGCATAATATGGGTGACAGCAGCCCCTGCCATCAATCCCAATAATCCAATGGCAGCGTAAAAGGATGTTTTTGGCACCAGTAATAGCACCCCCAACACCAGTTCCAAGGCACCGATGATCAGGGCAAAAGTAGGCGAATAGCCCCAATGGGCGAACATATCCAGGACAGCAGGATTTTGGGTGAGCTTCCCTAAGCTCGCGGCGAGAAATCCTAGGGAAAGCAGGATACGCAAGGCCCACCAGATGATTTTTTGGGTTTTGTTCATAATGATTGGTTATTTACTTACAAGCCCCCAATCACGTCAAAATCATGGTCGCTAGCCTGAAAGCTACCTGAAATCAACCTGAAAGAAAGATGAAATGAGCCAACAAAAGATATTAACCCAACAAAAACTGGGGAATTGGATATTTGACCCTGCGCTGAACCGATTCTCGACCCGGCAGGGAGAAGAATTTTTCATCGAAACACGCTTGAAGAAATTGCTTTTATTTCTCCTCCTACACAAAAACACCATCGTCAAACGGGCGGATATTATAGATTATGTGTGGAAGGAAGTAGCGGTAAATGAAGAAAGTCTCACTAAGGCCGTGTTTGACCTAAGAAAACTGCTCAAGGAAAAGGGAATCTCCGCCCTCCATATAGAAACGATCAAGCATGTTGGATACCGAGCGACCCTTTCAGAATCCCCAAAGGCTCAGCAAAGACCCATGAAATGGGCCATAAAAGCAGGCCTATATCTCCTTGCTGGTTCCGCATTTTTGGTGATCCTCATCAGAGCCATGCGCTATACACAATAGCTTTTGGTTTTTGGCCATCCGCCATGTATTTTTGCGCGCATGAAATTACACGAATATCAAGCAAAGGAAATAATCAAAGGATTTGGCGTGCCTATCCAAGAAGGGGTGGTCGCCGAAACCGTCGAAGAAGCTGTAGCTGCTGCCAAAACGTTATATGACGATCCAGCAGGCAAGTTTTTTGTGGTAAAAGCACAAATTCATGCAGGAGGCCGCGGCAAAGGCACCGTTAAAGAGACTGGCTCAAAAGGTGTTGTTGTTGCCAAAGGCCTTGACGGCATGGAAGAAGCGGTCAGCAAAATCCTTGGAGGCACGCTGGTGACCATCCAGAATGAAGCTACTGGAGGAAGTAAAGTGAACAAAGTGCTCATCGCTGAGGATATGTACTATCCAGGCGAAAGTGAGCGTCAGGAGTTTTACTTCAGTATCACCCTCGACCGCGAACGCGGTGTTGATGTGATCATCGCTTCTAGCGAAGGAGGTATGAACATCGAAGAGGTAGCAGAAAAGCACCCAGAAAAGATCGTCAAAGAGTGGATTGACCCCACTGTAGGACTGCAAGGCTTCCAGGTGCGCAAAGTAGCCTACGGCCTTGGCCTTTCCGGCGCTGCATTCAAAAGTGGCGTAAAATTCATTTCTAGCCTCTATAAAGCCTACAAAGGTACTGATGCGGACATGTTGGAGATCAATCCCATGTTCAAAACAGCAGATGACAAAGTCCTTGCTGTTGACTGCAAAATGAGTGTTGACGGCAATGCCTTATTCCGTCACCCTGACTATGCAGCGCTTCGCGACCGTGCAGAAGAGGAGCCATTGGAAGTAGAAGCTTCTGAAGCAGACCTCAACTATATCAAGCTTGACGGAAATGTGGGATGTATGGTAAATGGTGCGGGCCTCGCTATGGCGACCATGGACATGATCAAGCTCTCAGGCGGCGAACCTGCCAACTTCCTTGACGTAGGCGGTGGTGCCAGTGCCGTGACTGTGGAGAAAGGCTTTCGCATCATCCTCAAAGATCCCAATGTCAAGGCCATCCTGGTGAATATCTTTGGCGGTATCGTCCGCTGTGACCGCGTCGCCAACGGCGTCGTAGAAGCTTATAAGAATATCGGCGATATTCCTGTCCCCATCATCGTGCGCCTGCAAGGCACCAACGCCGAGCTCGGCGCCAAGATCATCGACGAGTCGGGCCTAAAAGTGGCGTCAGCCATTACGTTGAAGGAAGCCGCCGAGGCGGTGAAAAAGGCGATGGGGTAAAAACCGTTTTAGGTTCAGGGTTCAGGGTTCAGGGTTCAGGGTTCGAACGATCAAACGCTGAACTCTGAACCCTGAACTTTCTTATCGCTTAACCACCTTGATGAGCTTACGCTCACCATTTGCCCGTACTTCCAGGAAATACATTCCTGAGGCGAGGTGGGAGGTGTCGAGGACGCCTTCATCCCCTGCTGTAGAGGCGTTGGAATCCAACACCTCTACAGCGATCACCCGACCATTCAGGTCTAATAACCTGACAGTGGCATCTGTCTGCAATCCTTCAAGGCGATAGCTTAGCCTATCACCAAAGGGATTGGGGTAGGCTGCCGCGTGAAAGATCATAGGGGATGCTGACAGACGGAGAGAGGTTCCATCAATCTGAAGATTGTCCAATCTAAACAAGACTGTGTTACCTGATTGACCTCGGGTGGTTGCCATACCAGCGAGGTAGTTTGTGGGTAATGTTAGGGCCGAAATGCCCACCAACTGCCAGGAAGTGGAAACACCACTTCTAGAATGGTAAGCTAGGATCGTATGAGTCGCGTTGTCGTAGGTCAAGCGTAGGTAGGTGTTTTGCCGCTTTTTGGCGAATTTCGTAGCAGTAGTGATGGTTATTCCGCCTTCTGAAGACCTTTTACTTAGCTTTACTTCTTTTTTACCATTGATCAAAAGGGAGACATTTTCAGCATTCGTTCCAGTTCCGGTTCTCAACATCAGGCCAGCCCTTCGGGCGCTATTGTTGGGAATGGTAGCCACTCGGACGATCATGTCGATATCACCTGAATGTGACTTATAGACATAATGGAAGCCATCGGCTACGCCTTTAATTCCCGTTCCAGCGGAATTGAATTCAACCACGCCGTTGGCGTCTTGGCAGGCTTTGCCAGCATTCCCGCTGACATCTCCGATGTCTACCCCTACAAACCCTGCTGGCAAGTCACAATCGCTCACCCCAATAACTTGCGTGAAAGTATCTTTGGTACACGCATCTTCTACAATAAGCAAGACAGCATATGAACCATAGGAAGCATAGGTATGCATGGGGTTTTGGAGGGTCGAAGTGTTTCCGTCGCCAAAGTCCCATTCCCAGGAAGTAATGGCGCTTGCAGTTGTAGACGCATCTGTAAAGGTCACATCTAGCATATTTCCTAAGAAAGTAAAGCTAGATTGAGGACCTGTACAAAGACCCCCATATACCCGTACATGACCTGAAGCCAATCCATTTCCGTCATTAAGATACGCTCCTATGGCTAGTGTGCCACCATCAGAAGACAATGCGACTGAAAAACCAGTTTGATCACCTTCAGCTTCTCCGTCTATGTCATCTCCAATTTGTACCCAATTGCCGCCAATCAGCTCAAAAACACGCACACGGCCTGAATTAATGCCATTTCCATCATTTAACCTGGCCCCAATGGCCAGCTTGCTACCGTCAGAAGAGAGGGAGACTGAGCCGCCAGATTGGTCAAAGGCTGCTTCTCCTCCTATATCTGAACCTAGTTGCGTCCAACTTCCGTTGTCCCATTCGTACACTTGGACATGGCCTGCATTAAAGGCTGCTCCATCATTAAATGGGGCTCCAATAGCTACCCGATTTCCATTCGAAGAGAGAGAAACAGACTGGCCAAAATTATCCCCCTTTGCTTCTCCTTCTATATCTGAGCCTAATTGTGTCCAGCTTCCATTGCTCCATTCGAAGACCCGAACATTCCCAGAACCTACACCAATCCCACTGTTGCTAGGATACCCAATTGCCAACTTGTTGCCGTCAGATGAAAAAGAGAGTGAATTGCCTCCAAAATTTTCTCCTGTTGCGCTTTCAATATTAGCCCCAAGTTGTGTCCAGGCTCCATTGCTCCATTCGTAAACTTGAACATATCCCTCAACCAAACCCCGTCCTCCGAGGAATATTCCTGCAATAGCCACCCTGCTGCCATCAGATGAAAGGGATACCGATACCCCGGCTCCAACGCCCGCTGCTTCTCCATCTATATCCCCCCCTAGCTGAACCCAATTTCCATTTACCAATTCAAATACGCGCACATGACCTGCGCTAAGTCCATTTCCCCCATTAGTATTAGCTCCAATTGCTACCCTGGTTCCATCAGAGGATAGCGAAACAGATCTACCCGACTGGTCACCTGCTGCTTCCCCATCTATATCAGCACCTAGTTGTGACCAATTATTACCGACTCGTTCAAAGACCCGGACATGGCCTGCCTGAGCCCCATTTCCAGTATTTCCAGTAGCTCCAACAGCTACGAACCTGCCATCGGCTGAAATAGACACCGATTCGCCGGATACATCTCCTGGTGCCTCACCATCAATGTCGGCACCAATTTGATTCTGGGCTTGTGTGATAAAAAAAGAGAGTAAGCAAGTGAGATAGAGTATGGTTTTTTTCATATGTATTAAGTGAATACTCAGTAAAATTACGTAAATATACAAAAAACGAGAATACAAAAACTACTAAAAATAGCAGTAAATTTGAGGCCATTTTCCTTCCCTTGCAACAATAGTGATAGCATTTGGGACAATAGTGAAATCTGTCTTCCTCAGCGAACCCCACCTTTGCTGATGACAAACGCAAGCCTCCCTCACTATTAATCTCAATTACCATGAAACGCAATCTCTTTTTATGCTGTGTCCTCCTTATCGGAATGACCTATGCAACCTATGGACAATCTTGCAATTCCAATTCTACCCCCTCGATCACTTGCCCAAATGATGTGACAGTGGCAACTCCTGCTGGAGCATGTGAGGCCCTAGTTTCGGTGGGAACGCCTTCCACCACAGATCATTGTTTCGATGCCGTGACGACGGGATCCTTACAGTTTGATGGAACGGGATACGTCACGATTCCGCATGCTGATACCTTTGATCGAGTGCTTTCCATAACGGTAGAAGCATGGGTATATATGGATGCGATCGTGGAAAATGAAGACATTATGGTCGTCGGGAAGGTAAAAGGGACGGGAGAGCAACACTTTAGCTTATGGTATTATACAGGGAAAAAGAGCAAGGGGTGGAAGCCCGAATTCAGTTTTCGTGTGACAACTGGAAATAATAACCAAGTCAAAGCTGCGATCTGGCGTGTCAACGAAATAGAAACCAACAGGTGGTACCACCTAGTAGGTACGGTAGGGATCGGCACATCAAGGCTGATCGTAGATGGCGTAGGTCGTGCCTCTGTAGGGATGACGCAATTCGAATTTCCCAATAAAAACACCAACCCCATCGTCATCGGCAAGGGAGATCTATTGGGCAATGGCCCTTTTTACCACAAGGGAAAAATAGACGAAATCCGCATCTGGACGAAAGGGATCTTTGGCAGTCCTGCCAAGGATTATCACGACAAGCTCCGCCAGGGCGATGAAGATGAATTAATGGCCTATTACCGCTGTGAGGAGATCGTAAACGGTACCACCCTGGTCGACGAGTCCCCCATGAATCGGGTAGCTACCCTCCACCATGGTGTCACCCTTTCCCCCATGAATGCACCGGTGGTGCATACCGTGAGCAATACCAAAACAGGTATGAGTGCGGATGCATCTGCCACCTATACCAAGGGCGTTCACAATGAAACCTTTACCATCACCAATATCCACGGTCAACAAAGGAATTGCAATTTCAAGGTGACAGTAAAAGCCCCTGAGATAGCCTTAAAAGGAAATGGAAATACGATTTCTAACGGAGATACCAGTCCGCGAACGGCTGACCATACAGATTTTGGGGCCCATCAGCCAGGCACCTTGATTCCAAAAAACTTTGTGGTTCACAACATGGGGAATGCTGCCCTTGAGCTTACAGGAGCGACGAGTTCCGATACAGATAATTTCAGGGTTTCAAATGCCGTGGCAACGATTCCTCCAGGTGGGACACATATTATCACGGTCAATTATGATCCCTTTACCTTTGGGCCAGTACAGGCTACAATTACCCTTCACAATAGTGACTGTGAAGAAGAGAATTATGAATTTGATGTAAAGGGCGAGGCGCTATGTGAAGGGATAAAACCGACCATGACCGTAGTATCAGTAAGCTGCCCAGGCGAAAGCAATGGAAGCATTTCGATCAGTCAGGTTCGAGGGGGAACTACTCCCTATAAGTACTCTATGAATGGCGGTTCTTCCTATGGGAATTCCACGAGTTTTCCCAACCTCAGCGCAGGTACTTATTCTATTCGGGTAAAGGATAAAAATGACTGTTTGTCCTTGATAGAAGCGACACCTGTGGGGACCATTCCTGACAATACCCAGCCTACTTTCTCTCATTGCCCTGGAAACCAATCGGTCAACACCCGTGCAAACGCCTGTGAAAAAGTCGTCACTTTTTCCACCCCTTCAGCCTCCGACAACTGTGCCAACAGCCCTACAGTCTCACAAATCACTGGCCCCGCTAGCGGGTCACAGTTTCCTGTCGGAACTACGCTGATCCGCTTTCAAGCGGATGATGGCAATGGCAATACCCGTATTTGCCAGTTTGATGTCATTGTCCATGACAATCAGGATCCGGTCATGACCTGTCCCGCACATATGATTGTGAATAACGACCCTGGCACTTGTGGAGCTGTGGTCAGCTATGGGGTGAGCAGTTCTGACAACTGCTCCGTGACACATGCCAGGACCGAAGGTCTGGCGAGTGGGGCGACATTCCCCATTGGCACTACCTCCAATACTTACCAAGCCACTGACGCATCGGGCAATGTCCATAGCTGTACCTTTACAGTGACGGTCTCCGACAGCGAAAAGCCCATTGTGACTTGTCCCGCCAACATAAGCGTCAGCAATGACCCGGGAGATTGCGGTGCATGGGTGACTTATCCTATCAGCAGCTCTGATAATTGCCTAGGAGTATCTCACGCACAATCAGACGATTCAGGGCTTTCAGCTGGCGATTTATTTCCCATTGGTACCACTACCCAAACCTACACAGCTACTGATGCCGCTGGCAATACCCAGGCGTGCAGCTTCACCGTTACGGTATCAGATACAGAATTACCTGTCATCACTTGCCCTGCTTCCAATGTCATCCGCAATACTGATCCTGGCGTCTGCGACCACCTCGCCATCGGGGCCGATCTCGACCCACTGATCACAGACAATTGCCAGATCAGCATGATAGTGAACACCTATAATGGGGCCAATAGCCTCGATGGGGCCGTATTCTCCAAAGGAAAAACAGCCGTCACCTGGGTCGCAACCGACATCCAGGGCAACACCAACACGTGTACTTACCACATCAAAATTCGCGACCGCGAAGCCCCAATATTCGACAATTGTCCCGCTGATACCACCCTTACCATTCCCGCCTTTACAGGCGGCAGCTACCACACATGGGCGGCCCTGACGGCCACTGATAACTGTGTTTCTCCTAACAAACTCACGGTCTCAGGATTACCGCTCAGTGGTAGCTATTTTTCATTAGGGACAACTGCCGTCTCATGGACGGCCACTGACAAGTCGAACAACGATGCGTTTTGTGACTTTACAGTCACGGTTATTGAGGAGGGAGCTGTTACACCCGGCGGATGGTCTGTCCAGAACATTGGTTCGGGTGTCAGCTCCCATTTTAATTGGGACTCCACCTCAGGAACGCTCGTGATTCAGTCAGGCGGTGGGACGATCGGGAATAGTGCGGATAATTTTGGGGGAATATTCTTTCCCAGTAGTGATGCCGTGATCGACTTTAGGGCAAAGGTAACCCCTCCAGGTGCGGGCTATTATGACAAGGCAGGCATCATGATGCGCCAATCTCTGGATGCCAATGCAGCCAATATATGTTTGTCCCTTTCTGGAACGGCTGTCCCTACCCTTAGCCTCAGGGCCAGTTCAGGAGGCTCCCCACTCAGCACCGCTGGCGCCACTGTGAATACCCCTTACTGGTTGCGGCTCTACCGGGCTGGTGCTACCATTATGGGCTATGTCTCGGCTGATGGAATCACCTGGACAACGATTGGTAGTTATCCCAATGTCCTGACCAATCCCCTGTACCTAAGCCTTTTTTCTGTCACGAGCGGTAGTACAGGCTCAGCGACTTTTGACCATATCTCCATCAATGGTACGGCTGTGAGAACGGGGACTGTAGCTCCACGATTGTCGGCGTCTCTACAGGTCGACGCCATTCCCAATCCATTTGGGAATCAGCTCACCTATCGCCTGGAAGGCGTTGAAGGAGAAGCGCAAGTGCGCTTGTTGGATGTGACAGGGCGGGTGATCACCATCGTAGAGACGTTGGAATCCGCTGCTGTAGAGACGTTGGAATCCAACGTCTCTACAGCGGTGATCAACACTGCTGAAATAGCCGCAGGCATTTACTTCCTGGAGGTACGGGCAGGTGACGAGCGCAAGCTCGTCAAGGTGGTGAAAAAATAGTTTTGGGTTCCGTGTTTTAGGTTTTATGTTCAAGAAAAGTCATCTTAGATCATAGAACCTAAAACATGGAACTCATCTCATTTCCCCCATGAATGAAAAAGAATATTTTTCCCATCTCTACGAGATCGCCAGTCACCTCAATCAGGAATTCGCCTTGCAAGCTGCGCTCCGCAAGGCTTTGGAGAAGACGGTCAGCTTGCTGAACCTGGAGACGGGCTGGATTTGGCTGGTGCAAAGCGATAATAAATCGGTTTACCTGGCAGCGTCTTATAACCTCCCCCCTGCCCTATCCAATTATCCCGAAAGGCTTTCGGGCTGGTGTTATTGCATCGAAAAATACTTGACCAATCGTTTTTCTGAGGCAAAAAACATCAGTGAAATCACGTGTAGTCGCTTAAAGGATATCCATGCGGAAACGCGTGATCTGAAGTTCCACGCGACGGTGCCTATTTTTGTCAAAGGCGAAAAGGCTGGCATCCTCAATCTTCTCAGCAAGGAATCCCAACAATTGGACGACAAGGAGCTGTCCATGTTGAATACCATCGCCGAACTGATCGGCATTGCGATTCAGCGCACGCGGCTTCAGGAATATTATGAGACGCAGCATATAACCCAACAGGATGCCCCACACAAACTCTTGTCCCGGATTCTCCAACCGAGATTGGAAGCGTTATTGGCCAGTTTGGATAAGTTGACAGACTTAGCCCAACAGCAACCAGCGGCCCTGGAACAGGTCTTTCAAGCGATCGCCTTGGCGAAGGAGATGGAAAAGCAAATGGACGTCATGGGAAATGATTTTGCGGAAAAATCTTCCAAAAAAACAGCCCAAGCGGAGCTTCATTACCCAGCCTCTCCCCTCACCAACCGAGAATTGGAAGTCTTAGGATTAGTCAAAAAAGGCCTCACCAATAAGCAAATTGCAGAGCAGCTTTTCATCACTGAGCGGACGGTGAAGTTTCACCTCTCTGCTATTTTGTCAAAGCTGTATGCGAAGACACGGACGGAGGCGGTGGATACGGCGCTGCGGCGGGGGTTGCTGGGGGTGTGAGGAAAAATATTTTCCTATTTGTATCCGAAATAACCTAAAATGCTATACCCATTTTGATCCCATAAGGAATTAATAGGCGTGATTCTGTAAATCGCCCAATATATTGCGCTTGTCCAAAAAGGTTATTTGTAATGGCATACCCTACCCCTCCATAAAAATCGAGGTAAAAAGATTGTATTAGAAATTGATAACCCAATTTTCCACTTATTCCCACGGTTCCTAGTCCTGAGGCCCGATTATTCCAAAAATCGCCAGCCTCATAAATACTTCCAGATGCGACTGAGAGTTGGCCACCATACCAAAAACTTGAGGTCGAAAATGATTTAGAATAAAATTTTAAGTTGAAATTTTGTTCTGTGCCAGTCCTTATGAGTCCACCTATTGGCCTAACGGTTAGATTGGTAGTTCCTAAAAAAAATGACACCCCTAGCTTGCCATTATTAAACCCCCTTTCATATTCAAAATTTGTCATGCTGAATACAAAAAGTTGCCCAGGATTAACTGATAATTTATTGCGAATTTCTTGGGAAAAAGATTGAACACTTATTAGGGTCATTAAAAAGATAAAGGTGCTTGTTTTCATTAGGTTTTATTGATTTTTTTTCGGCTATCAATTACTATAAACTTAGGAATATATCCAAATCGCATCACGCATTCGATTAAGAGAAATAGGCAAGAAGAAAAACCAAATATTATTCCCCCTACACCAGCATCATCACAATCAACACAAAGGTGATGATTCCGACAGTGGTCGTGAATCTCCCGATCCGTTTGGACTTGGTCCATCCAGCGAGCGACACCACCACAATCAAGGAGGTGATTCCTGAGACGAAGGTAAGCATCCCAAGAATCCGTGGCATGGTGAGGCTGTCAGCTGTCACTTCTGAAGGGAATCCAGGCGTCGTCATCATCATGATTTTGGTCATGGCGAAGATAGCGATCAGGAAGGAGGCAGCCGCGATCGTCGCTGACCGGATCATGGCAGTGGAAACGCGGGATTCCGTTTGGCTATTCAATAAAGACACAATGACAGCCAGGGAGAATCCGCCTAAGAGCGCACTGATAAAGATGGTCTGATCAGCGAGTTTGTTCCAATAGGATAAGGAGAGTTCTATCATGTTTTTTCAGTTAAATTCAATCCCATCGACCTTTAGTCGTTTTTGTCAATCCCCCCCCTACTTCATCAAATTGATCTCCGCCAGGTTCTTGATGCGGTTACGCTCCAGGAAGGCGTCTATTGTTTCGAAATGCTCGATCACGCGCTGGTCTTTGAATTCAAAGACCTTTTGCGAAAGGCCTTGTAGGAAGTCCCTATCGTGTGACACGAGGATCAAGGTCCCTCCAAACCCTAAGAGGGCTTCTTTCAGGATATCCTTGGAGCGGATGTCCAGGTGATTCGTAGGTTCATCGAGGATGAGCAGATTGACGGGTTCAAGCAAGAGTTTCACCATGGCCAATCTGGTTTTTTCTCCGCCTGACAATACGCTGACCTTTTTGTCTATATCATCTCCGCTGAACATAAAACCGCCCAGAATATGTTTGATCTGTGAACGAATATCTCCCTTCGCTACCTCGTCCACCGTTTGGAAGATGGTGAGGTCTGGATCTAATAAGGAAGCCTGATTTTGGGCAAAGTAGCCGACCCGCACGTTGTGGCCCAATTGGCAGGTGCCTGTCACATCAATTTCACCCAGGATCGCTTTAATCATGGTAGACTTCCCTTCTCCATTTCTTCCCACAAAACAGACTTTTTCGCCCCTTGAGATCGACATATTGGCGTCTTTGAATACCACCAAATCGCCATAGGCTTTGGACACGTCTTTCACGGTGACGGGGTGATCCCCCGAACGGGGCGCGGGTGGAAAACGCAATTTCAACGCCGAGGTATCGACTTCATCAATTTCGATCACTTCCATTTTCGCCAACATTCGCTCCCGCGAAGTCACCTGGTTGGTCTTAGAATAAGTACCCTTGAAACGCTCGATAAAGGCTTTATTGTCCGCAATGATCTTTTGCTGCTCTTTATAGGCTTTGAGCTGGTGTGAACGCCTCTCCTCTCGCAATTGCAGGTAATGGGAATATTTAGCTTTATAGTCAAATATGCGGCCCATCGTCACCTCGATCGTGCGGTTGGTGATATTGTCAATAAAGGTCCGATCGTGAGAGATCACCATGACGGCATTCGCCTTATTGACGAGAAAGTCTTCTAACCAGATCACGGACTCAATATCAATGTGATTGGTAGGCTCATCCAGCAAAATCAAATCGGGCTTTTTTAACAAAATCTTGGCAAGCTCGATCCGCATGCGCCATCCTCCACTGAACTCTTTGGTTTGTCGGGAAAAATCCGATTGCTTAAACCCTAAGCCTTTTAAGGCTTTTTCTACCTCGGCATCGTAATTCACCTCTTCTAAAGCGTAGAATACTTCTCCCAGATCAGATACCTTTTCGATGATCTTCATATAGTCATCGCTGTCATAATCCGTTCGGGTGGTCAGCTCTGCATTGAGCCGCTCCATTTCTGCGCTCATCTCATGGATGTGCGAGAAGGCCTTGGCGGCTTCTTCAAATACCGTGCAGTTATCCTCCGTCAATAAATGCTGTGGCAAATAGGCGATCACAGCATCCTTGGGAATGCCCACATTACCTCGGGTCGGCTTTTGCTCGCCCGCAATGATCTTCATGATCGTGGATTTGCCTGCGCCATTTTTTCCCATCAAGGCAATTTTGTCTGTGGGATTGATGACAAAGGAAACCTTGCTAAATAAGGTCGCTCCACTGAATTCTACCGCTAAATTATCAACCGTTATCATAGACAATTTTATGAGGGGGCAAATCTACACATAAGATTTCAATCTGTTGCGTCTTCAGCCCACATCTGCTGATCATAATTTGCATAAAAAATCGCCCTCACAGCCCCAATTCATCCATCTTATCTTTCTCATAGCGACTATCCTCTGCTGGATACCTCAACCTGCTTTCAAATTGTCCACTTTCTTTGGCTAAGGCCCAAATCAAGCTTTCTCCTGCAGGCACCACTGTTGGTACTTCTTGGTAAATCGAGTCTTGGAATGCGTCCATGGCATTCGTGACCTCCCAGCCTTCAGCTTGGAATCTTTCAATCAGGCTTTCCAGAAACAGGGCTGAAGTCAAATTGTGATGGAGCAATAAGGTATGCTTGATATGCCTGCCATTGGTTTGGCAACTTCGGGTTGCTCCATGGTTGATTGAGCTTTTTCGCTGCAAGAAAGCCCCAAGAGGAGTCCTCCTATAAGGAGAATAATGTTCAATTGATTCATAAATCGCATTTAACCAAATGATTGCCAAGCATAGTTATCCTGGAAGCTAGGCTTGCAGGTATTGATCAAGCAATTTTATGGCTGCTTTATCCCGCTTGATGCGCGCGACAGAAAGGGGCGTTTCTCCTCCCCAAACTTCCTTAATGGCGGGATCTCCTCCATGTTCCATGATCAATTGGGCAATCGCCAAATGCCCAAAGCGAATACTCTCCACTAACGGCGCAGCGAGGTATTCGGGATGCTGATAATTGGGATCTATCCCTGCTTTCAGATAATATTCCACCAAGGCGAGATCACCGTTTTGGATGGCAGTAAACATTTCTTTCCAATCTCCTCCGGACATAAAGTTTTGAGTTTTGAGTTTTGGGTTTTGGGTTTTGGGTTTTGGGTTTTGGGTTTTGGGTTTTGGGTTTTGGGTTTTGGGTTTTGGGTTTTGGGTTTTGGGTTTTGGGTTTTGGGTTTTGGGAAAGGTAAAAAAAAAGACTTGAAATTTATGTGAGAATTCCTTTTCCCATCAAAAATCATCAATCCCTTCGGCTCCCTTCGGCAAGCTCAGGTGAAGCTCAGGACATGCCTTGTTCGATATTCTTCAATCTCCTCCTCACCTGTACCATCGTACAGGTACACTTCTATCCTAAGTGCCGATTCTTCCCGCCTCTTTACCCTAGATATTTGTAACCATAATCATTCATACAAATATCAATACCATGGCACAAAAAATAGCACTTATCACTGGCGCATCTCGCGGACTAGGCTTGGCATTGGCAAAGGCCCTAGCACAAAATGGCTGGAAACTGTTAATTGACGGGAGAAATCCGGCCAAGCTGCTGGAAGCGAAAAAAGCTTTGGCAGAGTTGACGGAGGTCATCGCCCTCTCAGGTGACGTAAGGGATGAGGTTCATCTCCTAGAAGTGGCAGAAGCCCTTGAACAGCACCAATGGTCACTCGACCTCGTCGTAAATAACGCCTCCTCCCTGGGCGTTTCGCCCATGAAAGACTTGCTCAGCCATCCCATCGAGCAAATGCATACCGTCCTACATACCAATATGATTGCCCCTATTTCTCTCCTCCAAAAGGTAAAACCTTTTCTAAAGGAACATGCCGCTATCATCAATGTCAGCAGCGATGCAGGCGCAGAACACTACGAAACATGGGGCGTCTACGGAGGTAGCAAGGCTGGCCTCGACCACATGACAGCCATCCTCGCCAAGGAAAACCCTGCCTACCGGTGGTATGCCTTTGACCCAGGAGATATGCTGACAAGTATGCACCAAGATGCATTTCCTGGAGAAGACATTTCCGACCGTCCCTTGCCTACCGCCTTTGCTGTTCCTGCTATCCTGAACCTGATAGGGAGGGACCTGCCTAGTGGACGGTATGTCGCTCAGTCAGAGGAATTACTGGTTGCGAATTGATTGCAGGATATCGAACAAGGATTGATGATTGATGAAATAGTGTTCTTTCCTTCTACAATCCTTGTTCATCAATCGACATTCTGCAATCCCTCTTCCCCATTCTTCATTCAAATTAGATTCTCTGACAATTTTAGTGGAGCTTCCACTTTAGGCCTGAAACATCTCCTGAACCCCGCAGGCCCCTTCCTCTTCAAAGAGGACTTCCCACAAGCCATGTTGGCGCGAAAACCCCTTTGAAGGGGTTGGGGCCTTGTGCGATCGGGGATGTTTTTGACAGAAGCTAAAAGCTTACCACGGAATTTGTCAAAGAACCCAAAATTCTTCATTCAAAATTAAACAATCCCCATGTATACAACCGCCAATCAAATCATCCAATTTGAACTTCCTCCCCACCTCGCCTGCCCCCCTCCTACGGAGGCTCGGCATATCGAAAGGGACCAAGTCCGTCTGCTCGTCACCACAGGCGAAGGAGACACCCATCATGATACCTTTACCCACTTTGATCAATACCTACAGGCAGGTGATGTCCTCGTCGTCAATACCTCCGCCATGCGAGCTGCGGCCCTACCCGTGACCTTACCCAATGGGAACGCTGGCATGCTCCATTTGAGCAATTCTCTGACGGGCAAAACATGGCTTGCAGAGATTCGAGCACTCAAAGGGAGCAAAACCTATCGATGGCAAGCGGGAGAGACTGGCATGCTATTCAGTTTGCCAGGGGGGGCTACCTTTATGCTCCGCGAACGATTCTACCAAGACCACGAGTCGCTGGACCTGTGGGTAGGAGAATTTTGCATAGATTTTAGCGAATCGGCTTATTTGGAAATGTACGGCAAGCCCATCAAGTACACCCAATTGGACAAGCCATTTCCCATGGCATATTACCAGACTTACTTCTCGTTTCACCCAGGAAGTGCGGAAATGCCTTCAGCCAGTCGGGGATTCACCACTGAGGTGATGAAGAAGTTGGTGGAGAAAGGCGTCATCATTGCGCCTATTCTGCTCCACTGCGGTGTATCCAGTTTGGAAGACCATGAAAAGCCCTATCCAGAATATATGGAAATAAATCCCATCTCTGCGTTGCAGATCAACCAAGCAAAAGCCGAAGGCAGGCGGGTGATAGCTGTGGGGACCACAGCCATACGGGCAGTAGAAACTGCAGTGAACGCAGTAGGAGAAGTAATTCCCTACCGTGGTCACACGGATTTATATATCCATGAAGGCTTCAAGATGCAAGTTGTAGATAGCTTGCTTACGGGATTCCACGAACCGAGAGCTTCCCACCTACACATGCTACAGTCTCTGGCAGGATTTCAGCATATCAATCGGGCATATCGCGAGGCCCTTGCAGCTGATTATTACTGGCACCAGTTTGGGGATTTGCATTTGATCTTGGGGTAAGGGAGGAGGTGAGTGAAAAAAATCTGGGTGTATTATTCATGGTTTATGTGATGAATGTCCGCCCGGTTTTCTATTTCTGTAAGACAAAAACCTCCATGAAATCAAGGTGATTTGGCGGATTTTCTTGTGAAATTAGGTATAATAAAATAGGACGAAAAGGGGTTCTCTTTTCATTGAATGCAAGTAATGGCTAGAAAAGCATATTGGTTGTAACAAATGAAGATGCTACCTTGGGTGCCAAAATCAAATATTTACCTATCACATCATGAGAACGCTTATTGTCATCGTATTTACCCTGATTTCTACCTCTGCTCTCGCTCAATACACCGTCACCTGGATAGGCGGCACCCCTGGCAGTGAACACAATTGGAATGAACCGAGAAACTGGAGTACAGGCAGCGTACCAGATGCCTATTCTGATGTTGTTATTGAACCGATTGATACGAGCCTGTCAGCCTATCCCGTCCTAGGTCATGCCATAGAACTCATGTCTATAGAAATACAAACAGACGCAATCTTATTTATGAAAGAAGGTGCCTCTATCACCCTTGAGGACTATGTGCCCTATTCGCGGGACCTGGTTTCCTATGGAGGAACCCTTGTTTACCCTGATCGAACTAAAGAAGAACAAAGGCTATACGATGAGATCGAGGAGTTAAATATTGAAATTGACTATTTGGAGGTAGAGTGCAATGCTTTGGAAGGCACAATCGACTCACTTTCAGTGACCAATACAGGCATGTCAGATGTCAGTGAGGTAGCCATCAGTCAAAACAGAAAATTGATCCGGTATTACGAATCCCTCTTGGCTCAGAAGGAAAAGAAAATGCTGGAAAACGCCAATAAAATACAGGCCAACGAGGAGGCGATCAGAGACGAGCGCATAAGAGCTGCCGCAAAGGCAGACGCTATTTTGGAAGATGTTGACTAAGGCAGAAAGTTCTATGAGCTAGGTCAGCTGATTATGCCCCAAAATATAAAACCTTTCAGGAACCGCCTTCGGGCGGTTTTTTTATCCAAATACCTGATTTCGCCCGCTTGAGTCTTTCTGTGGAAAGATGTAGCTTTAGCAGGTGAAAGAACGCTTGATCCAACTTCTGGGTATTTTCTTCTTATGCGCAAGTGCGGTCGCTCAAAACAGTGAATCCGCCTACGAACAGGTTGTAGCCCATCCTTTTGTCCAAAATTTCAGCCCACAGGACTACAATGGATATACCCAAAACTGGATGACCACACAGGATGACAGGGGCTTCATTTATGTCGCCAATAATTTTGGAATTTTAGAATACGATGGGGCTAAATGGCGCTTAATTAAAACGAATTTTGGGAAATTGGTGCGCGTCCTATACAAAGACTCCAAAGGACGTATTCTGGTGGGTGCCAGGCAGGTATTTGGCTATTTGGCTAATCCCCGAAAGAAGCATCAGCTAAAATTCATTTCCCTACGGAAATTACTCCCAAAAGAATACCGAGATATTAGCATCGTTGCATCTATCGTTGAGACAAGCCATGGGACCTATTTTGGGTCAGATAAATGCTTGATTCGATGGGTGGAAGCCTCAGCAACTACAGAGGAGCACCTAGACGTATTGGCCTATGGCACGGACGCTACCTTGACGTATGGGTTTCAAGATGAGATTTTTGTCCGAGTCGCAGACAAAGGGCTGATGCGGCTGGTAGGGGACCAATTGGAAATGGTCCCAGGAGGTGATTTTTTTGCCCAAAACCGTATCCATACCATGCTGCCACTGGGCCCTCAGCAAGCGCTGATAGGCGCTTCACTGGCAGGACTTCACGTCTATGACGGCCAAGGGATCAAGCCCTTCCAAGCCTCGCCAGCCATGCAGGAATTCCTTCAACAGTACCCCATCTATTCGGGTACTCTCTTGGCCAACGGCAATATCGCATTGGCTTGCCTTCAAGGGGCATTGGCTATCATGAGCCCTTCGGGCGAGCTACTTCGCGTAGTCAATGAAGCTGATGGCCTTAGGGATGGGGTTGTGACCCACATCTTTGAAGATCAGGCAGGGGGGCTGTGGCTGACATTATTTGACGGAATAGCACGCGTAGAGGCCCAATCCCCATTTTCTGCCTATACAAAGCCTCATGGCCTGGACATGGACCTCTGGGATGTCAAATGGTACAGGGAGCGAATGTATATGTGTGGCACCAAAGGAATCTATTACCTTGAGCCTACCTTCTCGCATCAACCTCCTTCTATCCGCAAGATTCCCGAAGTCAAGGAAATATGTAATAGCCTCACGGTGGTGGATGGTGCTTTATGGGCTTCAACCATCTTAGGAATTTACGATGTTTCACAGACACCTCCCGTCCAGATTGCTGACCTGAATGCTTTCTCCATTTGTCCCTCTCCTTTTCACCCTGAATTGCTCTATATAGCTCACCCAAAAGGAATTACCATCTTCAAAAAAATAGATGACAAGTGGAAATCTATCGGCCAGGTAAGGGGTTTTTCAGAAGAGGTGCAGAAGATGACAGAGGAGATGCCAGGGGTTTTGTGGGCAGGGCTGTCTAAAGGATATGTAAAAATTACTCTTTCTGATAGCGTGCTTGGTAGCATGCTTAAAGAATCAAAAGCCGATCCTCATAAGACGTTTCCAGCCCATATTAAATCCTTCATTGGGCAGGCAGGTCAAGGGAGAACTTATTTGGTAAGCGGGAAAGTAACCTTGGCCAATACAGATGGACTGAAAACATATGACGCAGCCAAGGAAACTTTGATTCCCGACGGCTCTTTTTCCCCTAAATATACCACCCCTAATCGACAAATTACCTTTGTATATGAAGATCCGACCCAACGGGTGTGGATAGAAAGCTTTTCAAAAAACATAAGGGACATTGACTTGTGGATTCCCGATGGCAAAGAAGGGTATACATTTGAAGCCACTCCTTTCCACCGATTAAGAGACTTTGACGAATTTTTGGCGATCTATATAAATGAAGCAAATCCCGATATCCTGTGGCTAGCAGGAGACAATGGCCTTATTCGGTATGACCATCGCATCACCGCATCTACTCAGCCCCTGTTTCCAGCAGCCGTCCGAAAGCTGGTTTCCAATGGAGATTCCCTCGTTTTTGATGGACTGATCAATCCTAATCAAACGGAATTTGAGCTTCCTTATCGAGACAATGCGATCCGCTTTGAATATGCCTTGCCAGCTTTTGACGATCCTGACAAGACGGAGTATAGGTTTCGTATGGACGGGTTTGATGAAAAATGGTCAAAATGGACCCAGGAGACCCAAAAGGATTATACCAACCTCAGAGAAGGCACGTATCGTTTTCGGGTAAAAGGGCGAAATATCTATCGAGAAGAAAGCGCAGAAGGCATCTTTGAATTCACGATTTTGCCGCCGTGGTACCGCAGCTGGTGGGCTTATACCCTGTATATCATCTTAGCCATAAGCGGTATATATGCCTTGCTCCAATGGCGTACCCGCCAGCTCAAAGCACGTACCGAGGAGCTGGAGGCCATTGTTTTGGAACGAACGCAAGAAGTCCGTCTCCAAAAAGACCAGCTTGAAGTCCAAGCCGAACAACTCAAAGAGCTGGACCGGGAGAAGTCTCGCTTTTTCACCAACATCTCCCACGAATTCCGGACACCGCTGACCGTAATTTTAGGCATGGTGGACACCATTTCAGGATATGAGAAAGCACGAAAACTCATCAAGCGCAATAGCCATAACCTATTAGAATTGATCAATCAGATCCTTGATCTCCGGAAACTTGAATCCGGCAAACTGGAGATAGAATATATCCAAGGAAATATCATTCAATACCTCAACTATATAGCCGAGTCATTCAGCTCCCTGGCTGACCTGAAGCGCATCCAATTGTCCTTTGACACCCATATAGACGAACTGTTCATGGACTATGACATCGAAAAGACTCTGCGAATCGTCTCCAATTTGCTGTCAAATGCGATTAAGTTTACCCCAGCAGGCGGAGAAGTCAAGCTCCGTGTCCGTGTCCTTCATGCGCCCAAAACTGAATCCTCAGTCCCCTTCGACTCCGCTCAGGACAAGCCCCAGGCTATCAGTCTTTCAGACTTTCTTGTCTTGAGGGTCTCGGATACTGGCAAGGGAATCCCAGCTGACAAATTACCCCATGTATTCGATCAGTTTTATCAGGCGGACAATTCTTCTGTAAGGGAAGGAGAAGGGACAGGAATCGGGCTGGCGCTAACCCAAGAATTGGTCACCTTGCTAGATGGAGCGATCAGTGTGGACAGTGAGGTGGGAAAAGGCACTACCTTCATGATTCAACTGCCGATCCGCCAAACGGCTCCCTTGGCCGAAGACTTCAAGACGCCTATCCTCTCGGAGCCGTCCGTCCCCGAAGTTGAAGAAACTACAGCTACGCCTTCGACACCTGCCGCTCGCAAGGAAGGCATGCCTACCGTCCTCGTCACAGAGGACAATGCCGATGTGGTAGAATACCTCCTCACCTGCCTCAACGACTATGAGGTTCTGGTCGCCAAGGACGGCCAGGAAGGCATAGAAACCGCCTTGGAGGAAATCCCAGACCTCATCGTCAGCGACGTGATGATGCCCCGCAAAAACGGCTTTGAGCTGCTCAAAACCCTCAAAACCGACAACCGGACCAGCCATATCCCCATCATCATGCTGACGGCCAAGACAGATGCCGACTCTCGCATCAGCGGATTTGAGCGCGGGGCAGATGCCTACCTCGCCAAGCCATTCAACAAGGAGGAGCTCCTTATTCGCATCCGCAAGCTCATAGAGCTGCGGCAACTGCTGCAGGCGAGGTATACCTCCACAAGCGATCTCCCGCCTAGCGAAGACCGCAATATCATACAGGAAGATGCCTTCATCCTCCGACTCAAAGAAGTCCTCGAATCCAATCTAACAGATGAGGCGTTCAGAGTTCCCGAACTGTGCAAAGCCATGGGCATGAGCCGCTCCCAAATGCATCGCAAAATCACTGCCTTGACAGGCCGTTCACTCACCAAGTATATCCGCCTCTTACGCCTCCTCAAGGCCAAAGAATTTCTCAAAGACCCCACCCTCACGATGGCCGAGATTGGCTATATGGTGGGCTTTAATTCGCCTAGCTATTTTACGCGCTGTTATGTGGAGGAATTTGGAGAAGTGCCAAGTGAGGGGAGGGGGTGAAGAGGTTCAGGGTTCAGGGTTCAGGGTTCAGGGTTCAGGGTTCAGGGTTCAGGGTTCAGGGTTCAGGGTTCAGGGTTAAAAAGCAACCTAGAACATAAAACTTAGAACATAAAACCTTAACGATAAGCTCATGGAAGAATCATTTGACAAAATCAGGAGCTACTATTCCCAGTTTGACGAATGGGGCAGGCTGGACTCGGCAGCAGGAATGTTGGAAAAAGGGGAAGTCATCCGGGTCGTATGTGAAAATGTACCTCAAGGGGCGCACATCCTGGATGTAGGCGCGGGCCCAGGCAGATTTGCCCTTGAATTTGCGAAAAGGGGTTATCGCCTGAGCCTGACTGATTTGTCGCCAAGGCTGATAGACATCGCCAGGGCGAAATTTGAAGAGGAAGGATTAACCAATCGTGTAGCAGACTTTCTAGTGGGAAATGCTACTGATCTTTCGCCATTGTCTTCGGACCATTATGATGCTGTCTTGAGCTGTGGCCCATTTTATCACTTGGTGAGCGAAAAAGACCGTATCGCTGCTGCCAAAGAGGCGATGCGTGTGGTGAAACCCGGAGGGACATTGTTGATAGGCTTTATCCCCAAGTTCTCTGGCCTAGCAGGCCTGATCGGGCGCGCTGCGCGCACCCCTGGCCAGGTCACCAGCGAAGTATTTCGCCGAGCTGTGAAAGACGGTGTCTTTCACAACGCCAGCGAAAAGGGCTTCCAGGAAGGCTACTACCCTACCTTAGCCGAGACCAAAGCCTTTTGGGCAAAGATGGGCCTATCGGATATTTATGTCGTTTCGACAAGAACATTTATGCATCAGAATGAAGGGCACTTGTTGAAGATTCAGGAAGAAGATCCTGCTTTGTTTGAAGCAATTATAGAAGCCAGCAGAGAAGTGGCAACCAATGAAGCATTTATTGAGGCAGGAGGACATGCGCTTTTGGTAGGGAAAAAATAGGAGGTTCAAAGGTTCAAGTCGGTCAAGCAGTTTTTAGCCCTTTACAATTATCACCAATTGCACAGGTTAAAAAAGAAAATCCGTGATAATCTGTGTAATCCGTGGCTTATTCTTCTCCTCTTTTCTGAGCTTTTTACAACATCCCTTCAAACAATTGGCACAATAATACAAGCTTCTACCACAGGCAAAATCTACCTTTAGGTATAGCCTAATTGAGAAAAATTATCTCAAATTTGGGAGAGAAAGCCTAATTAGGACACGATTGGCATAGCTCATTTTTTTCATATTACGACCTAGAATCATATCCTATTTGGCCTATTAGGCGTTTTTATGTTTTATTCAAAATATTTATGTGCATGTAGGAATGCCCTTTGTATGGGTAATGGTCCCTCAACATTTGACGTTCTTTATAACCACTAATCGCTCTTCACTCATGAAAAACCTATACACCCTCCTTAAAGGAGGCAGTAGTTTTCTCCTACTGCTAACCACTAGTTGGATCGCTACTGCTCAAAGCACTTGTAACCTAGAAACCTTAATCCCTACCACCAAAAAAGCCATCATTATAGATTACCTCTCAGAAGGCGCAGGCGCCAGCGCCATCTTTGGCTTCTTCTACCTAGACATCGATACCGATAAAGACGGTACGCCCGATTTCTTCGAAACAGGCCCAAGCGATGACCTCGACGGAGACGGAATGATCAACTCTGCCGATCCCGATGACGACAACGACGGCATTCTCGATGGAGCTGATACCCAGCCCGCTGGCGTGACGTCTATGCCTGCGGCTATTTTCCAAAATGGTGCGGTCGCAGCCGCCAATGGTGCCACCAGTGGCGATTATTGGCAGTTTGTCCCCAACAACACGATCTCAGGCGGTTCCTTTAACGGCTATTTAGCGCATCCTGGAGCGTATTTATACATTGACAATAATGCGAATCATGTCCCCGACATCCTGGAATATGCCACCAATAAGGTGCCTCCTTATGTCATCGATAAAGGCGTCGCGGCGACGCATGCCCTCACAGGAAGCTTCCTAGGGTTATTGGGCGACTGGGAATATAGCGGATCGCCTGGAAGTACTGCTACTGAGCGGACGCATACGACGGGAAGCACCATCTACTATATTTGTGATGATGATCAAGGAAATGGACAAGCCTCTCAGTACACAAATTTCTCTCCTTATGGCAATGCTTATGCCGATACTAAGGCGAGTACCAATGCACAGGTAGATTACGACATCTATGGGACGACCAATCCCGCAAGCACCCTGATTCCCCAACAAATTATTGGCACGGATGCCCAAGGGGAGGATTATTTCACTTATCGCTGGTTCGATAGTCGCCATATCACGGCTGACCGAGAATTGGTCTATTTCTCTGCGGTTTTTTGGGGCGCTGGTGGCGTATCAGTGAATACCTATTATTCTAAAACAGTCTTTAACCCCGATCAGGTCCCCGCTAATCCTGGCTTGAACAGCAGCACCACAGGTGACGATTTTGGGGGATGGGCTGGGAAAAATAATTGGTTTCCGAGATTCCAACATACAGCTGATCATGACGACCTAGCCGAAGGCGTGTTTGGAACGGGCAAAACCTGGGCAGACATCGCCACTGCACCTACCGATGGCAGCAGCCCTGTAGCTGTCAACCCTGCCGATCAGGCATGGGTGGATAAATACGAAAACTGGACGACAGATAGGCGAATCGTTCAATATCAAGCCGTATCGGATTGGCTTGACAACGCTTCATTAGATGTTTATGCGGTTATTCAAGGCAGATATGGCTATGACCTCTCGGCAGATGGACAATCTATTATTCTTCGAGCCGTAGAAGGGAAAATGCCTCATTTCATGGTGGTGCAGCCTGTAGGCGACCCCAACAGTTTGATTATTGGAATAGAGGATATATTTGGGGGAGGAGACCGCGATTATGAGGACAATGTGTTTTATTTCACGGGATTGGATGAGGTAGCGATCTCAGCGGAAAAGCGAGATAGCTTTGACGCGGCTACCTGCAGTCAGACCATTCGCTATACGTCAGTGATTAAAAATAGCGGTGCTGCAACTGCCTTAGGCGTCACATTCACCGATGTGCCTGATGCGAATTCAACCCTTAGTATAGGATCTGTGACCACCACCCAAGGAACTGTGACGACAGGCAATGGGGCGGGTCATACGAGTGTCTTGGTAAATATAGGAAGTTTGGGGGCAGGAGATTCTGTGAAAATTTATTTTGAAGTAACGGTCAATAATGGGGTTTATCCTTCCACAACGACTATCAGCAACCAAGGCACCGTTTCAGGAAGTAATTTCAGCAATGTCCTCACCTCTGATTTGGAACAAGCTGATCATGCCCAGCCTACCGCCACTGACTTAGATGAACTATTTGGTACCCTTACGGTAAACTGCCCCGCTAATCAACAAGTAGCCGTCAACAATAACTGTGAATACCTGCTTCCTGATTATACCAGCCTAGCCAGTTCACCAGACTTCTGCACCAGCTTTAGCGCTAGCCAAAGCCCCAATGATGGCACGACCCAAAGTGGAATCACCACTATCACCTTGACTGGAACTGACGGACTAGGCAGGAGCAATACCTGCACCTTTGATGTAACCCCAACAGATGGGATTGCCCCTACCATCAACTGCCCCGCTACGGTTTTCGCCAATAATGAAGTAGGCAATTGCTCCGCAGTCGTAACCTATACGCCCCCTACGGGCACGGATAACTGCACTGGTGCCACAACTGCCCTGACCGCAGGTCAGGGAGATGGCGGAATATTCCCTGTGGGAAATAACACCGAAACCTACACCGTGACAGATGCCGCAGGAAACACTGCCAGTTGCAGTTTCACTGTCACAGTCAGCGACACAGAAGCGCCTAAGATTACTTGTCCAGCTACCGTTTTTGCGAATAATGATCCAGGCGTTTGCGAGGCTGTGGTGAGCTACACGCCACCATCTGGAACAGACAACTGCCCCGGCCAAACGACCGCCTTGACCGCAGGTCAGGGAGATGGCGGAATATTCCCTGTGGGAAATAGCACAGAGACCTACACGGTCACAGATGCCGCAGGAAACACTGCCAGTTGCAGTTTTACCGTCACGGTCAGCGACACTGAAGCACCTAAGATCACTTGCCCAGCTACGGTTTTTGCGAATAATACCCCAGGGACTTGTGAAGGGGTAGCGACCTATATCCCACCAGCGGGCACAGACAATTGCCCAGGGCAAGCGACCGCCCTGACCGCAGGTCAGGGAGATGGCGGAACATTCCCTGTGGGAAATAGCACGGAGACCTACACGGTCACAGATGCCGCAGGCAATACCGCTAGTTGCAGTTTCACTGTCACGGTCAAAGATGTTGAATCGCCTACCTTCAATTGCCCTACATCTAATGTCGTGCGAAATACCAGCCCCACCGTTTGTAGCCATCTAGCCGTAGGCAGTGACCTTGATCCACTCGTTACTGACAATTGCCAGGTTCAGTCCTTCATCAATGACTTCAACAATGCTAATAGCCTTGATGGTGCCAGCCTTCCTAAGGGAAAAACCCTGGTGACCTGGACGGCTACAGATGTCGCTGGCAATAGCGCTACTTGCGCCTATAACATCCGCATTCGCGACCGCGAAGGCCCTGTCTTCGACAATTGTCCGCCTTCGGCCACCTATTTGGTGCCATTCTGTACCACAGGCCATGTCCATACCTGGCCTACCATCACCGCTACTGACAATTGTACCAATCCCAATAAAATCACTTTCTCCCCTACCCTATTGAGCGGCAGTTTTTTCCCTTTGGGCACTACCTACCTCCATATTACCGCAACTGATAAAGCAGGCAATACCAGTGATTGTGACTTTAGCATAACGGTAACCGAAGATTGCGACCCGCTTCCTGCGGGAATGGATAATGAAGACATAGGGAATACAGGAAATGTGGTAGGCAAAACCTGCTATGATGCCACCACTGGAACATTTGAGATCAAAACCTCGGGGAGTGGAATTGGAAGCAATGCTGATGGGTTCCATTTGATCTCTCGTGAGAGCAGCAGCCTGACAATGGACATCATTGCCCATATAGTGGCCCACCCCACCAACAATCACCAAGACCACATAGGGGTGATGATCCGCCAGACAAACGCCAACAACGCAGCCAGTGTAGCCACGCTGATCGCAGGAGACAACAAGACCTTGATGGTCAATCGTGCCCTAGGCGGACTATTCTCTACAGGCATCAATGGGCCTACCCTGCCTGGTCCACTTTGGCCTGGGCCTAGTTACTGGATGCGCTTACAGCGAGTCGGGACTGCCTTTACGGCTTCCATTTCGCCTGACGGGGCGACTTGGACGATTATCGGCACGATGACGGCTGTCATTACAGGAACTTACGAGGTGGGAATCGCCGCTTCGGCAGGTACGCCCGGACAGGTCGTTCATTATACGGTAGACCAGTTGTCCATTTCTACAGGCGGCGCGCCTCGGCTGGGTAGAGACGCGATAAATCGCGTCTCTACCTTCCCCAATCCCGTGAGGGATGAGTTGAGGTTTCGGGTGGATGGGTTGGAAGGGGATGCAAGCATTCGCTTGATTGATGGGACGGGACGGGTTGTCCTGTTTGCTGGTAGAGACGCGATGAATCGCGTCTCTACGACCACCATCGAAGGCACTTTCGATGTCAGGGAAATCGCCGCAGGCGTTTACCTCCTCGAAATCACGACCCAGAACGAGCGCCAGCTCGTCAAAGTAGTGAAGCGGTAACCCGTAGAGATGCGATTTATCGCGTCTCATTCTTTATCGCGTCTAGGTTCTATGTTCAAGCACTCAATGGATTCTCCATTAAGTGCCTGGACGTGACATGCCTGAATTATCATAAATCACCTCAAAACCCCCTTATCTCATGACCATTACCTTAAAATCAATTATTACATGTCCCGTATGTGCCCATCAAAAAGAAGAAAACATGCCCACCTATTCCTGCCATTTCTTTTATGAATGCGAAAAATGCCATACCGTCTTACGCCCTAAGGATGGAGATTGCTGTATTTATTGCTCCTATGGATCTATGCCTTGCCCGATAGCGCAGAAGGAGGAAGAGAAGGCGCTAAGAGAATAAAGGAGGTCAAGGGAACCGAGCTTATGTCATTTTTTTGATGTCCAATTGAGTCTAATTTTTAACAATGGAAACTTCTTACCATACCTCCCTAACTTCTTATTACCACTATACAGAACTTTATCGCTCGTATATGCTTCGATCAGAAAATGTGGATGATAACTACTTTACAATAGGCAAAACTCATGAAAAAGCGGCTAATAAAGCCCTAGAACAGGCAGTGAGTGAATGCCTTATCTTCCTCAAGTCCCATCCTCCTAGCAGCTATTCCAATTTTCTTCTAAAGGAATTTGAAACAGTAAAAACTGGAGAATCCTCTTTATTAAAAGTGTTTTTCCTCATTAACCTCATCTGGCAAAAACCTAGTGATTCCATCTCAAAAGCCCTTTCTACAATGCTCATGTATCTAATAAGTCGGGAGGATTATGGCAAAGTAGACTATTATATAGAATCCTTTCTTGACATTTGGAACTATCACTTACCTTCCTTGATTCCCATAGAAATTCTGGAAGCTGTTTGCTTAAAGGAGGAGATATCTACCCTCCCTGTTTATGGAGCATATATCAAGGCTGCTTCCTATTTGAAAGATCATCCTGTAGAGACACAAGCTGTAGTATTAGCTAAAATGCGGTCTACAAAAATGTATAGGGAAGATTCATATTATCGAGAGTGGGTGGATTGAGCAATCAGATAAAGCTTCCTTCAGCCATACCCAGCTAACCTCCTATTGAGAAATGCATTTATTTTGGGTAAATTTGATTAACCATTAGATTTCAGACTATTATGAACGATACCCTTACGGATAATTCGCTTGTCTCTAAATACATGAATATGCTTGCGCCTTTGAATTTTGAGGTCAAGCTGGCTATTCTTTCAAAGCTTTCGGAGAATTTGCAATCTGAGTTTGCAGCAGGCCCGAAACAGAAAAGTGATGATCAACTGTTAGATGAGCTATATGGCGCATGGAGTGATATGGATGAAAGTATTTTGGATGATATTATGAGTAGCCGAACTATTAGTGACAAAGAAATAAATTTGGACGAATGAGTAAGTATTTATTGGATACCGATATTTGTGTGTACTACCTCCGTGGCAAATTCAATATGAGAGATAAGGTAAAACAGATTGGGAAATCTAATTGCTATATTTCAGAAATAACCATTGCCGAATTGACTTATGGAGCAGTTAAGAGCTTGAATTTCCAGAAACACAAGGCAGATATAGTGACAATTGAACACTTATTTAGCATCGTTCCTATATATCAAAGTTTTGCTAAATACGCCGAAGAAAGAGTGAGACTTCAAAAATCAGGATTGCTAATACCTAATTTCGATCTACTCATTGGTACAACTGCTGTGGTCAATAATATGACTATGGTCACCAACAATGAAAAACATCTTAGTAGGATAAATGGCATCAAAATCGAAAACTGGACCAAAGCCAAATACAATAAGTTCGTTACCCCATAGCCATCAATACAACAAGCCCAATAACCAGATCGGAACCTTATTCCCTACCACATAATCCAACTCATCAGCGATGACAAACGCATCTGGCAAGCCTGATACTTGTTTAGATGACTTTGACTGGCCTCCTATTTCAAATGTATATTTTCCGTCTACCTGAAAGTCTCCTTTGGCAGGATAATGCACTTGATGCTTCATCTTGAGTTGATTTAAGACAAATGTTTCTCGCACCATTCCGATATTAGGCTTTTGGGGAGCAAATGCATGTAATAAATTCGTGTTTTCCAGATATACTTTGTCAGGTTTTTGAAGTTTTGTGAGGCCTTTGCCTTCCACTTGCAACAAGGATAGGATATCGGCTTCTTCTAGGTAATAAAGGTATTGGACAAGGGTATTGCGTGAAATACCAATCCGTTCACTCATTTTTTGAATATTAGGGGTAAAAGGAGGAGATGTAGCAACTGTCAATAACAATTTATAAATGAGCCTAATATTCTGTATATCAATATATTGTATTGCATGAAAGTCTGTTTCTATCACCACTTTGACAGTAGCTGTTAAGCGATCATAAAACCAGCGATCCCCTTCCATAAAAAAGGGATAGTATCCTGTTTGAAGGTATTTTTTAAAAAGGGAATAGGGCTTAACCCCCAAGGGCAATTCGGAAATGATCTGATTTCCTTTTACCAAAACATCCTCCAGCGATGCTATAGGGATATTAATGTTATGGGCTAAGCGCAAATACTGCCGAAAGGAAAGCCCCTGCATTCGAAATACGATAGCTCTACGGCTCAAGTCTGCGTTTCCTTTCTGAACTTCTAGCATGGCTGAGCCTGTGAATATGATATGAATGTCTGCGTAAACATCATACATATTTTTTATCTCGATAGCCCAATCAGGATATTTATGTACTTCATCTAAATAGAGGAAAAGTCCTCCATTCCGATAAAAGGTCTCTACAAAGTCAGTTAATCTATTTTCTGAAAAATAAATGTCATCTAGCGATAGGTAAATCGCTTGTTCCGCTAGGCCATGGGTCTCTTTTAGGTGTTGTAATAAAAGCGTCGTCTTCCCAATGCCTCTGGCTCCTTTGATTCCCACCAATCGCTGGCTCCAATCAAAAAGGTAGAACTCCTCTCGTTTATATTGAAGGGATGTTCTTTTTACACGCTCATTTGAGTGAATTCGTAATTTTTCCATATTTTGCTTTACCTATAAAGCAAAAATAGCCAAAAAATGCTATTTCAACAAAGCATTTTTTAACCAAAACTGCTTTTCATGAAAAGCATAATTAATCTAAAACTGCTTTCCCCATAAAGCATTTTTTCAATTTTTCAATTCTTCAATTTCCATTTTCCATTTCCCCCCTACTCATTCCGCAGCGACTCCACAGGATTCACTGTCGCGAGCTTAAAGGACTGATAACTCATCGTCACCATCAGCAAGAAGACCATCACAAAGGCGGTCAGGATAAAGAGAATCGAAGAGATCTCCACATGGTACGCAAAGCCGCTCAGCCATTCACTCATGGCCCAGTAAGCGATGGGCATGCCAAGCAGACAGGCGAGACCGATCAGCTTGAGGAATTCTTTGGAAAAGGTGAGGATAATGCTGCCTGTAGAGGCGCCGAGCACCTTGCGGATACACATCTCCTTGGCGCGCTGCTGCGCCATAAAGGTGGTGAGACCAAATAGGCCGATGCAACACATCAGCAAGGCGATAAAGGTAAAGACGTCGAATACCCAGCCTGTGGCGTGGTCGGATTCGTACTGCGCCGCCAGTTCTTGGTCCAAAAATGTATAGTCCATTTCTCCTTCTCCCATTTCTTTCCATACCGCTTCGATACGCGCAATCAACTCCGACATATTGGGGTGTTGGAGCCTTACGGCCAATCTTGCTGGCGCAAATCGTTGATTTCCATTGATCATGATGACGGGGCCTATCTCGTCATGGAGGGAGAAAAAGTGGTAATCTTCTACCACCCCTACGATCGTTAAAAAAGGCGCATCATCCCCGCCAAAAGAAGCCTTGAATTGGGTGCCAATGGGGTCTTCCAGCCCGATAGAGCGCGCAGTGGCTTCATTGATGACCAAGGAGAGAGAGTCGTTAAATTCAGGGCTGAATCCACGCCCCTTCACCACTTGAAACTGCATAGCTTCAATAAAATAGTCATCTATGGTCGTGACGTGTGCCCGCAGGTCGCTCATGTCAGACTGTGCTGCAGCGTAAATATTGCTCCCATGAAAATCTCCAGGCAATTCATTGGCGCCACCAACACTTACTACGCCTGGAAGCGCCTTCAGCGCTTCGCGAAAGGCAGCTTGTTGCGGCCCTAGCTGATTGGCTTGGTCGATCACCAAGACATTTTCCTGGTCAAAGCCCAACTGCTTCGTTTGAAAGAACTCCATTTGCTGATGGACCAGGATAGAACCTGAAATCATGACAATGGAAATCACAAACTGTAGCGTCGTGAGGCCATTGCGCAGCCAAGCGCCTTTTTTGCTGCTTTTGAAGGAGCCTTTGAGGATCCAGGAGGGCTGGATGGCTGCGATGACCAGCGCGGGATAAAATCCTGACAGCACGCCTACAGCGAGGATAAAGAGTAAAACTATGAGCATAATCTGCGGCGTCAATAAGGGAGCGAGGGAGAGAGACGTATTGAGTAGCGCGTTGAAATAGGGCAGACTCGCATAGACAATGCCCAAAGCGAGTACAGCACTCAAACAGCAGAAGAGAATCGATTCCATCAAAAATTGCCGGATCAATGCCCCTCGTTGCACGCCAACCACTTTGCGGATGCCCACTTCCTTGGCGCGGATGGGAGATCGAGCGACTGAGAGATTGATGTAGTTGATGGAGGAAATGATCAAGATAATCAACGCGATCACCGACAATAGGTAGACATAGGTAATATCGCTGGTAGGTTCAACTTCATTATCCAATTTGGAAGTGAGGTGAATCGCCTGAATGGGCTGGAGGTAGTAGTTAAATTCGTGCCCTGATGCGGCATAGTCGTTTCCTAGTCGTTGAGACAGGTATGCCTTCCCATAAGTATCTACCAAGGGACCAAGCTGCGCTTCAAAGGCAGCTGGATCAGCGCCAGCGCGTAGCTTGACATAGGTATACAACCATGGATTGACCCAGCGATTGTTTTCAAGCGCGTTGACCAAATAGGGTACTGAAAATATGGATCCTAAGACGTCAAAGTGTATATGCGAATTAAAGGGAATATTTTCAATCACCCCAGCAACGAGAAATGCGCTGGTGTCTCTACCAACTTGCAGTCGTTCATTGAGGACATCCGTTTTCCCAAAATATTTGATGGCCGTTTCAGCCGTTAAGACGACCTTATTTTCTCCGTCCAATGCTGTCTCAGGATTGCCGTGAAGGAAGGTATAGGAGAATACTTCGAAAAAATCCTCATCCGCAAAGCGGACCCTAGGTTCCTGAAAAACACGATCTCCTACCTGAACAGGGATTTCGTTCAGAAAATACATTCTATGCAGTCGTGTGACGGCTTCCACTTCTGGATAGTTCTCCTTCAGAACAGGTGCCAAGGTGATCGCAGACGAAGCAAATTCAGCCTTCCTGTCGGGATAAATCCGATGGAGCGGAATGCGATAAATCCGCTCACTGTCTTGGAAAAAACTGTCAAATGACGTTTCATTGTGAACATACATGCCGATGAGCAGCACACTCGCTATCCCGACAGATAGCCCTGTGAGGTTAATCAGCCCAAAAACTTTGTCGCGAAGCAGATGACGCCAGGAGATTTTGAGAAAATGGAAGTTCATAGGTCGAGGATTTTTCTTTTGAGGAAAAGAAAATTATCCAAAATGTGCCTGAATAGCTAGAACAGGCTCATTGATCTACATTATTTGGTAGGGGTAAAATTGCGATTTATCTCCATCTTTAATTTTATTCCTTATTTATCCCCACACATCTTTGAAGAAAATGAGATAGGCAAGGCCTGAAATCAGAACATTCTACGCTTGGGTGGAGTTGAAAGGGGGCTATGATAAAAACCTGGTTTTCTCTGTTTGCTATAGGATTCTTAGCAACCCATTGAATTACTTAGCCCGTTAAAATGATAAGCCCCTTATCCCATCAACAGCCATCTTTTAGTACCAACCTTTTAAGCTTATTTTCTATGAAAAAGCTCTCCTTATTCCTATGCCTTATTACCACCCTCACATGCGGCTTTTCTCAGGGACTCAACCTCTTCGGCCTGCGCAATACCATGCCCAATGACCCCGCCAATCCCGCCAACAGCTTTGAACTTGTGGTCATGGATCCACTTACCACATCAGTCATCCCCATCCTGACTATCCCTAACTCCAATGCCGCGGCCTATAGCTCCAAGGCATTTGACCATAGCAGGCAGCACTTTCTGTTTTGGGGAATTGATGATTTTAGTCAAAAGGTATTTTATACGGTAGCGACAGATAGTTCGTCAACCAGCAGTGTTCCCATCGTCCCGAATCCATTATTTGGCACCAATTCGCCCAAGCAGATGGAATACGACCTACAAGCGGATACGACTTATGCATTGATGTGGGACAATACCGCCCAGAAGGAGTATTTTGTCACAATCAGCATGCAAAATGGCTCCATCGATACGGTCGCTTATTTGCCTGGCGTCGGCGGCACAGTGAACCTCTCTTCAGCCTTTAACTCCAATCACCATCGCTATATCTTCCAGGGATTTGATACCAATAACACTGTCAAGCTTTATTACCTGGATGCCACCAATGGCGATATGCTGTATTCGCCTACCCTTTCAAAAACCCTCCTCAGTCTCGCCTATGACAATAATAGCAATAAGCTCTATGGGATGTATTCACAGATTGATTCGACACAATACGACCCCATGGCACAGCGGTACTATCATACGCTGCATTGGGGAGAAGTAGATTCTGTGACAGGAGTCGTTTCGCCGTTAAGCGCGACTCCTATTTTAGGCGGATTCAACATGGGATTTCGGGCTGGCTCAGATGACTATGACCAGCTTTCGAGCACCTTTGTATGCGTGGCCAATGATGATAATTTTGACGCACATCTGCTGCTCATAGATGGCGTCACTGGTCAGGTTGTCAACGATACGGTCCTCACGCAGGACATCAAATTTATTCAATGTGACAACCATGTGTTTGCGACGCGAATGTATGATCCGACTGCTAGCGTCGATATTCCCTTGACATTGGTGGGCATACAATTTTATCCAAATCCTGTAGAAGAGACCCTCACAATCGAATTCCCTAGAGAAATGCCTTCACTGAATATAAAATTAATAGACATCAAAGGGCGGACTGTGTTTGCCCAAGACTTGCCTCAAGGCGCAAGGGAAGCGACGATTCCGATGGCTGACCTGGCCGAAGGCAGGTATTGGCTGGTGGGTACTCACGAGGCGAAGCTGCAATTTGTGCGGCAGGTGGTGAAGCGATGAACTGCGTGCAGACCTCGGAGGTTTTAGCCAATAATGTTGATTAAACCTCCGAGGTCTTTTTTGCATGAAACACCTCGGAGGTTTTAAAAACCTCCGAGGTGTTTTTTTCTCCAACATTCCAATTTACCCGCTGCAAATAAGGATAACAAGTTGGGAAATTGGGAAAAATCCACTAATATGTATTCTCGGAATCTATGAGGATTAAATCTCCTCCGCCCCCTGCCATTTACCTTGCCTCCTTTTTTCCCGACAAAAGGAATATGTCTCCTAATTTCATTCAAAATTTAGCATTCCCTCATTCATCATTCATTTATTCTCACTACCTATGTCTACCTTAAGAGAAATCCGTAAACTCTTCCGCCAGATGCGTAAAGATCCGCGCAATGGTGAAATCCATAAAGCCCTCCACGAACACTATAAAGGAAACCCCAACTCCTTCATCAAAGAATTTCTCTGCGAGCTCAAGGTCCTTCGGAAAGAAGGTAAAGAGGAGACCATCATCCCCCGTCCCGATAATACTGACGTAGTATTATATCAACAAACATGGGAAAATACCATCCACAAAGAGCGGGTACAGCCCCTTCAGTATATCATTCCTACGACTAAAGAAAAGGTCATTGAAATTGTCAAAACCGCCGAGGCAAATGGCCACATGGTCCGCGCTGTAGGCAAAGGGCATTCCTTCTCTGACGTCGCCAATGCGACCGATGTGTTGGTGGATACCTTAGGACTTGACAAAGAATTGACGCTAGAGACAGATACGTTTAAAGCGGGGACGCCTACGGATGTGATGTATTGCTGCGAAGGGGGAATGTTGGTAAAAGACTTAAATAAAAACCTAGATGATATAGGCCTGGCTATCCCGACGATGGCGGCATTTGACCAAGAGACAATCTATGGTGCCATTGCTACTTCCACCCACGGCACGGGCATCCGTGTGCCTGGCATGTCAGATATGCTGAAGTCAATGGACATGGTCGCTGCTGGCGGTAAAGTCTACCGCCTGGAACCTACCAACGGGATCACTGATCCCGAAAAGTTTAAGCAAAAGCATTCAGATATCACGCTGATCCAGGATGATGATAAATTTCATTCTACGGTTGTAGGGTTTGGCCTTATGGGCATTGTGTACTCAGTAGTATTAGAGGTTAAAAAGACCTTTTACCTCAAGCAGCGCCTCTGGATCACCAATTGGAGCACCCTCAAACCGAAATTGCTGGATCGCAGTTTCTTCCATGAAATAGACCCTGAAGGGACCAAAGCACCTGGTGATGAGCCTACGCGTGCCCAATTCTTCTTTAATCCCTACCAAACCCATCGCCCTTGGGATCACAATGGTCCAGACCACACCTGCTGTGTTCAGGTGCAAACGGAAATCACCAAGGAAGAATACGATAAGCTTATCGCGGAGGAACCAAAGAAAGAGCGTAAGCTTCACGATTTCATTGAAGAAATCCTCACCAACGGTGGTTATGACGGCACCCATACCGATACCATCGCAGGATTAGACAAAGAGACGCCAGCGGCGGAATTGCCCGAGGCTTTGCTGGTCGCATTTATGAATAAATACCCTGAGATGACGCCGATCATCATTGATCTTTCACTGGTCGTCTTGCTTTCAGGTAGTGGAAAAATAGGCAAAAGCTATATCGTCATGAACCAGGGCAAGCTGGTTTTCAAAAACTCTGGCTACTCCGTAGAGCCAGGATTTGGGGTAGATGATGCGAATAATTTTGTGCAAGGGGTAGAGAAAATCATGGAAGTAGCAGGCAAGTCTGCTGAGTCACATGAGTACCTCAGTTCGCCGAACTGCGCACGATTTGTACAGCCATCTCATGCCTACATGTCGCCTGAATACAGTGAAAATAATATTCCTACCTGCATGGTAGATGTCCCTGCCGTCCTTGGAACCATGGGCGACGACCAGATGATGGATCGTATGCAAAAGGCCCTGATGGGCGTCGGTGCCAAACCGCACTGGGGCAAGATATGCAACCTCGTCAACGGGCGAGACCTCATCAGCAAGATGTACCCCAAATTCCAGCAATTCCTGGATACGGTGGCTTTCTTTAATCCAAATGGTACATTCAACAGTGAATTCTCCTATCGCACAGGGATTTCAGAAATGAAGTATGACAGGGATTAGAAGAATGTCTGAGGGTCTGAGGGTCTGAGGGTCTGAAAGATATTTTGAATTTGAGATTGAGCTTGAATTTGAGTTTGAGTTTGAGTTTGAATACCTCTTTTTTCATTCAGACTATCGGCCATTCAGACGCTCAGACCTAAACGATAACCATTAATAATGCGCTGGGCTGGATTTCTGGGAAGTGAGTTGGATCTTCGCGTAATCCGGCCCTATGTCAGCTTTCTATTCAATCGGCAATGAGTTACTAGCTTCTTTCATCCACTCTATGTATTGAGGTAATAATTCCACCAGAAAATAAGGTAGGTTTAGTAAATAAAAGCTTCTTCCAGAAGGATTAGTTAACACTTGTAAGTGGAGGTCTCCTGCGTAAATCCTGACGGCAAAGTCATGATTAGCGGTTTCCATATATCGACGTAAGGAGTACATTTTCCCTGCCTTCCCTGACTTTATTTCAATAGGAATCAGCTTTGAGTCTTGTAAATGAACAAAATCTATTTCTGCGCTACTCTGCTTCTTGTCTCTCACCCAAAATCGCAACTTATCCAATGGGCTATGCATCCCCGTCAATAACATTTGCCCTACCCAATGATGAATCACTCGCCCACGGTAAGCTTGATGAAGGTCTTTTGTACCAATTAAATCAGCCTGTACCCCACTAAAGAAATTCATCAAACCTGTATCTAGGGCCTGTAAATAGGGGGCTTTCCGTAAATTAGGGGAAGCAGGGAGTTGATTTTCGATGGCAGGGTACACTAAGTGTATGAGCATCGCTTTTTCAAGTGTGCGCAATGCTTCCCCCATAGCACGCGAAGTGTAACTTGCATGAGCGAATTCTGAGAATTTTATTCGTTTCCCTGCTTCCCTAAAAAGGCTTTGGATGGCTGTTTGTAAAACTTCGGCCTTTACTGCATTGCCAGAATACTTCTGGACATCGTCAAGATACGCAACCAGCAAACTGTCATATATGGGTTTTAATTTCACTAAATCTCGGTGCATGATGTATTCCTGAACTACCTCTGGCATCCCACCAATAAGGGCATAGGTATGGAACAAATCCATGAGCTTTTGATATGCATAATTAGGCACCGGAATTTGTTGAATCGCTTCATACGCCTGTATTTCACCTATGGCAGACAAGAATTCTAGGAAAGAAACTGGCCGCATCACCAAATATTCTACCCTTCCTACAGGGAACGTGTTTTTGACTTCAAGTAAAGTTTCCAATAAGGAACCCGCTGCTATGACATATAATTTTGGAAATTTCTCATAAAAATAACGCAGACTTGCCACAGCTTTAGGTTCAGCTTGAATTTCATCTATGAAGATTAAGATCCGTTCGCTATCTTTTGGAATACTATGTGTAAAAAGAATCGCTTCAACAGTATCTTCTATCTCATCATATTTGGTAAAAAAGGCCCTGTCCTTAACCGTTTCTAAATTCAAATACACATACCAATCAAATTCTTTGGCAAATAAATTAACCACTGTTGTCTTCCCTACTTGCCGTGCACCTCTTAGGACAAGTGGCTTTCGATTAGGTTTCTGTCTTATCTCTCTAAGCTTTGATAAAATATTTCGTTCAAACAGCATGCTTGCTTCAAATAAAAGATAATTCGATAACACAAAGTCAGGGTAAATTTATATATAAATATGCACAAAGTCAGGGTATATTTTACCTAATTCCCCCACAAAGTCAAGGCAAATCGCATTTCTCGCTTAATTCTCCCTCTCCTTTTCCATCATCTTATCTACCAAAATTGCTTTTTGGTCGATTGGTGCAGGATTGCTAGCGGACAATGATTACCTTTAGGATTGGACATGAGTTTGAATTTGAACTTTTCATACCCCCTTCTCCTATGATCAAAAATTACCTCAAAATCGCCGTCAGACATCTCTTCCGCCACCCTGCCTACAGCTTGCTCAATATCTTGGGCCTTACGATCGGCCTGGCTTCTAGCATGCTGATTTTGCTGTATCTGGTGAATGAGCTGAGTTATGACAGTCACCATGAAAAGGCGGACCGCATTTTTCGCATCTCCTCAGATATTACTGAGCCAGATGATAACTTCCGCTGGTCGGTGACCCAACAGCCGCTGGCCATGACTTTGAAGGCTGATTATCCTGAGGTGGAGGAATATGTGCGGTTTATTGGCAATGGGAGGACACGACTGGAACTGGATGGGAAGAACTTTTTTGAAGATGATGTCTTCTTTGTCGACTCTACCATATTTGACATTTTCACCTTCAATTTCATCAAAGGAGATCCTGCCTCTGCCCTCGATAAACCCAATGCGATGGTCATTAACAAAAGCATCGCTGATAAACTTTTTGCGGATCAAAACCCTATTGGGCAAACGTTGAAATCCGATGGAGATCTGACTTTTGAAGTGACGGGTGTCATTGAAGATATGCCCTCCAATTCTCATATCATTGCCCGCGCATTGATTTCTACCCAGACTGTTCCAGGAATGATGAATCCTGGCCCTGGCAGTTGGGGAGGTTTTGGGATTTATTCCTATGTGCTGTTGAATGAAAATGCTGACCCCAAAGCCTTTGAGGCAAAGTTGCCAGAAGTCATCACGAAGCATGTGGAACCCATTTTCTCAGACTATGGGATCACTGTCAAATATGAGCTTTGGCCGATCAAGGATATTCACTTGAAGTCTACTTTTGAAGGCGAACCAGAGTCATTAGGAGACATTCGCTACATTTATATTTTCTCCGCCGTGGGGCTGTTTTTGCTCCTGATTGCTTGCATCAATTATATGAACCTATCGACGGCGCGTTCCTCTTCGCGGTCGCTGGAAGTGGGCATGCGGAAGGTGCTGGGCGCAGAGCGAGGCTGGCTCATGACCCAGTTTCTGTCAGAGTCTATGCTCCTGACCTTGATCGCCTTTGGGGCGAGCTTATTATTGCTCTGGGGCGTAGTGCCTTTGATCAATAGTTCCTTAGGCTTAAATCTGCAATTTGCAGCCCTAGGGACAGGCAATGTCTTGTGGATCTTGATGGGCATCATGCTGATCACCGGTATTTTGGGCGGCAGCTATCCCGCTTTTTACCTCTCCTCCTTCCAGCCTGTTTTTGCGATCAAGGGCGTACATGTGGGGAAATCAGGTGCCAAAATCTTTCGTAAGGTACTGGTCGTGATGCAATTTGCCATTTCGATGTTCATGTTTGCAGGAACAACCATCATCTACAACCAGATGCAATATGTGCAGGACAAAGACCTCGGCTTTGACAAAGAACAGATTGTGCGCTTTAACCTCAACAACCGGGAACTCCGTGAGAAATGGCCTGTTCTTCGCGATAAGTTCTTGGAAAGTCCCGACATCAATCGGCTGGGAACGGCTAGTACGTCACCTGGATATGGGTTTAGCAAAAGGTTGTTTAGCCTTGAAACAAAAGAAGGGGTAATGGAACAAAAGGGCGTGGACAATTACCGGGTAGACTTTGACTACTTTCCTACCTTGGACATGAAAATTGTAGCAGGGCGCAATTTCTCTCAAGAATTTGGGTCAGACTCCTCGGCTGCCGTCATTGTCAATGAGGCCATGGTAAAGCGCATGAGTTGGACTAATCCGATAGGGAAAAAGGTGCGCTTTGGGGTGGCAGACACTTTGCCCACCTCTACAGTAATCGGCGTCGTCAAAGACTTCCACCAACAGGCCCTGTACAATCCTATCGAGCCCCTCATGTTCATCCCTAACTTCAACAACGGCGTTGTGATGGTCAAGGCCGAAGGCGATATCGAAAAGACGGTAGGCTACATGAAATCCACCTGGGAAGAAGTTTTCCCCACCATTCCTTTTGAATACACCTTCCTGGATGAGCGCTTTTGGGATCAATACGAAACAGATCGCCTGCGCGGCCGCCTTTTCCTAGGGTTTACCTTGATGACCATCATCATCGCTTGCCTAGGCTTGCTCGGCCTTGCCTCCTACACCGCAGAGCAGCGCTCCAAGGAGATAAGTATTCGCAAGGTCCTCGGTGCCCGCACCAGTGGCCTGATAAGCCTGCTCGTGAAAGAATTTGCCTTATTGATCGGCATCGCGGCTTTGCCTGCTTTTGGCTTCGCCTGGTACTTCATGACAGACTGGCTCAAGAGCTTTGAGTATCATGGTACCATTAGCTTGATGGTCTTTGTCCTCGTATTGCTAGCCACGCTGGCTGTCACAGTCCTTGCAACAGGATACCACGCTTATAAGGCTGCGACGGCAAATCCGGTGGAGAATCTGAAGTATGAGTAGGGAGAAGTTTGTGGTTTGTGGTTTGTGGTTTGTGGTTTGGGAGCTAAATCGTAACAACAGACAACAAACAACAAACTAAAAACCCCTCCCCCCTTTGGCGATTTCGATATGCGCCAAATGATGCTTGCCGTGCCAAGCATAGAGGCCAATGACTTCTTTCAACACATAGTGTTTACCATCTTCTGGGTGGACAAATACCCGTTCCAAATCTGCCTCTGTGAGGCTGTGGAGGAGGACGGCCCATCGCTCATGCAACGCATGTAGCAGGTTGAGGGAAACGGCGATATTCGCCCGATAATCAGGCTGATTGGCCCAGCGGTCTTCGTAGTAGGGCTTGATGGTGGGCGCATCTTCCGTGAGGGTCCATTTGAAACGGACGTAGCTGTTCATATGGCTGTCGGGTAGGTGATGCACGACTTGGCGGATGGTCCATCCGCCAGGGCGGTAGGTCCGTTCGAGGGCCTCGTCATCCAGCCCTTGTACCGCAAGGGTGATTTGTTCGGGCAATGCTTCGATTTCGCTGATCCAGTTTTGGATATGGGCTGGGGTGATGACGGCGGGAGGCGAGAATTCGCCGATGGGGTATTTCATTGGGAGGAGGGGGTTCCTATAATTCGTATTTTATGAAGTTGATCTCCTCAATATTTTCAAACCCTTGATCGGCAGAAAATAGAGGCAGGTTGAGGTATATTGATGTTGCTGCAATAATGGCATCAGGTAATTTTATTCGATGTTTATTCCGCAATTCAATCACCTCTTTTTTTATACTATCATTCATATCAATGATTGCTATATCATTGAGTAATTGTTGAATAGCGATTTTCTCTTGTTCACCTAACCCTGGATATCCTAGTAACTCTAATTCTGTTATAAACGAGACATAGAGTGCCTTGCCATCAAGTGTAGTGGCCAAGGTCTGATCTCCCGATAAAAGGTATAGAATGATATTAGTGTCGAGTAGTAGACTATTCCCATTCATCTCTCAGCTGGCGTTGAAATTTTAAAGGATCGATAGTCAATTTAATTACCCCGCAATATTGAAATGCATTAAAGCGCTTTACAGGGACTACTTTTTTTAGAAGCTCCTGAATATCTGCCTTACTAAGGTTTTTTCGAATAATTGTCGTCATATTTTCTCCCCTTATTTTTATGTTATACTAAAAATACGATTTATTATGGATTTCTATATCAACAGAGATTAATTATACAAGTCAAAGACCTTCATATTTTGCTTCAAAAATACTGTCATTTCCATTTAATTCCAGTAAGTAAGGTATTGAATAACAGTGGTCGGAATCATTTACACCATATAGAATTTTAAAGAAAAAGCCCTTACTTATAGAATCAAATCGCTTAAAAGAAGCAGAATAGATATTCCCAGCAACAATGCTCCAGCCCAGTTTTCTGTGTAATAACTTTCGGCTCATCTGCTGATCAATTATTGCACTATCATTCCTCGAAATGTTAATCCTTAATTCATAATCGGTAATCACCTCAAAGGTAGGCCCATATTCAGTCATAAAAGGGATGTGTACAGTATCATCCTTTAAACAATAGACTTGATAGGTTACCTTATAATTATCCTTTGTTATTGGGTCTACAATAACTTTTTCTCTTTTCGCAAAAGGAGATTGTTGGCATATATACACATTAGGCTTCAAAACTTCCTTTTCCCGCTTCGCATGATATTTTGCCTCATTAACCCTTTTTATACTATCCCTTACGCTCCAGGGCTGCATTTCCTTTCTCGTTCCCTTGTCACCGTTTCTTTTCTCAAATGGTAGGTATTTCAGGTATAAAGAATCCACTTTTGTTGTGTCCTTTTTATCCAAATTGCTACTCATATCAGAAGGACTCGCTTGGCATCCAACTAGCAGCACAATGATCAGGTATAAGGGGGGTAAATGCATAATTTTGGGGATTTGAAAAAAGGAGATGTGCCTCTCTGCCTTTCACATCTCCTGAGCCCCGCAGGCCCTCCCTCGGCGGACTCGGGACAGGCTCTCTCTTCTAAGAGGACTTCGCGCAGGCCAAGTTTATTGCGCGAAAACCTCTTTGAAGCATGCCCTGAGTCTACCGAAGGGAGGTTGCGGCTTGTGTGAGCGGAGATGTGCCTCCTTGCTCTTCACATCTCCTGAGCCCCGCAGGCCCCGTCCTCTTCAAAGAGGACTTCGCGCAGGCCAAGTTTATTGCGCGAAAGCCTCTTGGAAGCATGCCCTGAGTCTTCCGAAGGGAGGCTGCGGCCTGTGTGAGCGGAGATGTGCTTCCCTGCCTTTCACATCTCCTCAAAAACCCTTCCCATAAACTCCCCTTCCGAAATTCCTCGAATCGCCTCCGCCAATCGCCACATCTCCTTATAGCGGTCCCATTTGCCAGGAATGGGGCGGTGATAGCAATACCGCCAAAACCGCCAATTGGAGGTTCTTGTGGCCGCATATTCGGTAAAGGCTTGCAGGGATTGTCTCTCTCCTGGTTCCAAAACTCTCACCTGCTGATACCCCTTCACAAGTGCTTTTGATTTATCCAGCAATAACTGACTATTGGACCTGCACAAGCCTACCATGGCCATGGCGATATCAAAAACCTTGAAGTAATGGCTTGCCAGCTCAAAATCAATCATTGCCACTAATTGCTCCCCTTCAAACAACACGTTGTCTTCAAATAGATCTCCGTGAATCAACCCACGGGGCAAGTCATTTGGGAGCTTTTGCTGCAAGTCTGCTAAGCGCGCCGTCAGCCAGGCTTCATAGGTCGTATCTAGTCCCGAACAGATTGCCTTTGCAAAAGTGGGGGATTCATAATAAATGCCGTGGGACAGGTAATCTGGGGGCGGAATTTTGTGCAAATGGCCGATGGCTTGACCTACCTGAGCGAGCATGAAGTCAGTAAGTCCAAACTGCACCTCACCTGGCAAATAATGCTTGAGGTAAAGGTTTTTTCCCAGAACAGTGGCGAGCACGGCACCATTCGTTTGAGGGAGTAGGCGCGAAGTCCGAAAGCCATGCTGTTCCAGCCATAGCAACATATTGGACATCTCTGTCACCTCTTCTGGCGATTGCTCTTCGAGGATGCTTAATACCACTTTTCCTTGCTGAGTATGAAGGAGATAATTGGAATTGGCGGATCCCATGCCAAGCGGTTCAAAGCTTTCGACTTCCAATGCATAAGCCACAGCGATTTCCCTAATCTGAGCTAAGGTTAATGGGGTGTGAATGACCATGTCCTAATGAAATTATTGATTGTGGTATTTCTTCTTACTAAAGTTAGGGAAATTCCTTGGATAAGGTTTTGATAAGTTCCAGTGGCATCCTAATAGCTATTGTGGCTCTTCGAGCCTTTTAGTGGAGTCAAAGAATAAGCCACGGATTACTCGGATTCACACGGATTCTTTTCTTTAATCTGTGCCAATCTGTGTAATCCGTGGCAAATTTCCTGGTAGAGTAAATTTAGTCCACTAAATGCCTTGATGAACCGCTATTGTTTAAGGGCCTCAATCAGGGGAAGCAATTTCTCTATCGTCACATGTTCCATGATGACGATTTTATGCCATTTGGGCGAAGCATGGTTGTCTGGTACTAGCCAAAATTCCTGAGCGAGGGCTTCGCTGATATGATGGCTACGGATCGTAATGAGATTGGACTGCGGGTGTCGGTAAAACTGGATGCCTAGCTGTGCGAGTTGGTCACACATCCACTCGGTTCTTTTTTGCAGAATAAAGATCTTCTCCTGCCAGCCATAAGGCCCATTTTTTACCAAAATCATCCATACAGCGATCGCATTGGCCCCGGACCTACTGCCAATCAAGGTACAATCTTCTCCTTCGACATAACTGGCTTGTTGGGTATTGGCATAGCCAATATAGCCTTTTCGAATCAGGAATATACCTGTCCCATAGGGCGCTTGGGCCATTTTGTGGGCATCTAAGGTAAAGGAAGTAATATCTGGATTGGCAAATGTCAAGGCACGCTGATCATTGGAAAAGGGGTAATAAAAGCCGCCATAAGCACCATCCACGTGGATCTTGAATTCGCATCCCGATGCTTTTAGCTCATCGACATATACTGTCACGTCATCTACAGACCCAAACATGGTCGTCATCATGTTACACACCACAATGAAATATTTTTTCCCTTGGGCACGCGCCCGGTTGAGGGCTGACCTGACAGTTTCAGGGCTTATTTCTCTAGTATCATCCGTGACTTCAACTTTTTCTATAGCCAATACCAAAACATTTGCGCCCTTGTCCATCGAATAGTGGCTGTCCTGGCTGCAGAGGATGCATATCTCTTCTCGTTTGGCGCCGTGCTGTTGGATAAAATAATTGCGATACACCCAGATGGCTTGCATATTGGCTTCGGTGCCGCCTGCGGCGACATAACCATCTTGCTGAGCGGCTTCCCCTTTTAGGATATCTACTGCGCAGATTTCGATCAGCTCTTTTTCAATGGCCTGTGTCCCAGTGAAAAAGGACTCCGACTCACCAATCGTGTGGCAGCCAATATGATTGGGATTTTGAAGAAGGGTGGAGATAAATGGAGCATCCTTGATAAAAGAAGCATCTTGGTTAAATACCTTATCATCGAGATAAGAAGCAGGGACGCCCAAGATATGTTGCGCACCATAGTTTACATTTTTGCCCAACGCTTCAAATACAGTGGCCTTGATCTCTTCTTGTGATTTTTTCTTCCAAATTGAATTCATCCTACCCTTTTTTGATGGTTGTTTTGATGGGCAAAAGGTAGGGAATTTGGGGGAATTGACCTAAGAGGTAAGTCACCTTTCCCTTTGTTTTTCTGGTAACAACAAAGCTGTCATCCCAAATTAAATGAAGGATCTTACCTGGCCAATTATTGAAAAATAGTAAGATTCTTCACGTCGTTCAGAATGACAGCTTTGCTGTTAGGAGGATAGAATACTGATTTCATAATTTCCTCTAAAATTCCTCAATCAGCACCCCCATTTTCCCCATCTGCGAATCGCGGATCGCTTGCAATACTTCCGTCTGGTCATTCATGACAAATGGCCCATAAGAAGTCACCTTCTCATTGATCGGTGCGCCTGCCAGCAGGATCGCACGTGTCTCGCGGCTGGCTGTCAGCTCGATATGCTCTCCAGCTTGCTCGAACCAGACAAGCTGCTTGTCAAAGGCAAATTGATCACCATTGACGTCTACCTTGCCGTCGAGGACATACATGAGGGCGTTGAAGCCCTTGGGCAGGTCAAAACTGACCTTTCCACCTTCCTGGAAATCCATGCGGGTGACGACCAGCGGTGAAGGGTGAGGGACAGGCCCTTCAACGCCTTCAAAAGCGCCTGACAGTACACCGACCTTTACCAAGCCATCAGGGGAATGGTATACAGGCATATCCTCAGCCGATACGGGCTGGTAAAAAGGCTGATCCATCTTGTGCTTGGCAGGCACATTCACCCAAAACTGGATGATCTCAAATTTACCTCCATTTGAGGCTAATTCCTTGGTAGGACGCTCACTATGCGTGATGCCTTTGCCCGAAAACATCCACTGCGTACCGCCCGCTTTCACGACGCTGTCATGTCCTCGGGAATCGCGATGCTGCAATTCACCATTGAAAATGAAAGTCACTGGCGCAAAGCCGCGGTGTGGGTGAGGCCCTACGCCGACCTGATTTTGGTGCTGCCCTCCCGGAAGTTCATCAGCCCAATGATGGATGAGTAAAAAAGGGTCTATCTGCTCTGTATGGGCATTTGGTAAGGGCTGATCCAATAAAATCGGCCCCATATGTACCTTGGAACTAGTGATGAGTTGTTTGATGTGTTTGGTCATGGTCTTTTAGGTTTTGTGTTTTATGTTCTGGGTTTTGAGTTTTGAGTTTTGTCAAGGCTCACTAAGTCGTGCTAAGGAATTGGCTCATTAAGTCGTGCTAGGTAGGTGGCTCAAAAAGTCGTACTATGGGGTTAAATAATGCTATATTGTTTAAATAATATCACAAGGGGAATT
>JAUIKF010000029.1 GCA_030430575.1 Bacteroidia bacterium | reverse complement strand
ACTTTCTCCCGTTCTTTTGCTAAATTGGCATCGGCAACCCTGAGTTGCTTCAAAAAGACTTCCGCTTGAGATTTGGACATCTCACAAAAGTAGGAAGTCTTTTTTTATTCTTTTGAACTCCCTACCTGCGGGGTCTTTTGCGTAATTATCTATAGCTATTTTGCCCAAAATTCCTGAATGATGACAAAGCAAACTTCATCCACATTTGAACCCCTACTTGAGGAATCTCATCTAATCCTTGAACGCAAGCGTTACCTTCAGATCAATCGTCAATTCAGAAATGTGAATTTAGTGTTATGGGGTATTGGTTTTCTCTTGGTATTGGGATTTATTGCTATCATCTTATTAGAAACTGGGCCATTAGATAAGGTTTTTGCATTAGGGTTATTCGTAACGATCGTATTCATTTTTCCTCTTGCAAATGCTTGCCTTGCAGGTTTTCTTGCCCTTATTTTGGTCGTTATCCCTTTTTACAAAGAATGGGATTTTTTATCTCGGTGTGTAAGGCTTTTCTATATAAATCTCACAATTGGGAGTAGCTTAATGGTTTTGAGCATGGTATTTCTATTAGGATCTGAACTATTGTAAAGAAATACTGATATGCCAAATCAAGATTCTTCATTCGAATCCTTGCTTGAAGAGGCACGGTCAAGTACGATGAGTTCCACGCATAGCAAGCAAAACCGAACCCTCAGGCGAGTCAATGCCATCCTTTGGGCGATTTGGTTTCTCATGATGGTGGCAGTCTGGTTCAAAAATCTTTCTTTAGCTGACTTTGACCTAGGCCTGTTTACCTTATTAGTTTTTGGTGGGCTGATTATTTTCCCCTTTATGCTTGCGCTTTTTGTAGGGTGTTTTGCATCTGTGCTTGCCATCATTCCCATAAAAAAAGGGTGGACCTTTGAGACCAGGTTTGTTCGGATATTCTGGATCTTGGCAATAGTAGTTCAGGCAATACTAATACTCTTTTTGGTCTCTATATCTTTTGGTAACTTTTGATATGAAAAATCAAGGCCCATCTCCATTTGAATCACTGCTTGATGAGGCTAGGTCAAGTGAAAAAAATACGGAATTTGCCCGTCAAAAACGCCGACTCATCCGTGCGAATGGTATGCTTTGGGCGATTTGGTTTCTGATGATGATGGGAAATTTGGCGCAAGATGCTTATGAAGAGTCGCCATTCAATTATGAATTACTATTGGGGGGAAGCGTAATAGGGTTGCTTATTGGCCCTTTCCTCATGGCACTTTCGGTAGGTATTTTGGCCATGCTGTTTGGCCTTATTCCAGGGACACCAGAAAGGCCATATCGAGACCGAGTAACACGCACCTTTTTGATCCTATTGGTGATTGTGCAAATCATCGTGGTGCTATTTTTCCTTATCTTGTTATTTAGCTAGTGGCTTCGGCACAAAATCTTGAGGAGTATGTGGGGTAGGCCTTCGAAGACGTGTTAGGTCTACCCACCACTCTGCTGAAAGACCTAACACGTCTTCAAGGGAAATCCCTTTATGGACTCACCAAACCGAGTACTACAGGCAGAATGTTGTCTTCAAAATTCTACTAAAACAGCTTGGCCTGTCCATTTCCATTCTCGTTCCACTCTACCGTATCCCCTACAGAGACTTTCTCTGGAATCTCCTCGCCAGGGATCGGTTTTGGCCCCTCGATCTGCTTGATCCGTGAAACTGCGTGGCGACTGAGCTTATTGCCGAGGGCACGCCAGCCTTTTACATCAATGAATTCAGCGAGATTGAGTTCTACCTCTTCCTTCTGCTTGGTTTTGCCACGCGTTTCTGTGAAGGAAATGTGGGGGGCTTTGTCTATAGAGAGAACCACTATTTTGGACCCAGAAGCTTCGCTGATATAGGTGAATTTCTCATTGAGGGAAGTTGTCTCAATTTGGAAGCGTTTGACAAAATACTCCTTCCTGTCACCTGCATAATGTACAGCTGTGATCACCGTTTCGGGTGTCAATTTACAGACCGTGAATATTTTGGCGAAATCGTAGCGGTTCGTCAATTCGAAGTCTGTCAGCTCATAAGAACCATTTTTATATAAGACCAAAATGCGGTCTTGCGTGTCAAACTCGCCTAGGAATTCACCCCGCTCATCGACATTGATGCGTCCTACGGTCTTGTCATACCAGATTTTGCGGCCGCCAAGCGTCGAGGCACCTACTGACACCTGTTTGATGGACTGAACAGGATATTTGGTGATGACATTTCCCTGAGAAGTCCGGCCTTTGATGGCCAGGGTAGCAAAGTCAAAATCGAAGATTTTTTTCTTCGCGCGGCAGCCTTGACTGAGCTTGATGTTGACAATCTCAGATTCGCTGTTGAGGTGAACGTTGAAGTAAAGGAGCTTGGCTCCTTTGGCACCATTGGTGACGTCGTACTCTCGATCAAGGGTCGTGGCGGTCACCGCAAATCGCTTGGCGTAATTCTTTCCAGAAGTGGGATCGCGGTAAATGGCGTGGTAGATTTTGCGGTCGTCGCCTTTGCGCCAGACATCTACGTGTAAGATATTTTTACCTACAAATGCCTTATCCTGGACCCGTGTCACCAGGTATTTGCCGTCTTTGCGGAAGATGATGACATTGTCGATGTCCGAGCAGTCGCAGATGTACTGCTCTTTTTTGAGGCCATAGCCGATAAAGCCATCTTTGAGATTGGCATAGAGCTTCTCATTGGCGATAGCGACCTGGCGGACCTTGATGTCGTCGAAGGCACGAATCTCGGATTTGCGCTCACGGCCTTTTCCATATTTGTCCAATAAGCCCTCAAAATACGTCACCGCATAATCCGTCAAATTCGCCAATTTATGCTCAATATCGGCGATCTCTTCCTCCAATTTGCGGATTAGCTCATCGGCTTTGAAGGTGTCAAATTTGGAGATGCGCTTGATCTTGATCTCTGTAAGACGGACAATATCTTCTTGGGTGATCTCGCGGTAAAATTGCGGTTTAAAGGGTTCCAAACCTTTGTCAATGGTCTCCAAGACCGCTTCCCAGGTTTCGCATTCCTCTATGTCGCGATAGATGCGATTTTCGATAAATATTTTTTCCAGTGAGGAAAAGAGCAGGCGCTCCTTCAGATTTGCCAGTTTCACTTCTAGCTCGCTGCGCAGGAGGTCGCGTGTATGGTCGGTCGAGATGCGGAGCATTTCCTCTACTGTGAGGAAATGCGGCCTGTCATTGATAATGACGCAGCAGTTGGGAGAGATGGAGACTTCGCAGTCTGTGAAGGCATAGAGTGCGTCTATCGTCACATCTGGCGAGACACCAGAAGGCAGATCAATTCGGATTTCGACATCTTTGGCCGTATTGTCTACGACGCGTTTGATCTTGATTTTCCCTTTATCATTGGCCTTTACAATCGAGTCTATCAAGCCAGTCGTCGTGGTTCCATAAGGAATATCTTTGATCAACAGCACATTTTTCCCTTCCATTTCAATCAACGCACGACAACGCACTTTCCCGCCCCTTTTTCCGCCTTGATAATTGCTCGCATCTACCTGTCCCCCTGTCGGGAAGTCCGGTACCAATTGTACCTTTTTTCCCTGAAGCACCTTGATAGATGCCTTGATGAGTTCGCAGAAATTATGGGGCAAAATACGGGTAGAGAGACCTACAGCGATCCCTTCTACGCCCATGGCCAGGACCAGGGGAAACTTCATCGGCAAGGCCACAGGTTCGCGGTTACGGCCGTCATAGGAAGCTTGCCATTTGGTGATGGCGGGGTTATAGGCTACGTCCAGCGCAAACTTGGAGAGGCGCGCCTCAATATAACGCGGTGCGGCGGCATTGTCGCCTGTACGGACGTCGCCCCAGTTTCCCTGGCAATCGATCATAAGATCTTTCTGACCTACTTTGACGAGGGCGTCACCGATGGCTGCATCGCCATGGGGGTGATACTGCATCGTCTGCCCAATAATATTGGCAACTTTGTGGTAGCGGCCGTCATGCATCTCACGCATGGCGTGCAGGATACGGCGTTGGACAGGTTTCAATCCATCGTCTAACGTGGGCACAGCCCGCTCCAGAATCACATAAGATGCATAATCAAGGAAGTAATCTTTGTACATGCCCGACACTTGAGTTGTCGCGCTGAGTTCTTGAGAAGAGTCTCCATTAAGGGCGTTTTCTGACATAAGGTATGATCAAAAAATTAGCATTCAAAAGTAAGTGTCTAATATTATTGGTAAAGATAGGATTTTTCAAGCAAATAAGAAAACCTACATTTGCAGGCCAGGCCCTTCTTTTTCAACAGGTGATACATGATTTTCAGGATAAACAGGATTCACTTTTGTTAGTTACCTGATACACAAGCACTTCATTCTCCATTCAAAATTCATCATTCTTAATTCAACATTCAAAACTCCTCCTCCATGTGTCTCATCCTCTTTGCACACCAAGTACATCCTGACTATCCCCTCGTCGTCATTGCCAATCGCGACGAGTTCTATAAGCGTCCTACGACGCAGGCGGACTGGTGGGAATCAGATCCCAATCTCTTGGCAGGTCGTGACTTGGTCGCAGGCGGGAGTTGGCTTGCGGTAGGGCGCAACGGCCGCTTTTCGGGCCTCACCAACTATCGTGACCCTAACAATATCCTGCCGGATGCGCCTACGCGAGGCCTGCTGGTGACGGACTTTGTGCAAGGAACCACCTCGGCGGGCGCATACCTGGATGCCCTTCATTCCACGGGCCAATTGTATAATGGCTTTAATATTTTGGTAGGGGATGGGGACGAATTGTGGCACTATTCGAATCAGGCAGGGGCGCCTGCGAAGCTCGCTCCGGGCATTTACGGGGTGAGCAACGCCGTCCTTGATACGCCGTGGCCGAAGGTCGTGGAAGGCAAGGAGAAGCTTGCCCATCTGCTCCAATCGCCGCAGATCGATGTCGAAATGGCATTTGAGGCATTGAACGATCCACATATCGCACCTGATGAGGCTTTGCCTGATACAGGCGTGCCCCTAGAATGGGAGCGGAAACTTTCTGCTTTGTATATAGAAATGCCGACCTATGGGACACGCTGCTCGACAGTTGTGCTGAAGCAAAAAGATGGGCAAATGACCTTTGTGGAGCGTTCTTATGTACCAGATCGAGGGACGGCTCGGTATGAGTGGAGAATGGAAGAAAGATTGCAGAATATCGATTGATGAACAAGGATTTTTGAAATATTGCTCTTCCCCTTCAAAAATCAACAATCCCTTCGACGGGACTCAGCGTAGACCTTGTTCGATATTCATAAATCCCTACAGCTCCCGCAACACAAATCGCGGCACCCAGCCCTCACTGGACCCTAGCGATATTTTACACCAAATATCATGTACTTCCTCCACCTTCACGGTATGGCCAGGTGCCAAGGGCAAAGAGACTTTGGGGCTTGCATAGCCCGCATCGGTGTAGTATGACGTAGGTTGAATCAAGATGGCCCTGGGCGTTTGGAGGAAGTGATGGTGGAGCAAAATAATTCCCAATACCACTGCCATGCCCGCCCACAGGGTTGCAAGCGCCTTGGTCCATCCAGCCGTTCCTTTTAGCTGAAATAGCACGGCCCCTGCCAATAATAAGGCCATCAAGGCCAATCCCCACAGGTGGTATCGATTCACGATGCGTTCATACGCCGAAGGCGCTTCGCCTATTTGAGGGCGATACCCTATTTCCTTTTGCAATTGACGGATCTTTGCAGTGAGCCGCTCGTCGGACTGGGTGAGTTGGAGTTGACGGAGGTAAAAGAGGGCCATAGGGTAGTGGCGCTGGCGCTCGTGGAGGAAGGCTAGTTTGTATTGTAAGGCAGGTGTTTGGTAGCCAGCCTGGACTACTGTCTCGTAGGATTCGATCGCTTCGGCATAATTTCCCTCCTCAAATTGAGCTTCGGCCAATAAAAATGTGGCCTGCAAATGGCTCGGAACCTGGGCTTGCACGGGAATGACCCACATTCCGCAACAAACTAGCCAACAAAACACTAAAAAAGGTGGATATTTATTTGACATTAAAAAAGCTGCCCTTATCTTTGCAGGGCTTTTTCAAATATAGGCAACTATTTTGAGAAATGCGGATGATTCGGTAGCTCAGCTGGCAGAGCATCTCCCTTTTAAGGAGAGGGTCCTGGGTTCGAACCCCAGCCGAGTCACAAAAAAGTTCATTCTTTACTAAAAGAACCGTTGCCCAGGTGGTGGAATTGGTAGACACGCTAGCTTGAGGGGCTAGTGGCCGTATTTTGGCCGTGAAGGTTCGAGTCCTTTCCTGGGCACAAAGCGCTCCGTATAATTTATGCGGAGCGCTTTGTGGTTTATATGGGAGAATGAGGGCGAATTTTGTTATTCTAACCCTTAACTTCTCTATTTTTATGCTATCTCAGTCCTTGCAAAGCTTGACATCAAACCTCTGGTCGTCGTGGCTTTCATGATTTATTTTATAACAAATCCCGCCAAGGCGGACGCTGTAGGTTCCAGCCTCAGCACCACGTGTCCGAAGAACAAATTCTCTGGTTATACAGGTAGGTTCTCCATCTGTACAAGGTCCAATATCTCCGAAACAGAATGGCCCGGTTGGAATGATTTCCACGGATGGACTCCCGTCAGGAAGGATGGCAACGGGATTGCCTTCTTTATCCTCTGCGAGGATATACCCTATGGAGAAATCACAGAAGCCAATATTGGCGTAGCAATTACAGACGGTGATGTGGAGGATTTCCGTGCCATTGGTTTCGAGGCAGTCGCAGTCGCTGTCTCCCCATGAGATGGAGATGCATGGAGCGGCAGGGGGTAAGTCATACTTCGAGCAGCCGTTACACGCCTCACAAATAGCTTCTTGAAGCAATTTGACATAGAGCTTCTCAGAAGGGCGCTGGCCGATCTGTGCTTTGCCGCCTGTTTTGGTACAGAGGTCGGTATAATTGACAATCGTTTGTGGGGCGCCATACTGGTGAGGCTCTACATAGTGGGCAAAAATACTCACTTCATTTGCGATGGCACTGGCAATGGCGTTGTCTGTGGCTTCTTGGTCATCTACATCGTAGTTATAAGCGTCTAGGTTGGTGTCACTGATGTAAAAGATGGCCCGGCAGGCATCTTTCCGCCAGTCAAACCTTTGGCTCAGCACTTGGATCGCATCTCCACCTTCTTCTGCGTTGTAGCCTTCAGGCCATCCTATGGTAGAAGACGTCTCTTGGGGAAATGGCCCCGAAAAGCCAATCGAGCGAAGGTACCTTTCGTGCGATGCCTCAAAGTTGTGTGAGACGCCCGGAAACGGGTTGAGGGTAGCCGCATCCGCGTTGCCCATCGTCCGGTCGACCCAAAGCCACTTGGTGCGGAGGTCTACCTTACACGATTCCTGAGCTGCCTTGATCGCATCTGCGGCCGCAGCACTGACATGGGCTGAGGTTCTGCCCATCGAGCCAGAAGAGTCGATCAACACAATCAAGTCTACTTTTGATTCTCCTTCATGTCCACAGAGACAAACTGGGCCTTCTCCAGAAGGCTTAAGTTGGTTCAGTTTGGGATGGATTTCTTTAAGTGTTTTCATACTGATTTTGGATAAAAATGAGTGCTTACTCCCTTTGTGGGGGTTCGGCGGTTTCCATTTTCCTCGTGTCAGGTTGGGTGACACTTTACTAGTAGGGGAATTCCGCAAACTGTACTCACTTAGGGCTCATTTTTTTTCAAAACGGCATAAAAGACCCCGCAGGTTTCGAAAACCTACGGGGTCTACATGCCTAGGATAATGGGGATTATCCCCGCCTCCACCACAGCAGCAACGCTGTCAGCAGCAAAATTCCCCCCAACACATAAGGCCATCTTGATGGCCTCCGCGCGATAGAATCGGCATTGCCGATCAGTACAAAACTGGCCCATTGGGCGGGTTGTGCGCTGATGCCATCGGCATCAGCGAGCCAATCAATTTTGGCTTGTTGGAGGGCGGCAGACTTATCCATGCCATTTTTCAGGTATTGATAAAAGCTTTCCATTAGTTTTACCCCTTGGCCTGTCTCGGCCTGCCAAAGGCTCATCAGGACGCTATTGGCGCCCGCGTAGCGGAAGGCACGTGCCAAGCTCATGATGCCTTCGCCTCGGGCGTACTGCCCCGCGCCCGTCTCGCAAGAGAGTAGGCTCACCAGCTCTGCCTGCATGGGTGGAAGGCCATAGAGGGTCGCGGCATTTACGATGCCTTTGCTTCCATCTGCCGAGCTAAATGCCAAGGCTGCCAAGAGCGGATTCTCCACATCTGCATAGCCGTGCAAGGCCAGGTGGAGGAGGTCGTATTGAGCAGCATGTTGGACAAAAGTGGTGCTATCAGCCTGGGGACCCACGTATGCTTTTGCATTCATCAATTCGGCCAGTTTGTGTGCGTGGGCTTCGTTTCCAGGCCAAGATTCAATTTGTTGATGCTGAAAACTGTCAGTGGCAGTATAAGTCGGCGCAAAAACAGCCATATTGGACCCTTTTGTCTCCTTTTTCTTATTGAGAAATAATAAAGTAGCTGAGTGGGCATACTGGACCTGGTGATGATAGAGTAAATAATCGGCCCCTTTATCTACCCGCTGCCCTTTCCAAAAATCGGCATCTAGCTGGACCGCCCTTGTTGGGGGGTGTGTAAGCAATGCTTCGAAAGGTAGATGGTGTAAGCTATCGTCGGGAATGAGGATCAGGTGTTTGGGAAGGGAACCAAAAGGAGCTAATAATCGGGAGTAGAGTTCATATAGGGGCTGGGCAGTTTGGGCAGGAGAGGTGTATTGGGCAAAGTTCAGTTTTTCCAAGAGCGCTGCTACCTCAGTGCTTTTTCCCAACTGTTTCCAGTCTGCGCGTGATTTAGTCACGATCAGTCCAATAAGCGTTTCTTTCCCCCAAAAATATTCAATCAGTGCCTGGTCCTCCTTCAGTTTTTCTTGAATAACCGCTAACCGCTTCATGTCAAACTGAAACTTCTTCAGATGGTACGTAGGAAAGTCTTTCTCCAATGCTTGATCCAAGGAGTCAAGTTGGTGGCGGACTAGCGCACAGGCTGAATCGATAAACACGGCATCATTCTCCGCCCAACGAGATTTACAAGCCGATAAGGCCATTCTCATTTCTGCTCGCAAGGTGCGCAATTCAGGAGGAATACCTTCTTCGATGCTGGCCTGTGCCTCTATTAGCGTCCCATACAAGTCCATGGCACGGCTGTGCTCTAGCAAGGTGAAGACTGTATCCACCATAGAATCGCCCGTTTCTTTTTCCAATAACTTCACAGTTTCTAGGGCAAATCCGGTACGCCAGTGGGTTTCTGTAGCGAGGATAGACTTGGAAGAGGTCGCACTGAATTCCTTCCGCAAAGTATCGTCAACTGCCATGGCCAAGGTAAAAGCAGAAAAAGCAGTCTGTAGGTCTTGGACGTCTTTTTCAGCCTGGTATCTGGCCAAAAAGGCCTTTCCCTTCCCATTCAGCCCATCCTGAAAGACATTCTCTGCATAGATCATTTCATGGGTAGGGTGCACTCTTGGGTCGGCAGATAGGCCTAAGGAGTCTTTGACGACCGCTTGTAGGGCTTTTTGGTAATGGCTGAGGGCTTGGTCGTATTTTTTTTGTGCTAAATAGGTCTCTCCCGCCACGAGTTGCATTTTGGCAAATTCGCGGGTGTTTTCATCGCTTTCGAGATTGCGCCATGCTGTGAAGACTTCTACAAGGAGGCTTTCCGCTTCTGCGTAGCGCCCCATTTTTAATAGGACTTCTGCTTGACTGGCTTGGACTTTTAGCATCTCTTCTTCTTCCTCCGAGGCCTGGTAGATGCTTATGGCTTTCTCAAGATGTAAGAGCGCTTCTTCATATTTTTTTAAGGAGGTATACGTCTCTCCTAGACGGTCGTAGGTATGCGCCCGATGGGTTGGTTTGATATGGTCTATGGATAAGGCTTTATGATAATGTGTTATGGCAGCTGAAAAATCTAATTCCACCCAATAAATGATTCCTAGTTCAATAAAGCACCTTTCTGCTAGAGACTTATGCTGATGTTCTTTTCTTTGCCCTATCTCAAGGGCTTGTAGATAGCAAACTTTCGCTCGTTCTACTTCTCCTATTTTTGCATAGTATTGTCCAACTTTTATGAGGCTATTCCCTTTTTGATATTCGGTATAAGGTGTTTTTACCTTATCCGCAATCCTGATGGATTGCCTATACGCATCAAGGGTCTTTTTAGGAGTTTCGCCAAGGAGGAATAGAGACCTGGCGCGATAGTAATGGGCTGTTAAGGTTTCTTCTAACGTATCGAGATGAAATTCAATAGCGTTTTCAAAAATCGGAATAGCCTCTTGATATAGCCCTTCTTTGTAACAATAATACCCAAGCGTTGAATAACATCGAACGGAATCAGATCGATTATCTGTTTGCTCCAATGCTTTTGCGATATATGCATTTGCACTATCCTGCTGGCCTTCCTCCAACATATTGACAGCTTTAGAAATAAATTGCCGCCAGGCTTCCGGAGGATCGAAAGCCTGTGCTTGAAGGCATAGAGATGTCAAAATAAGGACAAACCAGAGTTTGAGATGCATTGAGCAAGGTCTTTAGTTGCATTCAATGTACAACAAAAAACCTGAATGTTTAACCCATTCTTTCTTTGAGCATATTTCGCCACCTGACAAAACCTCGCCATAGCTTAGGACCCACATACCACAATCCAGCGATGACGACAATAGCTATGAGAATCTCTCCAATGGGTACCCTGCTATCCTTGGGTTCACAATCCACTGGACATGGCGAATCGCAAGCAAATTTTGGGTCTTGGGGATCAATATTTACACAAATTGTTTTCTGATAGGTCTCACAGCCATTTTGGTTACAGACTTGAATGGTGATAATATCAGCGCCTGAGTAGGCAGGATCGTACTGCATCTGCCAAGTATTTGGGAGTTCTCTTAGCTCCCCTCCAATAGTAGAAACCACTTTGACGCTGTCATTTACCCAATCTACTCCCTGTAGTTCTTGCTTAAATATATTGTTAACATCAACGATCTCATTACAGGTGGATTGTTGGCAGCAGACCTTGGTTGTCTTGGCAGTGGAAGTGGTAAACCATTCCAATTCCTCAAATTGAATTGAAGCTTTGTTCTCGATGGTTTCGCCGCAGGGTATTGAATCGGGAATGGTTTGGATATAGAAAGAAAGGGTTATTTTTGTCCGAAAATCCTGAACTCCTGCAGTGCTTGGGCCTGGGTTTATGATATTACCAATGACTGAACTAGACCCGCCGGGGCTTCCAGAAGAGCCAACAAGAGCAAGTTGATATGCTGGTAAAGAAAACCCAAATCCATTTTGAGCAGTTCCATTCAGGCCAACCTCCAATGGATCACAATTAGAATTCATGGAAATTGAACTTGGGTCAAATTTCCATTGAATAAGTCCTGTTGAAGAAACTGTTGGGTTAAATCCATTAATCATCAAATAATTATCACAACCAATAGTGGCCTGAGAATTTCCAGGATATACAACATCATTTAATTTCACCCACTGCATCTGAAATGTCCCTTGATTAAGCTTATTAATATCCAATTGATCACTGACAGTGATTATCTGTGCGGGGCCTGTCCCAATATTATAAAACTCAATCTCATACACCAATGTCTCCACTTGATCTGAATAAATAAACCGCTTGTCAACAGTCTTATCATTAGGATCTTTGGGACCAATTCCTTCCGTAGACACATACGTTTTACTACACCCAGAACCATTAGGGGCATCAGGATTGGGAACTAAATCCACTGAAAAAGAATAATCAAGATTCTCCAGCTCATCATCACTTGTAACCGTCAATTTGAAAAGAAAGAAGCTCGATTCTGTGGCTGTAAGTTCAAATTCTACTTCTCCTGATGTATGAGGGTCAAAAGAATGTTCAGTGTAAGTGCCATTTGGAGAAGGATCAGGGTGACTCCAGATATAGTCATCATTACTCCCCCCAAAAGAAAATAATATGTCATCAAAGGTAAAGGTGAAAGTGCCATTGGTTGTAGGAGGTAACGATACCATGACCCATACATCTTCTCCAAAATGCGGCCGTTGGATGGGTTGGACCAAACAACTCGTGAAGTTATCTCCCCAATAAGGGAGTTGTGTATTAGCGGCATCTGCCGAATTAACCACAATTGAGGTGGTAGGGAGTGCAAAAACGGCTTGCTTTATCACGCCTGCTGCGGTACCTCCTACACAGCTATTGGTACCAGGCCCACCATCGTCGTCATCTGTATATTTTTTGGTAATAATCAGGTTCACAGGGTAGCTGCCTGGAAATTCGTAAGTATGAGTAGGAGATACCCCACACCCGTGATTCCCATCCCCAAAATCCCAGAAAAACTGATAACAAGTGAGGTCTAAGCCTCCACTAGCCTCTGGGAAAAAAGGATCTTCAGGGATTTCACAAATACAAAAGGTTGTCCCATCATAAAAAAACGGGGCGCCAGAGGTGCAGTCAGAAGGAGGAGGTGTACAAGTATAACTGCTGAAATCATCCCCAGAAATAAGATCACAAGCAGGATCAGATAGATAATACTGTGCATGCCCCTTGCCCCAACATACCAACAAAAAGAAGGCTAACAGAACGATTGATAATATTTTTTGATGAGCGCCAATACGCAAAGGATTTAGCTGAAAAAGGGTGTGGGAGAAATTCATAATGTGTATTTTTGATATTAAATGGAATGGAAAATTTTATCTAGGGAAATAAATATACTCTTGCTTATTGTAAAATCCTATTTTTATAAAAATCAAAGGCTGCCTAATGTTAAAGCTGCCTTTGAATGAACTAGTACCTTCTGCCCTTAGTAATTAGTAGTATGCTAGGAGGGGTTTTCCCGAGAACACGTGTTAGGTCTATCAGCATTGTGGTGGGTAGACCTAACACGTGTTCGAAAGTTAAAAACTAAGGATAGAAGGCACTAGGCTCCCCCCTACCACTTCACAAACTTCACCCCACGACTCCCATCTGTTTGCAACAGATACAGCCCATCAGCGAACGCTGAAGCATCGAGGAGGTAGCTTCCCTCACCCCGAACACCAAAGGTCTTCACGACACGCCCTTGAAGGTCAAGGACCTTCACCGCATGCACTCCGAAGTCTTCGAAGTCATGGGTCACGAAGTACATGCCCGCATCGCCTGTAGGAGCTATTTTCAGTGCATCAGACAAGGGCCATTTGTCCTCCAGTCCTGTGGTGCCATCGACTGCTTGCAGCGTCACACCGCCGATATTCACCGTATCGCCTTCGGAGAAGTTTCCTACGGCCTGGGTCAACACAGCTATAATCGGGACATGAACCGTCGCTGTGTCAAAGTTCGCAGTTGAGGCAGGCAGTTTGGTGGCTTGAACAGTCACGATTTCAGGAGGGACACCTTCTTCCATGAAGAAGTTCAGCTTTGAAAATTTGAAATTCCACTCCCTGTCTAGGCCTGCTTGGAGGATCGGGTCAATGATGACCTGAATGGGCTGCGCTTGGTTGTTGCGCACCTCAAACTGGAAGTCCGCAATGTTGTTGACTGTCCTTGTGATATCGACATTGTGCTGCGCACAGTTGTTGGAGAAATCGGTGTCGTGCGCGTAGACGATTTCACTTTTCAGACAGGCGTGAACAGTGCCCACGGTGCTGATCGATGGAGTCCAGTTGCACATCACAGTTATCGTATTGCCCGCAGCTAGGAAGCTGACAGGCACCTGACAAATGAAGTAATCGGGATCCGAATTGCTGAAATTGTAGATACCAATTCTGACCGAAAAATTGTGGGCATCTTGTGTGCCACAATTGGTGATTTCAGCATGAATCGTATTGGGGACGCCGTCTTGAATAGCGGGATTCGCGGGATAGAGGTCCGGAGAATCCCACCAGGTAGGGTTGCCAGACTGGCCACAGTAGACATTGAACTTCAGGTCGGTGCCTGAAGTGTTTTTGAGCGCATCCATTGTCGCATAGGCATCTACTAGTCCGTGCCCCCAGCGATTGTCCCAACCCGTAGCACCTCTGTCTTCAACCGTCTGGATCAGCAGTTGCTTGACACCCGACGGGGTGACACCCGGCGTTGCCTGATGGATGATGGCCGCAAGGCCAGCGACGTGGGGAGCTGCCATGGAAGTGCCTGTGGCATTGAGATAGCCAGAAACCGTATTATGCTGCGCTGCAAGAATATTGGTGCCGTAGGCTGCTACGTCTAGCTTGGGGTCGCCATTGAGTAAAATGCCAATGGCAGAGGTTGGGAAGATATCATCGTCTGCACGACTTACCGTACCCATATCATCGGCATTGGCTACCGTGATGGCATCACGTGCTGTCCCAGGGATTCCCACTCTATTAGCCGGTCCATTTCCACAAATGACACTAGATGGTGTAGCCCCACAATTGCCTGCACTTACGACTACATTCATCCCATAATATACGGCTCGATTGACAACATAAGAAAGGGCATCATCTCCATTTCCTGACCAGCAAGTTGTCGGACTACACCCTTGCCCTAAACTCATATTGATTACCTTAATACCCCAATCATATCTACGCTGGATACATTTCTCTACCCCATCAATGATTTGAGAAGTCGTAGGATTTTGCGTCGCACTGAATACCTTGATGTCAATCAAGTTAGCCCCTGGCGCTACGCCCTTATTCGTGGTGCCATTGCCGATGCCCAATGCCGTGCTCGCCACATGGGTTCCATGGCCAATGTCATCGTCAGGATTGCCTTCTAGTTGGGTAAAGACATTATATCCGCCGACAAACTTACTTCCGGGCAAACTCTCATGCTGCCCGTCATCTACGCCCGTATCGATGATGGCAATGCCTACACCTGTACCGTCAGAGCCAGGACATTTGTCTTCGAGATTATTAGCATACTCCGTACTAGAATACACCTTCATGGCCTTGGTGCTGACATCCAAGGTGGGATACACGGGCCAGTCGACATCTACCATCGCGACATCGGGATGTTGGCCGAGCGCTAGGAGAGAGTCTACAGGAACTTTTCGCAATTTGACGATGCTGATATATTTTGCCCGAAAACCCAATACACCGTAAGCCCTTAGGCTCGTTAGGGTGCTTGCACGTGGGGTTTTGTTTAAATATACCAATACATCAGCAGCTCCAGTCGGGATATTCTCCAGGCTATCTGTTACATAATTGTTGTTTGCATCCGAGGGAAAATTCCTGAGTTTGGGCTGCCATTCCAAGGGCGTGAACATCTCCGTATCCTTTCGGAAAGGAAAGGTCTGGGCAGAAACAGGGATACTGGTAATGCCTATCCAAAGGCACAGGATCATTGATAGATAAATAGTTGGTTTCATCATTAAGGAGTTAAATGGTTTTATGGTTGATAGTTAACCAGTATCCAGAACCCTCCATCTGTACTCACCTTTTTACCAAATTTTTTTGCCATCGTATTTTTTCAATACCTTGGGGTATGTTTTGGGTAATTGTTACACTAGTTAAATGAGCCGTTCAACAGAAGACCGTCTACTCAACATGATTTTGGCAGGAGGCGCGGCGCGTGGAAGGGCGACGCTTGAACTATGGCGGCTGACCCACAAGGCAAATCGGCGTGTAGTACAGAAAAATAAGGGAAACAAAGAAGACCTTGAGGACTTGGTCACTGGAGCGACGGAAGCCCTGTATGTTTTTTTCGATAAAGGGAAAAAGCTACGTTATCAAACAGATAGCTGCTTAGTCGCTTATTTTAAAGGGATTGTTTTTAATATGGGAACGGGCGGGCAAAGCAGCAAAGAACTGCTTTTGGGAGAGTTTGAGGAAGATATCGCCGATCTCGATGAAAGCATTGAGGAGATGATTTCTCAGGCTGAGGAACAAAACTCAATGTATAGTAAGCTTGAAGATTGTTTGAAAAAATTAGACGAGAAGTGCCAAAAAATCATCAAATGGCGGTATTTTGATGAGCCACAAGTACAGTGGACGGACATCGCGAAGCGCTTAGGCTATGTCGAACAATCCGCCAGAAATCAAGGCGGTAGGTGTATGAGGAGGCTTCGACAATGCATGGGAGCTTAGAGAAGGAAATAATTTTGAATGAATGGTTAGTTTTTTAATAAAAGGCTGAAAATCAGGTATTTATAAATTCAAGCGGTTCCATTTATTTTTTAAAAAATAAAACATGGCTTGGGATACAATCGATGATGAAATAATCGCCTACCTGGCAGAGGAACTGACAGCGTCAGAGAAAGAAGCCTTTGAACAAAGGCTTCAGACGGACCCTGTGGTCGCTGAGGCGCTTGCCAGACATCGATCATTCGAAGACGTGTTGCACGGCTACCCCGCTCATAAACAGCAAAAAACAGATCTCACTGACCTTTATCGCCAATTTGATAAAAAACAATCTGCCCGTCCCTTTCGCCTCCTCCCCTATAGCCTTGTTATCGCAGCGGTATTGGCGATCTTGATCGCCGTCTTCTGGGTACTTCCCAACACGGGCCGCTATTGCCCTGAAGAACTGTATGCCGAGGTATTTATCCCCCGAGATGCCCCCCAATATGCCGGACAGGCTCAAGATGCGACGCAGCTCCTGAGAAGTGGGCACACCCGCTTCAATGAGGCAAAACCTGTCGAAGCTGCTGCCAGCTATCAACAAGCCTTGGCGATGGGTACTCTTAGTCCGGAGCTGCAAATTGAAGCGCGATTTTTTCTAGGCCAAAGCTTGATGCAACAAGGAGATTATACGGCTGCCCTCACCAGTTTGGCAGGCGTGACTGATGGCCCCGCCGTACAGCTCAGCCAGTGGTACATAGCCCTCTGCCATTTGGCCCTCGGCCAAATCGACAAAGCGAAACCCATCTTGGAAGATATTTCTCAGCAACCAGCCCATGACAGACAGGCGGAGGCGTCAGCGTTATTGAAAAAGTGGAAAAAGTTGAAGGAATGTGATTAGGTAAATGTCGCTGCTCATCACACCAACACTGTGCTACTCCGCGCACTGATCTCTAGCGGTCGCCCGCCTTTGTCAATCCCAATCCGCTGATAGGCATAAAAACAAACCGGCAAGTGCTCGGAAGCGCTCGCCGGTAGTGCAAGGAGTTTAGAAGTTTAACTTACGGCTAAGATAGATGCTTTTATTGATAAATGAAAATGCTGGATTGCATAGGATAAAGCTAGTACCTTGTAGGGAATAGCGTTTTCCGGTAAATGACGTGATCTGTAGAGGCGTTGGAATCCAACGCCTCTACAGATCACGTCAAAAATTCATTTCCTATGAATCATCTGTTACGATATTGTTGTTGGTTTTTCCTCGTCTTTATTTCCTGTCAAGAGGCAGTAGAGTCGTTGGATTCCAACGACTCTACTGCCTACATCCAAGTCCTGGGCGTCGCCCAGGACGCAGGCTACCCCCAAGCCAACTGCCAGAAGGCATGTTGTGAGCGTGCCTGGGGGCAGCCCCATAACCAACGCGACGTAGCCTGTCTGGTCATCGTTGACCCTGCCAGCAATCAGTACTGGCTGATCGAGGCGACGCCAGATTTCCGAAACCAATTGCGTCAGTTGCAAGAGACACTCCCTGAAACGATGCCTCGCTTGCCCGCAGGCATTTTTCTCACGCATGCCCATATTGGGCATTACAGTGGACTGATCCATTTGGGGAGAGAGGTGATGGGCACTGACGGGGTCCCTGTGTACGCGATGCCGCGCATGGCGCAATTTCTTTCAGAAAGTGGTCCTTGGAGCCAACTGGTGGAGTTGGGAAATATAGATATTCAGCCAATAGAGGCTGATTCCAGCATTCAGCTTTCGCGGAATATTGCGATTACCCCGCTGCGCGTACCTCATCGCGATGAGTTCAGCGAGACGGTAGGGTTTCGCATTGAAAGCCCCGAACGGGCTGTCCTATTTATTCCAGACATTGATAAATGGGAGAAGTGGGATAAAAGCATCGAATCCCAGATTAAGTCGGTAAATGTCGCTTACCTCGATGGGACTTTTTTTCAAAATGGAGAGATTCCTGGGCGGGATATGGCAGAGATTCCGCATCCGTTTGTGGAGGAGAGCATGCATCGCTTTCGCACTTTGCCAGAAGGGAAACGTAAGTATATTCGTTTCATCCACTTTAACCATACCAATCCCTTGCTTGATCCAGAAAGTGAGGCGTATCGCCAGGTGATTCAGGCTGGATATGGTATTGCGGAGCAAGGAGAGCGGGTGTTTCTGTGAAAGGGTCGTAGGGGCGTTGGAATCCAACGCCCCTACAAGCCTTTCACCACCCGCTTCCACTCAATCCTTCCCATTCGACTTCCCTTAACCCCCAGCAGATACATCCCTGCAGGCAAGTCGTTCATGTTAATTACCCCTTTACCCCTAAATGCCTTTTCCTTCAGAATCAATTTTCCCTGAAGAGAATAGAGCAAGATGTCAGCAGAAAGTCCATGTGCGTCTGGCCATTGGATGGTGAGAAAATCACGTGTCGGTTGAGGGAAGACTTGAATGGGAAAATTCCCATTCACCTGATCCAATGCCATAGGAGGCATCGTATCGATAGGCATTGTATCCGGTGGAGGCTTGCATGAAACGATGTCATAAGGAATGGGGAAAAACTGCACATCTCCGATTTGGTTGATGAAGTTTTCAGCCTCTGACTCCATGTAGATGTTTTTGACACAACTGCCTCCAAATACGAGTTTCATGACCAGCATGCGCTCGGCGGTGTCTGGTGGCGACCAGATGGCCGTGTCTCCGCCGATCCCTGGATCTGAATTGCCATATTGTACCCTAGAGGTATAGGTGACGCCATCATAGACGAGGCTATGCGAATCCGTCACGACGGTCCTTTCAAAGAAAAAGCCCCACGCCCCTTGGAAGACACTGCTGTCTATAGCAATAAAATCTGCACAGCTATCGTGAAAAGCGAAGGAGAAGTTCACGGCACGTATCCCTATCATAGTATCAGAAGTGCTCCGCACATACAGCAAGGCCGTATCCGTGCCCCAAGGCCCTTTGTGGTGATCCACACAGAAACTCAGTAGCTGGGCGTGACCTTCCCCTATTAACACCATCATTAACAAACAGAGAAAGCCGATTCGCTTGTTCATCATTTTTCTTAATTTAGTCCCATGAAACAACTCCTAGCCGTCGTATGGATGTTGCCATTACTTGCATTTGCGCAGGAGCGCAGTTACCTGGAAGTAAAGGCTCGGTCCGGTGACGGGGTCTATTCCCTTCTCCGTCAGTATCGCGTCAACACGCCCTGTAACCTGTCCCTTTTTTATAAACTCAATAAGCTCACCTCCAAATCGGGGCTTAAGTTAAATAAAACTTATAAGCTCCCTATTTATGTGTATGAGTATGATGAAAAGAGCATTCGCACGACCATAGGCGTCCAGGATCGCCCGTTGGCAGAGCGCATTCAAGCCTATAACGAGTACATGCTCAAGGCGGGCTATATGGTGGGAGATTACCGCATAGAACTAGACCTATGGGTGCCCTCAAATTATCTGAGTTGTCCGACGGAGAAGCTCGATCTGAGCGGCCCCACAGCGATCGTAGAGATCGGTGGAGAAGAGAGTACGACCACCGCCAAGCCCGGCCTGCGTGGGACGTATGATATTTTTGGTGAGAAGCATAAAAATGTCTATTTGCAGGGCAATGAACTGGCGGGTTGTGTATTTTACATCGTGAGTGGGCATGGTGGGCCTGATCCAGGGGCTGTGGGTAAATATTACAGCAAGAGCTTATGTGAAGATGAGTATGCTTATGATGTGGCCCTCCGCCTGGCCAAAGGCCTATTGGAACATGGGGCTACGGCCTATGTCGTCATCCGAGATCCTGATGATGGGATTCGATCGGGGGAAATTTTGGCGTGTGATAAAGATGAGGTATGTTGGGGAAATAAAGCGATTCCAATCGGTCAAAAGGCAAGACTAGGGCAGCGAGCGGAGACGGTGAATAAGCTCTATTTGAAAAATAAAAAAAATGGGGTCACCTATCAGCGAATGGTAGTCATCCACGTGGATTCAGAAGCTCGGAACGAACGGGTCGATATGTTTTTTTACCATCGACTATCAGACCCTACTAGTAAAGTGTTTGCAACGACACTCCAGCAGATGATCAAAGAAAAATACGAGGTCTATCGCAAAGGCCGTGGCTACGATGGGACGGTCTCTGTACGCGATCTGTGGATGCTCCGCGAGACCCTGATGCCTACGGCTTTCATAGAACTGGGCAACATCCGCAACCGCAACGACCAGGCACGCCTGGTCATAGAAGGAAATCGCCAACTTGTTGCCAATTGGTTGCTAGAAGGCATTTTGAGAGATAAGAAGAAGTATCGGTAGAGATTAATGATTATTGATTGACTGATTATTAATTACTAAAAGCTTTTACCTTCTGACTATCAATCACTTATAAATCATTAATCAATAATCTATCAATTAATAATTCCCCCAGATGGAAGTGAAAATTGGAAGTTTTAACCTGTTTAACCTCGTTTCTCCTGAGGTGAAGTATTATGGCAATCGGGTGTATTCTAAGCATGTCTATGAGAAAAAGACAAGCTGGGTCGCTCGTCAGTTGGGGCGGATGGAATGTGACATTGTGGGGTTTCAGGAGGTCTTCCATGAAGAAGCACTTCGCGATGCCATCAACAAAAACAGCAGCTTCAAAGACACCGAGGTGATTGTCGCCAATGCCACAGGCGAACGCCCTGTGGTAGGCTTGATGTCGCGCTATCCTATCATCTCTCATGAGGTGATAGAGGACTTTAAAGAAGTCCTTGACATCGACGGGCTAGAAGTTCCCATTCGATCTTTTTCTCGTCCAGTCATCCGGGCGTTGATTCGCCTCCCTAATGATATAGAAGTCAGCGTATACGTCGTACACCTGAAGTCCAAGCGACCTCAGTTTCCTGAAGACAAGGAAGTGGATCGGTTTGATCCTGTCGAAAAGGCCAAAGGCCAGGCGCGTAGCTTGATCCGCCGTGCGGCAGAAGCCACCGCCGTGCGGGACATTTTGCTAGAGGACCTCAAAGGACGGGATCACCCTGTCATCCTGCTAGGAGATGTCAATGATTCTGGGCTTGCCGTGACAACCCGCATCATCTCCGGCGATCCGCCCTTCCGCAATATGCCCATGCATGTCCGCAAAGAGTTATGGGACATTCTCCTTTATCACGTCAAAGACATCCAGGCCCGACAGAGTTTCCACGATTTTTACTACTCCCATATCCATAATGGCCACTACGAAGCCCTCGACCATATCATGGTCAGCCAAGAACTGGTCGCCCAGAATCCAGACCATATCGGTCGGGTAGGATTTGTGTCGGTATTCAACGACCACCTCATCGACGAGACCCTCAGTGACGAGCGCGTAGAGCTTTGGCAGTCAGATCATGCGCAAGTGGCCGCTTCTATCGAATTGAAAAAGCAGAAGTAGACTAGGGAAATATTACTTCCTCAGCAACTTGAGCAAGGTTTTCGCTTGGGCTTGATAGAGGCCTTCGGTATCCGATATTTGTTCCAAGCGTTGAATGCCTTCGGTTTCTTGGCCGCTGATAAGCAAGGTCATGGCCGTATACCACGCCCCTTTTTGCTTAAAAAACCGATGCCCTTCCGTTTCCAATTCCTGGAATTTGGCCAGTGCCTCAGCGAATTTCTCTGTCTCTAAAAGACAAATTCCCACGGCAAGCTTGATGTTTCTATTGGTAGGGTTTTGTTGGAGAAATGTGTTTAAAGGCGCATAAGCTTCGGCATATTTTTCAGCGTTAAACAATAGTTTAGCAGCTGCGAGTTCCGTGCTGTCGCCATTTCCCATGAACATTTCCAGCTTGTCATGAGGCGGCATTTCGGCCAGGGCAATCTCAGAAACAGACCTCGATGGGTCAGCAATATTTTTGGGAAGAAGGACAAAAACGGCCAGGAGTAAGACCGCCGCTGCGGCCACCATCCACAGATACTGAGGCGGCTTCCACGCGACCTCCTTCACCTCTGCCGAAGGCTCCTCGGCAAAATACTGTTCACCAAACGGTTCAATCATTTGGCGAAACGCCGCAACAGCTTCTTTCTGAGAAGCATCTGCTCTCAGCGCATCGATCATCTCCTGATAGGAGACTACCTCTGCCTGCAAGGCTTCATCCGTCTGAAGTCGCGCTTCAAATTCCGCTCGTGCCTCTGGCGATAGCTCATCTCCTAGGTAGGCTTCTATTTGTGGGTAAAAATCGCTCATGTTGGGTAAGTCATAGGATTATTCATTATTGATTGAGTGATTATTATACTTTAGACTGGGTGAAATGTCCTGTGAATAAAACCATATAAGGCATATAAGAACATTTAAGAAAACCGCTTTTTGCCCTTATATGCCCTTAAATGCCTTATATGGTTCAAAAAGCGACTAAAAGTCAAAACGGACTTTCTATCAGGTTTAAAGTATAATTGGTAGGGCTGAATCAATAATGAATCAATCAATAATTTCTTCAATCAAACGTCTCCATTGCTGCATGCATTCCGACCCCCTTCGTCTGGCGTAGCCATAACTGATATCAAGATGCTCGGCAACAACCTGGTAGCTCTTTTTTTCAAACCACCGCATCTTCAAAATCTGTTGGCACTGCTTTCCCAGGCGATGGAAATGGCGCATCATCAATGCCACGCGCTTCTCCTCAGCTGCAGCCTCTTCCTGCTGAACCATGACATCGCCTGTCCCGTCATCTTTATATCCCTCAACATCGGAAATTGTCACATGTTTCCCCTTCTTCCGCAGCTCATTCAGCCACATATTTTTGCATACGCGATAGAGGTAATTGCAAATCGGCACGCGGAGGGTGAAGGTATCCTTCAACGCTTTTTCATAGGTATCTATCAAGGCCTTTTGGAACATTTCCTTTGCGTCACTAATTGAACCTCCATTGCTGAGGATCAATTGCTTGATCGACGGAGAGCAGTCTTGATAGACCTGCTGGATAAAAGAATTGTCGTGATTTTTCAGTGCGGTGAGCTGATGTTGATATGCTGACATGCGGGGGTGCATTTATGTGAGGCCTAATAGCAAGATAGCTATTGATTGATTGCGTGTCAATTGGAGGGGGAATTTCACGGCGAAGCGAGATTTTGGGTATGTTTCCAGAATGACGATAAGACTCCATCCTTGGGATACAGAGATTTTTAATACAAAATTCCCCTGCAAGCATCAGCAAGCAGGGGAATTTGTGTTGGCAGAGAGTGGGGGATTCGAACCCCCGGTACCCTTTTGAGGTACATCCGCTTTCCAGGCGAACCCGTTCGACCGCTCCGGCAACTCTCTGTAATTCGGCTGGCAAAGATAAGAAGAAATTGGGGGTTTGTGCAAAGACAACCCCCTATAAAGAATTATTAATTGATAGATTATTGATTGATTTATTGTAAATGACTGATAATCAATAGCTAATGCTTTATTCTTCAATTAATAATCAGTCAATTCAATAATTAATCATTTCTACAGTGGCAAGTTTAACTTATCCTTCAAATACTTATGATAGATAAATAGCACAAGCAGTGCGCCTCCTGTAGCCATCAGCAATTCGCCGACCAAGGTGCTACCAAACAGCCCTTTAAGGCCAATAATGCCCGTCAGCCATCCGCCAACCATGGAGCCGATGAGTCCAACGGCAAGGGAAGAAATCCACCCGCCTTTTTCGTTTTGAGGGGTGATCATTTTGGCGAGGGCACCAGCAGCGAGTCCGATAAGTAACCAAATAAGCATAAGGAATTAATGTTAAATGAAAGAAATGGGTTATATAGGAATAGTACAATATAGTCAAAATAGGCCAATCAGCCACTGCTAATCGTCCACCACTTACAGGATACCGACGATCTCCGTAAGCAGCCTGACAACTTTGGGCTTGATGATGCTCATGGTTTTGTCGATGTCATCGTGTGTCAAAGGGGTAGGGGAAAGGCCAGAGCCAAGATTAGACACATAGGTGATGCCCAAGACTTCTATGCCTCGATAGACAGCAGTTAGTGCTTCTGGGACGGTGGACATGCCGACGACGTCTCCGCCCAATTTGCGGATCATCCGCACTTCGGCGGGCGTCTCGAAATTGGGGCCAGATACATAGCCGTAGACGCCTTTTTTGAGGGGGATGCCAATCTTAGCAGCTACCTCTATGGCCCGCTGAGTCAGCCTGGGAGAATAAATAGGGCCTTGGTATTGGGTAGGGTGTAAGCCACGCAAGGGGCTGTTATGACTCAAATTGAGGTGGTCTGTCACGGCTAGCAGGTCGCCTGCTTCTAGTGAGAGATTTGCACTGCCAGTTGCAGCTGTTACGATCATTTTTTTTACGCCCAGTACATCCATCACCTCCACGGGCCGCCTCAAAACGGCCATAGAATGCCCCTCATAAGCATGGAAACGACCTTGCATGAGAATGACCTTTCGCCCGTTTAGCACACCTAATACCAATCTGCCTGCATGACCAAAGACCGTCGTATCCGGAAAACCAGGAATCTGTGAATAGGGAAGGATAAACGGGTCTTTGACACTGTCAGCAAGATGCCCCAAACCTGAACCCAGGATAATCCCAATTTCAGGGGTGAAATCATGGGTCTGCTCGGAAATATGCCGCGCTGCATCCTGAACGATTGTTCTTGCTTCATCTATATGATTCATATTCCCCAATTTATCAATTTATAATTCCTTATGAAATCGGCTTAGGCTCGAATGAATTTTTGGCATCAGATAGGAAGCAATTTGTATAGTGAAGTGTCTGGATAAAAAACAGCGGCCAGAAAGGGATACGCCTTGCCAAAGAAATTGTAGATAAGGGTTTTGTGGTATTAAATATCCTACAAGTGTTACGTATTTTACGGTAAGTGGTAAAATGTGTATTTTTCACGAAAATCTTTAGGGGGTAAGTTAAGGGCGAAAAAAGGCTTTATTCGCAAATTAGCTAGTTTTTTTCATCTCCTGTTCATGTTTTTTAAAGGGAAAAATTCTATATTTGAGTCCCTAACAAACTCCTTGTATTTCCTTTCTAGTCTTATTGTCTCAATTTTGCCTAAACCATCCTAAGATGAATGGCATTCTATTTGTTATTTTTCATAGCATCACTTTTTGTATTTCAAATCTTTAAGCTAGCTGAAATTAACGCACTGGTAAACAACAGACCACAAACTACAAACCACAGACTACACTCCTTTACTCCTATTTAATACTTAGTATGGACCTTATTAACTTTTTGCGAGTACTTGCTCGACGTATTTGGATCATTTTAGGGGTTACAGCACTGGCTGTGATCACGACTTTTTTGATCACCAGAGGTTCTCCTAAAATGTACAAGTCAACTGCTCAGCTTTCTACAGGCATTACCGATAAGGTAAAGCTTGACAATAATGCTGAGTGGGTTCAGTGGGAAAAAATCCAGAATGACTTTAACAACCTGACCCAGGCGATGATCTCTCGCCAAGCCGTGAGCCTGCTTTCTTATAAGCTGATTCAGCATGACTTGAACACGCCTGAACCGTTTCGCGACCTAGCAGCGATCAAGAGTTATTATGCCAAGGATGACCTGCGCAGGGCCAATGTCGCTTATCAGAGCAAATATGAAAAGATAGAAACCCTCTATGCTACCAGCAAAAATGACCAGGTCCCGCTTGAAATCCTTAAAAAAGCAGGCTATGACTACGAGACGCTGATCAAGCGCCTGGAAATCAAGCGACGAGGCGAATCCGACTTCATCGAGGTGAATTTTACCTCCGATAATCCGCGTCTTTCTGCTTTTGTGGTCAACAATTTTTCAGAAGAATTTATTCGTTACTATAAAGAACAAAGGGGGGCTGGAACAAATGCCAAATTGGACATTTTTAAAACTGCTCTGGAGGAAAAGCGCGAAATCCGGGATCAGAAAAGTCAAGCTTTAAATGACCTTCAGCGGAAAAGTGGAATTTCTATTGAAGGTAGGGAGAGTTCAAGCCTGATTCAGCAGAAGTATGAATATGAGCGTAAAAGAGACGCCGAAAAACAGAAGATAGCAGCCCTGGATGCAGAGCTTGTTGAATTGAAAGACAAGCTAGGGGAAGATTTCAACAAAGTATATGATCCTTCCAGAAGCCGCCGTGCAGAAATGGTTACCCTGCGCACGCAGATTACATCTATGGAAACGCGTTACCTCGTTTCAGGAAGCAGTAACGAGGCCTTAAAAGATTCTATCGAAACCCTTAAAAGGCGTCGTAATGAGTTGATCAGTGAGGATATGGGCAGTGGGAATTCAAGCAATACCCGAGACAGGTTGGTTAACCGAAAGGTAGATGTGGAACTCCAACTCGCCAATGCACGTGAGCGACTTAATTCTATCACTGATCAGTTGGGTAAAGTATATTATAAAACGAATCGCTTGGTGGCTGGCAGTGGAGAATTGTCCAAGGCCATGTCTGAGTCTGAAGAAGCAGAAAAAGACTTTCAAGAAGCCCTCAGCCGCTACAATGACGCAAAAGACATCAAGAGTGAGATTGGTAGCAATCTCAAACTATATGAACTCGGCCGTCCAGCCAGTGATCCTCAGCCTTCCAAGGCTCCTTTGTTGATCACATTTTCTGGATTAGCCAGCCTTTCACTCTGTGTGGTATTGCTGTTTCTCTTTGAATATGTAGACTTGAGTATCAAGTCTCCTTCCAATTTCCTCCGTCAGGCAGGCCTGCCGCTGATGGGCTCTCTGAATCACTTGGTGACGCCAAGCCTGAAGCTGGAATCACTTTTCAGCGAACGGAGCAATAACCCCAGTTTGGAGAAATTCAAACAACTCCTGCGCAAGCTGCGCTATGAAGTCGCCAACTCTGGCGCCCAGTCCTTCCTTATCACCAGTGCGAAGCCTGGTGAGGGTAAGACGCTGGCGCTGATCTCACTGGCTTATTCCTTGAGCCTCAACGGAAAGAAGATCCTCTTGATCGACACCAACTTCAAAAACCCAACGCTCACCAGCATGCTTCAGGCGACGCCGAAGCTGGAAGACTGGATCTCCAAAGATTTGAGCCTTGGAGAGGTCATTTCTCGCTCAGAATTTAACGGCATTGACGTGATAGGGTGTCAAGGAGGGGATCACTCGCCAGCAGAGGCGTTATATGACGAAAAATTCAAGGAAGTTCTCGGCACCCTGAGCCATGACTATGACTATATCTTCATGGAAGGGGCTTCGCTCAACGACTATGCAGACGCTAAGGAACTAGTCGATTTTTCTGAAAAAGTAATTGCTGTCTTCTCTGCCAAGTCTATCTTACGTCAGACAGATAAAGAGACGATTTCCTATCTACAAGATCTGGATGATCAGTTCCTAGGAGCCATCCTCAACGATGTAGAGAACCAAAACCTCGAACTTTAAAAATTAATTATTGAGTGATTACTGATTGATTTGATATAGTTGAAAGGTATTCAAAGATTAATGTTTGGTCTTTCAATTAATAATCAGTCAATCAGTAATCAATAATTTCCACCTGTGATTATTGTTTTAACCCTTCTTCACCTTGTCTTGATTTCGGTGCTGTTGTTTCCACTGCTGACGGTAGTCTTGGCAGGTATGAGAAAGGAAGAGATCATGCCTTCGGCTGAAGGGGAGACTGACTTCGCCTGTATCATCACAGCATACCAGCAAGTTGACATCGCGCTGCCGTTGGTAGATTCTTTGCTGAAACAAAAGCACCAACGTCATCACGTCTACCTTGTCGCAGATGCCTGCGATGTGGAAGGGATTTCCTTTGATGAGGAAAGGGTAACGTTGTTACGCCCGCCCAAAAAGCTCGGCTCCAAGGTCCGATCCATCCAGCATGCAATTCAGCATTTCACCCATTCCCACGATTATATCGTCATTTTTGACCCAGACAACCTCGCTCCCTCAAATTTCTTAGGGGAGTTGAATACGTATACCCAGGCAGGCTATCTTGCCGTACAAGGCGTTCGCGCCGCCAAGAATCTGGATACCCTCTACGCTTGTCTCGATGCGACAGGCGAACTATACTATAACTATAGCGTTCGCTACGTGCCGTGGCGCATGGGAGCCTCTTCCACGATCTCAGGATCGGGCATGGCCATCGAAGCCAATTTGTTCAAATCGTATCTCAAAATTGACCTCATGGACACCGAGAAGCATGCGGTCATCGTGGCAGAAGACAAGATTTTGCAAATAGATTTACTCAGAAGAAAAACGCGGATAGCTTATGCAAAAAAGGCGGTCCTTTATGACGAGAAAGTGACCTCCGGCTACCAGATCGAGCGCCAGCGCACGCGCTGGATCAATAGCTACTTCCAGCATTTACCTTCTGCATTGGGTTTGGTTTGGCGTGGCCTCTCACGATTCAATTACAACCAATTCATTTTTGGCCTGTTCATCGCCTACCTGCCGATGTTTTTATTGGTGGGAGCGACGACTTCCTTGGGGTTGATAGATTTGATCGGATATGGGATTTCGGGAAATGTAGCTTTCCTGAAGCTATTGATAGCGATTGGAAGCGCAGGCATTTTGTTCATCATCAATTTTTTATGGGTATTAAAAATTGCAGGCGCACCCAAAGAGATTTGGCGATCACTATGGGGGATCCCCGCATTCATCCTACGCCAGGTCAAAGCTTTATTCAAAATCCGCCAATCCAATAAAGACTTCCTCGTGACAACCCACTCCAAGACCGTGAAGATCGAGGACTTGGAGTGAGGGTAAATCAAAATTAAAATGAAAGTAAAAATGAAAATATGAATAGGCCATCAATATTTGATAATTGAATTGCTATCCATTTATTCCTTCATTTTTCCTGAAATCATTCGGTATTCACGAAGATTTTTTTTGAAATGAATCCCCCTTTTGAATATCCGTCAGTTTTGTATTTAAGAGAGTGCGGCTGGGGTGAAGCGAGCGTGCGCGGCCTGCCCTGAGCGGAGTCGAAGGGACGGATAGGAGGGTTGGCTTTGGTTGGCTCGCTTCGATTTTTTGGTTACTTTTTTCTAAAAAAAGTAACATAACTTGAAAGAAAAATACCTTTAAGAAATAATCATTCAACCTCCCCCAATGAAGATCGGCATAGAAGGACAACGACTATTTCGGAGAAAAAAGGCAGGCATGGACATTGTCGCCTTGGAGCTGATTCACAACCTGCAAGCGTTGGATCGGGAGAATGAATACGTTGTTTTTGTAAAGCCCGATGAGGATAGAGATTGTCTGCGTGAGAGCCATAACTTCAAGATTGTAGAGGTGCCAGGCGGCAATTATATGACTTGGGAGCAGCGTAGCCTGCCCCAAGCCGTGAAAGCCGAAGGCGTGGACCTGCTACATTGCACCAGCAATACAGCGCCCTTTTTCTGTCCCGTCCCACTTGTATTGACCCTTCACGACATCATCTTTTTGGAGAATTTGGGGATTAAGGGGAAAGGCACCATGTACCAACGCATGGGGAAAATTTACCGCAAATACCTCGTGCCTCAGATCGTCCATAAATGCAAGCGTATCATTACGGTTTCCCGCCAAGAAAAGGACAGAATCCTTAACCGATTTCGCCTGCCAAAAGAGCGTGTCCACGCCATATACAATGGCGTAGGGCCAGAATATCATCCCATCACAGATGAAGACTTCCTCACTGAAGTGAAAATGGCCTACGGCCTTCCTGAGCGCTTTGTCCTGTTCCTTGGCAATCAAGATCCCAAGAAGAATATGGAAGGCGCCCTCGAAGCCTTTGGCCAATACGCTGATACCGACGACAAAGCCTGCCTGGTGGTCACAGCCATCGACCGACCTGTCATCGATGCGATTTTAGAAAAATTGGGGCGTCAGCGCCTTATTAGCAAAATAATTTTGCCCGGATTCGCCCCCAAAGCTTACCTGCCAGCGCTTTACAGCCTCGCAACGGTCTATATGTATCCTTCGTTACGAGAGGGATTTGGCTTGCCTATTTTAGAGGCATTCGCTTGTGGCACGCCTGTCATCACTGCGGATACTTCGTCTATGCCAGAGGTGGCTGGGGATGCAGCCCTTTTGGTAGATCCTACCAAGCCCGAAGCCATAGCCCAGGCCATTCAACAGTATATGATGGACGAGGCATTACGGCAAGAAAAGATTTCGATGGGGTATGAACGGGTCAAAGACTTCAGCTGGCGAAAAATGGCAGAAGAAGTTCGGACACTTTACCACGAGGTACTAGCCAACTCAGAACTAAGAATGGTTTAATAAAAGAATATTTCAATCAATAATTAATCAATTGCTAATTTATAATTCTTCCCGCCTTTGGCACATTTGTTGGTTTTTAATTTCCTATTAATTTTGACTTTTATTTTCATTTACCTCCTACATGATTGTACATAAACTCTCTATTGTCATCCCTGCTTACAACGAAGGAAATACCATCCACCTCATCCTCAATAAGGTCAAGGCGGTACGGTTGACCAATAATATTGCGAAGGAGGTGATTATCGTAAATGATTGCTCTACAGACAAAACAGAAGAAGCTATTTACGCCTATATCAATGCCAATCCCGATCTGAATATTCAGTATTTTAGCCATGAGGTGAATAAGGGAAAAGGCGCGGCGCTCCATACAGGCATCTCTAAGGCGACTGGAGAATATACCATCATTCAGGATGCAGACCTCGAGTATGACCCAGAGGAGTTCAACATTCTCCTCCAACCCGTTCTGGACGGCCAGGCAGACGTCGTCTATGGCTCTCGCTTCATGGGCGGAAATGCCCACCGTATCCTCTTCTTCTGGCACTCTATCGGAAACAAGTTCCTCACCTTTCTGTCCAATATGTTCACCAACCTGAACCTCACGGACATGGAGACCTGCTATAAACTCTTTGACACAAAGGTCATTCAGAGCCTGACGCTGAAGGAAAACCGCTTTGGATTTGAACCAGAAGTCACTGCGAAAGTAGCGCGTATTCCACGCATTCGCATCTATGAAGTAGGCATCTCCTACTATGGAAGGACCTTCGAAGAAGGAAAAAAGATCGGCTGGCGGGACGGATTCCGCGCCATCTATTGCATCCTCAAGTACAACCTGTTTGCCAAGAAACAGGCAGCCGTAGAGACCTATTCCTCTACCATGGCCGAAATGGCCCAGTCAGCGGAGTAAGCAGAGAATGATAAAATGATAGGATGAGTAAATGATAAAATGGGGAGAAAGACTATTTAATCATTTTATCATCTATTCATTTACTCATTTATAGCCTCATTCTATCATTTCTTAAAATCACCATGGTTTTAACACTCGTTCTATGGACTTACGTGCTCTTGCTCTCATTTATGTATGGTCACATGCTGGTTCGCCTAGGCGACTGGCTACTCAAGGCTGATAGCCGTGCACCATTACACGCGGTGCCCGTCATCTTGATGGGCTTTTGCCTGCTGACTAGCCTTTCTTCTCTGTACTATCATTTTGATCATTTGGGACTGGGGACGAACCTGACCCTCTTGGGGATCGCAAGTCTTTATGCGATATGGCAACGAAAATCCTTAGGGCAAGACATTCGCTACTATGTACAAAGCCTCAAAATAGGTCCTCGCTATATTTACTTCACCATCGGCCTTGGACTGGCTCTATTGGTGGCGCTTATCTTTTCTGCTTCCCCTCCCGCTTATTATGATGATGGATTATACTATTGGCAGTTTATCAAGTGGATGAATGAGTACGCCATCGTCCCTGGACTTGGCAATCTGCATCCACGCCTCGCCTTCAACTCGAATTGGCACCTACTGTCAGCGACTTTTAGCATGTCGTTCTTGGGGGAAGGGACATTCTCAGACCTCAATGGCCTGCTTCACCTGTTGATTGTCATTTTCGCATTTGATGGATTAAAAGGGTTGATAAATAAAGAATACACTGTCTCTAACGCCCTTCAGGCATCGCTTATCATCCCTACCCACCTCATTGTGGGGTATTTCAATGCACCCTCAGCGGATGTCGTTGTGGTATATTTTATATGGGTAGCATTTGTGATGTTATTACGGAAAATAGAGCGCTCTACGCTAGGGCAGTTTGACCGCTACTCTTTGGTGATTGTGGCGCTATGCACCTATGTCTGCACAGCCAAACTATCTGCCTTTGCCATTGCCATTATTCCCATCTACCTCACTTTCAAGGAACTCTTTAAAGGAAAATGGAATCACGTAGCGTTCAGTGCTATTTTTGCTTTATTGATCGCTTTGCCTTGGCTCGCACGCAATTTGGTCCTTTCAGGCTATCTCTTTTTCCCCTTTTACCAACTCGACCTCTTCGCCTTTGACTGGAAAGTGCCACAAGCCCTTGCCATGGAAGAGGCTTCCTATATTGAAGCATTTGCCATCAATGCTTTCCTCCCTTATCCAGAAGTCAACGAGATGGGATTCTCTGAATGGTTCCCGACATGGCTGAGCAGTCTTCGTACCTCCAATAAGGGCATATTGGCCTTGGTTATGATATTGACAGCAGGACATTTAAGCCTATTTTTTATGGGGTTAATCAAAAAAGGCAAAAGCTATCTTCAGCAGCGAGAAGGCCAAATTTTACTGTTCTTGACCCTCTTCGCAGGCATGGCTTTTTGGTTCTTTAAAGCCCCTGATTTTCGTTTTGGTTATGCCTTTACGGTAGCCCTTTACCTGATATCCCTGAGTTATTTTGTAGTGAAAATGTTGAATAATGGGCGCTACAATCGCTTAACGATGTTGGGATTTATGGGCTTGATTGCGCTGTTCTATCTGCGCCCTGTTCAGATCGGTGTCACCGAATATATGTACCTCGTAAAGGCAGGCGAACCTTGTCTGATTCATCCAGGGACACCTCCTGCATTGGCAGAGGCCAGCCACGAGACCCCTTCAGGACTGAAGCTTTACAAGGCCACCAACAACGACCAGTGCTGGAACAGTCCCCTCCCCTGTACTCCGTTTCCCGAAACGGGCATAGAACTGCGCCGCCCTCAATTGGGTTTGCAAGGAGGCTTCCGCATTACCCAACCCAATATCGCCCACTACCGCGAAATGCAGTTGTACTATCAGCCTTTGCCTGACAAAGAATCGCGCAAACCTAAACCCAAAGCGGAGCCTGAACCTACGCCGCCCATGGAAGTCCAGCGGACCTCAGACACGACCGAGTAAGGGATTTTTTCCTAACTTGAAGGATGAACCTTCAACTCGTCTTTCTGACACGGGGCCGGATTACGCAAAGAACCAACACCCAATCCAGAAATCCGGCCCAGCGCATAAAAATGGGCTTTTTTCATACTTGCTTTAGCAAGCTGGCGCGGATTTCGGCTTTGAAGGCTAGGCTTGTGGGTAATCCGCGCCTCAGCATTACGGCTAACCATTTAGTGCTTTTTGCCATAACATGTACCCTATTGAGTTGCCAAGAGCAACCTAAAGCGGGTGATAATGAGGTATTTACCTTTGAAAATAAGCATATCGTAGCTTATGTGATGGGCACCCGCAAGTGGGTGAACATTGAAAAAAACATTTCCAAAATCACCCATATCAATTATGCCTTTGCAGATGTGGTAGACGGGGAAGTGGTGAACTATATGGGCAATGATTCCGCTAATTTTGCTCAACTCAACGCCCTCAAAACTGTCAATCCCAACCTGAAAATTTTGGTTTCCATCGGCGGCTGGGCGCGCTCCAAAGGCTTCTCCGATGCGGCCCTCACAGCAGCGTCCCGCCAGCGATTTGCCAAATCGGCTGTCAACTACCTTGAGCGGTATCATCTCGATGGCCTGGACATCGATTGGGAATATCCTGGCCTCCCAGGCGACAACAATCCCCACAGGCCCGAAGACAAAGAGAATTTTACCCTCATGCTTCAAGCCCTCCGTGCCCAACTGGACACAGCAGGTGCTGCCTACGGTACGCATTTCCTTCTGACCATCGCCTCGGCAGCCAGCGAGGCATACCTTGCCCACACCGAACTGGGCATCGCTCACCAATCCCTCGACTTCATCAACATCATGACCTACGACTTTGTAGGTGGCTGGTCGGATACGGTCTGGCACCACGCCAACCTTCATTCGCCGAATGCTTCTGGCGTGACCGCCAGAAGTGCAGAGAAAGCGGTGCGTGACCATGTGGCTGCAGGTATTCCAGTGGAGAAATTGGTCCTAGGCGTCGCCTTCTATGGCCGAGGCTGGCGTAGCCTGCCTTCGGAAACGCCTTTGCAAAACCCCGCCAATGAATCAGCCTTTTCTCTACCTTATCATCGCATAGTCGCTCAATACGAAGGCAAAAACGACTTCCAACGTATGTGGGATGAGGCCGCCAACGCGCCTTACCTTTGGCACCCCAACGGAACTTTTATCACCTATGACGATCCCGTTTCCCTTCAGAAAAAAGCGCAGTTTATTCATGAAAATCGCCTTGCCGGGGCGATGTTCTGGGAATACAGCAGTGATACGACGGGAGCACTATTGAAGGTACTGGCTGATGAGTTATTTGAGTAAAGGAATAGCCACGTTATTAAAAGTTTGTGCGGCTGGGGTGAAGCGAGCGTGCGCGGCCTGCCCTGAGCTTTGCCGAAGGGATGGATAGAAGGGAGGGCTTTGGTTGGCTCGCTTCGATTTTTTGGTTACTTTTTTCTAAAAAAAGTAACAACACAGTGGTAAGAATATCCTTTAAAATACATATCTAAGACCCACATATTACCCCATCTCCAAATCCATCATTCTCCATGCTAAAACATTTCCTCTCCCTCATTTTCATCGCAACCCTCCTCTCCGCGTGCTCCGACCAAGCACCAAAAGCCCCCACCCCCCAACTGGTCCCCAAACCCACCGAAATGACGGTGAAAGAAGGCTCCTTTACCCTCAATGAGCATCCCCATATTTATGCTGATCCGGTAGCCTACGACCTGGCTACCTCATTTAAAGAGGAAGCTGCGGCACATTTAGGAATAGAATTTAGGCTAGAAAAAAGTGAAGGGCTATCAAGCAAATTAAATGGGATTCATTTCCGAACAAGCAGCGACTCAACCCTTGGCGACGAAGGCTACCAGATGGCCATTTCCACCAATAAAATCCGCATCTCCGCAACCCATACCGCTGGCTTCTTCTACGCTCTCCAAACCCTGAAACAACTCCTGGCCCCTGACCCTACAGCGTCAGCGTTATCGAAAGGCCAGCTCATGCTGCCCCTCCTCGAAATCAGGGATGTCCCCGCCTTTCAATGGAGGGGTATGCTGCTCGACTGTGGGCGCCACTTCATGGAAAAGGAATTTGTCAAGCGCTATATCCGTCTGCTTGCCTACCACAAAATGAACCGCCTGCATTGGCACCTCACCGAAGACCAAGGCTGGCGCATAGAAGTCAAAAAATACCCCAAACTCACCGAAATAGGTGCTTGGCGTACAGAGGCCGATGGCTCACGCTATGGCGGTTTCTACACCCAGGAAGACATCCGTGAAATCGTCGCTTATGCCGAGGCACACCATGTCACCATCGTTCCCGAAATCGACATGCCGGGCCATACCAAGGCAGTTCTCGCAGCATATCCTGAGTTTGCGTGCACTGAAGGCCCATTTGAAGTCGCTAACCAGTGGGGCGTGCATAAGGACGTTTTATGCGTGGGCAAAGAAGAGGTCTATGAATTTGTAGAAAATGTGCTGGAAGAAGTGACAGGACTGTTTCCTGGTCCCTATTTCCATATCGGAGGCGATGAAGCGCCCAAAGACCGCTGGAAGGCCAGTGCCATCTGCCAGGAGCGCATCCAAAAATTGGGACTCAAAGATGAATTTGAGCTACAAGCTTATTTCATCCAGCGCGTCGAGCAGATGCTCAACGCACGCGGCAAACGCCTCATTGGCTGGGACGAGATCCTCGAAGGTGGCCTCCTCGACGAAAAACCCGATGGCTCCCGCTCCAATGCCACGATCCAAGCCTGGCGCAATATGGACTGGGCGGTCGAAGCCGCCGAAAAGGGCAATGATGCCATTGTTTCGCCTACTTCTCACTGCTACCTCGACTACTCTGTCGAGACGACTCCACTGCGCCAAGTCTATGCTTTTAACCCTATTCCAGAAAGTCTTCCTGCCGAAGCTGCCCACCATATCTTAGGGGGGGAAGTGAATGTTTGGACGGAGCGAATTCCTCAACAGCGAGTGGATACGATGGTCTTTCCACGCTTGTTGGCGATCAGTGAAGTCTTATGGACAGGGGGGGAAAAGGACTACGAAGACTTCAGCAAGCGGGTAGATCGCCATTACGAGCGATTGGAAGCCATGGGCGTCAATTATGGGCCTGAGGACCGCCCCGCTTATTTGACAGCGCGATTTGATGCGGCGAAGCGGCAGTACAAGGTAGCCGTAGAAGCGGGCATGCGTGGCCTTTCCCATCGATATACCTTAGATGGGAGTGCACCGACCGCAAGTTCAATGGCGTATTCGGACAGCATTGTATTGGACAAAAGTGCGACGCTTAAAGTGCAAGCCTTCCGCAAGGGCAAGGCGTATGGCGAAGTCACACATCAGGCCTTTAGCTTCCACAAAGCGTTAGGCAAATCCCAACAATTCACCCAAAAGTACAGCGCAAAATACCCAGCTTCTGGCGACGGTGCCCTGGTCGACGGGCGCTTTGGCAGCACAAAATACCGCGACGGCCTTTGGCAGGCGTGGGAAGGTGAGGACATGGAAATAGTCATTGATTTGGGAGAAAATACGGCGATTTCGAAATTAGGCGCGGGTTTTCTCCAAGAGACCAGCTCTTGGATTCTCATGCCAGCGTCGGTGACATTTTCGCTTTCGACTGACAATCAGAACTGGCAAGAAGTCGCTAGCCTGACGACAGGCGTTTCACCCAAAGAAAGTGGCACGGTGGTCAAACGAATTTCTCAAGAAATTTCCCCTACAGACGCACGCTACGTCAAAGCCTTGGCCAAGACTGTCGGCCAGTTGCCCGCCTGGCACATGAGTGCAGGGGGTAAAGTGTGGATTTTTGTAGATGAGATCATCGTGGAGTAAGTAGGAGATTGATACCTTTTTTGTGTAAATAATTGGTTTAAGAAGCCTTCACATACCAACAACAAAGTTGTCATTCTGAGCCCCGCGAAGAATCTTACTATGCTCACAATCAGCTATTTAAGAGGTAGTTAGATTCCTCATTTCATTCGGAATGACATCTTCGATGTTAAATGTAAAAGAAGATCAGACATCAGTTCTAGGGCATAGCAGTCGTTAATACTTTGTTGAGAATCAACGAAGTATAAAATCGATCTTACGATAATTCTACTATGACTTCTTTTATAAAGAGTTTCCTTGCTGTAACCCTCATCCTCACTTGGTTTTCCGCTTCGGAAAACCAAGCCCAGACGCCCCGCGTCATCCGCGCCTATGTCGCCCTTTGCGACAATGTGAATCAAGGCATCGTGCCTGTACCCGCCAGCCTCGGCAATGGGCAAAATCCCAAGAGCAACCTCTATTGGGGTGCCCTATATGGGGTGAAAACCCATTTCAAAAAAAATAGCCATTGGACCCTGATCGAAACGATCAGCAACCCCAAACCCAAGGTCTTGGAACGCTGCATCTTTAAGCACCGCGACCAAGATGTCTACTTGGTCGCAGACGCCTATGACGGCGTGCACATCCGTGCCACGACAGAGGATTTCCTAGGCGCAGCCGCTGGCATCCAAGACACCATTGTCATTGACAGTCAGGTGGTTACGGATGCCTCCCTCGCCGTTTACGTCGGCCACAACGGCCTCATGGACTTCTCCATGACCACCTATCCCCAAGCGACCGACAGCACCTGTCGCGAAGTTATCATGCTTGGATGCATCACACGTGATTATTTCACGCCAGCCATCCGCCAGGCGGGTGCCTTTCCCCTCGTCTGGACGACGGGTCTCATGGCGCCAGAGGCGTATACGCTAGAAGCAGCGCTTCACCAATGGGTGCTCGGCGCGGATCGCGGAGCGATTCGAGAAGCTGCCGCAGCAGCTTATCACAAGTATCAGAAGTGTGGGATGCGCGGAGCGCGAGGGCTGTTGGTGGGGGGATTTTGAAAAAAAAATCGCAGAAAAAGATCAAACTCAAGCGCAAATTCAAGTTCAAGGAGAAACGTTGACATTCTTTTTGAGTTTGAGCTTGTACTTGAGTTTGAACTTTTCTTCCTCTTCTCACAACCCATACTTCGCCATCCGCCGATACAGCGTCCCCCTGGTCAGCCCCACCTCCTCTGCCACCTTGCTCACATTGCCCTGATGCTTGCGCAGGGCTTGTTGGATGGCCCATTTTTCAAGGTCGGCGATATTGAAAGTGGGGGCGATGTCAGGCTCGGGGCCTCCCTCGGCGAGGAAGGCAAAGTCTCTTGAATGCAGCACATTCGCTTCGCTCATGATGACGGCCCGCTCTACGGCGTGCTGGAGCTCACGCACATTGCCCGGCCAATGGTGCTTTTGCAGCTTTCGGGTGACGTAGTCGGGGAGGGAAAGGCTCGTCTTCTGGTATTTGTGGGCGTATTTTCGGAGGAAAAAATGGGCCAATAAGGGGATGTCTTCCAACCGTTCTCGAAGGGGCGGTAGCACAATTTCAACCGTATTGATGCGGTAAAGGAGATCTTGGCGAAATGTACCTTCCTGCACCATTTGCTTAATGGGTTTATTGGTAGCAGAGATCAGGCGGATATCAATGGAAATGGGGCGGTGACTGCCCACGCGCAGGACCTCACGGCGTTGCAAGACGGTCAGGAGTTTGGCCTGAAGGGGAAGGGAGAGGTTGCCAATTTCGTCTAACAAAATGGTCCCGCCAGACGCCGCCTCAAAACGCCCAGCACGGTCTTCTCGGGCATCGGTGAAGGCGCCTTTGACGTGCCCAAACATTTCACTTTCAAAAAGCGATTCGGAAATAGATCCTAAGTCGACATTGATAAAGAGCTGTTTCGCTCTATTGGAGGCGCGGTGTAAAGCCCTGGCAACCAGCTCTTTGCCCGTTCCATTTTCCCCTAAAATCAACACATCTGCATCAGTCTTCCCTACTTTCTGAATGCTTGAAAAAACGGCTTTCATCGCTGAAGAATGCCCAATCAATTCCAGGTGGGGCTGGTCTAGGTCTGCTTGTAGCAAGTTCTGCTGGGACTGGAGTTGGAGGATTTTGCGTTGGGAACGGCTATATTGAGCAGCGGCGCGGATGGTGCTGAGGAGCTTTTCATTTTGCCAGGGTTTCAGGATAAAGTCAAAAGCGCCATTTTTGACGGTCTCGACTGCCAAAGAGATATCCCCAAAAGCGGTGATCAGCACGACGCTTATCGCGGGATCAAGGGTCCGTATTTGCTGCAATACTTCTTGCCCCTGCGTCCCGTCGGTATGGCCCGGCTGGAAATTCATGTCAAGAAGGACAACGTCGTAGATCTCACGTTTCAAGGCTTCCGCTACCTTTGCTGGATCGTCCAGGCACTCGACCTTAGAAAAATGTTGGGAGAGCAATACCTCCCCACTCAGCCGCACGTATTCGTCGTCGTCAATCAGCAAGATATGATGAGGCAGGATCATGAAGAATTATTGATTATTGATTGACTGATTATGATATTTTAGACTGTGCGAAAAACCGTGTCAATTGAACCATATAAGGAATATAAGATCATATAAGAAAATTGCCTTTTTTAACCTTAAATGCCCTTAAATGTCTTATATGGTTCAAAACATGATCGTGGACCTAAACAGACAATCCATCAGGTTTAGAGTCAGAATTAGGACTGGAGTTGAAGTTAGAGAAATCGAAAATGATTTCATAAATGTCCAGATCTGGACAGTCAGATGTCGAGGGGCGGACAATAGGAAGATGGTTTTTGAGAAAATAGCGTGTAACAGGTTCATTATCAGGGTATTATGTTTGTGGCATTTGGATTGAAAGGGTTTGGGTGTAATGTGTTATCTTGAATGATAGCAAGATCCTTCACTCCGTTACTTATGACAACTTTGTTGTTATGAGTATAGTGAAACCCAACGCTCGAACTATCGAACCCTGAACCCTAGAACTTCCTTCCCATGCTTCGAAACTACCTAAAAACCACCTGGCGAAACCTCACCCGCCACACCACCTACACCCTAATCAATGTATTAGGCCTAGCCATCGCACTGGCGTGCTTTTCTTTATTCTACCTCTACTTCCAGCACGAAATGCGCTTCGACCGCTTCCATGAAAAAAGCGAACGCATGTATCGCCTCGGCGCTGAGTCTAACGACCCGATGGATGGCCTCACACGGTTTGGCAGTGTGCCCATGTCGCTTTGTCGCACCTTGGGAGAGGACTTCCCAGAAGTGGAAGAACAGGTTTCCATGTTCAGGTTTGGACAGTCGGTGGTGCGCTATGATGACAAGCGCTTCAACGATCGTGATTGGTTGATCGTGACACCTGGCTTCTTCCAGGTCTTCGACTTTCACATGATAGCGGGTGACACCGCTACCGCCCTCAAATCACCCAAGACCGTGGTCTTGACAGAGACAACCGCCAAGCGATTGTTTGGAGAGGAAGAGGGATTGGGCAAGACCATATGGATCAATCGTTTTGAAGAGGTCTTGGTGACAGGCATCATAGCCGATCCACCCCCTCATAGCCACATCCAGTTTAGTATGCTGATTGCCTATGCATCACTTCCCGACAACTGGCAAGCACATCTTAGTCGGTGGGATGTCTGGGCGGCTTTTGGATATATGGTGCTGAAAGAAGGAACTGATATTGCGGGCATTTCCGCTCAAATACCGGCATTGATAGCCAAACATCGTGGTGAAAACCAGGACGATGTGAATTTCTTCTTCCAACCCATGCACGATGTGCGTTTGCATTCCAAGGGAATCTCGAATGGCCTGGACGAGCAACAAGGCTCTTTAAGTACGCTGTATATTTTCATAGCTATTGGCCTATTTCTTCTGTTGATCGCAGCGATCAACTACATGAACTTAGCCACGGCCCGCGCCTTACAGCGCGCCAAAGAAATCGGTTTGCGCAAAGTAGTAGGCGCTAGTCGTCTGCAGTTGGTGACGCAATTGCTAGGCGAATCTGTTGCGATCGCTTTGGTGGCATTTATCGTTTCGATTATTCTCTTTGACCTCGCTTTGCCTGCATTTAATGAGATTAGTGGAAGGAATTTTAGTTCCAATTTTGCCATTGTGGGGCAGATATTGCCTGCTTTGCTGGGCGCTGCCGTCCTGATTGGGATGTTGGCAGGAAGCATTCCTGCTTGGGTGATCTCGGGCTTCCAGCCCGTCGATGTACTAAAGCGTCAATTGCTTACTGGCTTGAAAGGCAATCGCCTCCGCCAAGGATTGGTCATCACCCAATTTGTCCTTTCCATCATCATGATCAGCGCGACGCTCATCGTCTTCCAGCAAATGGATTACATCCAGTCCAAGGAGTTGGGATTTCGCAAGTCGCTCATGGTCGTGGTCGACATCAATGATGGAAGTGTGCGTAGCAACTTTCAGGCGATGAAAGAAGCATTCCTCCAATCACCTGACGTTCAGCGTGTTTCGGCAACTTCACGCGTACCAGGCGAATGGAAAGGCATCACCCAGATCAATGTCCTGCCAATGGAAGGCGGCGCGATAGATTCGATGACCTCGCATTTCTTTTGTTTTGACAAAGATGCCATCGATGTATTTGAAATGGAGATGGTGAAAGGGGAAAATTTTCGAGGGCAGGTTTCAGATAGCCTGGGGGTTTTGATCAATGAAACGGCGGCGCGGTTACTGGGCTGGGATGACCCCATCGGCAAGCGAATTCGCATTCCGAGGAGAGACTTCCAGCCGAAAGTCGTAGGCGTGGTGAAAGACTTTCACTTCAAATCGCTTCATGAACCCATCGGTCCCCTGATCATGGGCTATTGGCGCAATCCTGTCCGGGCGATCGATTATTTCACCTTACAAATTAGTCCCAATAACATTCCCCAAACCATTAACCACATCAAATCTGTCCACGAACAATTTGATAAAAACACCCCCATCGAATACAATTTCCTCGACGACAAAATCGCCCTCTTCTATGAACAAGAAGAAAAAATGGGAAATGTCTTTGGGATCGGGGCCTTACTGACGATCATTATTGCCTGTATGGGGCTATTTGGGTTGGCGTCTTATACGGTGGAGCGACGGACGCGCGAGATCGGCATTCGCAAGATTCTGGGCGCTACGACCCAAAATTTGCTGCTACTGCTGTCTCGTCACTTTGCTATTCAGGTGCTAGTCGCCTTTGTCCTGGCAAGTCCGATAGCCTATTTTTTGATGAAAAAATGGCTGGAGAATTTTGCGTATCAGACGACACTTCACCCTGGGCCCTTTGTAGCAGCAGGCCTCCTCGCTCTGGCTGTGGCCTTGCTGACGGTCAGTTATCGCTCCTATAAGGCGGCCCAAACCAATCCCGTGGAGATCTTAAGGGTGGAGTAGGGAAGAGAATGATAGAATGAGTGGATGATAGAATGAGAGAAGGGGAAGAGAATGGTTATATGAGTAGATGATAGAATGATAAAATGTCGGAAGATCAAACCTTCGATCATTTAATCATCTTCTCATTTATTCATTTACTCATTTCCCCTATTCATCTCTCAACGCATCAATCGGATTCGCGATCGCTGCCTTGAAGGTTTGGGAAATGATGGTCAGTAGGCCTAAAAAAAGCATTAACCCAAATCCACTGATCAATCCTCCTACCAAGGAGACCTTTATAGCAAAGGTTTCAAGCCACAATTGGTTGACAAAGAAGGCGATAGGCAGGGCAATGACCGCAGCCAGAAGGATCAGTTTTACAAATCCTTTGGACAGCAAAACCATCAACTGTGAGCTTGTAGCCCCCATCACTTTGCGAATCCCAACTTCCTTTTCTTTCGATTTGGTATGGTAAATCGCCATGCCGAGCAAGCCCAAGCATGCGATGGAACAGACGAGTAAAGACAGGAAACCAATGATCTTCATGGTGATCAATAGACCCGTGTATTGCTCTTTGATGTCTTCATCAAAAAAGCGATAGCTGAGGTCATGGATAGCGTCAACTTCTTTCCAGCTAGCCTCCAAGCCTGTCAATGCGCGGTGCACATTTTGACTAGAGAGTTTGACATTTGCATAGGTCAATCGACTAGGGGCATATCGCAAGGCAAATGGCCCAAGCGTCTCGGAGGCTTCGCGATAGTGGAACTTGCCAAGTATGCCAATGACTTTGAGGGTAGGGCCATCATTATACTGAAGAAGTTGCCCAATGGCAGCTTCAGGCGACGTCAGTTGCAGCAGGTCTACGGCCTGTTCGTTGAGAATCACATACTGCTCTTGTTCTTTGCTGGCATTTTCAGGGAAGTTCTCACCAGCAATGAGGTCGATTTCGAGATTTGGAATAAAAGCGCGGTTCACGGCAAAATTAGTTATGCTAATGGACTCACCTGTTTCGAGGTTCTTGAAAGGGTTTCGATCTTCAGAACCCGTAGCGGGAAGATTCGATGAACCCGATATCGCTAAGATGTCACTGTTCGCCGCCAGCGCCTGGGCCACAACCTCATAGTCATTACCTTGTAAATCTACATTGACGATACCCTCGGTCGTGAATCCCAAGTCAGTATTGAGAGAAAGGGTCAATTGTTGTTGGGCTAAAAAAACGGATATCACAAAGACCATGGAGAAGACAAACTGAGCGACAATCAGCGCCTTCCGCGCCGTGAGTCTTGAGAAAACACGAATGTTACCCACACCTTTGAGCACCTTTACAGGGTTAAAAGCTGCAAGGTGCAAGGCCGGCAGTAAGCCCGAAATTCCGCCAACCAATAGACTAAAGCCTAAGAAACTCAAATAGACACCTGGTGTCCGCTGGAGGGCAAATACCCTTGAGATATTGGGGTCCAATTGCAGGAAAGCAGGAATCAGAAATTCCAGAAAGAGGCATGCTATTCCCAAGGCGATTATGGCAAAAACCGTAGATTCTATCAGAAACTGAGTTGTCAAATGAGATTTGAATGCACCAGAGACCTTGCGTATGCCTACTTCTTTGGCGCGATCTAGGGAGCGTGCGATGGAAAGGTTGGCATAATTGAAACCCGCTGATAAAATGACGATAAATCCCAAGAGCATGAGGAAATACAGCATGATTTCTGGGATGACAGTGCCCAACTGATTGCTGAAACTGGGACCTGGGGTGATGTCAAGCAAGGCCTGGGAATGGTAGGCGTAAGTAGATTGGTCTTCCTCATCATATTGCTGATCGACGATCTGCTCTAGTATGGGATTGAGGGCTTTATGCTTGCTGCCTGGTTTCAAAAGTAAATAGAGATAATTATCATTGAGGTTATGCCAATTGTCTAGGGAAGCATAGATGCGTTCTTCTTTTTCTAAGGCAGCCAATGTGCTGACTGAAGCTAACGCCTCATATTTGATATGCGTCCTGGTGGGGTGATCCTTCACAACGCCTTTCACCAAAAAGGTCCCTGTCCCTGTTACCTCAATTACTTGTCCTACGGCCTCTTGCTCCCCAAATAACCGACGGGCGCCCGTCTCGGTCAGTACTACGGTGTTGGGCGTAGTGAGGGCATCCGTCGCATCGCCAGCTACCCAGATGACGTCAAAGACGTCGAGGAAGGACTGATCGGCATATATGCCTTTTAGCGGAACAGTTTTTCCCTGAAAAACGGCTTCTCCCCCAAATCGCCGCTTGATGCGCACGACCTCCTCCACAAAAGGGCAATTCTCTTTCAATACCTGCGCCAATGGCATAGGAGCCGTTGCCAGTTTGGTGACCTTTCCTTCTTCCTTGGATGTGCGCTCAGACACAATGCGACAGATGCGATCTTTTTTCTCAAACTCACTGTCATAGCCATATTGGTCATTGATGATAAGAATGAGCAAGAGGCACACCGACATACTGATAGCCAGTCCAAAGAGGTTGATGGATGAAAAAGCCTTATTTCGCCAGATATTCCGAAAAGCGAGTTTGAGATAATTTTTGTACATGTCTCGGGGGTGAAGGTGAATGGAAAAGCGAGGGATAGTGCGTATCAAGCGGGGACGCATCAGCCCCAATACTTCGCGGGCATACGCCCAGCGCGGGTATTTCATCTTGTCATCTTCTTGCCATTTGGCATACAATTCATTCAGATCGCCATCGACCTGTTCGTATAGATCTGGGTGGCAAAACCACTTGAGCAGGCGTTGAGCCACGCGGGGAGGAGGCGGAAGGGATTTTGGCATAATGGTCGATTAAGGGCATTACTCAAAAGCAAAACCAGGAATGGATTCCCACAATTGCTGGCGTGTTTGCATAGTACTTTTAAGGGCTTTTTGGCCATAGGTGGTCACTGTAAAATACCGTTTGCGCTTCCCCCCACGCTTTTTGGTGGGTTCTCCGTATGCTGAGCTGAGGTAGCCTTTATTCTCCAGACGTACCAAGGTCGCATGCAAGGCTCCCAATCGTACGGTGCGGCTGAGGCGTTTTTCAATCTCCTCTTTGATCGCTACGCCATAAGCTTTATCGTGGAGGATGCCTACCGTGAGCAAGACGATTTCTTCAAATGACCCCAGGTATTGTTGACTCATTGATTTATATTTTTCCTAAATGTAGGAAAAATAAAGAAACAGAAAAATATATTATTCCTTTTTGTAGGAAAAATTGGTCCGCTGCAAACCTTACACATTTTTTCAGTAGGGTCAGGGCATGTCCTGACCCTACTGAAAAAATAGAAATTGGATTAAATTTTTCCCCTAGGCTACCTTTTAGAAGGAAGTGCGTTAGAAAATAAAAAGATATTAATTAAAGAATTTGTGTGTTTTTAGATGTTCAAACGGGGCAACTTAGAGTTGTCTCGTTTTTTATTTCCACACTCCCATCAATTCTTTGACTGTCCCCTCCCAGCTATACATTTTTTGTACAAATTGCAGCCCCGCTTGACCGATTCGTGTGGCTTCTGCATCGTCCGTCAACAGGCGATTGATATGCCTCGCAAAGTCCTCCGGACTTTCTGCCAATAAGATGGCGTCGCCTTCCAATGCGCCGATGGCGCGATTCACCAAAGGCGTCGTGACGCAGGGCAATCCCATCGCCATGGCTTCCAGGATCTTGTTTTGCTGGCCGCTGCCAGCAAATAGGGGAGCGACCATCACTTTGGCACTGGCATAGGCGTCTCGTATGTCTTCTACCCATCCAGAAACACTTACACGGTCAGAGGTGAGTGCCAATACCTCAGACGTAGGCCTGGCCCCTGCAAGGCTCAAGCGTATATCCTTGCCCAGCAAAGGCATTACTTTTTGTGCAAGGTACTTTGCCGCCTCTACATTGGGGAAATACCCCAAATTTCCCACAAAGACCAGGTCCACAATGGGGAGCTTCGTTTGTGGGGCAAAAAAAGAGGTGTCTACCCCATTGGAAATGACTTGAATGTCAGAAGATTTCCCCGGATGAATATGGTCCCGATCCTGCGTTGAGATAATCGTAAAATGGTCAAAATCAGCCAGTAAGGCCCGTTCATACCGTGCAAGTAGCTTGGCTTCACGTCGGAAGATAGGGCGCAACCACCAGGGAGACTGGTCGGCCCGTCGTTGCATGCCCACAGAAAGCGCATCCATGAAGTCCAAGGTTTTGGGCATCGGCACGTCACGAACGTAGGCAGCTATGCGCAGGAGTTGGCAGTAGAGATGGTCAGGCTGCTCTTTTTCGATGATCTCGCGGATTTTTCGTTTCCATTTGGGGCGAAAGAAATAGGCAAGCTGGGCGGGCCGTTGATTGAGTAGGGATAAAGCGAGGTGCCAAATAATGCTAAACTTTGTGAGGCGAAACGGGTAGATACGTTGGCAGTATTGCTTCATCTCCGTCATGTCTTTTTCTGGAATGGCATGGTCATGCAAAGTCACAAGGACTACTTCATGATGCTGGGAGAGTTCCCGGATCTGGTGATAAATTCGCAATTTATCCCCCCGTTCGATGGGGTAGGGAAATCGCGATGTGAACACCATGAGCTTCATGGGACCAAAATTATCATTAATTTTAGGGGAAAGATGCAATATCGGTGTTTTTCTTAGGCTCTTTTAATAATCAGTCAATCAATAATCAATAATTCTCGATCATGAATACGATTAAAAAAACAACAGGAATCTTTGTGCTCGTCCTCTGGCTGAGCCTTATGGCCCAGCCGGCATGGGCACAAGACAGCGGCATGGAATTCTTCCATGGTACCTGGGAGGAAGTCCTCGTAGAGGCCAAAAAAGAGCGTAAGCTCATCTTTGTCGATGCTTACACCGTGTGGTGTGGACCTTGTAAGATGATGTCACGCAATACCTTCACCGATGAAGCCGTCGGCAAATACTACAATAAGAATTTTGTCAACTATAAGTTTGACATGGAGAAGGGCGAAGGTCCCCAATGGGCAGCCAAGTATCAGGTCCGTGCCTATCCCTCCCTTTATTATATCAACTATAAAGGCGAAATCGTGCATAAGCACGTCGGCTACTTGCCACCCGACAAATTCCTCAGCGCGGGTCAGGTAGCTATGCGCCCCGAAAACAATGAAGCAAATTTGGACCTTTCCTATAAAGACAATGCCCTTGATGGAGATGAGCTGTACACCTATGCCGTCAAGATGAAAACCGAAGGAAAAGATTATCGGGAAGCCGCCAATAAGTATTTTGCCTCACGTACGGACAAAGAGCTTTGTTCCAAAGCGGGATGGGAAGCCATCAACACCCTCAGCTCTGATGTGAAAGCACGTGAATTTCAGTTGCTGCTAAAGAAGCGCAAGAAGTTCATGAAAAAATATGCTGGACCTGCGGCTGTAGAGGCAAAAATTGCTGATGTCTTTAAGAAAAATGTGGTAAAAGCGGCGGTTTCCGGCAACGATGCTGCTTATAGTGAGCTAGTCACAATGGCACAAGAGAAGGTCAAGGACAAGGGGAAAATGGCCGCTCGCATCAAGATGACCTATGCGGAGACTAAAAAGAATTGGGACTTGTACGCACGTTCGACCATCGATTTTTTTGACCAATACAATCTGACAGATGCTTATGCGCTCAACAATATTGCGCATAATTTCTTCCTACATGTCGACAACCGCGAATACCTCAAGCGCGCCCTTGCTTGGGCCCGTCAGTCGGTCGCCCTTGAAAATCATTATTACAATAATGACACCTACGCCTCCCTGCTCTACAAAGTAGGAAATTACCAGGAAGCCATGCGCATCGCCAATAAGGCCATCAGCATCGCCCAGCTCAACGAAGAGAGCTATGAAGGCACCGAGACGCTGCTAGAGCAGATTCGAGCGAAGCTGAATTGATTATCAATCAATTGGGATGAAAAAAGACCCCGTAGGTTTCAAAAACCTACGGGGTCTAATTATTTTAAGAGGAAGGGTTCCCTACTCTTCCGTCTTTTTCGGCTCCGCCTTCTTCTTAGCCTTGCGCTTCGCTTTAGGCTTAAACTCCTTGCCAATCATCTCTACGCTGCGATTGATGAAGGAAGTGAGCTTCTCGCCCGTCAGCATATTTTGGGAGAGCAGTGCGAGGTCAAGCAATTGCTTCGCAAGGGGTTCATTATCCTCGCGGTCGAGCATGCCTTGGACGAGGGTGTGGCTGGTATTCACCACGGCATTCATGGAGTCAGGCATATCGCCAAACATGGCCATTCCGCCACCGCCCATCGCCGCCTGCTCGCGCATCCTGCGCATGAACTCATTGCGCGTCAGCATGACCGGCAATTGCTCAGCACCGAGGTCCTGCAAGTCGATCGTCATGTGGTCATTGGCTGCCGCTTTCTCAAAGGCTTCTTTGATCTTATTGCGCTGGTCCTCGGTGAGGAGGAGTTCTTCCTCTTTAGGGGCTTCGTCCTCTTTTGGGATCAGTTTGTCGATGGTCTCCGCATCTACACGTGCCCAGCGGGTCGTATCTTGCTTGCGCTCTAGTAAGCCAATAAAATGAGAATCAATGGCGCCGTCCATGTTGAGGACATCATAACCTTTTGTGGTAGCTGCTTTGACATAGATATCTTGGCCGTCCTTGTCAGAAGTATATAGGAAAACAACTTTGCCGTCTTTGTCTGTTTGAAGGGTTGTGACCTTTTCTTTATAAGTGTCTAAGGTAAAATAAGCACCTTCCACATTTTGCAATAAGCAAATATCTTCTGCGCGCTCATAAAACTTCTCATCGGTGAGCATCCCATACTTCACAAACACAGAGATGTCATCCCATTTTTCCTCATACTTCGTCGCATCTTCTTTGTACAGTTCCTTCAACTTATCCGCCACTTTCTTGGTGATGTAGTTGCTGATTTTCTTGACGTTGGGATCGCCTTGCAGGTAAGAACGAGAGACATTCAATGGAATATCTGGTGAGTCGATCACCCCTTGCAAGAGCATGAGGTAGTCAGGCACGATGTCGGTGACTTCATCGGTGATGAAGACTTGGCGAGAGTAGAGCTGGATCTGGTTTTTGCGGGGATCAATGTCCTTTTTGATTTTTGGGAAAAAGAGGACACCCGTTAGGTTGAAGGGGTAGTCCACGTTGAGGTGGATCCAGAATAGGGGTTCTTCGGCAAAAGGATACAATTCCTTGAAGAAGGCGGTATAGTCCTCGTCCTTGAGGTCAGCTGGCGTCTTGCGCCAGAGCGGCTCAGGGTTGTTGACTTGTTCCTCATTGAACTGAATGGGGACGGGCAAGAACTTGCAATACTTGTTCAAGATTGTCTTGATGCGCTCGTCCTCCAGGTAGTTGAGAGAATCCTCATCGAGATGAAGGATAATATCCGTTCCGCGGTTTTCTTTTTCTGCTTCTGAGATCGTATAGGTCGTGGTGCCATCACAGGTCCAGCGGACGGCCTTTTCGTCGTCTCGGTAGGAGCGAGAGACGACTTCTACCTCTTTTGAAACCATAAAGGCCGAGTAAAAACCCAACCCAAATTTACCGATGATATCTTCACTTTTATCGGCGTCTTTGAATTTTTTGACAAACTCTTCTGCACCTGAAAAAGCTACTTGATTGATGTATTTCTTGACTTCGTCGGCATTCATGCCGATCCCCGCATCACTGATCGTAAGGGTCTTGGCCTCTTTGTCGATCTTGACATGAATGTCTAGCGCTCCCAATTCCCCTTCAAACTCTCCACGCGTAGAGAGAAACTTCAACTTCTGCGTAGCATCCACTGCATTGGAAACCAACTCGCGAAGGAAGATTTCCTGCTCCGAATACAAGGAGCGCTTGATAATGGGAAATATGTCTTCTGTGCTGACCGAGATACTCCCCGTTTCCATGTTTTGTGCTTGATCTTTTACTTCTGCCATATTTCGATTATGAATTAAATGTTTGGTAGGCGAAAATGCGGTGCAAAATTAAGGATTATCAAATGATTAGGCAAGGATTACCCGTGAGCTGTTTTTTTGTTCCAAACTGAAACAAGAAAATGTTTCAATGCGGAACAGCTAAATGATTTTTTCAAAGAAAAAATCAGTGTAAGTTTCTGGTTATCAGTGTATTGTGATGAGTGGAATATTTCTTGGAATATTAGCTGATAGAAGTGTCATTTCGACGAGTCTTCGAGGAGAAATCCAACACGCTCTTTTATTCTGGCTACACGTCCCTTTTCCACGGGTTTAGAATAGGCTACTAGACCGCAGTGTTAGATTTCTCCCGATGGTCGAAATGACAGCTATGCTGTAGGAAAAATTGACCCTAGCTAAGTGTCAACAACTTATGAAGGATACCGAATTTCCCCCAAAAAATGAATAAACAGCCCTAGCAACAAAGTTTTACATGATAACCACAAAGCATCATATAAAAATAAATTGTGACGCTTTGGGAACAATTTATTTTTATGCTTAAGAATTACTTAAAAATCGGCTTTCGCAACCTCTGGCGCCACAAAGGCTACTCTCTGATCAATATCATGGGGCTTGGCATTGGCATCGCCTGTTGTACCTTGATCCTGCTGCACGTCGCAGATGAGTTCTCTTATGATGCACAGCATGCGCAGGGCGACCGCATCTACCGCATGGCGCTAGAGCGCATTTATCCCGAACATACACGGCTCTACGCCATCATTCCAGGCGGCTTCTCCGAGGTTGTCGCCAAAGACTTTCCCGAAGTGGAAAAGGCGACACGCCTGTTTACAGCCTTTGGCAATGGGGTCGTATTCCAAAAAGAGGATGACATCTACGAGGAAAAGGAAGTGATGTTTGCGGACTCCAATGTTTTTGACATTTTCACCTTGCCCCTTGTCGAAGGCGATCCCAATACCGCCCTCAATAAGCCCAATAGCGTCATCTTGACAGCCTCTACTGCGGAGCGCTTCTTTGGAAAGGAAAAGGCCATGGGCCAGCAGTTGGAGTCAGACTTTGGCGACCTGATCGTAACGGCCATCGCCGAAGACGTGCCTGAGAACAGCCATTTCACCTTTGACCTGCTCCTCTCCTCTGGCAGCCTTGGTTTCCTCCGTCGCCCTAATTATATCTCTTTTTCTGCCCTGACCTATCTGCTATTGGATCCCTCGGCTGACCCAGATCATGTGGAATCAAAATTCCCCAAGCTCGTGGAGCAATATGCCGCTGGCCAGATTCAGGCACAACTCAATATGGACTATAAGTCCTACACCGCAGCGGGCAATGGCTACCGCTATTTCCTTCAGCCGCTTAAGCGTATTCACCTCGAATCCCAACTCGAAAGCGAAGCCCGCGCCAATGGCAATATCACTTATGTGTACATGTTTATCGGCATTGCCTTCTTTATCCTATTGTTGGCCTGTATTAACTTCATGAACCTCGCCACGGCGCGGTCTGCTGAGCGGGCACGTGAAGTAGGCGTGCGAAAAGTGCTTGGGTCCCTCAGAAAGCAATTGGTAGGACAATTTTTGGTGGAGTCAGTTACCGTCAGCCTGATCAGCTTGTTTGTAGGTATAGGGTTGGTGAGGTTGGCGTTACCCTATTTTAATGAATTGGCAGAGAAAAGCCTTGAGCTAAATATCGCTCAACCGGGCTGGCTGATTCCTGCGTTGTTGAGCTTTGCCATTGTGGTAGGGTTGCTGGCGGGGCTGTATCCTGCATTTGTCTTGTCTTCTTTCAGGCCCGTAGTGGTGTTAAAGGGCAATTTTAAATCAAGTCGCCAAGGTACATTCCTCCGAAATGGACTGGTTGTATTCCAATTTTTTATCTCTATCGTCCTCATCGCTGCTACCCTGGTGATCTATCGGCAGATGGAGTTTATGCAAAATAAGAACCTTGGATTTAATAAGGACCAGACGCTCATTGTAGAGCGCTTTGGCACCCTTCAAGAGAAGACTGAAGCCTTCAAAGAGGCATTGCTTCAAAATCCGCAGATCACTCAGGCTTCAGGGACCAATGCATTACCGGGAGATTATTACTTCGGATTTTTTGTACAAACGAGCCCAGGCACGGAGCCTGTCACGACCAGTGCCATGGTCATGGATGAAGACTATATCGAGACCTTGGGGATGGAAATTGTGGACGGTCGTCCCTTTGACCGCGCCTTTAACGATAGCCTTTCTATCCTGATGAATGAAACGGCTGTGCGCGAATTGGGCATCGACGACCCTATCGGCAAGCCGATATATAGCCAAGGAAATGGCGGCGCCAATAATGAACTGGTGCGCTACACCATTGTGGGCGTCGTCAAAGACTATCACTTTCAGTCATTGCACCAGAAAATCAGCCCCGTCGTCATGCTCAGCCACGAAGGCCAAAACGGCAATATGCCATTCCTCGCTATCCGCCTGAAGGCTGGAAACACATCAGAAGCCGTCGATTTCATCGCCGATCAATGGCGCACTTTTAATCCCGAACAGCCATTCAACTACCGCTTTTTTGACGAAAAGCTCGATGCGCTTTATGTAAGCGAAATGCGCGTACGCCGCATCTCAACGGTATTTTCGGGCTTGGCAGTCCTGATTGCCTGTATCGGTCTATTTGGCCTGTCGGCCTTCATGACTCAGGCCAGAACCAAGGAAATTGGCATTCGCAAAGTGTTGGGCGCATCTGTTGGCAACATTGTGGTATTGCTGTCCAAGCATTTCACGCTATTGGTGATCATCTCGGTCGTTGTCGCGATTCCCATCATTTATGTCCTGGGAAACAACTGGCTGGAAGCGTTTGCCTATCGCATCGATATTTTGCCCTGGAAACAGCCATTGCCCTATGTTCTTTCTGGTGTGATCGCCCTCGTGATCGCCTGGCTCACCGTGAGTTTTCAGTCCATCAAAGCAGCCGTGGCGAATCCTGTAAAGGCGCTCAAAGACGAATAAATAAAAGACGTCTGATCGTCTTAGGTCTGAATGTCTGAACGTTGAATGCGCTTAGCCATCTTCCCGCTCAGACTTGCGGCCATTCAGACAGTTTTCCGTTCAGACGCTCAGACAATCAGACGTTTAAACTTTCTTCCGTTATGCTCAAAAACTATCTAAAAGTCGCTTTCCGCTCCCTCAGTAGGCATCGCTTCTATGCAGCTTTGAATATTGTGGGATTGGGCATCAGTCTGGCCGCTGCGATGCTGATCAGCACGTATGCGCTTCAAGAATTGACCTATGATCATTTCCATGAAAAGGCAGATGATATCTACCAAGTATATAAAGAGCGTATTACGCCTACAGGCACGCAGATAGGCTCTGATACCTGGATTCCCTTGAAAGAAGCACTTGAAGAAGATTTCCATTCTGTAGTAGCGGGCAGTCGCGTGTTTGACCGGCAATCGTGGATTGAGAAAGATGGGGAGCAATTTCAGGAAGTCGTGAGTCACATTGACCCTGAGTTCTTTGAGTTATTTAGTTTTTCTTTCAAAAAGGGAAATGCCGAGAAAGCATTCTTGAATAAGCACAGTGTCATTCTGTCTGAGGAAATGGCTGAGAAGTATTTTGCGGGCAAAGATCCATTGGGGAAAATTATCCACCTCGATTTTGAACAAGAATTTACCGTAAGTGGGGTATTAGACAAAATTCCCCTCAACGCTACCATACGACCTGATTTCATGGTCCTGATGAGTACACTCAGTGGGTATGAAGACAATATCAACAATTGGGGCAGTGCCTTTCTCGACACGTATATCATGCTGCAACCAGGGAGCGATCCATCAGCGGTAACAGCACAGTTCCCAGCATTCATTCAAAAAACATGGAATGAAGAAATAGCGCAGCGCACCAACCTCGGCCTACGGCCTTTATTGGAACGCTACAATGCCCTCACTGATAGTCGTCAGTACGCTATCATGCTGCTCATGATCGCCATAGGCATTTTGCTCATTGCTATCATCAATTTTGTGAATCTCTCTACGGCACGTACGCTTGACCGTGCGCGCGAAGTAGGCATGCGCAAAGTCTTGGGGGCAAGGCGTGGTCAGATCATTGGCCAGTTTCTGGGCGAATCAGTGCTGATCGGTGCGATTGCGCTATTGTTGAGTGTGATTTTGGTGGAAGTGAGCCGCCCGCTATTTGTAGAAGCATTTGACATTCAATTTGACCTCAATCTCTTTGCCGATCAGCAATTGTTGCTGTTCTGGATAGGGATGGGCCTTTCCATAGGCGTATTGGCGGGGCTATATCCTGCATTCCTTTTTTCCAACTACCGCCCCATAGACACCTTTAAAACCAAGATTCGGGCCTCTAGAGGAAGCGTATTTTCTCGACACGTATTGGTGACGCTCCAGTTTGGATTGTCAATGGCCTTGATTGTAGGAACCCTTGTCATCTGGCGTCAAGTGGAATTCATGCAGTCAGCAGAGTTGAATTTTGATCAAAACAACCTGGTGGTTGTGCCTGTGGAAGCAAGGGACTTCCCAGATCGGGAAGCCGCCATCCGCTCGATCGAGCGCTTCAAAGAAGAGGCGAAATCTCTCGCCAATGTGAGCAGCGTCGCTTCTTCTTCCCACATCCCAGGCAGCTGGGATGGATGGTTTACCTTTGCCACGCCAGATGGCTGGGATGCGGAGCAGCCCATGCGCGTACGGACTTCCTACATGGATGAACATTTCTTCGAAACCTATGGCATCAAAGTGCTCGAAGGGCGGAATTTCATCTCAGGATCAGAAGAAGAAAGACAGACAAGCATGATTATCAATCGGGCTGCGATGGAAGCCTTTGGTTGGGAAAGCATTGCTGGACATACCATTCAGCGCGGGGAAAGAACCTACCAAGTCGTAGGCTTGGTAGATGATTATAATTTCCAATCGCTGGAAAACGAAGTGGCGCCGATCCTCCACATGTACCGCGCTCCAGACAATGGCGTCCACAATTTTGTCTCCATCAAATGCACCAATTTAGAGACGCGATTAATTGCGTCTCTGCAAGATTCCTGGAAGACCCTCGCGCCCAACCGCGAATTTGACTACTTCTTTGTCGACGACAATTTTGCCCGCCAATACGAAGCTGAAGAGCGCCTGAGCAGCATTATCTTTGCCTTTTCCATGCTGGCCATCATCATTGCCTGTATGGGGATGTTGGGCCTCGCAGCTTATGCTGCAGAGAAGCGCCGCAAGGAAATTAGCATCCGCAAGGTACTGGGTGCTTCCTCATGGGAGATGATTTTGATGTTAAATAAAAGCATTACCTGGCTGGTCTTTCTCGCCTTCCTATTGGCGATTCCAGTTGCCTACCTGATGCTCAATGATTGGCTGGATGGCTTTGCTTATCGGGTGACGTTTCACCCGTTGTATTTCCTCTTGCCAGGTATAGGCACTCTAGTAATCGCCTGGTTGACGGTCAGCTTCCAGTCTTGGAAGGCCGCTCGTACCAATCCCGTGGAGGCGTTGAGGGATGAATAAATAGAAAGTACAAGTGTCAAACTCAAGTTTTCTTGGTTCTCTGACAAATTCCGTGGTAAGCTTGTCGCTTCTGACAAACACATCCCCGATCGCACAAGGCCCCACCCCTTCAAAGGGGTTTTCGCGCCAACCAGGGCTTGTGGGAAGTCCTCTTTGAAGAGGACGGGGCCTGCAGGGTTCAGGAGATGTGAATGCCAAAGTGGACACTCCACTAAAATTGTCAGAGAACCGTTTTCTTTTTGAACTTGAACTTGAGTTTGTACTTTTCTCAAGACATATCTTGATTGGTCCCCAATGTCCATCCAAAAGCGATGATTCCGCCTGAAATCAGTACACCCCAAGGATCAGCTGCGGTCAATTCATAGCCGAATAATAGCATCGCCATAAGGAAAATCACAATCAGAACAGCATAGGTGATGCCTAATTTGGGGAGGAAGGTTTTTCTAGAAATAGAAATCATAGCAGGCACAAGGCTCAATGCATTTCCCGTGTGCTGGACAGCAGTTTGGGCTTGCATTGCCATCATTGCCATGAGTCCCATCAGCAATGCCATAATGATCATTCCCCACTCGGAAAGGGTGGGAACGGCTGCGCTTGAAATGGTAAAATTCCCAGGCACATCATCGGGAAAGTCGGGGAAAGTAGCGTCCTGACTTTGGTCGCCTGAAGCATCTTGCGTATCCCAAGTAGCAGCGCTTGGGGTACCAATTAAAGCCAGGTATCCAGCGGCGGATAGCCCCGAATTCGCTCCAATATAAACAGCTACATCTGCATCTGCGTCTACGGCATCAAGCTCAATAGCGGTAGAACCAACGGTCAAGCCCGTACCTGTCAAAGAAGCGCCTGCAGCAGTAAAATCATTATTGGCAATGGCGGCTAAAAAGGAGGTTGGAGGGCTTCCTACATGCGCATAAAGCGCTTCACCGCTTACATTTAAATTAAAGGACCCACTTGTGGATATGGAACCATGACTAACCGAGGATGAACCACCAGACAAATTTTCAAATACGATCACTGTGCCTTCAGCAATTATTCCTCCTGTATTTGTCCAGGTAATGACCCCTTCCCCTGTATTAAACACAGTTCCATCCCATTCATTCTCGTTAAAAATGATTTCTGCTCCATTGGGGATATCCACGAATGTCACAATGGCAAAGCCATCTGTTCCATCTGCGTTATAAGCCACGAAGGCAATTTCACCAGGATTGGTTTGGGCGAAAAGTGAAGCGGAAAATATGAAGATCAGAAGTAGGGGGGGAAAGTAAAGCTTATTGAACTTCATGTAAAATTAATATGATATAACAAGTATAACCATTTTTTGCCTTGTGAACAAGGCTTGTAGAGTCGCGATTAATCGCGACTCTACAAATCACCGCATCAGCGTCACATTCCCTGTAAAGCTGTTTTCCCCTACCTGAAGCACATAATAATACACGCCCTCTGCCGCGGCTAATCCATTAATGCGAATGCCGTCCCATGGGGTAGATGGATCTGTTGAAGTATGAGCCAATTTCCCCCAGCGATCAAAGATCTGGAGAGTAAACGGTTCTTTGCCCGAGTACTCAATCCCGAATACATCATTAATGCCGTCTTCATTGGGGGTGAAGACATTGGGGAGGTAGAGATTGGGCAAAAGGATTTGGTAAGGGCCTAACGAAAAGGTATCGCGACAGCCTCCCTCGCCAGTGACGGTAAGCGTCACTTGAAAGCTTCCAGGTTTCCTGAAGATGTGGGCTGGGTGTTGCTCGATGGCACTTCCGCCATCGCCAAAGTCCCATTGCCAACTTACAGCATGCGAAGATAGATCTGTGAACTGGATGGGCACATCTGGTAGGACAAATCGTTCGCTTCGAGGCGGATCCGAGCTAAACAGTGCTTCAACCGCTGGCAGGATTGTGACCCAAGTGCTGTCGTTGTGGGCTTCACACCCCCCTTCACCTGTCGTCATGAAGCGAATCTGGTAGTCTCCAGGCGCTGTGTAGATATGCACAGGATCGGGAATATTGCTCGTGCCTGTCCCGTCACCAAAGTCCCACGCATAAGCCAAGGCTTGCGTGGCAATGGAATGGAAAGCAACTTCCAAGGGCGCACAGCCAGTCGCTTGGCTGTGGAAGAATTCTGCTGAGGGCGTCGGTTTTACGCGTATTTTGATGCTATCCATCGCGCTACATTTCCCTTCATCTATGAATACAGTATAGACTTGGTTTTGCATAGGGAAAGCCCAAGGGGCAGCTGCATGTGGATCACTCAAGCTTTGAGCAGGACTCCATTTATAAGTTGCACTGCCTAGCCCTGCAAAAGCATGTAATTGAACGGAATCGCCTTGACAGATTACATTGGTATCTGCAGTGATCAGGGTATTGTTGGGCGAATTAAAGACGGCTATTTCTACCTCATCCTCCGTCGCACATGCGCGATAATTGGTGCGAAGCAGGTAGCGTGTCGTTTGGGAAGGCGTGACCATTGGATCTGGGATAAATCGCTTTTTCAGCCCTTCAGCAGGCGCCCAAGTGAAAAAAACTGTCCCGCCAGTTGGCTGGGCACCCTTAAAAGAGTAACTCCCATCTAACTGAATGGAGTCTCCCATACAGACATAACCGTCAGGCCCTGCATCCGCGACGGGCGTAGGGGCAACGATCACTTTCGTCTCATATGGCACACTCCCACAGCCGTGGATAGAGGTGGCGACAAGGGTATAGGTAGTTGTGGTATCGGGAAAAGCATAGGGTTGCGGGGCAAAAGGGTCACTCAGCCCATGCCTGGGCATCCAGTCGTAGGTATAATCTACGAGCAAGTCTCCGCCCGCAATGCCTGGCAATTGGATGGAATCCCCTTGGCAGATTTCCCAGGCAGGGCCTGGTTCGGCGGTTGGCAGTGCGTGCACACGAACGGTGATAGAATCCGCCTTGCTGGGACAGCCATGTGACCATACCACAAGCGAATAGGTGGTCGTGAACTCAGGCGCAGCCTTTGTGAAAGGAGACTGAGGTTGTGTCATGCCTTGAGCGGGAGACCATTGGTATTGAAATGGTGGATGAGACCCCGTTGCAAATCCCAACATCGGCACCGAGTCCCCAAAACAGATGTCTACATCTGGCCCTGCATCCACAATCGGTGTAGAGACGCGATTGACCACTACCGTACTCAGAGAGTCCAGCGTGGTGGTAAAGCTGTTACATCCGTTGGCGGAGGTGACAATCAGGGTATAGATGGTTGTATGAGTTGGGTTGGCGTAAGGTCGCTGTGCTTTGGCGTCGCTGAGGCCGTCGGCAGGCGACCACTGATAGGTATAAGGCCCTGGGGCTTTGTTGCTATTGAGGATGGTGGGATTGAGTAAAACGCCAGGTTGTCCTTGACAGAGAAATACGTCTCGCCCCGCATCTACGATGGGCTTGGCATTGATGGTGACGACAACGGAGTCGAGTTCACTGGTACAGCCGTTGGCGTCGGTGATCTGGACGTAATAAGTCGAAGACTTATTGGGATTGACCAGCGGATTGGGCGCATTTCTATTGCCTAAACCACAATTGCCAGGATCGTCGCAGGTCCATACATAGGCATAAGGCCCTTTGCCACCAATAGGTCCACCATTTAACGTAATCCCTCCCGTCCCTTCACAATAACTCACATCCACTCCGGCAAAGGACAAGAATTTGGTATTTACTTTAATGAAAACAAATGCCTCTGCAATATCGAATGGGGGACACGTCGCTCCGTCAATGCCCGTGATCACAGTCCGGTACAATCCACCTCCATTGGTACATCCAGGACGGAAACATACGCGCCCAAAGATGGTGTCTTTTCTATGGGTGAGTTGATAATATCCCAACCCCAGGTTATTGCCAGCCAAATCCTCAAAGCGATAGGTCGCATTGAGGCCATTGCCAAAGGTGCGGTCCACCACCATGAAGTCATAACACACGCTGTCTCCTAACTCGACAAAAATAGTATCGCCTTGGTGTGTAGTCCCACTCAGGTCTGTGATCACAATGGGCGGCAAGGTTACGGGGTCGCTGATTTTTACCCAGACCGTATCAGCTGTGGAAAGTTGTGTATTACAAATTCCATTGTCTTTTGCTTCTACCACAAACATGATGGTTTGCCCTTCAAAACTACAATCAGGTTGCCAGCAAACCGTTGCGATGACGGGATTGGTGCCAATCAAGGAAATCGTTGCTGGGGGACTAGCGGTGGAAAAAACGGTACTTAGTGCTGTCACCGTCAGCGAGTCATTGACATTGATGTCATCAAAATTGATACGGTAGCAAAAGGCCTCATTGGCATCAACAAAGATAGTATCACCAATTGTCCGTGGTATGCCGGTGAAATCGTGATTGGCGGTAGGCGGCGCATTAGGGGGAATAATGATTTTGACAAAAAGGGTATCTCGAGCGTGGCCTACATTGGTGCATTGCCCTTGGTCTTGCGCCGCTAAAATGAGTGGAATCACCTGCCCTCCATACTGGCAGCCAGGCCGCCAACATACCGTACCCGTGATGGGATTGATCCCATTGGTCGTGATGGTAGGGCCATTCGGATCACTGAAAATAGGGCTTACCCCAGAAGCCGTCAGGGTATCTCCCCCATTTGCATCTAACACCGCAAAGGTGAAGCAAAAGCTATCTGTAGCTGTCACACAAATGGTGTCCCCTTGCACTTGCAATCCACTGAGATTGGGAACGATGCGAGGGGGCGCATTCGGCGGAATGTTGATCTTTACAAACAGGGTGCGAGAAGCTGAAAGCGATCGATTGCAGGTTGCATAGTCAGCAGCACCAATTGTAAGGGGAATTACCTGCCCCGCATAGACGCAGCTCGGCTGCCAGCAGATCTTTCCTTGAAGCGGATTCTTTCCACTCCAGGTAAAAGAAGGCCCGTTGGGGTCATTAAAAATGGGGCTTGATGGGAAGGTGATAAGGCTATCTTTCAAATTGGGATCGGTGACCTCAAAATCAAAGCAAAAGCTATTTTTCGCCTGAATAATAATCGTATCGCCTGATGTCGTAAGTCCACTGAGATCTGGAATAATGGTTGGGCCTTGGTTGGGATCTAGGCTAATATTCACATAGACCGTATCAAAGACATCGCCAATATTGGGACAGTCGCCCGTGTCTCGGGCGCCGATGATCAGCGGAATTGTCTGATTGACATATTGGCAAGCAGGCTTCCAGCAGATAGTGCCTGTGATGGGATTGGTCCCAGACCAGTTGAAGGTCGCATAAGGGGGGGTAAATGTCCCATTGCCAAAGGCTGCGCTCACGGTGTAAGCCGTCAAGACGTCCATGGGGTTGACATCTGTGACAGTCACAGGAAAGCAGAACGGCTCATCAGCCTTGACAAATACCGTGTCGTTACTGTGTGGCAAGGCGGAAAGGTCGTGGGTGATGACAGGTGGTTTGCCTTGTGGTAAACAGTTTAACACATGAATCTGGAAGTCCCGCCTATTTTCACTCAACAATACCCCATTTCGATATTCAAACACAGAAATCGCCAATACAAAAATTCCCGTCTGGTTAGGCGTCACACTCAAAAAGCCCGTTTGGGAGTTGATGACAAAATTGCCCGAACCAAAGGGATCAGGGAAGGAATAACCCGTTTGAAAACCGACAGTCCGATAGGGAGGTGGCCCCATGGGATTGGTCACATTGACGACTGGCGGTGGATTGGCGGGGTTTTGCAGGTTATTGGCAGCGCCATTATTCAATAAATCTACGCCTGTATAAGGATCTACCAAAGCATAGACGAGGGAGTCTCCATCAAGGTCTAGTGCCGAATGATCGAAATTAAACTGTTGATTGGCACACAAAAAGATGGGCGGTACCTGCTTAAAGACGGGCATGGAATTGCAGCGTGCCAGGGCAGAATCAGGGATATGTGCCAAAAAAGTAGCCCCTTCTCCTAACGGGTTGCTAAGGTTGGTAATAGCCGAATTCCTACAGCACCTCGCCCAGGCGAGATCGTATCCTCCAAACCTCGGGGGTAAGACTGCGGTGGTTTCATACACCCCTTCCTGAACACAAATGGTATAAGGCGTCGCCACACAGGAGTCCCAATTGGCGGGAACAATCTGTGGCGTATTAGCGGGTATCGGAATGCTAATGATTTGCAACCGGGCACCTGTATTTCCATCAAAGACAAAGAGGTAAATCGGATTGTCAAAGGGAGCTTGCCCCAAAAAGCAATCTCGGTACATCTTGAGGGTCAGGCGATAGGTAGAGGTCGTGGAATCAAGACACGAATAGTACAATTCAGCCCCCACGATATGGGTCGCCTGTGCCTTTGGAACAGCTAAGAAACTGATTCCGAGCAGCAGCAAAAAATGAAGGTAGGTTCGAGCAAAGGAGGTATTCATCAGCGTAGAGATCAGCGTACAGGTATGTCTTTGGGAAAATTCAACTGCAAATTCATATATGATTTTTCCTAACCTGGCCTGTATTTTTAAACCATATAAGGCATATAAGTTCATTTAAGGTTACGCTTCTCTTATATGCCCTTATATTTCTTATATGGTTCAAATAGGAACTGCTGTTTACATTTATGTTGCAGTTTTACTTAATGACGAAAAGATTCGCCATGCCTGTTGCCTTGAAGAGAATTATTAATTGATAGATTGAGTAATTAATGATTTCTCGTTCTCGCTCCAAGTTGCTAAAAAATTGCGTTTGGACATTCTGCTTTGTTCATGATCAGTCAATTCTGGCTAGTCATTGGGATGGGGATAGATGATCTATGAAGGAGTATTTCTTTTTTGGAGTTGTTTATAGCCATTGTATTGTTACTTTTTTTAGAAAAAAGTAACCAAAAAATCGAAACGGGCCAACCAAGACCAACGCTACAATCCATCCGCCCACGCCCGTTTCATCCCAGCCGCACTTACTTTGGACAGGCTAAATTGTTTTAGAATCCCAACTAATTACCCTATTAGACACTTTTAAAGAAAAGGTTCATGTAATCTTGTTTGAACTTGAGTTTGAGGTTGAGGTTGAACTTGAGTTTGCAATTGAATTTGAACTTGAGGTTGAACTTGAATTTGTATCTTTGCATGATCATGAGCAATGCGCTTCAGACTATACAAGCACCCATCGCAGATGAGTTGAGCTACTTCGAGAAGTATTTCCGCTCGGCCATGCGCAGCGATGCGGTCCTCCTGGACAAAATCACCCGCTACCTCCTCAAGCGGAAGGGCAAGCAACTCCGTCCCATGCTCGTCTTGCTGAGCGCACGACTGTGTGGTGGCATCACGCCTTCCACCTACAGAGGCGCAGCGCTAGTGGAACTGCTTCACACCGCTACCCTCGTCCACGACGATGTCGTAGACGACTCAGACGAGCGTCGGGGATTTTTCTCTATCAATGCCCTTTGGAAAAATAAAATCTCAGTCCTGGTAGGGGATTTTCTCCTCTCACGTGGCCTGCTCCTTTCCCTGGAACACGATGACTTTCTTCATCTCAAAATCGTTTCTACAGCGGTGAAACTCATGGCTGAAGGAGAGCTCCTTCAGATGGAAAAAGCGCGCCTCCTCAACATCGACGAGGCCGTCTACCTCGACATCATCCGCCAAAAGACAGCGTCCCTCTTTGCTTCCTGCTGCGAATGTGGCGCGGCCAGCGCGACAGAAGACGAAGAGGAACGTGCGCGTATGCGGCTGTTTGGGGAGAAAATGGGCATCGCATTTCAGATCAAAGACGACCTGCTCGACTATGGAGTGACAGACATCGGCAAGCCACGGGCGATCGACATCAAGGAAAAGAAGATGACTTTACCCCTCATCCACGTCCTCAACAAATCGAGCTGGCGCGAGCGGAGAAAGCTCGTCAACATCGTCAAAAACCACAATACCGACCCCAAAAAGGTCGAATACCTGATCCAGTATATCACGGATAACGACGGCTTGGAATACGCCAAAACGGTGATGCAGCAGTATATCGATGAGGCTGCGGGTATTTTGGAGACTTTCCCCGAGTCTCCTGCGAGGACCTCGCTGTGTGAGCTGATGCGCTATGCGATTGAAAGGGAGAAGTAGAAAGAGAAAAGGTTCTATGAAATTGAAACTTCATAGAACCTTGGTATCTTTGACTTAGTTACGTTCCCCTGCAATGCATGGAAAGAGGCTTTACTAAGCATAACGCACGCAATGTACTCAAAAACACCCCTAAAATCAAGCAAAAGTGAAGTATACTGATGTAGAATTTCTTGTTTCACAACCGCGACTTGACAGGTACTTGGTTGCCTGTCAAAACTCTAAAACCAAGGCTCAAAAGCTTTATAAGGCAAATCTAAGACTTTCACAAGCGATATATCCTGTCCTAAATTTGTTTGAAGTAATTCTCAGGAATTCAATACATTACAATCTGAGTGCCCATTTCACAAATCCGAATTGGATTGTTCGTGAAAAGAATGGATTCATGAGTGATCCATCCTTACGTTCATCTAGATTTTATTTAAAAGAACAAGTTCAAAAAGCAGAAAGAAAGTTAAGAAGAAGGAGAAGCACTATTACTGCAGGAAAGGTAATTGCTGAACAATCCTTTGGTTTTTGGACAAGCCTCTTTGATCCTCACCATTACAGATTAGTGGGAGGATCGATAATCCATTGTTTTCCGAATAAATTACCCCATGTAAACAGAAGAATCATTTCTTCAAAAATGCAAGTGGTAAGGGAATTTAGGAATAGGATTTATCATAATGAACCCATTTGTTTTAACTCGAATATCATTGACTTGAGTGATGCGGAAGGATTCAAATCGGACATTTACGACTTGTTGACTTGGATTAGCCCAGAGGCTAAAGCATTTACTGAAGGATATGATAGTATTGATTCCAAGATAGAAATTGCAAAAAGAATTTGAAGAAAAAGCCTCGAATGGATTCACTCATATGCAAAAGAGGGGATTCACCTTTGTGTGGAAGTCAAAAGGATTGGGATTAATCCTGGCTATGAGTTTCAGGGAGAAAGAGCTGTGAACCTCGCTTTTCATGATGTCTTGCCCAAGATTGGTGTTAAGCCCCCTCAAATATTTGGACTTTAATGATGCAGATCGATTTTTTAATTTTAACCTACGCAACATGAAAACTACCAACACATTCTGGGATAAAGCCTTCATCGGATTTGGGATCGTAACCATTGCTAGCGGCGTCCTATTAGCGATTCAGGACCAATTCTTAATAGGAATTCCAGGTTCAATTGTTGGGATTTGGTTAGTGGTGGCTAACATGAAGAAAATCAAAGAGAAAAGAAGTAATTAGGAAGAGGAAAATAGAGAAAATTATCATTTTAAAATGAAACACCTCCCAAGCCCCCTCGCATTTTTTATCTTTAACCCTAACAAAGGATTTGGCTAATCCCCCTCATTTATTGGCCCTGTAAATGAGCAAAGCTCATGATCTTCCTAAAGATTTTTCAGCGAAAAAGCTTAATAGAAAAGATACTTTTTTTGAAATTACAGGAAAAATAATGGAAGTATTTTTTTACGGCTTATTTATGGACGTCGCCATTTTGTCAAAAAATGGGATCAAGCCCTCCAATCCAAGAAAGGGCTACCTGAGTGATTACACGCTAAAAATCGGGAATCGGGCGTCACTGATTCCGTGCAAGGATGAAATCGCATATGGGGTTGTCATGACGGTTGATGATGAGGCCATTCATCAGCTATATGCAGAAGCCAGCGTGGCCGACTATATCCCCGAAGAGGTCTCGGTCATTACGGAGGCGAATGACGCAATACCAGCAATATGCTACAATTTGCCTGCCGAATCCCTAACCGGAACGAATGAATTATATGCACAATCCCTGTATGATTTGGCTAAGCAGGTGGGATTTCCAGCGGCGTACTTGGCGAAAATCGCCATAATGGCTAATCCTGACAAAAAATAAGTGCTGTCTAAATGGCCCTTTAGTAAAATTGCAACATGCCAGAATATAGATACTATGATTCAGAGCTATATGGTTGCCCAATACACCCCAAAGCATTGGAACTTGCAGCTTTTCCATTTTTCTGGGATGTATGTGATGAAAATGCTCCTTTTGGAAGCGATGAAGGTTACCATGGACTTGTGCATTACTGGGAATGGGACGAGGTAAATAAAAACTCTCCCCTAGAAAATTGCCTTCTCAGTTATCTAAGATGCATTTACCCTGAAAAAAGGGCCTCCGAATTAATGGAATTCTGTTTTTTGCCCTATGAACAGTACCTTATTGAAAGCAAGAACCACATTGGGTCAAATATTATTTTCGACATTTATGAATTGGATCAATATATCGCTTCGATTGGGTTTGGAAGTTTTGTGAAGTATGGAGAGGTACATTATTCATTAAAAAAACATTTGAGATTTGCCGTTGAACGAATGTATAAGCCAGCCTCAGAGTTCTCAGGAAATGAAGAAAAAATACCAGAATCATGGCTACTTTATAAAAACCTAATAAACCTTATTTAAACCTCATCATGACAATCGACCACCTCGCTATCTGGACCAAGGATTTGGAGAAAATGAGGGCATTTTACCTGAAATTTTTCGACTTACGCTCAAATGAAAATACCATAATCCTACGAAAAGATTCACGTCCTACTTTCTAGCCTTTGAAAGCGGTGCCCGCATTGAATTGATGCACAGACCTGACATCTCAGAATTTATGGAGAACGCTGACGCAACATTTGGGTTGACCCATTTTGCCATATCTGTGGGGTCAAAAGAAAAGGTGGATTCACTCACTGAGAGAATAAGAGAAAACGGATATAAGGTAATAGGAGAACCGAGGACAACAGGAGATGGCTATTATGAAAGTGTCATTGCTGACCCTGAAGGCAATTTGATTGAAATAACTGCATAATAAAGAAATGACAAAAACGATCTTCTTCCTATTAGCCGTTTTCACGGCGCTTCATGTCACCGCCCAGGATAGTGAATACCCCTATCCTTCTTTGAGTCCCAAAGGCACAATCTCTCAGGTGGTAGGCAACACGACGATAGCCATTACCTACGAACGGCCTTCTGTCCGTAAGCGGCAGATTTTTGGGGGTTTAGTCCCTTGGAATAAAGTGTGGCGAACGGGCGCAGGCTATTGTACCAAGATCAGTTTTGACAAAAGCGTGATCGTGGGTGGACAAAAAGTTGATGCTGGCAAGTACTCCTTTTTCACGATACCAAACGAAACAGAATGGATCATTATCTTAAATAGTGATACATCGCTGTATGGAAGTTATGGTTATGATGCGAAAAAAGATGTAGTTCGATTTGTTGTAATTCCAACAGCGTCGAATCGGTTTTATGAAACCCTGAATTTTGACATAGAGATTTTGCCCAATGATGCCAATATCTTCCTTTCCTGGGCGAATGTTCAAGTGAGTTTTGAGGTTAACACCACGACGGATAGCGAAATTGAAAAGCTGATCAGCACCGAGCTATTGACGAGGAAGCGTAAAGAATCTCAACTTTACGCTGGCGCCGCCGAATATTTACTCTACCAAGGGACGAATTTATCCGACGCCATAAAGCTCGCGGATTTTGCCATAGAATTGGATGAAAATAATGGCTGGGCAAGGGATTTAAAAATCAAGGTCTACGAAAAACTGAAGTTGTATGAGGATGCGCTTTCTGCGGTAAATGAATTCATTGAGCATGCTGAAGCTCGGCAGTACGAACATGAGCAAGATCGAGAAAATACCTTGAGACAATTGAAGGCTGATCGGGAACGGATTAGTAATCTGATGAAATAATATCTTCTTATGACCAAGGAAATTTCACCAGCTCAGCACGAAGAACTCCTCAGCCTATTAAAAAACCGCTTTGAGGAAAACCCGAACCGCCATCAGGGCATCGAATGGGCTAGCGTTCAAGTAAAATTGGAAGTACGTCCTGAAAAATTGTGGTCACTAAGTGAAATGGAAAGAACAGGTGGCGAACCAGATGTGGTCGGATATGATCCGCAGACGGAGGAATTCATTTTTTATGATTGTTCGGCGGAGAGCCCCAAGGGCCGCAGAAGCGTCTGTTACGACCGCGAGGGCCAGCTTTCGCGAAAGAAATTTCAACCAGCGGATAACGCATTGGATATGGCCGCAGCCATGGGCATAGAACTGATGACCGAGGAGCAATATCGAGCGCTGCAGGAATGGGGATCTTTTGATACCAAAACGTCTAGCTGGATCAAGACGCCCGATAATATTCGGAAGCTTGGTGGTGCGCTCTTTGCCGATTTTCGCTACGGACATGTCTTTGTATATCACAACGGTGCCCAATCCTACTATGCTGCCAGGGGATTTCGCGGTATGCTCAAAGTTTGAGTTCTGACTCTACGCTGGGAAGTCCTTTTTAAGGACTTTTCCTTCTTGCGACGGGCTGAAGCCCCTATTGATTACCCATAAGTGTTGGGTTGTGACTTCTAGGATCGCTTTGCGATCATTCGTTAGAGACTCCCCTTCCGTTTGCCGCCCCTCTCAGAGAAAGGGGCTAACGGTATGAGGAAAAAAATCGGAGGTATTTTCTGCCAATCGTTAGCCTTCCCTTTTGAGGGAGGGCGTCGAAACGAAAGGGTGGGTTAAAACCGAAAAAGATGCCTTTTTTCGAACCTAAAGAAGGCAATTGCCTTCCAAAAGATCAACATACCAATTTTGACTTTCTGGAGTGAACTCAGGTCCAGAACAGCTATTTACCCCAAAAATGACAACTCCTCCCTCCAAAGTCACCCTCCACATGGTCGCCAGTCTGGATGGCTTTATCGCCAAAAAAGACGGAAGCGTCTCTTGGATGCAATCATCTGACCAATATGAAAAAGGCATCACCCTCACTGAAGAAGCGGTAGAAGCCTTTATCCAATCAATAGACTGCTATGTGATGGGCTCGCGGACTTATGAACATGCCTTGGAACTAGGCTGGCCCTATAGGGAAACGCCCGTTATGGTACTGACACATAGAGACTTGCAGGATGATAGAGAATCTGTCACATTCTATGCAGGCGACCTTGAGGACTTAGTAAACAGCCAGTTAAAACCTGCCTACAAGAATATTTGGATGGTTGGTGGAGCGATGCTCGCCAAAGAATTCATCCGTTTGGAACTTGTTGATGAGATCATCATGTCCATTATACCTGTCTTGTTGGGCGATGGGACCTTGTTTTTCGACTACATTGAAAAGGAAGAAAAACTACACCTAAAGGACGTGACGGCTTATAAGGATGGCATGGTCGAATTGTGTTATGAGGTAAAAAGGGCCTAAAAAGACAATTTGTCAGCTCCGACAATAGATGAATGGTTTTTGAGTAGAGCAAAGAAAATCTCCTATGAAAATGTATCTCAGTACCTTTAAAAAGCAAAATATTGAGATGGTCAACACGCCTGTCGAGGAGGAGCAAATGGACTCACCCTTTCACTTATATGCCAACTCTCCTGAAGAGAAGCTAGATCAATAGCTATGAAATTTTTGCCTACTTTATTTATCTATACCCTTATCATAGCAGTCCTCGTCATCTGGGCGCCTTGGGGAGCGAATGGCGAAAACATAGAAGTGTTTCACTTTTACTACCTAGGACTGGCGGCTGTCATCTGGGGCGTAAGTTATCGCCTGTTTGGGGGGCGCTTCATCCGCCCCCAATGGAAGAAAGTGGGCAAATTCATTGGATATATGACCGCATCCTTTATTTTGCTGATATTGGTTGGACACTTTGCGTTGATCTTTATCATCGGTCACCAAGCCTCGGGCGGAGTTGGGCACTATATGATTTGCAAAAAACACGACATTGACTTTTGGACGTGCCAGCCTGAAGAGAAATATCTGGAATTGACGGAGAAATGGGCTAAGGGGGATTTTGGGAAATTGGAGGAATAGGCATGCTCCATCACACGATGGATTAGATCAATCAGTCAGCGGGAAGAAAGAGAAGTTTTTTTGTATGAGTAAAGGAAAATATACTACACGTGTTGAAGGTTAAATAATCAATACGTATATTTATGATAAAAAAATGAACACAAAACTAACTTTGACGATTGAAAAGGAGGTAATTGAGATTGCCAAAGCCTATGCTAAAGAAAAAGGGCAAAGCTTATCTGAAATGGTTGAAAATTATTTCAAACTAGTCACTGTAAATAGAAGGCAAATCAAACCAGAACAATTATCTCCAAGAATACAAAGATTAAGAGGAATCATTAAAACCAGTGGAGATATCAACCATAAGCAAGTCTTAACGGAAGAATTAACAAAGAAATATGGCATCTAAATTATTTATTGATTCCGATGTAGTTATTGACTTTTTCACTGATAGAGAACCTCATGCTAATCCCGCGAGTGAATTATTTGACTTAAATGAGCAAGGCGAAGTAGCATTATACTTGTCAGCCGTTAGCATCAATAATATCTACTATATTGTCAGAAAATATTTAGGGCATAAAAAGACCCTTGAGGTAGTGGAAGAATTGGCAGATATGACAGAAATAATCGGGACTACAAAAAAAGAAATTATTCAAGCCCTGAAAAATAACTTTAAGGATTATGAAGATTCTGTTCAATATTCCTCGGCATTAACAATCTCTGGAATAGAGGCTATTATTACCCGAAATGTCAAGGATTATAGAAACTCAGAAATAGCTGTCATGACTCCGTTGAATTATTTGAAAATGCGAGATGAGAGCGGTAGCCAATAGATGCTGAAACTGCAAAAAATATTTCTCTAGAATTAGCCCTATTGAGGCGTTTAAGGTCGTCTATCCATCCCACTCCGTGCAACTCACCCCACAACACCTAAAGTCCCTCGCTACGCCTCAATCCTATGAAAGGGGTGAAGCCATCCCCGTAGAAAAACTGGTGAAACGAGGCGAAGTCTACGAAGGCGAATTATTGGGAACTTATCGATATAGACAAACGGTAGACTTGCGAAGCGAAAAATTGGTTGCTACTTGTAGCTGCCCCTACGAAGGCACCGGCATCTGCAAACACATTGTCGCTGTGGGACTAGCCATTATCAAGGAGGCTTTCACAGAAATGGAAGAATTGGAAGAAGCGAGTGAAACTGCTAGTTTTGAATCGATAAAGGAGATTCGAGAAGGGATTCGCCCAAGGATTCAAGCCATTACCTTAGATCCCAACACATCTGATGCGGGATTTGGATTGGATGCGGCATATGCCGATGCGATGCGGGAGAAGTGTGAACGGGAACTCCAACAGGCCATCGCTCCTTATGGAGAGCGGATGAAAGCGCGCCTGCAAAAAGGGCAGGTATTTGATGCGTTTAAGCTGTTGCTGGGCATGTATGAGGGGCAAGTCAATCTGGATGGGCCTGCCTATGTGGGCTACCATATTTTGTTTGACTTTTATCAAGTAAAAGAGGACGTTTGCGATCCCTATGTGGAGGCCTTTCTATCAGCTGTTAATGAAAGCTCTCTTTCTTTTCCTGTCAAGCGGCAAATGATTGAATTGCTCTTTGAGCGCTGGCGGCGGTATGAGGGGAAATACCAGAATCGGGAAGAGGAGATTAGGTATGATTTGGAGGAATATGTTGAAATACTGCTTGCCTTGCTGACAGATGGGGTGATAGCTCACTTCCTGAAGACGAGACTCGGCGGATATGCCCTGTATGGTGAGCCTTTCACGGTCCTTCACAAACGAATAGCAGAATTTGAATAGAAATTAGCATACATGGAGTTTAACAATACCCTTGACTTTGCCCGCGAAATGGATAAAAAAGATCCATTGAGGCACTTTCGCGACCGCTTTCACTTACCTGTCCAGCCATCTGGCGAACCTTATCTCTACTTCACAGGAAACTCCCTTGGTTGTCAACCCAAAGGGGTGAGAGAGAATCTCCTAACTGAGCTAGATGACTGGGCCAAACTAGGGGTAGAAGGGCACTTTCATGCCAAGTATCCTTGGATGCCCTACCACGAATTCTTGACGGAAGCTGCGGCAGGCGTAGTAGGGGCAAAGCCTTCAGAGGTTGTGGTCATGGGTTCCCTGACCGCTAATCTTCATCTACTCTTTGTTTCCTTTTATCGCCCTACGAGCGACCGATACAAAATCCTCATGGAGGATGATGCCTTCCCCTCCGACCACTACGCGATGGATTCTCAAGCCCGCTTTCACGGCTACGATCCCGCAGATGCAGTGATCAAAATGAAGCCTCGTGAAGGAGAATACTGCCTTCGGACAGAAGATATTCTGAAGGTCATCGAAGAAGAAGGATCTTCCATCGCTACGATCATGTTTGGTGGAGTCAACTATTACACCGGTCAAGCCTTTGAGATGCAGCGGATTGTGGAAGCGGGACATGCTCAAGGCTGTGTGGTGGGGTTTGACCTGGCACATGCGGCGGGTAATCTAAAACTCAATTTGCATGACTGGGGCGTTGATTTTGCGGCATGGTGTCATTACAAATACTTGAATGCTGGCCCAGGGGCCGTAGCAGGACTGTATGTCCATGAGCGTCATATAGCAGATAAAAGCCTCCCCAAATTTGCAGGCTGGTGGGGCCATAATAAGGATCGCCGATTCTTGATGGAATCGACCTTCGATCCGATTCCTACGGCTGAAAGCTGGCAGCTTAGCAATGCCCCCATCCTATCCATGGCATCGCTTCGAGCGTCGCTGACTTTATTTGAAGAGGCAGGCATGGACGCCTTGCGGAAGAAGAGTGAATTGCTAACCGGCTATTTAGCTTACCTCCTCAAACTAGACCCTGAGCGAGTCCCTATCCAACTGATCACGCCTGAAGATCCCGCACTGCGTGGCGGACAATTGTCATTGCTCACGTTACGAGATGGGAAAGCCCTCTTTGACAAGCTGATGAAAGCAGGGGTGATCACTGATTGGAGAGAACCCAATGTGATCCGAATGGCACCTGTGCCGATGTACAATAGTTTTGAAGATGTCTGGCGGTTCTACCAGATTCTGAGGGATTGAGGAATAGGGAATGATTGCAGAATATCGAACAAGGCATGCCCTGAGCGAAGTCGAAGGGATTGATGATTGAAGAAGTAAAAGAGTTCAATCTCACATACAAGTACAATCTTTTTTCCTTTTGAGCTTGAACTTGAGTTTGTACTTGATCATTCTCCGAGAGTTTCCATCAAAAATCCTTGTTCATCAATCATTATTCTGAAATCTAGAATAGGCCTATTGTCCACGGGAGTGTAAGGCGATCTTTTGGCTCATGATCCGTCCTTCCATGCTGAGCTGGAGGATGTAATCGCCATCGCGAAAATTGGAGAGCTCCAATTCACGTTCCATGCCTAGTCCGATGTTCTCGAGTTTCTCGATGTAGCGGAGCATGCCTTTGCCGTCGTAGAGACGCAGAGTGATCTGGTTGGGTTGGGGGAGGTTATATTGGATATAGAGTTGATTCTGGTCTCTTCCTGCGCGGATAGAAATCAGGCCTTCAGCATCTATGGGAAGGAAGTTCTCATAATTGAGCTGTTCGCCCCCAATATGATAAACATTGCCTGTCTGAGCATGAGCAAGAACGATCTTTCCAGTGGACGAAGATTCGTCATCTCCCTGTGTTGCTTTTCGGTCACACCCCCACGACAACGCGGCTAGTGTGAGAAGCACCCCCAGGAGGAGGTAACTTGACCCGATAACAAGGGAATATGCGAACTTTGACATTTGTTAATCCTAAATTTGATGAAATTCAACGTCTGTAATTTCCATTCAAATAACAGGCCACAACTGGAGGTTAAGTGGTGGAAGAAAGAATAAACCTTTTTTTGTCTTTTTTTGGAGGTAAATCAGCCCAAAATGTAGCCTATTGGCCCTAAATGCTGATTAGTAAATGTGATAGGAAATTGTTAATTATACACAAGCAACCGTCTATTTATCCCAGGCGTTCATAGGTCAACGACATAACATGAAGAGTACCAATTACAACGAAGATGAAGTTGTACAAGGGTGTATCCTAAAGGATAGACACTGTCAGAAACTGCTATATGAGAGATACTATGGCAGCATGATGGCGGTATGTATGCGTTATGCTTCTGATAGAGAAGAAGCACGGGATGTACTCCATGAGGGATTCATGAAGGTCTTTAAAAATTTGGAGCGCTTCAAGCAAGGCACGAATCTCGGTGCTTGGATTCGCCGGATTATGATCAATACCTCCATTGATCATTATCGGAAAAATGCCAAGAAGCCGAGCCTAGTTGAGATCAATCATGCCGTCCATGAAGCGGATGGGCATGATGTCGTGGCTGAAATGAGCGCCAGTGAAATCATGAAATTGGTTCAAAAGTTGTCTCCTGCTTACCGGGCGGTATTCAACTTATATGTAGTGGAGGGCTATTCCCATAAAGAAGTGGGAAAAGAACTCGGAATTAGTGAAGGGACTTCGAAATCAAATTTGGCGAAAGCCCGTTCGAAGCTCCAAAAAATGATCGGAACTTCTAGAAGAAAGAAGAAGGTGGTTCCGAAAGTTGAAGAAGAAAAATATGCAGGATAATTACTTTGATGAAATTGTACGTACTAAGCTGCTGAATCTGGAGCTGCCTTTTGTGGCTTCAGACTGGGACGCTTTTGCTGAGCAATTGGACGCGCCTTTTGATGAGGCGGTACGCGCCAAATTGCAAGACGCCGAGGTGCCCTATGTCCCAGCAGATTGGGACGCAATGGAACTAGAGCTAATGAATCCCTTTGACCGAGCGATAAGCGAAAAACTAACGGCACCCGAGCTAGAAGCTATGGTGCCTGCTGCTGGTGACTGGATGATGTTAGAAGAAGCGCTAGATGCGTCATTTGATGCGGAGATGGCTGATAAACTAGGAAATCACGCAGTCCCCTATGTACCTGATGATTGGGGCGTAATGGCAGGGCAGCTCGACCAGGCATTTCCTCATACCCCTACTGCCAATAGAAATCTCCTCTGGTTCTTTGCCATCTTACTTGTAGTCCTTTTTAGTTGGAAAAAGAACCCCGTTGGTGAACAATTTGCTGCTGGCAATTTGGAGGCAATTATTTCCACAGAAACAAAAGGCCAACCCCTAACCGAAACGCCAGAGGCTGCTCAAGCTGATGAAATGTCTTCTGTAGATGACAAGCAGAATAAGGACATAGCTCCTCAAGTTGTTTCCCCAGAAGGGGCAAACGATGAAGTTTCTATTACTTCATCTCTTGCAGTTCCTAGTTCGGGAAATACCCAGAAACTACGCGGTGGGGAAACCCTAAGGTCAACTGCACCTTCTCATGTAGTAGAGGCAGAGGTAGTTGATTTAGCGGAATTGGGAAGTACACGAGGGGAAAGTACAGGGATAGAAACGCAAGTCATTTATGGTACTTATCCAAGAGATAAGCAGCCTCAAAGAATCTGTCACCTCATTGATCCTCGTGGTGTGTCCAAATCCAATAGCATTGCTGAACAAAGAATCGCCAATCAAGTCAGACTGGCTGGAAGGCATTTGTTGCCTGAAACATCATCAGGTAAGTCTGAAGGGGTTGGGAACTTCCGACTGGGACTCTATGGTGCTGGTTTCTCTAGCGTTTCGGAACTGAATGAATTGGGAGAAATGGGCTTTGCTTCCGGAGTTAGGGTTGAATTGCCGATCACGGGACAATGGAGTTTAGTTACGGGCTTGTTATATGCTAATAAGAAATATGACCGGATGGATTTTGTGCCCAACAAAGATCAAGGAAGTGTAGGTACAACGCCTTTCAATATTGCTCGCTTCAAGGCGAATTTTAGATTGTTAGAACTACCCATTCTTGCCAAATATCACTTTCAGTCAAATAGCCCATTGTCATTCTACTTTCAAGCAGGCTTGACCCCTTTTATCACCTTAGAAGAAGATCATTTCGAATTTAATCCCATGTCAGCTTCGAATGTCAGTGAGACACTGAGATTAGCCATACCCGTCACAGATCCGAGGGATCCTCGTTTGGGAACGCATTTGTACGAAAGAATAGAACCAGAATATCAGCATGCAAGTGCCAAGACCTATGTGGGTACCTTGCAAATTGCACCTGGAATAGAGTGGAAGTTGGGAGAAAAGCTTCATTTGCAGATAGAGCCTTATCTACAATTAGGGCTTCAGCGAATAGGCGCAAAAAACCAGAAACTGCATGCAGCTGGTGGAGCGATGTCCTTGATGTATACTTTTGGGGTAAAATAAATAATGACTTTATCCTTGGCGGAATATTGAAACTAATCGATAGGCTTCTCGTAATTAGACTATCTGTTAGTTAAGTGTAAATCTCAAAATTAGCTGTCTTGAGAATTAGAACGGTCCCAAATAGGGACCGTTTCTTTTTGTATTACAAGTGTATAATAATGTATACAAAAGGCACATGGCCTATCGTAGCTAAAAAAGTACACATCTTTCCAGGTAGGATGTTAGGAAAAACCATCGAAAAACCTAAATTTGCGCCTCGAATATGCCAATAATTCAGGTATTTGAACGTTTTATGGTTGTTTTCTTGAAAACTAGTTCCCTCCACACACCTTTATTTAACCCCGACTCCCCACTGTTACCCAATTATGGTATAAGTGGGCATTCTTTTTGAAAAGAGGTTACCAGACCCTTTCCAAACACATATATTAACATGAGACTTCCCCTTACCAAATTCTTCCTAGTTACAATTTCCCTTTGCTGCTTTGCCAAGCTAGCCACTGCCCAAATCGATCCGATGAGCCAGAAAATTACCGAATGGTATCTGGAGGAGCGTTTTATCATTGCAGACCAAAATGACGATGCCTTACTAGATCGTGATGAGATGCTGCGGTTTCCGAGAGAATTCACCTACTACCTAGTAGAAAGACACTTTCAATTAAGTGATAAAAATCGTGATGGGCTTCTCAGTTTCAATGAATTATATCATCGTGTACGGACGGAATTTATTTACCGTCAAAATATGGATCGCAAGGACTTACGTGCCCTAGAAGAGAGCTATCCTCAACTGGCAGATTTAGAACTCAGCTATTTAAAACAACACCCCCAATTGGTTGTGCGCCTGTTTGCCAACCTGAGTTGGATGTATAGCCACAGCGAGTTAGCAGAATCACTATATGAGGACAAACTATGGACTTCACAGCATCCAGAAGCGCTGGTAAGCCTTCAGAAAAATCTATGCTGGATGGCTTCTAACCCCCTCGCTGCGCGCATTTTATACAAAAACAACGACACCAATAGCCGCCTCCCTGAAATGCTCGGATGGCGAGCTTCTCACAAGGATTTTTTCCGTCGTCACCCCAAACTGGATCAGTTTTATGAAATGTCCTTCTGGCCTACGAATATTCAGCTAGGTCGTCGATAGTACCCTCTGAAATAGATATTCATTCAGGATGCATCAGTCAATAATACTGGTGCATCCTGATTTGCTTTTTATCCTTATCTTTGGGCCGCATTTTAGACACTATGGCTTTAAAACAACACACATCCCTTGAGGAGCGCTTCCGCCAGCAGTACCTCAATGCCCAAGACTACTTGCTGCCCTTTATTGAAAAAAGCATAGCGATCCAACCAGGCATGAAAGTCCTGGAGATTGGAGCAGCTGAAGGAGGGGTACTGAAACCCTTTGTCGAGCGAGGATGCTGGTGTCTCGGGGTCGATCTGCATCCAGCACGTATCGAGACTGCCAAACGGATGATGGCAGATCAGGTAGCAGCCGGTCAAGCTGATTTTGTGGCGCAGAATGTCTATGATGAAGCGTTTGATGAAAAATGGTCTGGGCAGTTTGACATTATTCTCCTCAAAGATACCATTGAACATATCCCTGATCAGGAGCGCTTTATCCCATATATCAAGCGGTTCTTAGTGCCAGGAGGGAAAATATTTTTTGGCTTCCCACCATGGCGCATGCCATTTGGGGGCCACCAGCAGATCTGCAAGTCCAAGTGGCTGGGAAAATTGCCCTGGTACCATTTGCTGCCTTTGGGACTGTATAAGGCAATATTGAAAGCAGGAAAAGAGCCTGACTGGGTCATCCAAGAATTGTCCGATATCAAGGCTACTAGAATATCGATAGGAAGGTTTGAGCGCATTGTCAAGCGCAGTGACCTGGTGGTTGACGATCGGAGATTATTTTTATTTAATCCCATTTACCGCTTCAAATTTGGCCTGAAACCCCGTAAGCAATTTGGGCTTATCGCAGCGATTCCCTTTTTCAGGGATTTTGTGACAACAGCAGGTTGGTATATGATAGGCATCAATGAGGTAGCCGGCAATTCATAGCCTCTTATCCTTTATCTTTAAACATTTCATCCCTGTTATAAGTATCCATTGGCAATAAATTTCTCCTATTTTTACGCTATCTATTATCCCTATTTATGGCTTTCCCATTCATTATCCTAGGATTATACCTGCTAACGGACTTTTATGCCTTTCCAGCGATTAAGAAGGTGTTGGGTAAAAAGACGTGGGTCAAGTGGACCTATTGGGGAATCAATATCTTATTTATTGTCGGCTTGATTTCGATGATCATCGCGATCATGGGAGGGATGAGAGTTCGTAGTGCCACTACATCCTGGTTTTTCACCTTCTTTATCACCTGGTGGGTTCCAAAAATCATCATAGCAACTGTTATGCTCTTGGAAGATATCGTACGTGGCGGCAAATGGCTCTACCGTTTTTTCCAAAACCCCCCTACTCAAAATACCTTTACCCCTCCCGAAACCATTGCAAAAAAGACAATATCTCGCTCCAAATTTATTAGCCAGTCTGCGATTGTCTTGGCAGGGATTCCCTTTGCCTTCATGATGAATGGCATCTTCAGGGGCCGCTATCAATTTACCTTACATAAACATAAAGTGCCTATTGTAGGCCTTCCCAAAAGTTTTGAGGGCTTTACAATCACTCAGATCTCGGATATTCATGTGGGCAGTTTTGATGATAAAGAGGCAGTCCAGCGAGGGATAGATTTGATCATGGATCAGCAGTCTGATATGGTCTGCTTTTCGGGGGACTTGGTGAATAATAACATCAGTGAATTGCAGGGCTTTGAAGATATTTTTAGCCAAATCACTGCACCTGCGGGGGTCTATTCCGTCCTAGGGAATCACGACTATGGTCGCTATGATAATACGCTCTCTAGAGAAGGCCGTCGTCACCATATGGAGCGCATGGTCAAGGCACATGAAGGACTTGGCTGGCGCTTGCTGCGAAATGAGCATGATTTCCTTGTGAAAGGAGAAGATCGGATGGCTATTGTAGGAGTAGAGAATTGGGGAAAAGGGTTTGGTGAAAATGGAGATCTTGACAAAGCGGCAAAGGGGACAGAAGCAGCTGACGTTAGAATATTGCTGTCCCATGATCCCTCTCATTGGGACGAAAAAGTACGACCGCATGCCCTCAATTTTGACCTGACGATGTCTGGCCATACCCATGGAATGCAGTTTGGGCTAGAGATCCCAGCTCTGAAAATTAAGTGGAGTCCCGCCAGTTGGCGCTATAAACAATGGGCAGGCTTATATCAGGATGAGGACAAAAAGCAAAGTATCTATGTCAATCGTGGCTTTGGCCACTTAGGATATATGGGCCGCTCGGGCATCTTGCCAGAAGTGACAGTGCTTGAGCTAGTGAAAGCAGAGGCCTAGAGATTGCAGAATAATGAACTAGGATTGCAGATTTAAGAGGTGAAAGCAGCCTCATTCCTTCTTCAATCCCTTCGGCTGCGCTCAGGGCATGCCTTGTTCATAAATCATCATTCTGATATCTTCTTTTCCCCTCTCCTATATTTCATACATATGGACCATTTTGGAGAGTGTGCTATTTGGAGCGATATTTGCCTTGAAGTAAATGTACTCCATTTAGCCCCTCAAACATGAAAAAGGTCATCTTAACGGTTACGTTATTACTTGCCATTGGCACTATCTCTGCCCAGAGTAGGAAGGAATCGATTGAGTCTCTCAAATATGAAGTAGACAACCTTCGCCAGCAGATTACCCAAATTATTCTACAAAACAATCAAAGCCTTGTCGAGGCCGATGATGCCTTGCTGGAAGCCCAAAAGCGCATTCAGGCGCTAGAAAAAGCCAATTTTCAACTGAAAGAGCAAGCCAAGAGCCGAGGAAACACCAACCAGATGGTGGGAGAACTTCAGGCCAACCGGGCGCGAATCGCTCAATTGACAAAGCAAAATAATGGCTTGCAAGCAAAATACCTGGCCCACCAGGCAGAAACACGTAAGACGACCCAGCACTTTATGGATCGCATTCGGCGCTTGGAAGCCGAAAAGACCAAAGCTGCCAATGAGCTAATCGAACTCAAGCGTCAGACAGAGTTGAGTGCGGGTCCTATGCAATACAAGTTCAAAGAGATGGAATCTAAGATGGTGAAGCTTGAAGTAGAAAACGGAGAGCTTTGGAAGCGGGTGGAGACAGATCTGCATACAGCTTATAAGAAAAACCAAGATCAGGCTGCAGAGTTGGCAACGTTAAAAAAGCAACATCGGGATATTACCTTGAAATATAGAGATATCCAGCAGCAATTCAACACCCAAATGATGGTGGCGCGTCATGAAAATGAAGAATACCGACTATTGAAGCGTCACCAAGCCAAGATGCAGCGAAAAGTGGACAGCCTCAACCGCGTCAATCACGGCCTTAATGAAGCTTTGAGCCTCGCTCCCTTCACTCGTAGCCAATATCGCAGGATGGATTCTTTGGAATATGAGAATGCGGATATGAAGCGTCAGTTGAGTATCCTCAACCAGTCCGAAGGAGTCAATCAACTCCGAATCCGCGACCTCGAAGAGCGCGAAGCGGAAGTACGAGATGCGCACTTCAAGATCGAAATCCAGAAACAACTCATGCGCGATCGGGAAAATGACCTAAAAATGCGCATCGCAGATATAGAAGCCCAAGAGCTCAAATACCAAGGATTGGAGGAGAAGGAAAAGCGCCTCAAGATGATTGAGCAAAAGCTTCGACAGGCTGTGCTGGAAGATGCGGGGAGTTGAATTATTGATTGATAAATGGACTAATTATTGATTTAAAAAAGTATTAATATGCTGATAATCAGTAAGTTATTTCTCCATTGTAAATCATTAATCAGTCAATCAATAATCATTTTATCACCGCGGGATTGCCCATTGCAGTCTTGCCTTCAGGAACGTCCTGTAGCACGACAGCCCCAGGGCCGATCATGGCTTTCGCACCTATTCCGACGCCAGGATGGATGATGGCTCCCATGCCGATATAGACACCATCGTCGATTTCAACTTCTTTGCCCATTCTGACACCCGACTGGATGGTGCAGAAATCTCCAATCCGAACGTCAGGTCCGATGGAGCTGTGAGGGTAAAAAAAGTTGTGTTCGCCGATAATCGTATTAGGGCCTACCAGGCAGCCCGCATCGATAACATTGCCTTGTCCTAGCGCAGAGTGCTCTGATATGATAGCCTGAGGATGAATAAGGGTCGTGAGTTGGGGACGTAGTCCCAAGACGAAGTCTGTGATGTCTCTCCGACTTTCGATGTCGGGAATAGCCATAACGACCTGAATATCAGCGTCTGCAAGCAGCTGCTGCGATTCCTCACTTTCCAGTTGTGATATGACAGAAATATCATTGAGCTCGCGGAGCCCTTCGACGGCTTCTTCAGAAATAAAGCCATATACCAACACGTCCAGGTGGTGGGTGAGGTCTAGGATGGCGCGTGCTTCTGCACCTGCGCCTACGATGATCAGAGGGGTTTTGTGATCCATAGCGCGAATTACCACAATTATCTCGAAATCCTCAATCAAAGAATGTCCAGTTGACGCCAAAGGTGAAGGTGCGTTCCAATTCTGGATAAAAAGGGGTGGTATAATAGCCGCGTTCTAACAATAATTCATTGAGGTGAATCAGGCGTAGCCAGATATAGGTACGCTTGACTTGAAAGGCAACATAGCCGTCTAGGCGAGGATAGGCTGGGATGACATAGTTTGTGGGATAAAAGTCTCCACTCAACACATCAGGCGCTAACGCCTGATATTCGGAGAAAAAGTGCAGGTCTGCACCTATTCGCAGTTGCCCCACAAAATCCAGGCTTTGGCTGTCATAGTAGAGCGAAACGCGTCCATGGGCTTGGGGAAGGTGATTAGTATACCGCACAAGGTCTGTAGAGGTAGCGCTGGTGCTGCCTTGCTGAAGAGTGACATCTGCTTCAAGATAGAATTTTTTCCAAAACCGATACCGCCCGTTAAGTTCAACGCCTACCCAAGAAAGGGATTCGCCTGTATTTGCCTGTAACACCTCAAAAGAAGGACTATAATAAATAAACCTCCCTGCCCGAGAGAAAAAGCCTTGTAGGGATACAAAGTTCGCCAAAGTAGTATCTGGACCTAACACACGGCGATTGCCCGTCCAACTGATGCCGCCTCGTGCATGTAGAAGCTGGCTGTTTTTGAGTGAATCATTTAGGGAAAAAAGACTGCCAACCCTTGGGCGAAAATATTGCTGAAAAAAAGAAGGGTTTTGATCAAAAAAGCTCAATCTTACCCATAACTGCAAAGGGTCTGGTGTAAGTAAACGCATCCTATTGACACCCTCCGAAGCATCCATCAGAGCAGCTTCGCCGGTAGGTGCGGAAGAAATATCTCCAATACGCCGCAGGCTGTCTTTTCTCAAGCGAGGCGCTAAGCGCATCTCAGCCATGGCGTATGTCTCAGCATCAAACAAAGACGAACTCGTTCGTCGGGCTTCCCCATGCAAGTGCATATTGATGCCTGAGATGGTCAGGTCGCTCTGGACGCGTTGGGTGGCGCGATTGTCCGTCAGGATCTCTCCTTCATTGCGAAAGGTGACCGCTTCATAGCCTAATGCCGCTTGCAGGTTCCAGTCGAGGCCTTCTGAAGGTGAAAAACTATAACTCATAGCCCCTTCCGTCTGGTAGGCTGTTGTTGTCAGCCCATAACTGATAGTCGAGGTGTCTGGATCAAGATAAGGGTAAGGGGAAACAAAATTGTGAAAAACCCTTCCAGTGTCCACGGTGTTGTCCCGCAACCGCTGATAAGTCCCCTCGATTCGATTGGTCCATCGCAGACTGAGGTGATGAGCAGGTGCTTTTTTGTGAACCCCAATAGAACTATCAGCAGAAATAGTATCTTTTTTAGGGGCTTTGGGGTGACCCAGGAGGTGGAAGATTTGATCCACTCGGATATTTTTGACAATGCGCTTCTGCTGAGCGTCTGTCAATACGGTATTTTGAAGGCTTTTCTGAAAAGTATTTTCTTGAGCAGAACCCGTAATATTTACGGCCCCCCCATTGATATTGTCGGTCAATTCTCCAAATGTCCCCGTACTAAACAAGTGATAGCGGCGTGATGGCGTTCGATAATATACGCCCAATCCGACTGAGCGATGGCTCGTCTCATGACTACCGTAAACGCCATTTACGCGCCGATTTTGATAATAGCCCGTGACATTCCATTGAGGATTGATGTTTCTGGATAAGATACCATCGATCGTAGCGAGGGAACGACTGCCCTGCGCATAGTCCATAGCAAGGTACTGGGTCTTGGTATCGTAATGTGGCACTTCAGTCTCTGGATTGAGAACGTAGACATTGTATCGGTTGAAAACGGGATTCCGCCAGGATTTTTGTTGAAAATGACGGTCGTTGAACCCAAAGCGAGCCGCCTGATAGGGCTTGCCCATTTGGCCTAAGGTCTGCACAAATCCTTTCAGAGAATCCAACTTGTCATAATGCGGCAACCGCACCATATTCACAGAAACAGGCGTTTCATAAGGCTTGTGTGCAAATAATTCATCAGGAGAGATCCGCCGCGTATCAGGCGCTACTTCCTTGGTAAAAATCGGACGTGTACTGTCTTGAAATGTGCTGTCTACTTGCAGGTCGGGGCCGTCTATGATCTGCGCAAATACAGATACATTTGTCCCAAACAATAAAGCAAGTAACCCTGCAATGAAAAATAAAGGTCGCTTATTAGGTAATGGCATGTATGCAAAAAGGGATTAGGAAATAATTTTGAATGAATGCTTGCCCGGAATTTAGCCCAAGGGACTAATAATGAGTAAATGTTTGTAAATCAGACAGGTATAAATTCAAATGGTTCCACATATTTTTTGTTTTCCCTAAAGTCCTTTGATCAGCTCAACCATAATATCTGTGAGTCTAGGCTCAGCCTCAGCTGCGGTGGCGAGGATATGCTCAATAGAGATCTTTTGTAAATTGTCGGGGTCACACATATCTGTGATCACAGATACGGTGCAGACACGCATGCCCATTTGGTTGGCGACAATCACCTCAGGCACCGTAGACATCCCTACGACATCTGCACCGATCATCTTCAGGTAGCGGTATTCCGCACGTGTTTCTAGGCTCGGGCCAGGAACGGATACATAAACGCCTTGGTGGACGCGGTAGCCTTTTTGGTCGGCGATTTCCTGTGCACGGCGATTCAACTCCAGGTCATAAGGTTCACTCATGTCTGGAAACCGTGGCCCAAACTCCGGGTCGCTGATTCCGCGAAGCGGATTCTCTGGTTGTAAGTTGATATGATCTTCAATAATTACGAGGTCCCCATTCTGATAGGTCAAATCGAGGCCTCCGCCTGCATTAGAAATCAAAAGAGTCTCCACCCCCAACATACGCAGGACACGCACCGGAAAAGTGATTTCTCGTGGACTATAGCCTTCATAGAAGTGAAAGCGACCTTGCATGGCCACGACTTTCTTTCCCCCTAACGTTCCAAAAATCAATTTCCCAAAATGACTTTCTACGGTCGATATGGGGAAATGAGGGATAAAATTATAAGGGATAACCTTTTCCTCCACAATCTCCTTGGCTAGTCCACCGAGGCCGGTACCGAGGATAATACCAATTTCAGGCTTATCAGGATATTGTTTCTGAATATATGTGCGGGCTTCGCGAAGGGCTTCTTTGTACTGAAGGCTCATAGTGAGAGGGTTAATTGGCTTATGATGTTGTGGGCAAAAGAATACAGAAATTATTAAGTGATTGATGATTGATTATTTTGATGCAATCCATTGATAACTATTAAGTCATGTATTTATAATTAATAATCAGTCAATCAGTAATTCCTTGAGAGCTTTTTCTAGGCGTGCTGCTCCTTTCAAAAAATCGAGGTGAATCCGCACAAAAGAAAAAGGGTATTTATTACCATATTCCTTCCAAACAACATGCCTGATTCTGCAATAATCTTTTTCTGTCGTCAAAATAAGAAGGGAATCAAAGTTAGCAGAATTTTCAGAATGTTGATGATATAAGGTAACGATTTTCTGTAATTCCGCTACCGAGTACGTATGATGGTCCGCAAACCCAATGGTTTCCAAAACCTCAAATCCAGCATTTCCTAGTTGTTGGAAGAAGTAGGCATTATTGCCAAGCCCAGCAAAGGCGATGACGCCGACCTTGTGTGCGTTCGATAAGTGAAGGCCCTCTACGAGCCCCCTCCCATCAAAATCATAGATTCCTTCAAATGCTGGTTGACAAGCTACCAATGGTTTTCCCCATCGCTGGAGGCGCTTCTCTACTTGTTCTCTCATGGCATGGGTTCGAGCTTTATTCACGATCAGAAAATCAGCGCGTTTCAGTCCCTGAATGGGTTCCCGCAAGCGACCCGCAGGTAGTAGATGATCTCTGGATGGCGGACGATTGGCATCGATCAGAACCAGTTCCAGGTCACGAGCGACTTTACGATGCTGAAATGCATCGTCGAGCACAATGAGCATTGCCCCTTCCTCATCGACTAGTCGTCGGATGCCTTCCCTACGATCTTCACATACCGCGACAGGCAGCGCTGGAAACCTTACCGCGACTGATAGAGCCTCGTCTCCAAACTGGGTGGCATCCCCTTCGGTTGGCTTTACAAGCACGTAGCCCTTGGTCTTGCGGCCATAGCCGCGACTGAGGTAAGCGACCCTTACCCCGCGATCCGCATACCAGCGCATCAGATATATTGCAAATGGTGTTTTGCCTGTTCCCCCTGCACTGATATTCCCTACCGAAATGATAGGTATTGGTGCCTTGTAAATAGATTTTACCCCTGTTGAATACAACCCATTCCGCAACCACATCACCCAGCCATATACCCAGGAAAAAGGCATCAGTAGCAGGCGAATGACAGCAGATAAAATCAAATAGTTGGGGTAATTGATGAATAGAATAGGCAAAGGTAAATAAAAGCCTAGTCGATTTTCAACCCAAACCTAATACCTAAAACATAGAACTTAGAACCTTATTTCCTCATCCCTCACCTGAAAGTCCAGGATATAATTTTTCCACTTGGGCGTGACCTTGATGCGCAGATGGGTGGTTTGTTGTTCGAATATCTCAAGTAATACATCACACCTAGCCCAGATAGTCTTGATATCACAGATGTCTTCTGCCTCAAAATATGTCCATGTAGCATCTAGCACATTTTTGCTGCCTGCATAATAAAGGCTTAAGGCTTTTTCATTTACCTTAAAGGCTACTTTTTTTCGATAATACGTTTCCAAATACTGGTCGGCATGTGGATGAACAGAATCAGTCTTGAGACTCATGCCTTTGGGAGCTCCATCTGCGATGAGGGCATCTTCGAGGTCCTCGGTGGAGACTTTTATACAGATCCGCAGCTTGCGATTGTCGGGAAAGTGCTTGACTTCGAGGAGGGTGACGTAGATGGGGTGGGGGAGCGTAGCAGAGAAAGTAGATAAGATGATTAGAAAAAATAAGATTCTCATCATGAAAGGTAAAAGCTGCAGGTCAATTTTGGGGGGTTTATTGGCGGAAAGAAAATACATGTAATAAATCTAATTGATTCGTAAGGGTAAATAGTTTGGACTAAGGTAGAAATTTGAAAAAAAATTAATACCTTGTGTCAACCCGAGTTTATTTTTTACATACTTAACTAACTTTTCACTATGAGAAAAAGTACTTTGACCGTTTTGGCGGTTCTTTCTGTACTTACTGCTATGATTTATAGTTGTACAGAAGATACCCCCTTTCAGCCGACTAGCACCATTGATCAGTCGCAAGTAGCACGCCTAATTACCTATCCAGCAGGTGATGTAATTCCAGGAAAATACATTGTTGTATTTAAGGAAAATACCGTTGTGCCTTCTTCTAGAGCGATTACTCCAGACAATTATGAAGAACAGCTTAAGTTCGTAAAAACAGCGGCTAATTCTATTTTGGAAGAAAACAGAATTCCTGCCAAAGAATTTGAACAAGCTTATGTCAAAACGATACAAGGCATAGCACTTGAGCTCAATGAGGAGGAAGTAGCGCGCCTCAGAACGGATGATCGCGTCTCTTATATAGAGCAGGATCAGACGATCCATGTATCGATGGGAGGTCCTCCTGGAGGAGGTGGTGGTGGAAGCCCTTCTCAAAGTACCCCTTGGGGCATCACAAGAGTCGGTGGCGCTGGTGATGGGACTAATGCAGGTACTGCCTGGGTGATAGATTCAGGAATTGACCTTGACCACTCAGACTTGAATGTGGATGTAGCAAACTCTCAATCATTCCTGTCTGGAAAGCAAGGATCAAACCCTGATGACCAGCATGGTCATGGTACACATGTAGCTGGTACGATTGCCGCTATTAACAATTCTATAGGAGTTGTTGGTGTTGCTGCTGGCGCTACTGTTGTCTCCGTTCGTGTCTTGGATAGAAGAGGAAGTGGAAGTAATTCAGGTGTGATTGCAGGGGTAGATTATGTTGGAGCAAATGCTTCTTCAGGAGATGTTGCGAATATGAGCCTTGGTGGTGGTGTATCTACTGCCCTTGACAATGCCGTAGTCAACGCTTCTAGCGCCTGCCCATTTGTACTTGCCGCGGGCAATGAGTCTGACCATGCCAATAACCACTCTCCTGCTAGAGCCAATGGCAACAATGTCTATACCATCTCTTCTATGACAAGCTCAGACAGTTGGTCTTCTTTCTCCAACTATGGCAACCCTCCTGTAGATTATTGCGCGCCTGGATCTAGCATCTTGTCTTGCTACAAAGGGGATGGCTATGCAACGATGAGCGGTACTTCTATGGCAGCTCCTCACGTAGCTGGGATCCTTCTTTTGGGAAATATCACTACAGATGGCACTGTAAGTGGCGATCCTGATGGAAATGCTGATGATATTGCCCACAGATAATACGATCGATTATTTGTTGGATGAATTCAATCAATAATCAGTCAATGAATAATCAGTAATTTTTAAAGGCGGTCCATTGTGTCCGCCTTTTTCTTTTTTTGTAAAAACGATTATCATGAAAAAGGCGACAACTCCTTATTTATACTTGTTATCCTTTCTTGAAGGAGGATCTGTGATGGCCTGTGAACTAATCGGGGCAAAATTATTAGCCCCTTATTTTGGGACATCTCTTTATATCTGGGCAGCCGCTCTGGCCTTGACCTTGGGCGGACTTACCAGCGGTTATTTTATCGGTGGTAGGCTTTCTAAAAAATATGCAGGGCAAGAAGCCTTATTGTACAAAGTGCTCATTGCCGCAGGGCTATTGTTAATCCTTATGCCGTTTAGTAGCAGATTTATCATGGGAATCACTTTGGGGCTTTCATTAGAAATGGGGTCTATCCTCTCCTTGATGGTATATATGTTTCCTCCGCTAGTATTTATGGGCATGACTTCTCCCGTCATTATCAATCTGCTGACCGAAGAGGCGAAATCCGCTGGAAACAGTGCTGGCAATGTATATGCGATTTCTACTCTAGGAGGCATCTTGTTCACCTTTTTGATGGGATTTTACATTATTCCTACCTTTGGTCTGACAGGTCCTGCAGTGACTATAGGGGCCTTATTGGCATTGCTGCCATTGGCGTCATTGATCTTGACAGATAAGAAAAAAGCCGTACTCGCAGCTGTTTTATTGATAGGCTTTGCCTTCTTGAGCTTTTCTTCCCAAGAACATTATTCTGACGAATACAAAGTACTGTACCAATCTGAGGGGATTTTGGGGCAAATCAAAGTGGTAGATCATCCTTCCTATGACATCACGCCTGACAATCGCATGGGAAGAGGATTGATTGTCAACAATACCCTGCAGACTTATATGGGAGTGGATCATGACTTTCAGTATAGTATCTGGTCATGGTCTCATTATTTCCCTACCGCCGCTTCCATCTTTCCCAAAGGCACCAAAGTGCTTTTGTTGGGTCTTGGTGGGGGAACCATTGTCAAGCAACTCGATCGGCTAGGGTTTGAGACAGATGTGGTGGAAATAGATAAAAGGGTCTGGGAGGTATCGGTAGAATATTTTAACCTAAATCCTCAGACCCATATTGTCATTGATGATGCGCGGCACTATATCCGAACGACAGACAAAAAGTATGATATTATCATCTTTGACACTTTTCTGAGCGAGTCCGTCCCTGAGCATCTGCTCACCCAAGAAGGCTTTGCCGATGCCCAAGCCATTCTTAATCCCGAAGGGATGATCATGATCAATTTTTATGGGTTTGTAGAGGGAAAAAGAGGCAAGGCTGCCAGAAGTGTGTACAAAACATTGCTTGCTTCTGAGCTTGTCACGGAAGTACTGGCTACGCCAGGGGATGAATCCTCGAGAAACCTCATCTTCCTCGCTTCACGAGCCGAGAAGGACTTTTCCCTTGCTGACTATTCGGAACCGAATTACGACAAGATTGATGACCTCTACACCTTTTTCCTAGATGCTTGGCAACTCCCCACAGATGACGCCTTACTCCTCACCGACAAGAAACCCCAACTTGCAAAGCTATATGCGCGCGCTGCGATGGAATGGAAAAAGAGCTATAACCGGTATTATCGGAAGTATTTTTTGAAGTGATAGGGGAGTTATTAGGCTGCTAAATCCTTGGGTGCTATTTGATATTCAGATAGCTGATGTGCTAACTCCTTGACAAAAAGTTCTTTTCTGTAAACATATTGATTCTTCATGAAAGGATCATCTTCGTGAATAGCAATCATCTCATTGACAGAATCTATTTTCTCTAATAGGTCAAGGACATTTGCTGCTTTTTGAGAGATTAAGTTTTCCATGATTTTTACCATTTAGAATTCCAGTTCAACAAACCCTTTCGGGAATCTTTGTTTTCTCCTATTTTTCCTACTAGTACTAAACCAGTTTTCCCAATATATCAAGTCGGTTTTTGTCCTAACATACTTCGGATGATCTTTTGGATAAATTCTCAAAATATATCCATCTATCCCGTAATTTGTTTTGCCCTTTTTAGTAATAAATTCTACGAGTTCTTTCTCGTACTTCTCAATTAAATTATTATCAATCAGGCTGACGACATCAATATCTTTCGGGTTAATTTTTGTACTGATAAAACTGCCGTCTATCCACTGAGTATACTTATGGTGATTTAGTAAGCGTTTTAGGTTATTGTTGTACTTAACAAACCCATTATAGAGTTCGTGTCTTGTTGAATCTTCTTCAAACGGATCCACAAATTCAGCATGGAATTTTTTATGGTCAATTTTATTTTTACCGTATGGTTTAAGATATCCTCTTATATCAAAACTGAATTCCATTTGATGTGCTTTTCGCGGATATTGTACAAAATATAATGGCTTACTAATTTTCTTTTTTTAAGTCTGCATAGATACCAAATGAATCGTAGATTGTTAAGGTTTCATTTTTTACTTGGAAATAATATTGTGGTTTTTCACTCTCTTCTTTGCGAACAAACTTATCATCAACTTGGATTAGTTCACTTTTTAAAGTGACAGGAGAGTCCATTGCAGGAGAACTAGCCTTAGTAATTAATATTAGCTTGCCCGCCTCATTTTTGATAGAATATTCTGTATTGTTTCCTCCTCCTTTCCTCAAAATCCAAACACCTTGTATACTTGAAATATTGAAGGCTTTTTCTTCCACAATATTAGATTCCATATTGTTGGAATTACTACACCCAAGAAGTGCTACTAGGGTAAATATGATGACGCCCATTTTAGGAATATTCATGCTTTTTAAATGATTATTTGTGTTCATATCAGATACGTCTGCCAAATGGCCTTTTAATTGATCTTCAACGGGGAAATCCGTTTTGATTTTGTCAATTGTTATCCTTTTGAGGCCCCTCCAGTAATCTTATCCTAAGATAACGAATTCTGTAATATAAACAGTTCCTGATATGCAGAATCATTTCAATTTTAGCTCCTTATCCCCGATAAGTGTAAATGACATAGATTTATGAACTTACGTTTGACCTTATTCTCCTCCCTCCCCTACATCCCATATTTATCTACTAGATAAATCAACGCCGCCAAAGAAGCCGTACCCATCTCTAATTCACGACGGCTCACAGACTCGAAGACATCATTCGGCGAATGGTGGAGGTCAAACATGCGTTGGCCATCTACAGAGAGGTTGGCCATGGGGGTACCTGTCTCATTGTGAAGCGGGCGAATGTCTACGCCGCCACCGCCATCATTGATGTAAGATATCGTGATGGGGTTGAAGAGGGGGAGCCAGGAACGCCATTTGGCGAGAGACTCAGGCGTGCCTTTGAGGCCAAAACCCCTAGGGGTAAATCCACCTCCATCGCTCTCAATAGCGACGATATGTTGTTCATTATTTGCCTTGGCGAGTTCCGCATATTTCTTCCCTCCACGAGAACCATTTTCTTCGTTGATAAACATCACAGCCCGGAGGGTGTGGCGGGGCTGGTAGCCGAGCTTGCGGAGGGTCTGGAGGGCCATAATACTGTGCATGCACCCTGCGCCATCGTCATGTGCACCGTGACCTACATCCCATGAGTCAATATGCCCACCTACGAGGATGATCTTATCGGGGTGTTCACTCCCTTTTATTTCTCCAATGACATTATGAGAAGGCGCATCGTCCTGCCATTCGCAGCTCATCTTAAGGTGAACTTTGGTCTGGGGGTTTTGAGCTAAAGCGGCTGTCAGCCGGTCCGCTGATATGATACCCAAAGCGGCAGCAGGGATACGAGGAACGCCGTCTTCATAGTTATGCGTGCCTGTATGTGGTACATCATCAAAACCAGATCCTGCAGAGCGGATGATACTAGCAATAGCACCGTTTTTAGCAGCGCGGATCGCCCCTTGAGACCGTTGGTCTACGGCCCCTCCATAGCCACCACCTGAAGAGAGCGATTTTTGGTTAAATGGCCTGTTGTAAAACACAATTTTCCCTCTAACAGCTTCTCCCAATTCATCTACCTCATCCAATGATTGTACCTCTACTACTTCAGCGGTGATTCCATCAGCAGGGGTGGCTACTGACCCACCGATTGCCAATACACTTAGCGGTTTAGGGTCTCCTACTATCTGACAGAACTCCGCTTCGCCGCGCTTCCAATTGGGGACCATGACATCCTGGCGGAAAACACGGTCAAATCCCAATTCTTTTTCCATGATGTTATGGGTCCAATCAATGGCCTTCGCAGCATTCTCTGAACCACTTAGTCTTGGTCCAATTTGTAGACACAAATGTTCCAAGAGCGCATAGGTGTCACCAGATTCCAGACAATCTTCAAATAAACTGCGAATCATCCGTACGTCTTCTGGGTTCGGCTCCGATTTAGTTTCTGGGGATTGAGGCGTTTGACAAGCGAAAAAGACTAAAATAAGGGAAAAGAAAAGTGGAAATCTCATGTTAGCTGGATTGAGAGGGTTAGGAGAGGAAATGATTAGATGAGAAAATGGTAAAATGATAAAATGAAAAAGCATGATTTATTTATTCATCTATTCATTTTATCATTTTCTCATTCCTTCTTCATCTCTCAATATTCGTCAATCTCTTTGAAGAAGGCAAGCTACCGAAATGCCACTAGGTAAAATTTGGCATTATATTTAGTAGGTATAGGGTAGCTTTTATTATTTCAAATTCATGAATAAATTTTCTCTCCTCTTTTTCCCCCTTCTTGCCCTTATCCTTTCTGCTTGTGGTTCTCAATCGATAGAAGTTGTTGCTCAAACTGAATCTCTTGCCCAAGAGTGGGGCAAGACTACTTCTGAGCTTACGGATTGGATCAATCGAATAGAAGGTGAAATCCTCAACCTACATGAGGCAGAAATAGAAATAGGAGAATCGCTCACCAAACATGGCAATGAAAATTTGGAGGTAAATCGACTGATCGATTCGCTCCACTCAGTCTGGGCTGGTCATGAAGTCGCTTACTTACGACTTATTGACAAAGTGCATTTGGCTCAACTTCAAGGCTCAGAGCAATTGCTCACGCTGTCATTTACCCTCGACCAGCTGAATGCTGATATGGTGTCTGGTGAAACTGCCAAGCAAGAGTTAGTGAGTTCTAGGAAACTATTGGGATCAATCCGAGAAAATATTGCTGCGTGGGGGGAATCCTTAAATACCCATAAAATGGCTTGCAGGGCTACCTGTGATGTGTATGGAGGATTGGTCGGAATTAATACTTTTGCTGCATTGATTCCATAAATGGTTGAATTTCCCCCCAAATAATAGGAATTTGGGCATGTGAAAATAACTATCGGCATTATCAACATCTCCGACAGAGCCAGTGCTGGCATTTATGAAGACTTGCCAGGCAAGGCTATTGTCGCTACCCTAGGGGATTACCTGATCTCTCCTTGGGAAAAATCTTATGCTGTCATTCCTGACGAGCAGGATTTGATTGAAAAAACCCTTATCCGTATGGCTGATGAAGAGGGGTGTTGCCTCATCGTTACTTGTGGAGGCACAGGCCCATCTCCTAGAGACGTAACGCCAGAAGCGACAACAGCTGTGTGTCAAAAAATGATGCCTGGCTTTGGAGAGCTCATGCGTCAAGAAAGCCTCAAATATGTTCCCACTGCCATTCTATCTCGACAGACTGCCGGTATACGGGGAAATAGCCTCATTATCAATTTGCCTGGAAAACCCAAAGCTATTCGCGAATGTTTAGACGCGGTTTTTCCCGCTGTTCCCTACTGTATTGATTTGATTGAGGGGCCTTTCCTGGAATGTAATCCTGAAGTAATAAAGGTTTTCCGTCCAAAAGGAAAATAACTTCATCAGTTCCTGGACAGAATATTCTTGTATACAAAATCGGCCGGAACTTCATTTGAAATTCCGGCCGATCTTTTACAAAAAATTAATATTTATTCTGGGCTTCCTACACGGATCATCGCACAGCGGAAGCCAAGGTTTGCAGCAGAAGAATCCGCATTAAAATAACGGCGAGTTCCTGGAGAAAGGTAATAAGCAATATCAGACCATGATCCACCGCGGTAAACCTTGATGTTATCAAATGCATCATTATTGGCGGCGATAGGCGTAGGATCAGGGTTAAAGAGGAGTGACTCTTTACGCTTATAAGAGATGTCATCCAACCAGTCATCCGGACGGATGTCAGTTTTTCCTTTGCGACGGAAAGGGTTGAAATCTTCGACGTCTTCGAGAGCGAGAATACGGTATGTATCCTGTGTCCACTCAGCAACGTTTCCAGACATGTTGTACAATCCAAAATCATTTGGATAAAACTCCATAACAGGGGCTGTAATCATATAGCCATCAGTCATGTGTTTGCCGTCACCACCACGCCATCCAGCATAGTCTCCACGTCCACGCTTGAAGTTTGCATTGAATCGACCTTTAGCATTGCGAAGAGATTTCCCTTCCCAAGCATAGATTTCGCTTTCCAGCAAGCCACGTGCTGCGTATTCCCATTCCGCTTCCGTTGGAAGACGGTAAGCAGGATAGAGTACGGCTTCCTCATCTTTTTCAAGTAACTGGTTATTGACAGTTCTTGTACGCCATTCACAGTACTCATTGGCTTGGTGCCAGTTGACACCGACTACAGGGTACATGTTGAAGGCAGGATGACGGAAGTATTCCTCTGCGATGGGGTCGTTGAAGGCTAGGTCTCTCCTCCATACATTGGTATCTGGATAAAGATCGTCATGCTTCGTTTTTCCACCATTTTCCTGATCGGTCAAGATAGAGTGGAGAAATTCTTTCCAGTCGACATTGGAAGTTTCTGTTACATCCAAATAAAAGCTTTGGACGGTTACTTGGCGCTGGCGGTTATCCATTTTAAATTCGATATCCTTTTCACCACCTCCCATGAGGAATGTTCCTCCAGGGATAAGGACCAGGCCTGGCGCGGGATCGCGCTCTTTGTATTTCACTGGCTGGAAATGCTCTGCTTTTCCATACTTCATGCCAGTTTTTGAGCTGGATTTGCCTACACGATTGATTTTTTCTTTATGACTGGTACAACTGCTCATCATACCTGCCAAAAATATAACCGCTAGGACGATAACTAGATTTCTGTTTTTCATCGAAATGAACCTTTTTCTTTTAGTACGATTTTGACAAAGGAATATTGCTATAAGAAGGCGATCTCGCCAACAAAATTACGTTTTTTTTCGTAAATGAAAGTTTATGCTAGAAACGAGGACATGGCGGTGGCTTATGTTTGCGACGGATACTTCTATATTGATCAAATTCCAGGACAACCGAAATCTCATGAGAGCCACCAGAAATGCTTTGTGTAAGCTCTGACACGGTATAATCAAACGAGTAACCAAAGCTAAAATTGCCTTGTCTCACCCCTATCAGTGCAATCAGTGCATCTTGATTTCTATACCATACACCAAATACCATTGGGGCATAATTGATATAAAGCCCTAAGTCTACTTGGGTGAATTGTCCTTGGACTTTTACCAAGGCTACAGGGGTGATCGATGCCTCTTCTGGGTCATTGTATGGACCTATAGGGAGGCGTAAACCACCGGTAAATGTGTACTTTCTTGGCAAAGCAGCATTGATGCCTGGATTTAATGGCAGGTCATTGTAAAACCTTTGCTCAGGTTCTGCCAGGTGATCCACTGTGAATCCAAGCCAAGCCACTTCATTGAAGTAGGAAACACCAGCACTGAAATCAGGACGGAACTGGACTTCATTGAGCCCCCCACCTGGTCCTGGTTCCAAAGAAGGGCGTACGACACCCGCTCTCGGATCTATTTGATCAGGGAAGCGTAATTTGAAAAACTGAATGCTAGCTTGCTGGAAACCACCAGAGATGCCAAATCGCAAATGATGGTCATCATCGAGGTCTAATTGGTAAGAGTAATTGGCAATGGCCTCAATTTTCGTAAGGTTGCCTTCTCCAGCCCTGTCATAGGAAAAATGAATTCCATAACCTTGGTTGGTCTCACCGATAAAGAGGGGTTGGTCATAAGAAAAAGCACCTTGTTGGTAGGCACCTGGAATTTTGACCCATTGGGAGCGGTAGTTCATTGCTAATCTTGGCCCACGACCAGAGCCGGCAAATGCAGGATTCAACATCAACAGATTAGAGTATGACTGAGAATACTGAGGATCCTGGGCAGTCGCATCTTGGATGAAGATCAGGCTTGCGATGAACATTAACAAAGAATGAGCGAATCTTTTTTTCATCGTAAGAACACGTTAAAATATTTTATCATAAACAAAAAAAAACGATACAAAAGGCAATTTATCTAAAAAAAGAGTAATAAATTAAGAATCACCAAGTATAACACTTTTCCCTTAAACGGGAAACTCTTATTTTAAACGCATGAGTGATAGAAGTAGTATATTTGACATGATAGGCCCTATTATGATCGGCCCGTCGAGTTCACACACCGCTGGTGTGGTCCGTATAGGGCTTGTAGTGCGAGCGATAATGAACCAAAAACCCGAAAACGCCATCATTACTTTTTATAATTCGTTTGCAAAAACCTATGAAGGACATGGGAGCGATCGTGCAATTATTGCAGGCTTATTGGGAATGGCTACAGATGATGAGCGCATCAAAGAGTCCTTTAAATACGCTCAAGAACAAGGACTTGCATATACCTTCAAGGCTGTTCACAATGCCTCTACGCTTCATCCTAATTCTGTGCGTGTTGAGCTATCCAGTGGCGAACGTCGAATCAATATATTAGGAATATCAAGGGGAGGCGGGCTGATTGCGATTACAGAAATAGACAAATTTTCAACTTCTTTTTCTGCTCAGTCCAAAACCTTGATTATCACAGCACAAGATGTCAAAGGAAGCATAGCCTTTATTAGTAATGTCATTTCTAATGATGATTGCAATATTGCGTCGATGACTGTCAATAGAACAGGAAAAAATGATATTGCAAAATTAGTCTTAGAAATTGATTCCGAATTGACGCCACTGACACTTACTTATCTTGAAAGCCTTCGGTGGGTAAAAGAAATTTTATACTTACCAGAAGTGAGCTAAAAAGTATAAGCCACCCTAAGTGGTTAAGATGGCTTATACTTTTGACAAAATATCAAGATGTGAGAAATTAAGCTATCGGAAGGTAGGGCATTGAACCCAGTCCAAAATATAATTAAACGAGAAATTTGAGTATATATACCAGTCTCTCTGGGTATTGTCCCCTCGAATTCCATTCCATGTAAGGCCTCCACCAGGAAACTGGTCAAGGTCTACCCGGTCGTATAAGCTCCGAAGCAAATTAGGATTGGAACTACTCGCAATATCAGATTCTGCGATATAGTAGCCGCTGACATCGTCTAAGTAGTCAGTGAAAGTTTTGCGCCATCCTGCTTCTACTTCCAGGTCCCATCTACGACCAATTTTGAAGCGAAGTCCTACCCCCATAGGAATAGACACTTGAGTCAATTCATAAGGTTCTGGATAGCCACGCTCCGTCTGACTAGGTAGCCACTGACCTTCTGTTCCAATAGGCTGAAGGTCAATCCATTGGCCATTCAATTGGGTCTGTGGATTGAATGAAAAAATAGCCAGTCCCCCAAAAATGTAAGGAACAACAGCGGGGCGGAATAAATAACGCCGCTCACTAGGGAGGAAGTCAATGACCAACTGTGCGCTGAATTCATTGATAGGAGAACGAAAACTCAGATTCCTTCTGCGGCGATCTGCACTGGTATTATCTGCATCAGAAGCTCCCATCCATCCTTGATAATAGCCCAGACGGACGTTCATCAAGGGGTTGAACCGATAGCTTCCCTGAATGCCTACTCCAGGTTTGGTAAACTTAAAGGTCAGGTCGTCATCCAGATCACCTAAATAGTTGGTCGCACCTACTGATACGCCTACTCTAAAATAATCATAACGATACTGAGCCAGGAGGTCCCCAGTGCTGAGGAGCGCAAGGGAAAGAATTAAGACAAATTTGATCGTCTTCATCAAAGTACTGTTTATCTGTTGTGTTAAGTGTAATTCTCGCGTCGGGACCTTTTACTAACGTTGATGGGGCAAATTAATTATATGCTACCCAAATTCAAAAAAATAGAGATCCTGAGGACGAAGTTAGCGCTAATGAATGGATTTTGTGAAAAAAACTTCTGCTTGAATCAGTCTTCAATTAAGCGTATTTTTGCGGCTTCAAATAAAATCAACTATTTAATCCCAGAATTCTATGGTATTTGACCTGGAGATGATCCAACAAATGTACGCTGCACTTCCTGGCAAAGTAGCGGCGGCCCGCGAGATGCTTGGTCGCCCTATGACCTTGGCGGAAAAAATCCTTTACTCACATTTACATCCAGAAACTGAGCTTAAGCCTTATAACCGAGGAAGAGACTACGTTGACTTCGCGCCAGACCGTGTGGCAATGCAAGACGCGACTGCTCAAATGGCCTTGCTTCAATTTATGATGGCGGGTAAGAAAAAGGTAGCAGTTCCTTCAACCGTACATTGTGATCACCTTATCCAGGCAAAAATAAATGCTGACAAAGACTTAGCTACTGCTATAGATACCAATAAAGAAGTATATGACTTCCTGGCCGCTGTTTCCAATAAATATGGAATCGGATTCTGGAAACCTGGTGCAGGTATCATCCACCAAGTAGTTTTGGAAAACTATGCTTTTCCAGGTGCGATGATGATCGGAACTGACTCCCACACCCCCAATGCCGGTGGCCTCGGCATGGTAGCTATCGGCGTAGGTGGAGCTGACGCAGTGGATGTAATGGCAGGCATGCCTTGGGAACTCAAGATGCCGAAGCTTATCGGTGTTCACCTCAAAGGTAAACTTAACGGCTGGGCTTCTCCTAAAGATGTCATCCTCAAAGTGGCGGGCATATTGACGGTAAAAGGCGGAACTGATGCGATTGTAGAGTATTTTGGCGAAGGCGCTAAGTCCATGTCTTGTACAGGGAAAGGCACTATTTGCAATATGGGCGCAGAAATAGGCGCTACCACTTCTACTTTTGGATATGACGACTCGATGAGCCGTTACCTACGTGCAACAGGCCGCGCTGAAGTGGCTGACCTTGCAGACGGAGTCGCAGAACACCTTACGGGTGATGCTGAAGCATATGCGAATCCTGGCGAGTATTTTGACCAAGTCATTGAAATTGATCTGAGCACCCTTGAACCTCACATCAATGGCCCTTACACGCCAGACGCAGCTTGGCCGCTTTCAAAGTTTGCTGATGCCGTTAAAGACAATGGCTATCCTCAGGAGCTGGAAGTTGGGTTGATTGGTTCATGTACCAATTCGTCCTATGAAGACCTCGACCGAGCCGCTTCTGTAGCACGCCAGGCAGTCAATAAGAATTTGAAAGTAAAAGCAGAATTTACGGTAACACCAGGTTCTGAACTCGTTCGCTTTACGGTAGAAAGAGATGGCTTCTTAAAAGCCTTTGAAGACCTAGGCGGTGTAGTGCTTGCCAACGCATGTGGCCCGTGCATCGGCCAATGGGCACGTCATACTGATGACCCTAACCGCAAAAACTCTATCATCACTTCCTTCAATAGGAACTTTGCCAAACGTAATGATGGCAACCCCAATACGCACTCTTTTGTGGCGTCGCCAGAAGTGGTAACAGCGATGGCCATCGCAGGGGACCTCACCTTTAATCCCCTTACAGATACACTCACCAACGAAAATGGCCAGCAGGTCATGCTTGACCCACCTGTAGGCGATGAGTTGCCTGAAAAAGGGTTTGAAGTCGAAGATGCCGGCTTCATTGCCCCAGTCGAAGATGGCAGTGGGATCACCATTGAAGTGGCTGAGGACTCCCAGCGACTCCAGCTTTTGACCCCTTTTCAGCCATGGGATGGTGCGGACATCAAAGGTTTATCTTTGTTTATCAAGGCTTTTGGCAAATGTACGACAGACCACATCTCTATGGCAGGACCATGGTTACGTTATCGTGGGCACTTGGAAAATATCTGTGGCAACCTCATGCTAGGCGCTATCAACGCCTTTACCAAAAAGGCCAATAGCAAAAATAAATTGACTGGAGAGTACACTGAGAATCCTAAAGTCGCAAAGGCGTATGCAGAAGCAGGTATTCAAAGCATTATCGTAGGGGACGAAAACTACGGCGAAGGCTCTTCTCGTGAGCACGCTGCCATGGAACCCCGTCACCGAGGTGTGCGTGCCGTGATCGTAAAATCATTTGCGCGTATCCATGAGACCAATCTCAAAAAGCAGGGTGTTCTGGCCCTCACATTCGCCAATCCTGCAGATTATGACAAGATTCAGGAAAATGATACCATCGACATTTTGGCTTCTTCTATCGCTCCTGGTTCCCAGGTAGAAGTGGTTTTCCATCATGAAGACGGATCGTCTGATGCGATCATGTGCAACCATACCTTTAACGCTGCTCAGATTGACTGGCTGAAGGCAGGCAGTGCGCTGAATTTGATTCGTCAGCAAGAAGGGTAGTTCTTAGTTGATTTTACACAAAAAAGGGTTAATGTCTTGAGAGGCATTAACCCTTTCTTGTTTTCCCGGAATGCTTTTTATGTTAGCTTTTACTAAAAATAATAGTATATTGGGGCATTTAAATAGCAATGCCCTGATGCCTAAAAATGTACCCTCATTAGAAGAATCCCTATTAGCTGAAATCCAAGAGATGATCGAAGCTAGTCGAAAGCAAGTAAGCCAAGTTGTAAATGTAGCATTGACGATGCTTTATTGGAATATTGGGAAACGAATACTACAAGAAGTCCTAAATGAAGAGCGAGCTGCTTATGGAGAACAAATTATTGGAAGTATTTCTCATCAATTAGTTGTTCGCTATGGCAGTCAATATCATGAGAAAAAATTAAGACGAATGATTCAATTCGCTCGTGTTTTTCCAGAAAAGGAGATTGTCGTGACACTGTCACGACAATTGAGTTGGTCGCACTTTATTTTATTAATTCCCTTCAAAAAAGATTTAAAACGAGACTTCTACATCGAAATGTGCCGTTTAGAAAGATGGAGCGTTCGCACTCTGCGCCAGAAAATTCGATCCATGCTTTTTGAACGGACCGTGATTTCTCAAAAGCCAGAAGAACTGGCCAAGCAGGAATTGAAAGCCCTTCGTGAAGAAGGAACATTAAGTCCTGATTTGGTTTTTCGTAATCCTTATGTCCTAGATTTTTTAGGATTAAAGGATACTTACCGTGAAATAGATCTGGAACAGGCAATCTTGGAAAAATTGGAACAATTTCTTCTAGAGATCGGGAAAGGGTTTGCATTCTTGGAACGGCAAAAACGAATGGTCATCGATGGGAAAGACTATAAGCTAGATTTATTGTTCTACCACAGAAGGCTGAAAAGATTAATTGCCATTGACCTCAAGATTGGGCCATTTGAAGCTCGATATAAGGGACAAATGGAGCTTTATCTCAGGTGGTTAGAAAAAAATGAGACAGAGCCTGAAGAAGGACAACCCATCGGTTTGATCTTATGCGCAGAGGGTAATCAGGAGCAAATCGAATTACTCCAATTGGACAAAACTAATATCAAAGTTGGCGAATACATTACTACCTATTTACCCCCTGACTTATTGAAACAGAAACTTCATCAGTTTTTGCTGATTGTCACGTTTTGCGGTGATGTAAAAAAGAAGCCATTGGTAATGCTTAAATTTAAGTGCGAACAAAAACCTAATCATCTCCAATGGCACTTAAAGATAATCAAAATCGTACAATCGTCC
>JAUIKF010000099.1 GCA_030430575.1 Bacteroidia bacterium | reverse complement strand
AAAGTTCCCCTTGTGATATTATTTAAACAATATAGCATTATTTAACCCCATAGTACGACTTTTTGAGCCACCTACCTAGCACGACTTAATGAGCCAATTCCTTAGCACGACTTAGTGAGCCTTGACAGGGTTTAGGGTTTAGGGTTTAGGGTTTAGGGTTTAGGGTTTAGGGTTTAGGGTTTAGGGTTTAGGGTTTAGGGTTTAGGGTTTAGGGTTTAGGGTTTAGGGTTTAGGGTTTAGGGTTTAGGGTTTAGGGAAAACGCAACATAAAACGTAGAACGCAGAACGTAAAACTTTCCTCCCCTGGCACCCTCAATAATTGAGAACTGGAGTAGGAGAATATTACCAGAGATGTCTATACTAGGCGAAAATAACAAAATTATGAGAAGACCCGAATCACAAGAGGCAAATGAATACTATTGGGGGTATATCAACCAGGTAAAAGGTGATGATCCTATAGGAACACTTGCAGCCAACAAAACTGCCACCCTCCATCTTTTGGCTGGCCTAGATGAATCTACGTGGAACTATGCCTATGGGCCAGGCAAATGGACAGTGAAAGAAGCCATGGTTCATATCATTGACACAGAGCGTATCATGTCATACCGAGCCTTGCGTATTGCCAGGAATGACCAAACTCCCATTGAAGGTTTTGAGCAGGATGATTATATCCTTCCCTCCAAAGCTGCTGAAAGGACGCCAGCTTCCATTCTCTCAGAGTACGCTGCCGTTAGGGAAGCAACTATTGCTTTACTAAAACACCTGGATGATGAGATGTTGGGCTATTATGGGCAAGCTAGTGGATTCCCTTTTACAACCCGAGCATTGGCTTATATTATCCCTGGACATGAAATTCACCATATGAGGGTGCTAAAAGAGCGCTATGGAATAGGATAAAGCGAAAAAAAAAAATGTATCTTATGCACCGAAAATGCCTGAAGCAGGTTTCCACCTTGTTTCACCCTAATCAACGCACACTCATGCATAAGAACGTTTACTTTATTTTCTCCCTTCTGCTCTGCTTATTTCTTGCCAACCCCACCTATACACAGGCGCAGGATCAACCCTATTTCAAAATTTTTTCCTTTGAAAAAATGACAGATACCCGTGCGCATTCGGGAAGGCCATGGCTAGGCTTCATCGACCATGCCAATATGTTTGTGGGACTATATGAGCTCAAAGACAGTGCTGTAGACGAGCAAAAGCCTCACAGCCTCGACGAGGTATATTATATCATTGACGGAAAAGCGACCATGGAAGTGGGCGATCAAAGCTTTCCAGTAAAAGAAGGCGCCATTGTTTATGTAAAGGCAGGAGAGACACATCGCTTCACCAACCTCCAAGACTCTGTCAGTGCTATTGTCTTTTTCTCTAAGACAGATCCCAGTAATAGCCGCAACGACCCTAAGGTTTTTGTTGACTCAGTTGCTTCCATCAGTAGCAGTTTAGCTAAACTCCCTTATACCAGTTGGAAACTGCTTCTCCGCACCTCTACCCTAGATGCGACTTATATGGGGGAAAGCAAAGGAGATCGCGACCTCAGTCGGTTAGATTTCCCATCAGATCAGTTGTATATCGTTCTCAAAGGGGTATGTGACCTCCAGGTAGAAGGCATGCGGAAACCCGTACAGACAGGATCAATTATCTATATTAAAGGCGGAACCCCGCATGGTTTTGACGGCCAAGATTCCACTGTTGAGTTATTGGTCCTCAGACCTAAATCTTAAACAAGAATGGGCATGCGTTCCTCCTCACAGCAAGCCAGTGCTACCGGCAAGAATCTCGATGCCCCCTTCCATGTGAATGGGACATCTTGCTATCTTGACGATCTACCTGAGCTTGCAGGGACGATATATGCTAAAGTTTTAGGTTCTCCAATAGCCCATGGACGCATTCAATCAATTGACTACCAGGCTGCTAGCGAGCTAACTGGGGTGGTTCGAATTATTTCGTATCAAGACATCCCAGGGGAGAATCAGATCGGCGGCATCATAGCCGACGAACCTCTCTTGGCAGAAGAAATCGTAGACTTTCAAGGGCAGCCGATTTTGCTTATCCTCGCTGAAAGCGAGGCCATCGCAGAAGTTGCCTTGGAACAAGTCGACATAGCAATCGAGCCACTTCCTGTCATCATCGACCCAAGAGAAGCCTATCAAAAAGGGCATTTGCTCTCTGGGTCCAGGAGCTTTCAGCTAGGCGATACAGACACTGCATTTGAAGGCTGTGAGTATATTTTTGAAGGAACAGCTGAGACGGGGGGGCAGGAGCATGTTTACCTCGAACCGCAAGGTGCTTACGCCATTCCGACCGAGCGAAAGGGCCTCTTTATCTACAGTTCTACCCAAGGCCCCACAGCCGTCCAACGGACGGTAGCGCGGATTCTGGGCACCTCAATGTCATACGTTGAAGTTGACGTAAACCGCATTGGCGGCGGATTTGGGGGGAAGGAGGATCAGGCTTCGCCTTGGGCAGCGATGGCAGCGTTAGGGGCCTTTTTGACCCAAAAACCTGTCAAATGCCTGCTCGATCGCAAGGATGATTTAACCATGACAGGCAAGCGAAACCCTTATACCAGCGATTATAAAATCGGACTGGACAAGGACTTTAATATTGTAGCATATGAAGCCACCTATTATCAAAATGGCGGAGCCGCCGCAGACCTTTCGCCTGCCATCCTTGAACGAACCCTTTTTCACGGTACTAATAGCTATTTTGTCCCAAACGTCCGCATGACAGCCCATAGCTGCCGGACAAATATAGCGCCAAACACAGCCTTTCGGGGCTTTGGCGGGCCTCAAGGGATGTTTGTGATAGAAGCGGCTATCCATCATGCGAGTCGGGCCCTCGGCGTTGATCCCGCAGAGATTCAGCGAAAAAACATGCTCAAGAATGGGGTAGAATTTCCCTATGGGCAAATTGTGGAAGATTGCGAGGCAGTCCCCTGTTGGGATCAAGCAGTAGATCAGTACCAATTGTCTCACCTACAATCTGAAATAGCTACTTATAATAGTACGAACGATTTTTCGAAAAAAGGACTCGCCTTGATGCCTATATGCTTTGGCATTTCCTTTACCAATACTCAAATGAATCAGGCGCGTGCCTTGGTTCATATCTATAGTGATGGCAGCATTGGCGTGAGTACAGGGGCAGTGGAAATGGGTCAAGGTGTAAACACCAAAATGGTGCAAATCGCGGCACAAGAGTTTGGCGTTTCTTTGGATCGCATTAAGCTTGAAACCACCAATACTACCCGAGTAGCCAATACTTCTCCCTCCGCTGCCAGCGCCACCGCTGACCTCAACGGCAAAGCATTAAAAGATGCTTGTCAGCAAATTAGGGCACGACTTTTTACCATAATTAGAGAAGTGGTAGCCGTTGAAGATTCCGTAGAGGTGATGATTTTGGATGAAAAAATATGGGTTGGGGAAAATCAGGTGGATATGACTTGGGAACAATTGATCCAAACGGCTCTCTCCAAACGCGTCAGCCTTAGTGCCAAAGGCCATTACGCCACCCCTCGAATCCACTTCGACAAAACTGTGGAAAAAGGGCACCCTTTTGCTTATCACGTCTATGGGACTGCTATTCTCATTTCCACAGTGGACTGCTTGCGAGGCACTTATAGCTTCGACGCAGTGAAGATCATCCACGACTTTGGCACCAGTATGAACCGCGCCATAGACCTGGGACAGATCGAAGGCGGTCTCGTCCAAGGCATGGGGTGGATCACCACAGAAGAGCTTATGCACCGCCCTGACGGCATCCTTCTTTCCAATACCCTCGCTAACTACAAGATTCCTGACATCTATGCTGTCCCCAAAGAAATTGAAGTTGAATTCCTCCCCACCGATGGCTCGGACCTCGCCATCTACAAGTCCAAAGCCGTCGGCGAACCGCCCTTGATGTACGGCATAGGGGCCTATTTCTCTATCGCCAATGCTGTATTGGCATTTAATCCTAAGGCAAAGCTGAACTATCGGGCACCTTTTACGCCTGAGGAGGTGCTGATGGCGCTGTATGGGTGATGGTTTTTCGGGGGAAATTTGATAAAATCAACTAATTTTAATTTTCCAACCTAACCGTCTTCGCGGAAAATTTGGAGGCTTTGCGACAAATTTATCCGCGACCTCCATCATAAAGTGCTGAAAGCACTTTGAAGCGGGAGACCCCAGATACCTGCCCTGAGCGGAGCCGAAGGGTTTTCTCTCAAAGGATCGAAAAATTCTGGGGTGACGAAGAAGTAGAATTGAATAAATGAATAATTACTCCCTCCACAGCCACAACTGCTGGACCGACAACCAACTCCAAGAAGCCACCTTGCATATCAAGGACGGCATCATTACTGAAGTCATTAAAGGTCCATTGATCCCAACGGATCTGCCACTCATCGAAGCAGGAGACGCTGTCCTCATGCCAGGCGTCATAGACGCCCATGTGCACATCAACGAACCAGGTCGTACCTACTGGGAAGGCTTTGAGACAGCTACCAAAGCTGCCGCTTTTGGGGGCATTACGACCCTCGTTGACATGCCGCTGAACTCTAGTCCCGTCGTGACCAATGTCGCCGCAATGCAGCAAAAGTTGACTGCCAGCGAAGGGAAACGCCATGTGCATTGTGGATTTTATGGGGGAATTGTAGGGAATGAAATCGTAGAAAAAGGGATAAAGGAGTTGGAAGCTCTATTGGCGGCAGGTTGTCTCGGCGTCAAGGCATTCCTGGTCCATTCGGGTATAGACGAATTTCCCAATGCGACGCTAGCGGCGCTTGACAAAGCGATGCCTGTCATCAAGGCCGCAGGCGTGCCGTTGCTGGTGCATTGTGAATGGGAAATGCCCATCAAAGGAGAAGACCTATTATCCCAAAACCCGACTAGCTATCCTGCTTATCTTGCCTCTCGACCAAAAACATGGGAAAATGAAGCCATAAAACGAGTGTTACAGCTTTGCCAAAAACATCATTGCCCTACACACATTGTCCATCTCTCTGCCGCAGATGCCCTCCCGCTCATCCTAGAAGCCAAACGAGCAGGGCTTCCCGTGACCGTTGAGACTTGTACTCATTATTTATTTTTTGAAGCAGAAACCATCCCAGATGGCAGTACTTTACATAAATGCGCCCCCCCCATTCGTAAGCATCCCAACAACCTTTTGCTCAAAAATGCCTTGCGCGATGGGCAAATAGATTTTATCGCAAGCGACCACTCCCCTGCCCCACCAGACATCAAAGAACTGGAAACAGGAAATTTCCAGAAAGCCTGGGGCGGCATTGCAGGATTACAATTTTTGCTACCAGCCAGTTGGACGGCTCTCCGTGATCATATGTCCCTATCTCAATTTATTCCCTTACTGACAAAACATCCTGCGGACTTCTTGGGATTAGGCGAAATAAAGGGGAAAATAGCAGCGGGATATCACGCAGATTTGGTAGTTTGGGATCCCGCACAAGCATTTGAAGTAACCGAGGGACTCATTCATCATCGCCATAAGGCCTCGCCTTTTGTAGGGCAGACGCTGTCGGGCATGGTGACGGATACCTTTGTCAGAGGAGAGCGAGTGGTGGGAAATGGGAAAGGGAGGCAGAGGAATTGTGGAGAGATTATTTTGAAAGAATAATTGTACTATAATTTGCTGCCAGATGCGGGAGGAGATGAAACGGGCGCGGGCGGCCTGCCCTGAGCACCGTCGAAGGGACGGATAGAAGCGTAGGCCTTGGTTGGCCCGTTTCGATTTTTTGGTTACTTTTTTCTAAAAAAAGTAACAACACAAAGTTAAACAATCATGCAACAACCTGACTTTCAGCAATATACAGACCTCATCTCAGAGAAATTAGGCGGAAAAGTCCTTTACGCTACCGACGACTTCTTCGCCGAAAAAGAAAACCTGATCAAGCCGGGCAGAGGCATTTTTATCCCAGATAAATACACTGATCGCGGCAAGTGGATGGACGGCTGGGAGTCGCGACGCAAGCGTGTCCCAGGTCATGACTTCTGCATCGTCCAATTAGCTGTGCCAGGCAAGATTCATGGCTTTGACATAGACACCAACCACTTTCTCGGAAATCATCCACCTTTTGCTTCTGTCGATGGTATTTATGTTACACAAGACCTCCCAATTGAAGCACTCATACATGCTCCTGATTGGCAAGAATTATTACCCAAATCTCCCTTAGCTCCAGGTAGTCAAAATCTGCATGCCTGCCCCGACCGCACCTTGGTCACCCATGTCAAATTGCATATCTATCCAGATGGCGGAGTGGCGCGGTTTCGTGTGTATGGAGAAGTGGTAAAAGACTGGGGGTCAGTCGCTAGCGATACCAAAATAGACCTTGCATCCGCCCTAAATGGTGCCCGTGCCTTGGCGAGCAGCGACATGTTTTTCAGTGACATGAAGAACCTACTGATGCCTGGGAAAGGCGTCAATATGGGCGACGGCTGGGAGACCAAGCGCTGCCGCATTCCCAACAATTGTGACTGGGTCATCATCCGCCTTGCGCGGAAAGGACATATTGATGAAATCCATGTAGACACCCATCACTTTAAGGGCAATTTTCCCGAAAGCTGTGCATTGGAAGCTTGTTCGTGTGAAACCAATGCGCAAGTATTGGCGGGCGAAGTAGCATGGAAGCCTTTATTGGGCAAAAAGTTGCTCGCAGCCCATCAGGAGCATATTTTTGGGAAAGATGAAATTGAAGCCCATGATGAGATCACCCATGTCAGATTTAATATCTATCCAGATGGAGGCGTGAGTCGGTTGCGATTGTGGGGGAAATGAATGGTTAATGGATAATTGTCAATGGTTAATGAAAAATTATGATGGTGTGATGATTCTTATCCGCGAAATCCGTCAAATCCGCTTAATCCGCGTTCCTTTTCTTTATTAATGATGCATTCGCAGTTATCCTAAAATTACACTCGAAACCCAAAACAAAAAAACCAAAACCCTGCCTTTATTTACTACATATATCCTCTACGGCCTGCTAGGAGCCATTTTGCTCCTGCTGACAGCCATTACCTATGCCTTGGCAAAGGGGAAAAACACCTTTGCTGATCTTCAAGGTTATGTGTATGCTTCCTTGGTCATGGTGATGGTCACGATTGCTACGGTAGGGTATTTACAGATTAAAGGCACGATTTGGGAAGGGCATTTTCACGAATGGCTCAACATCGTTGTGCGGTGGATGCATATCACCTTTGGCATCGCTTGGATAGGGGCGTCCTTCTATTTTGTGTTTTTGGAAAATGCCCTCAACCGCACAGAAGGGCTACGCGATGAATTGGCGGGTAATTTATGGGCGGTGCATGGCGGCGGATTTTATTATTTAGAAAAATACAAACTGGCCCCCAAAACCATCCCCAAGCAACTGCATTGGTTTAAATATGAAGCCTACTTCACCTGGTTATCAGGCTTTTGCTTGCTATTTGTGGTGTATTACTTCCACGCAAAAGCTTTCCTCATCGATCCGAATGTGATGGATCTGACACCATTGGAAGGGGTGAGCATTGGGGTTTTGTCCTTACTGGTAGGGTGGGTTGTCTACGACCTGCTGTGCAAAACGCCTTTATTGAAAAAAGGCATGTGGTTGGCCGTTTTGGGATTTCTGATCCTGACAGGATTTGCCTGGTTTTATACCCAGGTTTTTGCAGCGCGGGCCGCCTTTATTCACTTTGGTGCGCTACTAGGCACGATCATGGCCGGTAATGTCTTTTTTGGCATCATCCCTGCCCAAAAAGCCATGGTAAAAGCCGCCAAAGAAGGCTCCCCACTCGATCCCAATCTAGGCAAAAACGCAGGCCTTCGGTCACTCCACAACAACTATTTCACTTTGCCTGTGCTATTTGTGATGATTAGCAATCATTTCCCCAGCACCTTTAGCCATGAATACCCTTGGCTGGTATTGATGGTGATTTCCTTGGGAAGTGCAGGGGTAAAGCACTATTTGAATTTGCGAGAAAAAGGACAACAGTCTATATGGGTTTTGCCCATTTCGATTTTGCTTCTCTTGGCGGCCGCCTTCATCACTGCCCCAAAAGTCAACAATGAAGCTTGTGAATCCGAGGTGGGATTCACTGAAGTATATACCATCATCCAAGAACGCTGTGCCAGTTGTCATTCTTCCCAGCCCACAGACGATGTCTGGACCTCACCGCCCAATGGCGTCATCTACGACACGCCCGCTGACATCACCAAGCTCCTAGATAAGATCATGCAACGTGTCGTCATTACGAAAACAATGCCTCAGAATAATAAAACTAACATGACCCCTGAAGAGCGTGAGAAGCTTCGCTGCTGGATCGAGCAAGGGGCTCTTGTGGAGTGAGACCGCTCGCCCTTCGGGCTCGCTGTCAGATCGTTCACGCCTTCGGCACTCACTGTCAGACCGCTCTGGCCGAAGACGGCCTTCGCTACGAGATCGCTCGGCTCGAAGACTCGCCTCGCTGTCAGATAAGAGAAAAAGAATGCCTTTAGCCCTTCGACAGGCTCAGGACAAGTCTGACAGCGAGTCTTCGAGCGATCTGTTAGCGAAGCGGTCTGACAGTGAGGAGCTTTAGCGACGAACGATCTGACAGCGAGGGCTGAGTCTTCGAAGCCCGAGCGGTCTTTTAATCCTATTACTATGCCATTATCCAATCTAAATTCCCTTACCCCCACCCAAGCCCAAGAAGCCCTGTTTCACTGCTGTGGTTCTCAGAAATGGGTTTCGCTTATGATGGAAGATTTTCCTTTTGTCTCTATCGAAGTTTTATATGAAAAGGCGATTGCCAACTGGTATGAAGCCTGTCAACAGGCTGACTGGCTGGAGGCATTTGGGCATCATCCCAAAATTGGGGGACTGGCGGAGTTGGAGCAGAAGTTTGCAGAAACGGCCGCGTGGGCGAGTGAGGAGCAGGGGGCCGTCAAAAAGGCTTCTCGGGCTGTCCTTGAGGCCTTGGCTGCTGGCAATGAAGCATACGAAGCCCAGATGGGCTTTATCTTCATCGTCTGCGCGACGGGCAAGTCTGCGCCTGAGATGCGTCAATTGCTGGAGGATCGCCTCCAGAATTCGCGAGAAGAAGAAATACGCGTGGCGATGGGCGAACAATGCAAAATCACTTTGCTCCGCCTCAACAAATTATTGGAACATTCTCCCAACAATCGCAGCCAACTTACCACCCATGTCCTCGACACCTCTATTGGTAAGCCAGGAAGGGCCATTACCATCCGCCTCAAGGCATTCGAAGCAGGTCAGTGGCAGACCATTGCCCAAGGGGCGACAGATGCCGATGGCCGTATTGGCGACCTGCTGCCCCCTGGCAAAATCCTTTCCCCCAATAATTACCAAATGGTGTTTGATACAGGGGATTATTTTGAAAAAAATGGCATAACAGGCTTTTATCCCGAAGTTGAAATTCAATTTACAGTAGTCGATGACAGCCATTATCATGTACCGCTATTGATCAATCCCTATGGCTACTCGACCTATCGTGGAAGTTGAAAAGTGGAAAAGAGAATAGAGACCGCTTTGCTCAGAGAAAAGGGACAAAAGAAAAAATCCGTGACAATCTGTGTAATCCGTGGTTAATTCTCCTTTCTTCATTAAAGTCCACAATCCATTCATAAACCTAATTTGTCTCTTTTCTCTCCTCCCAATTCACTGAACCCTGAACTCTGAACTCCAAACTCGTAACCATGCAATTATCCATACCCACCACCGCCGTCAATGACATATTTGGCAAACTCCACCAAGCCAATTCCGCCTTTCAGCAACGCTATCCTGGAGATCGGCCAGATCGGCAGCCGATCCATACCGTCTATGGCGGAGCTGATTTGTTCAAAGCATCTACCGCAAAAATGCTTGGGAGAAAAGCATTGGAAGCCCTGCTTACCTATGCGCCCAACTTCGTAGAATTTGGGCGAATATTCCACTTAGATGGCGCTTTTGACCTTCCCAGACAGCCAGGCGTAGTGGCCCAATTGGAAACAGAACTGAGGGAAATGGATGCAGCTTCTCGCCAACAACAAGCAGGTTGGCTTTCCTTCGAGGTGTATGAAAAGGTGAAACAAAAGCTTCAAACCGAGGCTGTGGAAGACTTTCGAATAGATTTTGAAGATGGCTTTGGCAACCGTTCCCATGAGGAAGAAGACCAAACGGCAGTGAAAGCCGCTACCGAAGTGGCCAAAGGCATGGCTGAAGGCACCTTGCCGCCGTTTATTGGCATTCGGATCAAGCCTTTCACAGAGGAATTCAAAGTGAGAGGCTTGCGCACATTGGACATCTTTGTGAGCACCCTTGTCCGTGAAACTGGGGGAAAATTACCCTCAAATTTCGTGGTTATGCTGCCTAAAGTGACGATCCCCGAGCAAGTCAGCGCCTTAGTGGAACTATTTGGCGTGCTGGAAAAGCAGATTGGTTTACCTCCCAATTCGCTCAAAATGGAGATGATGGTCGAGACCACTCAATCCATCATGGACATCGCAGGCACCAATCCCCTTTATCGCTTTGTGAAAGCAAGCCAAGGGCGCTGCATCGCCATGCATTTTGGCACTTACGACTATACCGCATCCTGCAATATCACAGCCATGTATCAGGAAATGGACCATCCTGTGTGTGATTTTGCCCATCACATGACCAAGGTCGCCCTGGCCCATACAGGCATCTGGCTCTCCGATGGGGCCACGAATACGATGCCCATAGGGCCCCATAGAGGAAATTCTTTGACCAAAGACCAACAAAATGAAAACACCTTGGTCGTCCACCGCGCCTGGAAAAAAGGCTATGACCATATCCGTCATTCGCTGTGGAATGGCTATTATCAAGGCTGGGACCTGAATCCTGCGCAATTGCCGATGCGCTATGCAGCCGTGTATGCCTTCTTTCTGGAAAGCTACCACGGAGCGGTGGAGCGCCTCTCCACCTTTATTGAAAAAGCGGCCAGGGCCAGCTTGATTGGCGACGTCTTTGACGATGCCGCCACAGGCCAGGGCCTGCTCAATTACTTCCTCAAAGCGCTGAATAGTGGCGCCATCTCCCTGGAAGAAGTCATGGCCACTGGCCTGACAATGGAGGAAATCCGTGGGCGATCGTTTAAGCAAATTTTGAAAAACAGGGCGGGTGGTTGATTAAGAGAAGTTCAAGTGCAAACTCAAGTTCAAATTCAAAAGTATTCAGGTAATGTCAATTGATCGTGCGGCTGGGATGAAACGGGCGCGGGCGGATGGATTGTAGCGTAGGCATTGGTTGGCCCGTTTCGATTTTTTGGTTACTTTTTTCTAAAAAAAGTGACATAACAGGAAATAAATAACTTCCTAAAAATCCAATATTGTCTCATATGAATTCCAATATTTGGGCATTCATTTCCCAAAAATTAACCGCCCAACAGCGGGTCCTCCTCCTCTACGTCGTCGCCAGCAAAGGCAGCTCTCCTGGCCGCCAAGGCTTCCACCTCGCTGTCGCGACAGATGACGAAATGATGGGAACCATCGGAGGCGGCATCATGGAGCACAAGCTCGTGGAGAAAGCCCGTTCCATGCTCAGCAACCATATTTCCGAGTTCACGCTCATGGCCCAATACCATGACAAAACCCACCCCAAAAATCAGTCAGGGATGATTTGCGCTGGAGAACAATGGATTGCCTTTATTCCGCTTACCCCTCAAGATTTACCCCAAATCAACCTGCTCTTATCAGATAAGCCCCACCTACTGACCCTCAGCCCTGCTGGCCTTACCGTTTCACCCAATATGCCCCCAACAAGTCATTCCTTTCACTTCGAATCCACCAAAGACTGGCAATACACGGAAGTAGTAGGCAAAAAACCGACGGTTCACATATTTGGCGGGGGCCATGTGGGCCTGGCCTTGTCAGAAGTCATGGCCTTCTTGGACTTCACCGTCCATATCTACGACAATCGACCCGATCTCAATACGATGGAGCAAAATACCTTTGCCCACCACCAGCACATCATCCCCTATGAGGATGCCCGCCCCCATCTCGACATTCAGCCTCAAGACTACGTCGTCTTGATGACCTTCGGCTACCGCTCGGACAAACTGCTCTTCGAGCAGTTGATGGACCTGCCCTGTGCCTACATGGGCATGATGGGCAGCGAGGCGAAGCTGAAGCAGCTGCGGGCGGAGCTACTGGCCGAAGGCATGGCGCCAGCGGCGTGGGCGCGGCTCCATGCACCGATCGGCTTGCCGATCTTTAGTAAGACGGCAAAGGAGATCGCCGTGAGTGTGGCGGCGGAGATTGTGCGGGTGAAGAATGGGGGGTGAGTTTGTTTTGGTTATGTAAAATTTCCACTATTGCGACGGGTTTAAACCCGTCGCAATAGTGGAAAAATCAAATCACAATACCCGCTCAATCCCCTTCACCACTTCCAGCCACGCCAAATCGCGATTTTCGTAGGTGCTGACAGGTTTTCCCTTGGTGGGCAGGCCATTCAGCTTGGCAAATGGGGTATCGTTCCATTGGCATGGCCGCAGGATAATGGGGATCACCCGTGCTGTGCCTTGCTCATGGCGAGCCATCGCGGCTTTTATTTCCACATCGTAGATATAGTCTGTGTTGAGGGCTTGGGCGCTTATCAATAGTAAAATGACATCAGCCGCCGCCATTTCTTCACGTATGGTCTTGTCCCACTCCTCCCCTGGCAACAAGTCCCTATCTGACCACGGCTGTATCTTTCCGCGCCGCTTTAAGGGAGATAGGTGGGCCAAAAATTCGTGCAACATATCACGGTCGCTTTTGGAGTAGGAGAAGAAGAGTTTTTTGGGCGTCATAGAATTTATATAGTGGGTTACAGGATAAATTTCAGGCAATGTTTAGGTATGTAGAAATTAGGTAATAGGAAAAATCGCTATTTCACCAAACGTAAGGGATTATCAGGGCAAAGGCAAGGTTTTCCATTATTGCGACGGGTTTAAACCCGTCGCAATAATGGAAAACCTGTATTTATGAAGCAAGCAATATGCTTAGGGCATTCGTCGGGATTACTCACAAGCCCACTCACTTGCCAGAAATCCCTCCGAGCAAGCTAATACAAATAGGAGTAGAGAGTAAGTGCGGCTGGGGTGAACAGCGAAGCCCTCATGAATACCTTTAAAAACAGGCAGATCATGAATAACCGAGCGTGCGCGGCCTGCCCTGAGCTTGCCGAAGGGTTTTGGTTACTTTTTTCTAAAAAAAGTAACAAGACAAAGAATAAAATCTCCACTTTTCTTATACCAAAATTCCTCCGTAACTTGCATCCAATGAAAGCATTATTTGCCCTGAATCCCTATATATGGCGCTATAAGAAGCACCTCATTTTCGGTACACTTTTCGTCATTGCGTCCAATATTTTTGGCGTGTATCCGGCGCAGATCGTCCGGATGGCGATTGACATGGTGGGCGAATTGCTCAAGGTCTTTCGGCTGATCAATGGATTTGAGGTGGAGGGAGCCTTAAAGACGATGCTGGTGCCATCGTTACTGCTCTTTGGAGGATTGGTGATATTGGCGGCGCTGACGCGGGGGATATTTCTTTTCTTCACACGACAAACCCTGATCGTGATGTCGCGAAACGTCGAATACGACCTGCACCGTGACCTCTACGATCACATGCAAAATATGTCCTTGTCCTTCTACCGCCGCAATCGGACGGGCGACCTCATGGCGCGCATGACAGAGGATGTCAGCCGTGTACGCAGTTACCTGGGACCTGGGATCATGTACACCATCAATACGGTTTCATTGACGGTCATTGTGGTGGTGACCATGCTCGCTGTCAATCCACAATTGACCTTAATCGTGCTGATTCCCTTGCCCATTCTCAGCTTTATCATCTACTATGTAGAGTCCATCATTCAACGAAAAAGCGACAAAATCCAAAAGCAGCTTTCCAAGTTGACTACCTTTACCCAGGAAATCTTCTCAGGCATTCGCGTCATCAAAGCCTATGTCAAAGAGACTGCTTCGGGGGATAAATTTGCAGACGAATGTGAGACCTTTAAGGTCAAATCCATGGACTTGGCAAAGGTGGAATCCTTCTTTTTCCCTGCGATCACCTTCCTCATCGGCATGAGTACCCTCCTGGCCGTCTGGATCGGCGGAGAGAAAGTCATCGCGGGTGGCCTCACCGTTGGCAACATTGCCGAATTCATCATCTACATCAACCTACTGGCTTGGCCTATCATCGCCTTGGGCTGGGTGACAACGCTGATCCAGCGTGCTGCTGCCAGTCAGGTACGGCTGAATGAATTGCTTCAGCAACGTTCTGAAGTAAAATTTCCCAATGATAATACCCCTGTAGAAAAGGCAAACATGAAATTTGAGGACGTGAATTTCACTTATCCCGATACGGGTATTCATGCTGTCAAAAACGCTAGCTTTGAGTTAAAACCAGGACAGAAATTAGGGATTCTAGGGCCTACAGGTTCAGGAAAATCCACTTTATGTGCCCTAATGCCACGTTTGTTTAATATATCGGGGGGAGAAATTTATTTATCGGATAAAGCTTTGGCCACTTACGGCAAACATCCTTTAAGAAATGCTATTGGGTATGCACCGCAAGACGTTTTTCTTTTTTCGGATACGATCCGAAACAATATAGCTTTTGGTGTGCCAGAAGCGACTCAGGAAGATGTAGAAGCTGCCGCTAAGGCTGCTTCTATCTATGAGAATATCATGGATTTTCCAGAGAAATTTGATACGATGGTGGGAGAAAGGGGCGTGACCCTTTCTGGTGGACAGAAACAGCGCATTTCTGTAGCGCGAGCCTGGATTCGACAGCCCAAGCTCCTCATCCTCGATGATGTACTTTCGGCGGTGGATACCCGCACCGAAGAGCATGTCTTACGCAACCTGCGGGCATACCGCCAGACACATCCAGATTCAGCTATTGTCATGGTGGCGCACCGGATTTCATGTATTCAAGACGCAGATCTGATAATCGTCATCGAAGATGGGCAAATCACCCAGCAAGGCACCCATGAAGCTTTGATACAATCTGAGGGCTATTACCAACGTATTTATCAGAAACAGTTACTGGAAGAGGAGAAGGCTTGATGGTTCTAGGTTCTAGGTTCTAGGTTCTAGGTAAATTCGTTCAAAAATGAGGAATCGACATCATATCATAATAGCCATAGTTGCCCTTGTATGTATAGGCATGGGCTGGACGTTGAATCATTTTCCCAAAGTTGAAAACCATACCTTTCAAAATGGGGAATTCCTCAAGTTTCGGGTGCATTATGGCCTAGTGACAGCGGGATATGCCAGCATTGAGGTAGCGCCTAATCTCAAAGAGAAACACGGAAAATCATGTCATCACTTGATTGGCAGGGGCTGGACGAGTTCAGGATTTGATATATTTTATAAGGTAAGGGATTGTTATGAGAGTTATGTAGATAAAAACTCCTTGCTTCCTGTACAATTCAACCGAGGCATCAAAGAGGGGAAATTTGAGAGTTATACCGAAGTCCGTTTTGACCAGGTAGCCCATACAGCCTATTATACCCATCGCAATAAGCAAATTTCTCCCTACAAAGTCCCGCCCAACATTCAGGATGTGATTTCCTCTTTCTACTTTGCTCGCGCAACCAATAATCATGCTGTCATGAAAAACGGCGACCGCTTCTCCCTACGTAATTTCATTGACCGAAAGACTTTTGGCTTGGAAGCAGAGCTGGTAGATCGTGAAAAAATTAAAGTCGATGGGCAAAAATACAACGCATTGCACTTCAAGCTGCTCATAGAAGAAGCTGGCCTAATCACTGATGGCAGCAAAATCGATTTCTGGATTTCTGATGATGATAATAAGATTCCTTTGCGTATCCAGTCCGATTTGATGATCGGCTCGCTCAAAGCGGATTTGATTGAGACCAAGGGACTGAAGCATCCCTTTACGAGTAAGATAGTGGATTAAATTTTGATTCGGTGTTTTATGCTTCAACAAAACGTATCTCTTCTCTCCTACAATACTTTCGGCATAGACGTCAAGGCCCGTTGGTGGTTAGAGGTCTGGACGGAAGAGACCTTAGTTGAGTTTTTGGCAGACAATAATTTCCATACCTTACCGCCCATATTAACCTTAGGGGGAGGGAGTAATCTCCTGTTTGTCAACGACTTCGAGGGATTGGTGTTAAAAAATAATATCCTTGGAAAAGAGGTGGTTGCGGAAGATAAAACAAATGTGTATCTCCGTGTGGGGGGTGGGGAAAATTGGCATGGCTTGGTGGAATATTGTTTGGGAAATAATTGGGGAGGAATAGAAAATCTCTCTTTGATTCCAGGCTGTGTTGGGGCTGCGCCCATTCAAAATATTGGCGCTTATGGCGTAGAATTGAAACAGGTATTCCACTCATTAGAAGCCATACACTTACAGACTGCCAATCGGCATGTCTTTGACCACAAAGCGTGTCGGTTTGGCTATCGTGATAGCGTATTCAAGCAAGAAGCCAAAGGGCTTTTCTTCATTACTCATGTCACGGTTAAACTCAGCAAATACCCCGTCATTAACGCCAGTTATGGTATGGTAAAGGCTGAACTC
>JAUIKF010000098.1 GCA_030430575.1 Bacteroidia bacterium | reverse complement strand
GGACGATTGTACGATTTTGATTATCTTTAAGTGCCATTGGAGATGATTAGGTTTTTGTTCGCACTTAAATTTAAGCATTACCAATGGCTTCTTTTTTACATCACCGCAAAACGTGACAATCAGCAAATTTAAAACGAACTCTGCAAACTGAGTCAGCATGAACCTTTTGATTAAAATGAAAATATGGGAAAATAGAGTCCTCTACTAAGGGTGTTAAGATCGGTATAGGATGAGTTCTAAGTTCATATTCCTTGATCTTACCTTCTTTATCTACATGTACCAAATAAGGCATCTTGGCTGCTATCACCAAATCTAGGGCCTCCTGAGGGTAATTAACCTTTGACATTAGACTGTCAAAATTCGAATACTCTAATCTGCATTTAGGAACATTTTGTATTTCTCTAGCTTCTGCAAGAGAGATTTGAGAAAAACCATTTTGTAATTCAAAAAGCATAACTACGGAAGCCAGAAGAATTGATTTCATAATCTATCAGTGGTTATCCCTTCATTTTCAGAGTCTTATCAATAAAAAATAACAGAATCTTCATCCGTCAAATACTGCATCTTTTGCCTAAAGGTATCAGAACAAGCTGGTACTCCAAATAGCCCCTACCAATATTGTATTTACCATAAGTGAATACCATTAAGATAAGGGTTCTTTTTAGTGGAAACCAATGATACCCCCCTTCTAATTCCCTAAAAGAAAAAACAACACCATGATGCAACAATGTTGCAATAGTGGAATTTATACCTATCTTTGTGGCCTGTGTTTCAATCTAAACAACTAATTATGACCTATTCTAAAGCCTTTTTTATTGCCCTCCTGGGCTTCGCTATCTTTTTCACAGCCTGTAAAGATGACGATCCTGTCATCCCTCATGAAGAAGAAGTAATCACTACCCTGAAGTATACCCTTACCCCTACAGGAGGGGGAACACCTGTCGAATTTAGTTTTCAGGACCTGGATGGAGATGGAGGTAATGATCCTGTCATTACTGGAGGAAGTTTAAGTGCCAACCAGTCCTATACTGGATCAATTGAGCTTCTTAATGAATTAGAATCACCTGCGGAAGACATTACGGAGGAAATAGAAGAAGAAGATGAAGAACATCAGTTCTTTTTCCAAACTAATATTGCGGGCCTCGCTATTGATTATGCTGATCAGGATGCAAATGGAAACCCATTGGGGCTAAATTCTACCCTTACGACGACCAATGCAGGAACTGGTACTGTTACTATTATCCTCCGACATGAGCCAAATAAAACTGCAGCTGGGGTATCTGATGGAGATATCACGAATGCAGGAGGAGAAACCGATATTGAAGTTACATTTGACGTAGATGTTCAATAGGGCTGTTACTACCCTTATATTGCTTTTTTTGACAGTTCTGGGGTACTCCCAGAACTGTCTGCTTTCTATGGATGGGTACATAAGGGACTCGGGAACAGACGAGCCGCTGGAATATGTAACCATCTATATGAAAGAGTCTGCCCAAGGAACGATGACCGATAGCCTTGGGTATTTTCAGTTTAAGGACCTTTGCGCAGGCCATTATCACTTGGTCATGAGTCATGTAGGGTGTGAAGCGAAGCAAACATTGGTGGAGCTTCGGGGGGACTCAACCCTTGAATTTTTTATGGACCATACGCATGCTGTGCTAGAAGATATCGTCATCGAAGGGCGTACTTCCCTGCTTTCCACACAGGAAATCGAAACGATCAACAGACAAGCAATTGCCGATCATGCCCAGCAAAACTTGTCCAATATCCTTGAATCGATAACAGGGGTGACTACCTTAAGGAATGGAAACAGCATTTCCAAGCCTGTTATTCATGGTTTATATGGGAATAGAATTACCATTATCAATAATGGCATCCCGCAAAGCGGTCAGCAATGGGGCAATGATCACAGCCCTGAAATAGATCCTTTGGTTGCCAATACTGTCAGCGTGGTCAAAGGTACAAGCGCCCTGGAATATATGGGGAATAATCTGGGAAGTCTGGTGATTGTAGCGCCTGCAAAGATAGGCCAAGAGCCTCATCTGCACGGATCTGCCAGATACTATTTTGAAACCAATGGGCTAGGACACGGCCTGAACCTCAATTTGAATCAATCTACGCCTGCTGTGGCCTGGAAGGTAAATGGAACGTTGAAGAAAGCTGGAGACCGGAAAGCAGCTCATTACTTCTTGAATAATACAGGAAGCCAGGAGGCAAATCTCGCCCTTCAACTCGAAAAAGTATTCTCGGATACCTGGACGGTAGATGTATATGCAAGCACTTTTAATACAAAACTAGGGGTTCTACGCGGTTCCCATATTGGCAACTTAACCGACCTCTCAGAGGCACTAACAAGGGAGGTCCCTTTTTTTACCCCAGATACGTTTAGTTATCGGCTCGAAGCACCCATGCAGCAAGTTGGGCACCATTTGCTGAAACTTCACAGCACATATATTATTGATGCGTCCCAAAAAATTGATTTCACCCTTGCTGGGCAGTTCAATAATCGAAAGGAATTTGATGTTCGTCGCAGTGGACGTACGGACATTCCCGCGTTGAGCCTTCAGCAGTATTCCTTTTTTGCAGAAGGAAAATATATAAAGTCCTGGGAAAATGGCTGGGGCCTAAAAGCAGGTGCACAATTCAATGGGATTGAAAACAACAACAATCCCGAAACGGGTATTTTACCCCTGGTCCCCGATTATTTGTCCTACGAATCTGGAGCGTATCTGCTGATTTCCAAGAAATATCGGCATTTCTTTTTGGACCTAGGCGCTCGATATGATCGCATGCACCAAAAGGTCGCAACAATCAGTGGCACGATACCGAGATCGATAATTAGATACGATACGGTCTATCACAACCTCAGTAGTTCTGGAGGCTTTCGGTGGTTAATAAGTCCTAATTATTCGATATCAGGAAATCTGGGATTCACTTCTAGAAACCCAGCCATCAATGAACTATATAGCCAGGGCTTGCACCAAGGCGTGAGTGGAATAGAAGAAGGCACTTTAACCTTAACATCAGAGCAATCATTCAAAGCCACGCTGGGGTTCGTCGCAAAAGTCAATAAGGCGATAGATTTTGAGTCACTGGTCTACTACCAGGCCATCAATAACTACATTTTCCTGAATCCTCAGAACGAAATCCGCCTAACGATTCGCGGCGCATTTCCTGTTTTTAAGTATGCCCAAACGGATGCAGAGATTTTTGGGATAGACCTTTCAAGTACATTTCGTCTGAACCACTCAGCCTATGTAGATATCAAGTACAGCTATATCCAAGGAAATGACTTGACCCAAGACCTCCCCCTAATCAATATTCCCTCTAATAATGTGATGGGACGCATAGGTTACCAATTTGAAAAACCGTTAAAAATCGGTAAAAAACAATTGGAAAACCTCGAATTCAATGTGGATTATCGATATGTATTTAGGCAAAATAACCTATTGCCAGAACAGGATTTTGTCCTGCCTCCTGATGGTTATGGGCTGTTGGGCTTGAACCTATCGACGGACATTCAACTGGCAAAAACAAGGCTACGCGTCACAGCTCAGGTAGACAACCTGCTGAACACAAGCTATAGAGACTATCTCAATCGACAACGGTATTTTGCCGATGATTGGGGGGTGAATGTCATTTTGGGGGTAGGGGTTTCCTTTTGATTGAGAAATCCTTACGGACCCACCACAAATTTCTCCGCCACCAAACGTCGCCCGTCCGCTTTCACCACCAGCATATACATCCCCACCGCTACCCCGTCAAGCTCGATCCTTTCCTCTACAACCCGCTGACGAGACATGCCCCCTGTCCGAACGATATTTCCCCACAAATCATGAATTTCCCACCTCAACTCCCCGCGAATGCCTGTCAGGTCATGTAATTCCAGCCTGATATGATCCGCCGCAGGATTGGGAGATAGGTGGAGAGATAATCCCGAAGTGGCTACTGGGGCTTCCACCCCCACCGCCCCGAGGCGATTGGGACATCCAGGCTCCACACAGCCTTCGTCGTCTACCTTTAAGAGCAGGATGTCTTGGGTGCCATTGGGAGGAATGGTGGCTCCTGTGCAGAAAAAACCGCCATCAGGGGAAGGCTCTATGTCCCAGATATAGGTATAGCATCCTATACAGGGCGCATGCCAGCGCTCCCAGAGCACCTTGCCCGTTTTATCTAGCTTTGCTATCCACCCTCTCCCCCAACCATCATTCAACCTGCCATACTTTTGGCCCGCAAGGATAATGGTGCTATCAGGTAATTCCATAAAATCAAAAATAGAAACACGAAACGGGCTATTCAGCCATGTCGTCCACTCCACCTGCCCCGTAATACCTAGCCGAGAAATGTTCATATTTGCCATCGGATCATCTCCTAGGTTGATCAAGCTATCCTGGTAGCAGGTTGTCATTAAAAAGCCATTTCCATAAGAAGGGTTAATTACACTACTACAATCTTTTCCAATCTTTGGATACACCCATTCATGTAATTTATTTCCATTTGTATCTATCAGAAGGTTCCACGGGACATTTATACCCAGAGGATATTCTCGAATACCACTGATCATATATCCATGAGGGGACGGTATAATTGATCTTCCTCCATCTCCAAAATGTCCACCATGTTGGCGTGTCCAAAGGGTATCTCCTTGATTCGAAGTTTTGATTAAAATTAAATTTGCTTTAACTACTGGAGATAATTGAGTAAATATTTCCCCGATCATTAGAAACGTACTATCAGGATTTTCAAGGGCATTGTATATTTTAATAAAATCTGGAAAGGCATAGCGCTTTGTCCAAAGCGTATCTCCTTTCGTATTAGCTTTTACAAAAAGCTGATCAGTGATCCACTCCTCTTTTGTAGAATCATAATACTGAATAACAGAAGGACAAAAGATATTTCCATCTTGGGTAGGGATAACAGAATTATAGGAACCCGAAAACCAATATTCATCAGGCTTTCCAAAAAAGTGCTCTTGGATGACTTCTCCTGAATCATTTACGAGTACATGTAATGTCGCTTGTGTATAAGCAGCATTGTATAAGCCAATATTGCTAAACAAAAGAAACCCCTCAGGTACACTCAAAACAGATGTCGCCCCATTTGCAATGCCAAAATGGTCTAGGTGTTTGAGGTAGGTAATGGGGCGTTGAGCCAAGGTAATGCTCAAAAAACAGGAAAGGCAAAAAAAGATCCATACCTCCTTGAAAACCCCACCAAGCCTGAGCAGCTTGGCAGGGAAAAAATCATGAAAAGAGTTTATTGATAACATAAAGAGCCTTTATTAATGGATAACCACAAATCTTGTAGCGGCTACTTGCTGAGAACCATCCCTAATGGTCAAGAAATAAACTCCTTGGGTAAGCAAAGAAATGTCCATTGTAGCTTGTTTATCAGTTGTAAGGGTAAAAGGAACCGTGATGATTCGCCCATTTACATCTAAAACGGTGAATTGAGGGTGCTTGATAGCCTCAAAAGACCATTTAATTTGTAGAGACTTCGCAGCGGGAACAGGAAAACAGGTAAGTTCAGCTGGAGCAGCATCATTGGCCAACCGTTGGTCTGGAAGGGGGTACCATTGGATATGTTCATAAGGAAATTCTTCCCCAAAGGCTTCATACAAAATAGCTTTGGCATTGGCTGCATAACGGGTATCTGAGTCTACCATAGATCGAATAGCCGCTTCCTCTGTAGCACTCATCTCGGCAAATTCCCGTCCAGATGATCGAATGTCAAGGATCCACTGGTGGAGGGCGACATACATTTGCTTTTCGTATGTGTCTTGTACCATATTATTGAGGACAGTCTGTGCTTGGGTAAATTCTTTGCGGTAAATATGAAGGGGCACCAAGATACGCCTAGCTAGGAGGGTAGTATCTCCCAGCAAATAATCCACCGCAGCTTGTGCGCCTGTATAAAGGCTATCTTCCCTGAAATATTGCTTGACCAACCCCAATAATTCCATATCCCGTTGCTGGGTGAGGAAAGTCAAATAATCGGGATCGGTAGCTTGCTGAATGGAACTGTCAAGAGAAATCACTCTTAGGACCATACTGCCCGTATGGTCATCATCTTTTCTGACGCGATTGGGACATGATTCAGAGGTAAATTGAATATTACAATTCTGTTGGGTATAGGACGGCCCCCCTGTGCATTGGGCCAAATAGGGATTTCCCGTATGATGGCGATATTCAAATGAATTCCCGCTGTTCATAAAATCGCCACCTGGAAGACCCTGAGGAATAGCTGGAGGGCAATCATGGCTAAAGACATTTCCCGCAGGTGCTTGGGCCCTTTGAGTAGGGGTAGCAACACTTGGGTCAAGACATTCTCCCTGATCTGGCAAATTTGGGGCGGCTGTTAATTTGGCCACATTCCAATGGGTAATCACACTATTAAAGGTATTGCATTTAACTTGCAATCCTCCATTTTCATTTTGAAGCATGATTCCATTGGAAATATTGGAAAAAGTATTGCGGTAAATCTGATTTTGGTCCACGCCACATTTTTGGAGGTATACGCCTGCAGTACTAGGAGCATCTGGGCTTCCTGCTGCTTGCGTAAAGTCATTTTCCATCAATTCAAACCCTGTACAGTCGTCTAAAAATATGCCTTTACTCACCATTTGAGGGAGAACGACGGAATTTACCTCAAACTCATTGTGTGTAATAACCAGGTCATTGGCACCTCCGCGGATAATGATTCCTTTCAGGGTTCTAATAAATTCGTTCCGATCTATCGTTAGCTCATGAGGTCGCATTTGAGGCTGAAGCATTCCAATTCCCGTTGTCAAATCCACAAACTGATTCGGTGGACCATACGTGAGGCATTGAGAACCATTTTGGGTAGGGACAAAGGTAACGCAGCGCGGTTTTACAATAAAATCGGCACTGACTCCTGTGATAGCCGTTCCCCTTTCTTCCAATAAAAAAGAAGCAGGCGTTTCATTGATAAATACACATCCATCAAAACGAACCCCATTTACGCCCCAAAGCGTCACCATGGCGTTAACTTGGTCATGCGGAATTCTTACCTTGTCATTTAGCTTAAATTCACAATTTTCGAAAAAACTGCGATTCAGGCCACTGGCCCCGGTGACAAAGTCACTCGGTTTGAATTTTTGCCATGGGGATACCAAGGCCCCTAAGGGCAGGTTTGAGATGCTGATACATGTTATGAAAAATTTAGGGTTGAGAAAAAGAAAGAAAACGTTTGGGAGAAAAGGACTGGATACCTTTTAAGGATCTGTGAAGATTCGGGCTGGGTGCGATGTTGTATATTTTAAATATAGAAACAAAAAAAACCATTTTCAAACTAATCTTGAATTAAATTGACGATTTTTTTCCCAAACCCCTGTATCTTTTCTCCCCTCCTGCATTATACAGGTAAAGATTTCAACATTCTTCTAGGCTAAACAGCAAAACCACAAGGCGACCAAAGTCGCCCAGGACAGCTATGCCTTGAAATCCCTGAACGCCTGCTTCGACAGGCTCAGCAACCCTAAACCCCAAACTCTAAACCCTAAACCTAAAACAACTATGGCAGGAACCAAATTATCAAATCGACAACGGATGATCAATATGATGTACCTCGTATTGCTCGCCATGCTGGCATTGAATGTCCGTGTAGAAGTCCTGGACGCCTTTGAGAGCCTGAGAATCCGCTTGATGGATTCCTCGCAATTGGCCAATGAAAATGATCGCGGTTTTGTGGAAAGTATGAAGGCAGCCATTGATGAGGAAGTGGAAAGGCATGAGAAAATGACAAACGTAGGCTTGAAGGACACTCTTGACCAGATTCGTGGCAAAACCCAAGCGACCATTGCTCAAATCGATGCGCATATCCTCAAATTGGAGGAAATGGGAGAATTTGACGAGGAAGAAGGCACCTATAAGCGAAAAGATGAAATGGAGAAAAATTTCCAGTATTGGATGGGAACTGATGAAGAAGCTGCAAACGGGCGTGGAAATGGCGAAGCGTTTGGATTAAGGAATAAACTGGATGAATATGCCACCTATATAGCAGCTCTGTACAATTCTCAAGTAAAAGGAGATTCGCTAAAAATAACGCCAGAATTGACGAAGAACCCTGTGAAAAAGAAGGATGACCCCAAGAACCTCTCTTGGGAAAGAAATACCCTGGAAGGCCCGTTGATCAGTAATCTCGCTACGCTAGAAGCACTCAAGATCGATGTCTATCGCCAGGAGAAAAAGCTCTTAGATCTATTAAATCAGCGCCTGGGCGTCTTCAAAATTGTCGCTGACAAAGTCATCGCCGTCAATTCGCCTGTCGCGACCATTGTGCCCGCAGGGCTTCCTTTCCAGACACGGCTCGCAGTCGCCCTTTCTTCCTCTACGATTCAGCCCAAGTACTACAGTTCAACGGGGAAAATGGAAGGGGAAAATGGTGGCACCACTGCCTTGCTCAGTATCCCTGCCAACGGGGCGTTGATTCCTGATGGGAAAAGTGAGGCCATTCAACGATATACGGCAACGATAGAAGTTCCGACGGCTTTTGGAGAGGCGGAGCGCCTTACAGTAACGGACGAGTTTATCGTCAGGCGCCCAGAAGTGGTGGTTTCTTCCGCCACAGTCCAGAACCTCTACCGCAAATGTGGAAATGCAATCAACATCGACGTGCCTGCATTGGGAGATTATTATACCCCTGTAGTCACAGCCAGCAATGCGACCATCAAACAAAGCACTGCCAGCCCTAAGCGCTTTCTGATCATGCCAAACGGCAATCAATCTATAGTGAATGTGAGTTCCCGTACCAATGGACAGACGATCCATATTGGGAAAGTAAAGTACCGGGTGATCACCCCGCCTAAACCCAGATTGGAGTTGAAGATTAATGGGCAGCCCTATCAAGGGATTCGGACCGTCTCTCCTAATAGCAGAATGACCATCCGTGTGATACCTGACAGGGAATTCTTGGCGAGCTTGCCAGATGATGCACGCTATCGGATCAAGACCTTGGAAGTGCGACTCAAGGATAGAATAGGTCCTCCCAGGCTGATCGGGACAGTGGATATATCTGATAGCGATGCCACAAGGCCCATCCCTGTAAGACTCACTTCAGAAGTGCGCCAAGCCCGACGAGGGGCGACGTTGATCATTCAGGTCAAAGGCATTTCGCGAAAAAACTTCAAAAATGAACTGATCCCTGTACCTGGCATCTCTGCTTATGAGTCGAGTATGGCGGTGATTTTGGAGTAAAATAAAAGGAGATAAACGGAAAAAGGCAGCCAATACGGCTGCCTTTTTCACTTTCGGGTTGCAAGGGCATATTAGGATCAGTCTTTCGAAGCGAAAGCCTCTGATTCAATAGTTAAAACGTCATAAAAAGCGATCGCTTTGTCCTCTTTTATAGGTATATTGTCTATTTTAGTATACGATTTCTTGATCTTATTTAGCTGAGTTTTTACTTGCTTCAATGGCGAAAAGTTCTCGTCATTCTTATGTAGTAGGCTAATAAAGCAGATAATCGTAAAAATAGAGAGGCTAAGTACGAAGGCTTTTTTCATGGCTGTTGACCTTTATTGTTAAATCTGATACAAGTATAAGAGTGTATCTTTTAATATACAAATTTTTTCCTAAAAAATGTTTATTATTTTATACAATAATTAAGAATGAGTGTTTATAATAAGGGGCATTCATGTGTTGTGATTTAATACAGTTATTGTTGGGAGTGAAAAAAGATTGGGTATTGAGTTTTGAGAAAAGCGAAAAAAGACGAATTTGAGTTGGAATTCTGCCTTCCTTTTTTGCCCAACTATTTTCGCCTAGCCCAGGAATTTTCCATCAATCCTCTCACCTTTTGTTATGCGTATTCACTGGTTATTATTTCTCCTAACGGCCTTCCTGATTAGTTGCCAATCCTCCACTTCTCCTGCCAAGCTGAAACTTCCTACTATCATCGGTTCGCATATGGTCCTTCAGCAACATGCAGAAGCCGCCATTTGGGGATGGGCTGAGCCAGGGGCTACTATCATTGTAAAAGGAAGCTGGCCCTCCTTGCCCCAACAGACCACCACTAGTCAATCAGGCCGTTGGGAGGTAGGCCTGCCTACGCCTGAGGCAGGGGGTCCCTTTACGATTGAAGTAAAGGAGGCAGAAAATTCTATCCTCCTTGAGGATGTCTTGATAGGAGAAGTGTGGTTGGGGTCAGGCCAATCCAATATGGAGTGGCCAGTCCATCAAGCCGATCAAGCTGACCAAGAGATAGCCGCAGCTGATTTCCCTGAAATCCGCATTTTTACAGTTGAAAAAGCTACGGCAGATACGCCTTTAGAAGATGCCGTAGGAGAATGGAAAGTTTGTAAGCCGACCACAATTGGGGACTTTAGTGCAGTAGCTTACTTCTTTGGAAGGGAACTCCACCAAGAATTGGGTTACCCTGTTGGTTTGATCGCCTCTTCCTGGGGAGGAACTCCGATTCAGGCATGGACGAATCGAGAGGCACTCTCCCATAACCCTGTCATAAAAGCATCCTTAGACCTAGATGCTATCTTGGATGAGCTGAAGCCTGCGACACTCTATAATGCGATGATTGCGCCGCTGGTCCCATTTACCCTAACAGGAGTTATATGGTACCAGGGCGAAGCGGATACGTACAGGCCCATCGCTTATGAGGAATTGCTCCCTAATATGATTCGCCAATGGCGGAAAGCATGGGGGCAGGAATTTTCCTTCTATTTTGTCCAAATCGCTCCATTCGCCTATGAGACGCCCCTGTCAGCCGCAGCCCTGAGAGAATCTCAGCGGAAAACCCTTTCGCTTCCTAGGACAGGCATGGCCGCTACCATGGACATCGGAAATCCCGATGACATTCATCCGACTAATAAACAGGATGTCGGAAAAAGGTTGGCGTTGTGGGCATTGGCCAAAGATTATGGGAAAGACATTGTTTTTTCTGGACCTTTATTTACTGCCATGGAGCTTCTCCCCCCCAATGCATTAAATCCAGTCAGGTTGCATTTTGCGCATGCAGAGGGGGGATTGGTAGCTAATGGGCCTTTGACTCATTTTGAATTGGCTGGAAAAGACGAGGTCTTCTATCCTGCTGAAGCACAATTGGATGCGAATTATGTTTATTTGAAAAGTGAAAAGGTTCCTAGACCTGTAGCCGCACGGTACGCTTTCTCCAACACAGCAGAATCCAATCTCTTCAATCAGGCGGGACTCCCTGTCTCTCCTTTTCGGACAGATGACTGGCCCCTTTTATTTACAAAACCTAAAATAGACTTGGCCTATGACCGAGTTAAAGATCGTTTTAGGATAACAATTGATTTCCAAGACTCGCTCGCTGACATCCACTACACATTAGATGGTCAGAAACCTAACAATCTTTCGCCGAAATACACGGAAAGATTATCCTTATCCATTTCACAACAGATAAAGGCCGTAGCCTATAAGGATGGTGAACAAGTATCACGCATAGCTGAGCGGGAAATACTGCGTCATAAAGGCATGCAAGCTGAAATAATAAATATGACGACTCCGAGTAAGAGGTACCTTGGTAAGGGTAAATATACGTTGACCAATGGGTTGTTGGGCACTACGCGTTTTGATACACCAGAATGGCTAGGGTTTGAAGGAGAAGATGTGGATATCGTGATAGATTTGGGGGAACCAATGAAAGTAGACCGCATATCCATCCGCTTTTTGGAATCCCAAGGGGCGTGGATCTTTCTGCCCAAATCACTTGAAATCAAAGGAGGGCTAGATCCCCAGAACTTGTCCTCTTTGCTTCACCCAATGGACATGCCTGTCGCCCAGCAAAAAAAGGCTTCTATCGTGTCTTATGGTCATGAACTTGAAGGGAAGGAAGTTCGCTATCTTAGCTTCCATGCACAGACCTTGGGTACTTGTCCATCCTGGCACCAAGGTGCTGGGGGCAAGGCCTGGCTCTTTCTGGATGAAATCATCATTTATTAAAAAACAGGTCAATACAGATTGTATTGGCCTTTTTTATTGAAAACATACTTGATATTATTAAAGAAAGGATTTCATTTATAGGTTTGCTATTAATTACCCCTGAACTCTGAACTCTGAACCTTGAACCCTCCCCATGAAAATCGGACTCTTTTTTGGCTCTTTTAACCCCGTCCATATTGGACATTTGATCATCGCAGAAGCAGCGTATAATAAGACGCCGCTGGAGCGGGTATGGATGGTCGTATCTCCCCAAAATCCCTTTAAAAAGAAAAAGAACCTGCTGTCGGCTTATAATCGCATGCGGATGGTGGAGTTAGGGATTGGGAACGTCTTGCATATTCAGGCGTCTGGGGTGGAAATGCATTTGCCACAACCCTCCTATACTATCGACACGTTGACGTTTTTGCGCGAAAAATATCCTTCCTATGAATTCAGCCTCATTATGGGGGCAGATAACCTGGTCCATTTCCACAAATGGAAAAACTATGAGGCGATACTGGCTCACTACCCTATTTATGTGTATCCTAGGGGGGATCAGGCAAAGGATCTTCCGCTTTTGGGCCATGAGAACGTGACGCTATTTGAAGCACCGCTGCTGAATATTTCAGCTACCTATATCCGAGAGACCTTAAAGGCAGGCGGTTCTGTTCGCTATATGGTGCCTGATGCGGTGCATGAGTATTTGGATTCGATTCGAGCGTATAGGGAGAAATGATTTCCCTTTTTTTATTCGTTATGATTCATATTTCTAGTTATGTTACTTTTTTTAGAAAAAAGTAACCAAAAAATCGAAACGGGCCAACCAAGCCCAACGCTTCTATCCGTCCGCCCACGCCCGTTTACTCAGAGGCTGTCTATCTTTGAAGGCTTTCGTGAGGGCTTCGCCGTTCATCCCAGCCGCACTTTCTTTCTTATTTTTGCACAAAATGAAAAAACATATCCCAAATCTCCTGACCAGCACTAACCTCTTCTGTGGCGTGATGGCCATCTTATTTGTCATTCAAGATCGCATAGAATTGACGCTTATAGCGCTGGGCATCGCATTGGTAGCGGACTTTCTGGATGGCTTTGTCGCGCGCCTGCTAGGCGTGAGTTCGCCTATAGGAAAGGAGCTAGACTCCCTGGCTGATATGGTTAGCTTTGGGGTGGTGCCAGGCCTGATCATGGCGCGCATGGTCCAGGAAGCCCAAGGGCTTCCTTTTCCCTCACTCGAAGGCCCTTATTTCTATGGAATAGCGTTTTTAGTGACGGTGTTTTCAGCCTTGCGACTTGCCAAGTTTAATATAGACGAGCGTCAGTCTGACAGCTTCTATGGCGTGCCTACGCCCGCGATGACCTTGCTAATTGCTTCGTTTTGGATGATTACCTCTTTCAGCCCCGATTCGATGGCTGCTGATTGGCTTGGAAATTTGTGGCTGCTCTTAGGGCTGAGCCTATTGTGTTCGTGGCTGCTCGTAGCAGATGTTCGCTTGATTGCTCTGAAATTCAAAAACTATAGCTGGAAGGATAACGCATTTCGCTTCACTTTGCTCGGTATAAGCGTCGTTTTAGGCATTATCCTCCAACATTTAGCCATTCCTCTGATCATTTTCCTCTATATCGCCTTGTCAATAGTAGAAAATGTATTGGACAAACAGGCCTAAAGCCCTATTTTTGCGCAATATTTTAATTACCCTATGACTTTCAAGGCGACAGTACATATCATGCCAAGAACTGAAATCCTTGACCCACAAGGCAAGGCGACCCTTCTTGGCCTCAAGAATCTTGGACTTGACAGCATTCAGCAGGTGCGCATTGGTAAACGGATAGAGGTGGAAGTGGATGCTGAAAACAAGGCAGAAGCTGAAGCCACCCTCGAATCTGCTTGCAGCGAGCTCCTCGCCAATACGGTCATCGAACAGTATAGCATTGAATTAGCTTAGAGACCGCTCGGGCTCGAAGACTCACCCTCGCTGCGAGAACCGAGATCGTTCGCGCCTGCGGCACTCACTGCGAGACCGATCGGCTCGAAGACTCGCCTCGCTTTGAGACAAAGGCATGACTATTAGTCTCTTGTCTCGTAGTGAGTCTTCGAGCGGTCTCGCAGTGAGCGTCAGCGAACGATCTCGCCTCTCGCAGCGAGCGAAGCGAGCGGTCTCTCTTAACCTTTAACCTTACAATAAAATGGAGTCAGTAATGACTGAAAGTGGACTCCGCCTTCAGGAAGGTCGATACGTCGTGCAAGGCGTAGACTTGGCGGAGTTATGTGAAACCTACGGTTCGCCGCTCTATGTGTATGATGGGGCATCCATCAGCGAGCAATACCGAAAGATGGTGACAGCCTTCAAAGGGATGAACTGTAAGATAAAATATGCGGGGAAGGCGCTCACCAATATGAGCATCCTGAAGCTATTGAAACAGCTAGGGGCGGGGCTAGATACCGTTTCCATTCAGGAAGTGCGCCTCGGCTTGATGGCTGGCTTCAAGCCCGAAGAGATCATCTTTACGCCTAATTGCGTGTCGTTTGAGGAGATCAAGGAGGCGACGGAATTGGGGGTTGTCATCAATATTGACAATATTTCTGTCCTGGAGCAGTTTGGACACTATTTTGAGGACAGTGTGCCTGTCTGCATTCGCTTCAATCCTCACATCTGGGCCGGCGGCCATAGCAATATTCAGGTTGGACACATTGACTCTAAGTTTGGGATTTCTGTGTACCAAATGCGTCATGTACAGCGTTTGATCAAGGCGAGTAACCTACGGGTACGGGGCCTGCATGTGCATACGGGTTCTGACATCCTAGATGCTGAAGCCTATTCTCAGACCGCCAGGATCATGTTTGAACTGGCACATCAGTTTCAAGACCTGGAATTCATCGATTTTGGCAGTGGGTTTAAAGTAGCTTACAAAGAAGGGGGCAATGAGACGGATGTGATGGCGATCGGTGTAGGGCTACAAGCTGCTTATGATGAGTTTTGTGAGGAATATGGTCGAAAAATTGACTTGTGGTTTGAGCCGGGGAAATACCTGGTAAGCAAATCTGGCTTCTTCGTGGCGCGGGCCAATGTCATCAAGCCTACGCCGGCCACTGTGTTTGTCGGGGTGGATTCTGGGATGAATCACCTGATACGGCCAATGTTGTACCAAGCCCACCATGAGATTGTAAACCTCTCCAATCCGGAAGGGACGAAGCGGATTTATACCATCGTAGGCAATATCTGCGAGACAGATACCTTCGGGAGTGACCGCAAACTCAGCGAGGTGCGAGAAGGCGATTTGATCGCCATTCGCAATGCCGGTGCTTATGGCTACATGATGAGTTCGAACTACAACTCCCGCTTCCGCCCAGCGGAAGTCTTGATCTTGAATGGGGAAGCGAAGCTGATCCGCAGGCGAGAGACGCTCGATGACCTCTTGCGCACGCAAGTGGGGTGGGAGGAGGAAGAGAATGATTGAATGAGTGGATGATAGAATGGGTGAATTGTCTTGTTATTCTCTCCCTCACTCATTCTATCATGCTATCATTTCTTCAAATTCTTCATTATTAATTTTTAATTCCTCCTATGTTTCCCATCAATCCCCGATCTTCTATTCGACTGGTTATTTACGTCTTGGGCGTGGCGATCATCGCAGGCTCATTATTGTATTCCAATTACCTGGCCCGCCAGCTAGAAGCTAAGGAGCGGCATACCATAGAGTTGAAGGCCCAGGCCATTGAGATACAAGGGATCTCGCTTTTTGGCAATTTGTCGCCATTTGAGCAGGAAGCCCAAACTTTTATCTTTGATATCATCAAAGAAGAGGATGACCAGGTCCCTTGGATCGTCACAGATGAGAATTTCAACTTTAGCAGTGGCCTCAATATTGGGGTTCCCGATACCTTGCCCTTTGATCAGCAACAAACCCTGGCTGCCCCCAAGATCAATGAATTTCGAACCCTCCATGAGCCGATACGGGTGGATCTGGAATTTGGGGGAACGAATATCACGCAGTATGTTCTCTATGGAGAATCCAAGCTATTGAAACAGCTTCGCTGGTTTCCCATTGCACAGATGCTCGTAGCCTTTGCGTTTATCAGCATTGTGCTGGTGGGATTTGCCATTGCCAAACGCAATGAGCAAAACAAGGTATGGGTCGGGCTAGCCAAAGAAACTGCACACCAGTTGGGAACGCCTGTTTCTAGTTTGATGGCATGGGTAGAAGTCCTCAAAGATACCTTGGAGGATCGTCCCGATGAGCGGGCCTTCGTAGAGGATATGGAGCAAGATGTGATGCGTCTAGAGGACATCGCAGAGCGATTTTCGAAGATAGGCTCGGAACCTGAGCTGCTAGAGATCAGCGTCCACGATGTGCTGGATCGCTCTGCGAATTACCTTCAGAAGCGCATGACGCGCAAGGGGAATATCGTTCTGGATGTCAACAATAATTTGCCCCCTGAAAGCAAACTTTTTATCAATCCCCAGCTCTTCAATTGGGTGATTGAGAACCTGTTGAAAAATGCGTTGGATGCGATTAAGGATAAGAAAGGACGGATCGTAATAGATGCGGAAGAGACTTCTGCCAATTTCACAATTGACATTAGCGATACAGGGAAAGGCATCCCCAAATCCAATTTCAAGAAAGTGTTTGAACCTGGTTTCACCACCAAAAAGCGAGGCTGGGGCCTTGGGTTAAGCCTTACAAAGCGCATCGTAGAGAACTATCACAAAGGGAAAGTTTTTGTCAAAACATCCGAGATTGGGCAGGGAACGACCTTTCGGATCATGTTGCCGAAGAAGAAATAGAAGAAGGTGAGAAAGTTCAGGGTTCAGAGTTCGAAAGTTCAGAGTTCGAAAGTTCAGCGTTCGAGTGTCAGCAGGTGAGAAATGCGTTCAAACCCTAAACCCTAAACCCTAAACCCTAAACCCTAAACCCTAAACCCTAAACCCTAAACCCTAAACCCTAAACCCTAAACCCTGTCAAGGCTCACTAAGTCGTGCTAGGCACAAGGCTCATTAAGTCGTGCTAAGGTTGAGGCTCACTAAGTCGTGCTAGGTGGAAAGCTCATAAAGTCGTACTAACTTAGCGGGGTGCTAAAAATAGG
>JAUIKF010000028.1 GCA_030430575.1 Bacteroidia bacterium | reverse complement strand
GGAAGAAAATATGCTCAAGGATTTAAAGAAAATAATCAAATTGCCTTTGACTCATATTTGCCAAGGTGGAATTACACAGCAAAAGCTGTCCCCTGAAATTACGAGTTTATTTCGTACACGATCCTAATTCGTGCGGCTTCCTGAAAAGGAGGCCGCACTTTTTTGTTTGGGAAGCCGTATAATAGTCTGATTGCCTAATGGCGAACAAACCAGCGTTCTCTCTTAGCCTTTTGTAATAAGGTAAAATACACAAACTCAAAGTGTCATTAGGAATAATATCGTGTGTATTAAGTTTCAATACCTTTCATTACAACAAGGTTGTCATTTCGACCAACGGGAGAAATCTAAAATGCCCTTTCGAGTGGTTATTCCCAGGCTTCTAGACCACATTGTTAGATTTCTCCTCCCTTCGGCGTTGCTCAGGGCAGGCTAGACTCGTCGAAATGACCTTTAGGAAAAAGGTACGAGAAATGTTTTACAAGCGATAATAACCCTTAATAATCACCAACCACCCCCCCCTCCATGAAAGTAAACTCTGTCTTATGTAACAACTGCGGCGGTCCCTTAGAACTCAAACCCAAAATCCGTTTTGCCACCTGTAATTTCTGTGGTTCCAGCTTGAAAATTGAGCGTTCTGGGAATGCTTTGTATACTGAAATGATGGAAGACATCGATGACCGCACAAGGCAGATAGCAGGGGATGTAGATATAATCAAAAGGCAAAATGAAATAGAGCAATTGGACCGGGAGTGGATGGCTGAGCGGGAGCATTACAAAATCCAAGGGAAAGATGGGGTAGAGACTATTCCCACAAAATCAGACTCCTTGGTTGGCGGTACTGTAATAGTAGTCTTTGGCATCTTTTGGACCATTATGGCGGGTAGCTTGGGGGCACCCATCTTTTTTCCATTATTTGGCTTGCTATTCATTGGCCTTGGTATCTATAAGACAATTGATAGCTATCAGAAAGCAGAAAAATATGAGCAAGGCAAGGCCAACTATCAAAGAAGAAGACGAAAATTGATGGATCGCCATTAGCATGATTATTATTCTTTTGCCTAATTGCGACGGGCTAAGGACATGTCGCAATGGTAAAAAAATAGGCCCATCCATACAACTTGCGCTTGAACTTGAGACTGAACTTGAATTTTTCCCATGTCCTCCTCCCTCCTCCAAACCTATAAAGCAGCCTATTCAGGCCACCCCAAGGAAGTCTGGACCCTGACCATCCTGACCTTCCTCAACCGAATGGGCACCATGGTGCTGCCCTTCCTGACCGTCTATTTGACGACCGTTCGTGGTTTCTCCCTTGAAGATGCAGGCGTACTCGCCGCAGCCTTTGGCGTAGGGGCATTGGGGGGTACGTTTGTGGGAGGAAAGCTCTCCGACCGCTGGAGTCCCCAGGCGGTCATTTTGCTGAGCCTATCCATCAGTGGATTCTTGCTTATCTGCCTGCAATGGGCAGAGCAGTTTCACAGCCTGTTTTTGATGATCGCCGTGACGGCTTTCTTTGGCGAGGCGTACCGCCCAGCGATGAGCGCCGCCATCGGCAAGTACGTGCCCAAGTCGCAGACGGGGCGGAGCATGGCCTTGATCCGCTTGGCAATCAATCTAGGCATGGCCGCAGGCCCTGCCATCGGCGGATTCATCGCCGCGACCATGGGCTACCAATGGCTCTTCTGGATAGATGGACTGACATGTATGGTAGGAGCCGTGTATTTCTCTGTAAAAGCGCGCCACTGGCAGCAACAATCATCCGAAGCGAAAGCCGCCGAAGCTGCCGAAGACACGCATTCGCTGCGTCCCTGGCAAAATGTCAAATACTTGTTATTTCTGCTGGCAACCCTGATGATGGGCATTGGCTTTGTCCAATGGTTTCACAGCGTGCCTGTCTTCCTCAAGACGGAATGGGGGTTTGACGAGCGCTATATTGGCATGCTCATGGGCATGGGCAGTGTGATGATCGTCCTGATCGAAATGCCCTTGACAGACTCTGTCGAAAAGGCAGGGAAGATTCGCGGCGCGATGCTGCTAGGGATTGTCCTCCTGGCCATGTCATTTCTGCCCTTGCTGCTGCCGAAGGCATGGCTCTTGGGCGTGCTCGCCATGTTTATCTTCACCATGGGCGAAATCCTCGTCTTGCCCTTCAACGGCGCCATCCCCCTTCACATGAGCCCCGCCAACAGACGTGGCGAATACAATGCCTGGTATTGGATGACCTGGTCAGTGGTGGTCATTATCGGCCCAGCCGTAGGCTTGAAGGTGGCTGGGGTGCTGGGGTTTCAAGCGCTGTGGATAGGGATGATTGGGCTTATGGGGGTGAGTGTGGGGCTGAGTTGGGGAAGGAAGTAAGAGGTGAAATTTTTCGCTGGAAAAATAGGGACAAAATGCAGGCATGCATAAGTAGCCGTATTAGCTGAAGACGTAACAGATTGAAGAAAATCTGTTACGTCTTTTAGGCCTTCGACATCTAACAGATTTTCTTCAATCTGTTAGATGTCCGAGCTACGCGCCCTCCTTCTAGGCATCCCAGATAATGGCAAAAAGCAAAAGCATTTCGATGCGAGAACCCCAAAAAGCGCCTACGCAGCCCCTTCAAACACCTCCCGCAGCACCGACTGCATCAGCTGCTCCACCTGCGCCTGACGCGTGGCTGCAGCAGCCTCCAGCGCATCACACAGCGCCATCAGGCGGTTGACTTCGGCGACAATGGCTTGCTGTTCGGGGAGGGGGGGAAGAGGAATTTTGAATTTCGTGATATTCCCCATACTTAAATTTGGCCTTGCATTATCTACTTGCTTGTCATACATGTATCCAATGCAAATCGGACTATTAAAAAAATGTAAAAAATACTGGTAATCAACCTTCTTTATTAATCTAATTATTGTTACCGCTTGATTAATATTAGCAACGGTATCAATATTATAAATTGCAGTTCTTCCAATTGACCCACCAACAATATTCATTAAAATATCATTTTTTTGAAGTATTGATCTTGGTTCGATTTCATTAAATTTCTTCTCAACATATTTTTTCTTAGTTAGGAGGAGATTGTAATTGCCTACATTTTCGCTTGTTATAAATAATATACCATTTCCCTCCTCTACATATGATACTCCTTGCCATTTAGGCGATGAACCTTTGGTTATTACTTTGGTCAACTCTCCCAACCTACACCACACCCAGCCTTCCGGCAGGGTATAAGGCAGATCCTCATCTCCAATCGGAGCCAACGCCTTCTCCTTCCGGATCTTCTTCTCCGCGATCAGCTGCGCCTTCTCCGCCTGGATCCGCTCCAGCAAAGCGGAAGCGGGTTCTACGTCAGGATGGGCCTGACGCCACTTGGCGGTGAGCTTGCCTTGTACGGCGAGCTGAAGGATGGTCTCGCGAAGCTGCTTGATCGTGGGACCTTCGTCGAAGAAGGTATGGAAATGTGGCTGCACGGAGGCCCATTCCCGCGCCGTGTCCCCACTGGCCAATTGATGCATGGCCGATGTCACATAGTCATGCTTCAACTGGACACGCTGCTCCGTGAGTTGCTCTAGCTGCTCCACTTCTTGGAACAACTGGTCTACGACCTGGACGATGGCTTTTTGCTCGGCGAGGGGAGGGAGGCCAATTATGGTATTTCTAATTTTAACCCTTGAAATATTGGGTTGAGCACCTCCTTCTCCTTGATTAGTGAAATTTCGTTTGAAAGCTTTTAGGAGTAAATGAAGAAATAGATTATTTACTCCATCGAAACAAGTACAGGCACATACTGCCTGATTGGTGGTGCCATAATATTTTAACAACCCTGTTTTGCCAATTGTAGCTCCGTACATTGCGATAAGGACATCTCCAGGCTTATTTAATCTCACGGAAGAATTTGAAATGGCTAATTCAGTGATCTTTTCTTCTGACTCATAGTCCATTAATCCATTATTTAATTCTCCAGATTTATACCAATTAATCTTCCCTCCATAGTATTCAGGATTTGATCTCAATGGAGTGGCACCAGCCCCCCAATCTCCAATTTCACCGAGCCGAATATTTATCCAATTTCGAGGAATTTTAAGAGATTCTGATTCCTCAATCGGCGGCAATACCTTCTCCTTCCTAATCTTCTTCTCCACCACCAGCTTTGCCTTCTCCGCCTGAATCCGCTCCAGCAATACAGAAGCGGGTTCCACGTCAGGGTTTTCCACTCGCCACTTGGCGGTGAGTTTGCCTTGCACGGCGAGTTGCAGGATCAGGCCCTTGAGTGCTTGGGCGTTTTTGGGCGGCAGGCTGAGTTCGTGAAAATGGGCTAATAAGTGCATATTACTTCAGGGCTTCGGTGAGGACTTTCACGATTTCATCTTGGATGGAAGTGATTTTCTGTTCGGTGGCGCGGTATTTCGCGAGCAGTTCTGCGGGGCTGGCCAGGTCATCGGCCTCTTGATAGGGATTTTTGATGTCTAGGTTAAAGTTGCGCGCTTCGATCTCCTGGATCGGTACTTTCCACGCCTGCTTATTTTCTACCCGCTTATCCCACCAGGCCTTCTCCGCCGCAAATTCTTTGATGTGGATGGGCTTGGTTTTGTTGTAGCTTTTCACGCCCTTGGGATAGGGGTGCTCGTAGTACCAAATCTCCTTCGTCGCGGCCCCTTTCTCAAAAAAGAGGACATTGGTTTTGATGCTGGTATAGGGGTTAAAAACGCCGTTGGGCAATCGTACGATGGTATGCAGGTTGCATTTGGAGAGCAGCTCTTCCTTGATGCGCGTCTTCACGCCCTCGCCAAAGAGGGTACCGTCGGGCAGGACCACGGCGGCGCGCCCACCAGGCTTGAGCAGTCGGATCAGCAAGACCAGAAAGAGGTCGGCGGTCTCTTTGGTGCGAAACTTCTGGGGGAAATTGGTCTCGGTGCCGTCTTCTTCCACCCCGCCAAACGGCGGATTGGTGAGGATGATGTCTACGCGGTCCTTGGCCCCCCAGTCGCTGTAGGGCTTGCTGAGGTAGTTGTCGCGTCGCACCACGGGCACGTCAAAGCCGTGCAGCATGAGGTTGGTAGTACAGAGCAGGTGAGGCAAGGGCTTTTTCTCGATGCCACGGATGGAGCGTTGGAGGTGATCGCGTTCTTGGGGTGTATTGACCTGTTGGCGCAGGTGTTCGATGCTACACGTGAGGAAGCCCCCCGTGCCGCAGGCGGGGTCGAGGACACTTTCGCCCAGTTGGGGGTTGAGGATGTCCACCATAAATTGGGTCACGGCGCGGGGCGTGTAGTATTCGCCCGAAGAGCCAGCGGATTGCAGTTCCTTGAGGATGGTCTCGTAGAGGTCGTTGAAGAGGTGGCGCTCCGTTCGGCTGTTGAAATCAATCTTATTGATTTGATTGATCACCTGACGGAACAGGGTTCCGTTTTTCATGTAGTTGTACGTGTCGTCGAAGACGGCCCGGATGATCTTGGCCTGCGGACTCAGGCTGATGTCCAGGTCCTTGAGCACTGGAAACAGTTGATTGTCAATGAATTCCATCAAGCCATCCCCCGTCAATCCTTCTTCATCGGCGGCCCAGTTTTGCCATTTCAGCGCTTCAGGGATGGGGCTTTCGTAGTCGTCGATGGTGATTTCCCATTCTTCTTCTTTGTCCGCAAATATTTTCATAAAAAGCATCCAGACCATTTGGGAGATGCGCTGCGCGTCTCCGTCCACGCCGGTGTCCTTCCGCATGATGTCGCGGATGCTTTTGATGATGGAGGTGATGTTGCTCATAGGGGAGGATATTGTGGGGTAAAGGTAGGAGGATTTTTTTTATCGTGGAAACTCACCCCGCTCAGGCCAAGGCCTTCGCTGCCCCTCTCTTGGCCGCCCTACTAGCCTACGCGAAGAGAGGGGCTTTCTTGAGAAATCATGATTTCTCAGGGGCTCGTTAGCCCTCTCTTCCGAAGAGAGGGCCGATAGACGAAAGGGTGGGTTCATGACCGTGGAAACTCACCCCGCTCAGGCCAAGGCCTTCGCTGCCCCTCTCTTGGCCGCCCTACTAGCCCGCGCGAAGAGAGGGGCTTTTAGAGAAATCATGATTTCTCAGGGGCTCGTTAGCCCTCTCTTCCCAAGAGAGGGCGGCGCAACGAAAGGGTGAGTTTAAGACCGAAATCGATGCCTTCCATCGAATCCAGTGAGGCCATTGATAAGAGGCCATTGATAATAAGTGCTTTGTGATAAGGTGGTATCCCCCCCTACGCCATCTTATATATCTCCGCTTCCAACTCCCGCACCGCCTCATCAAAATCTTTTTTCTTCCCAAAGGCCCTTACCAATTCTACCGCAGAACCCATTTCTACAAATGGCCTGACTTTCAACACAGAAGGCGCTTCTATGGACAGGATGCCTTCGGCCTCATACTTGTCCAGCAAGTTGCTGAGCACTTGCTGGGCCACGGGGCCATACTTTGCAAAGTAATTGCGTTTTCGCACTTGGTTGGCACGTTCTTTTCGGGTCAGGGCAGGCTGATCAAAGGCGACATGGCAGATCAGGTCAAAGGTGTCCATGTCTTTGCCGACTTCTTCGCGAAGGGCCTCTAGCAGGACGCCTTGCTCAGCGAGTTCTGCGATCAGGGCTTCTTTTTTCTCCGAAGCATTCCACCGCTGCAAGAAGGCATCCAGCGAAGCAAATTCCTGGTGTAGATTCTTTTTGGTGTAATCCTTCAGGGATTCAGTGATCAATTTGCCGTCACGCCCATAGTATTGCACGCGTTCTCGGGTCACTTTGACATCCACATTGTCGATGTGGTATTTTGTCGGTGGGTCGTCCTCACCGCCGCCACCCGTAGTAGGGGGAGGCGGGGGATCTACCAACGTTCCGCCGCCTGGTCCAACTATTTCGCCTTCCTCTTCAGGAGGGACAATCGGCTCATCTGGCCCAGGTTCATAAATCTGAACAGGCTCTCCATCAAAGTCAGGGTCGGCAAATAACCGCGTAGCATTTCGGAAGTCCATAATGGTAAAATAGACCTTTCCCTCAGCTTCGCGAATACGTGTACCCCGTCCAATAATCTGTTTAAACTCTGTCATAGAGCCGATATTGGCTTCCAGGATGATGAGTTTGACCATCTTGGTATCGATGCCTGTAGTCAGCATTTTGGAGGTCGTGGCAATCACGGGGAAAGGTTCTTCCACGTCCGTGAAATTGTCCAGTTCTCGTTTGCCGATTTCATCATCTCCCGTGATCTTCACGACATAGGTGGGGTGCTTAGCTACCAGATCGGCATTTTCATTGATCAGCGCTTTCCGCATCCTGTTGGCATGGTCGATATCGATGCAGAAGACGATGGTTTTGGCAAAGCGATCCGTCGCTTTGAGGTATTCGGTGATTTTCTGCGCGACCAGTTGGGTGCGCTCATCAATGACGAGCTTGCGATCGTAGTCCTTGAGGTTGTAGATCCGATCTTCTACTTCGTGACCATATTTGTCCACCAATCCTTTGGTAGGTCGCCATTCTTCGTCGATGTTGGTCGCGATGCGGATCACCTTATAGGGCGCGAGGAAGCCATCTGAGATGCCTTGTTTGAGGGAATACGTGTAAACGGGCTCTCCAAAGTACGCCATATTGGAGACGTCCTTGGTCTCCTTGGGCGTGGCTGTAAGGCCGATCTGAGTGGCTTGGTCAAAATAGTCCAACACCTCTCGCCAGGCTGAAGCCTCGGAGGCACTTCCCCTATGACACTCATCTATGATCACCAGGTCAAAGAATTCACGACTAAACTCTTTATAGGCATTTTGGGATTCTTCAGTACCTGTTAAGCCCTGGTACAGCGCAAAATAGATCTGATAAGATTTGTCAATCTTTCGGTGCTTGATGATATGCATGATATCATTTCCAAAAGAGGCGAAGTCGCCATTTTTGGTTTGGGTGAGCAGGGCATTACGATCCGCCAGAAACAGGATGCGTTTCTTCACGCCGCCTTTCCACAGGCGCCAAATGATGTTAAAGGCCGTGTAGGTCTTGCCTGTCCCTGTGGCCATCACCAGGAGAATCCTGTTTTGACCTTTGGCCACAGCTTCCAAGGTCTTATTGACAGCAATCTGCTGATAATACCGAGGGCTCATGCCGCTATCATCCACGAAATAATCCTGTTCAACGATGGCTCGTTCTTCTGCTGTTTTTATGCCCGTGTGGATCAGGTATTTTTCCCAAAGTACTGCAGGAGAAGGAAATGAATCCAAAGGAAGTTCCTGCTCTATAGGGCCTGAAGTGAGGGTTTTGTCGTGAAAAACAAAGGAATCGCCGTTGGAGGTGAAGACAAAAGGGATGTCTAAAATGGCAGCGTATTCCAGGGCTTGCTGCATGCCCGTTCCGACAGGCTTTTTGTTGTCCTTTGCTTCGATGATGGCAATAGGGATATTCGGTTTATAGTACAGAATATAATCTGCCCTTTTTCTATTGCCTCTTGTATGAATTCTTCCCTGAACGATAATCCGCCCATCGGTGAAAGAGACTTCTTCTCTTACTTGCTTTTTCATATTCCAGCCCGCTTGTACGATCGCTGGTTGAATAAACTGCGAGCAAATATCTCTTTCGGAGAGGGCTTTTTTGTTCATGAGGGCAGGTAGATTTAGGTCCAGGATGGGTTCTTATTATCAGGCTAAATATACCCTTTTCTTTTGCATATTTCAAAGTAGGAAATAAGATTCAGGGCAGGCCCTCTATCCGAAGATTCGGCCCAGCGCATAAAAATGCGCGAGTGGTACGTTTTTAACGTGCTGTCGTGGATTTCGGCTTGTGCGCCTGCTTGTGGGTAATCCGCGACTATGTCATAAAAACGGCTACGTCAAATCAATAACAGATTGAACAGCCTAATGCCTTCGGCACTAAATGCTTAGTAGTTTTGTGCAAAAACATGTGCTTCGAATAGGTTGCTAGACTACATCGTTAGATTTCTCCCTTCGGTCGAAATGACAGCTTTGCTGTTTGAAAATTATGGTGTAAGCCAAAAAGAACGTGAGTCATTTCGACGACTTGAGGCTTTGCGAAAGGAGGAGAAATCTAACACGCCCTTTTATGCCGCTGGTCCTTGGGTAGATATAACCGCTAACTATTTTGTGCCGAAGGCACTAGCCATAAGGTATACAACAAAGAAGCTCCAAACACATTGTTTGGAGCTTCTTAGTACGACCTATTGGATTCGAACCAATGACCTCTGCCCTGTCAAGGCAGCGCTCTAAACCAGCTGAGCTAAGGTCGCGTGCTTAAGGGACGACAAAGATAGTAAGGGAAGTTTCAAGGTGCAAGTAGTGTGTTAAGTTTTAGGGGGGAGAATATTGCCATATTTGTTAAATTTCTCCCAACTTTGTATTTCCCTTCTATTGTGAGAAAATCGAAGAGATAGGGATCTTTCAATGCTTGATGGGCTAACTCAGATTGAAAAGATAGGATCGCCTTTTGACCGAATGCGGCCAAAGCCCATACTGTCTACCCCTCTGGCATAGATCAATCTCGATAATTCTGTCTCTGCTTCGCGAAGCTTTTTGCGGCTTTTCATCCGCTCCATCAGGTTTACCCGCTCTTCGAGGTTCTCCTGCTTTCTCGTTTGTAGGGCAAAGTAAGTTTGTGCAAAAGCGATGATTTCTTTACGTGGATCGCCGTTCTGCGCGATTAGGTAACAAGCATATCGCGAAAGCATAATATCATCAACTTTTCTGTTAGTCCCGCTACCTAACTCGACCATTTTGCTGACGTCAGCAAAATGGTCCAAAACGCTAGAATCGCTGTTTTTGCAGGCAATCTTGGCTTTTTCTAATACTTTTTCAAAGTTCTGCCATCTTGAATACCCAAGCAATACTTGGATGTCCCGTGCATACCAGAATTCGATTTCTTCGGCTTCATTGGTAACGTTCTGAAATAGGGTGTTGAGTTGGTTGATTCGTTCAAGTTTCATGGTGAACAATTTTTAGGGGTGAATACAAAATACAATTTTATTAGACGGGAAGACTCATCCCTTCTCAACAAATAGCCTGTTTAATTTCCCGTCCCTATTTGCAGCTTCCTCCTCCCTGTGCTATTTTAGCGGAAAGGGTAAGTTCAGGGTTTAGCGTTCAGAGTTTGAGGTTTTGGGTTTAAAGGGGGACTTATCTTATTCAATCTGATTTTTTCATTCTCCATTTTCAATTCATAATTCTCCATCGTTCCCAAAATCACCATTATCGGCGCAGGTAACCTCTCGTGGAACCTGATTCCAGCGCTGCAAGCTGCTGGGATGGAGGTGACACAGTTGATCAGCCGGACGGAGGCGAAACGCTTGCGGTTTTGTGAGACGTATGGGATTCCATCCCATGCAGAGCGATTGGCTGAGGTGTATGCTGACGCAGACTGGGTGTTTTTATGTGTGGGAGATCACGATATTCCTACGGTAGCGAAAGAATTGGCAGTGTATCGAAGTCCGCACATGCGATTTGTGCATTGCTCGGGTAGCGCGCCGTTGGCGGCTTTGGATACGCTTGGAGAGCGAACTGCCGTGCTTTATCCCATGCAGATTTTCACAGTGGGGAGCCTGCCGGCTGCCTTTCGAGCTATCCCGCTATTTGTAGAAGGGAAGGGAGAGATGGAACAGGAAATAACCGCTATGGCGCATCTCTTGTCAGACCGTGTCCAGGTCTTGGACAGTCAAGCGCGCTTGCGCTTGCATCTGGGCGCCGTATTCGTCTGCAATTTCCCCAACTATCTCTACCGATTGGCAGAAGAACTTGTGCCAGGTGTAGGGCTAACAGCTTACCAGCATTTGATCGAAGCCACCGTAGAAAAAGCCCTTGCCCAAGGCCCTGCCCATAGCCAGACAGGTCCAGCCGTCCGCGGAGATACTGCTACGCTTTATCAACATTTAGAGATTCTCCAGGACACCCCTAAAAAGCGGGAGCTGTATTGGCTCATGTCGGAGCTGATTCGCGAAGCGAAAGAAGGAGAAATGGAAAATGCAGAATCTTAACCCTCTGAACCCTGAACGTTAACCCCTTGAACTTAATTCTTAAAATCCCTTAGCTTTTGAAACAACAACAGACCGGCGATTACATTTTTTTGATCATAGCTTCCTTGATAGGCTTTTTCTTGTTTCTGGGAGGGATGCCTGTAATGGATGGGGCGGAAGTCAAGATGGCGGAGATGGCACGGGAGATGGCTGTGACTGGAGACTTTTTGAATCCTCAGCTGGGATTTGTCCCGCTAGAAGGGCAACCGCCTTTGGTACTTTGGTTACAAGCCCTTAGCATGCAGTTTTTTGGGATAAATTCGTATGCCTTGCGCATTCCAAGTGCACTCTTTGCCTTGGCAACGGTCCTTGTGCTTTACACCCAAGGCTGTTATTTCAAGGATATCCTCTTGGGGCGCCTGGCGGCGGTCCTCTTCTTGGGCACCTTGTTGCCAGTCTGGGTAGGACGCCTGGGCGTGGAGACGATGGCCCTCAATTTCTTTTTGCTGATGGGGCTGCTCCAACTGCTTCGGTATGACCTTGCTCGTTCAAACGAGGGGGAAAAAGAAGAGAACGCTCCATGGGCGGCAGGTTTCTGGATAGGGCTGGCCTGCCTGACAGGCGGGCTGAAAGGGATCTTATTGGGATTTATTAGCTTTTTACTCTATAAACTTATCGCTGACCGTCTTCGAATCAATCCGCTCGCACTGGGAAAAATGGTGCTTGGGTGTGTCATCCCGCTGGTAGCCTGGTATGGACTACGCAGCACAGTGGTTGGCAGCAATCCACTTGAAGCATGGACCGCCTTTGAACCCGCAACTTGGGTACATCTCTCTGGTATTGACATCGGCATTGGAGTGCTGGGATTGTTATTGGGAGGCATTCCCTTGATGGGCTTACTCTATCACCCCAAAACCATAGATGCCGAAGACCGTCGGTTGGAGATATGGAGCTGGGCCTGGCTGGGTACCCTGCTGGTGTGGTTGATCTATGAACTCGGTCGTGGCCGTGCCATACCTGCTGATGCCTTATTGGTCTGTACTCCAGCTGTTTTCCCAGCGGCCCTTTACCTGTATCAACTGATCAAAAAGCAGAAAAAAATCAGCCCTGAGGCCTATATCTTTGTAGGCCTAGGCTTGCTGGTATGGGGGCTGGTTCCTAGTCTGATTCATATGCTGATGGATGGTATAGAAGGGCTGGCACGAAGTGTCGAAGACCCTGTCATCGCTGCTGCGATGAAGCAAGACGTCGAATGGGGCGGCTGGGAGTGGCTGATGGGCGCCATGTATATTTTGGGGGGAGGTTATGGCTTTATCCAGTTGGTCAAGCGTCGGTATGTGAGTTTTGTATTTGTGCAAATGGCACTTGTGGTCGTGCTGCTTCCCATGGCCAGCAAATGGATTGCCCCCAATCTATTGATTTATCGGCAAGGTGCTGCCCAAGCCTTTTTTGAGCAGTTTCAGGGAAAGGAAACCTATGTAATGACGGTGGGGAGTGATCCAGCTCTTGCGATGTATTATGCCCAGGTGCCCCCCTATGAAGGCGTAGACGAAATCATGTTGAGAGAAGGACGCTTAGATCGTCCAGTTTACTTAATGGTCCCCAAACCCTTGGTCGATCCCGCTTTTCGCCGCAAATACCGCAATTTTGAGAAGCTATATGAAGAAGGGGGAATGGTATTTTTTCGAAGGAAAATAGGGACGGGACTTGCATCAAGAATAAAATAACCTCTATGAAATCTACGCCTACCTCTATCTTTGCCCATGCTTTTTACATGATGTGCATCAATGGCCTGGGTTTGATGCTGTTTCCGAGCCTTATCCTAGACCTCTTTGGATTTGCACACGGGGAGCTAGTATGGTCCTTCCGCATGATTGGCGTTTTGGCCTTTGCCTTAGGAGTGTACTATTACCAGATCGCAAAGCACCAGATTGTCGCCTTGTATAGCTGGTCAGCCTGGTTGCGCTATTTTGCGGCGGGGGCCATGGTGGTGATGTGGATAGTAGGAGAAGTCGAATGGATGATTTTGCTGTTTGCTGCGGTAGATAGCTTGGGGGCTACCTGGACTTGGTGGACGTTGGGAAGGAATGAAAATTAATAAAAATATGATGAAGACAATCACAGCCTTGACGATGGCTTTATGCCTGACCATTACCTTAATCGCACAGGATACCTACAAAGGGAAATTCTATAAAAACCAATTCTACATCCAAACGGATATCAAGATCCCCAAAGGATTTCATCAGGGGTATGATGAAGACGAAGGGCTATTGATCTCTATCAATTATGGGGCGCAAGCACTCATTGAAGACATCGCCATAATGGCAAATGATGACACCATTTGTTTTGAAGCAATTCATTTTCCAAATGAGGAGATCGAATGGGTTGAAATCACGGAAGGTCTTTGGATCAATGCCATCGGTCAGGAAGAAGACTTGGTTGATTCCTTCCATGAATCAGATGAGATAAAAATGCATTATGCTGGCTTTTTGGCAACTGGGGAGCCATTTGATAACTCATTTATCCGAAACAAGCCGTTGACAGGTAAACTACAATGGTTTATCTCCGGATTTGCTATTGGAGCTATTAATGTAATGCCAAATACGATCAGGATAATTAAAATTTCGCCAGAATTGGCTTATGGATCAAGAGGGGGTGGAAACGTACCGCCAAATTCTACCATCTATTATGTCATTTACAACCTTGAAAATCCAAGGGTATGACCTATAGGATATTGGGAAAAAAACACCTCATACTCATAGGAATTGTCCTATCCCTGATCTTACTAGTGATCGCCACTTCCTCCTATCCTGGCGGATCCCAAAGCGACCCCCATTCGGTCGGGTATAACTGGACAGAAAACTACCTGAGCAATCTGTTCAACCCCATAGCTGTCAACGGTGCCCCCAATCTGGCGAGGCCCTGGGCCATCGCTGCGATGGCTTTCCTCTGTGCGAGTTTTGCCCTGTTTTTCTGGCAATTTTCTGCCAATATTCCCCAAAAAGGCCCTGCACGCATCATCAGATACGCAGGTCTCGGCTCCATGGCCAGTGCGCTTTTGATCGCCACTCCTTTGCATGACCTCATGATCACAGTTTCGGGCACAGGCGTGCTGGTTGCCATATTTTATATCACCATATTTGTATTTAGATCAAAATTGCTGCTGCTGAAGGTGCTTTCTGTGTGCTGTTTGTTGCTCTTGTACGCTTGCAGCTATATGTATTATACCCAAAGCTATCTGGAGCTATTGCCCGTAATGCAGAAAATAGGGGTGATGGTGTTGATTATATGGGTGTTGGGATTGGTGTATGGGGCTGATGAGGGTGATTTTCAATGGGTAAAATAAACGAGAAAGGCCTCGGAGGTTTCCAAAACCTCCGAGGCCTTCCCTTTTGCACAAAGGGGAGATAATTGAGATATTGAAGGCTTATTTCCTTCAGACAGATCTATCGCTGATCAATTATGAAAAACTTATCCAGCCTTTGCCTCTATGTAGTCCTTCTCCTATCCCTACTTTCCTGCCAACAACCTCCCCAATCTAAGATGAAGACTTTCAAAATAGACAATCCCCTCCTCTGCGACCCCGCATCTGGGATCTGTGAATCGCCCGACACCTCAGCGGCAGCATTTGACCAGGCCAATATTGAGGCGACAAATAAGCCCATCCGGATCGTCTATTTCACAGACCCCATTTGTTCCTCTTGCTGGGGCATTGAGCCTCAATTGCGCAAAATGAAGCTGGAATATGGGGACCTAATAGACATCGAATACCACATGGGCGGGCTGCTGCCCGACTGGTCGTATAACAGCGGAGGGATCAGCAAGCCTTCTGATGTGGCCCATCACTGGGATGAGGTGAGTCCGCGATACGATATGCCCATCGACGGCGATGTTTGGCTAGAAGACCCGCTAGACTCTTCCTATCCGCCTTCTATCGCCTTCAAAGCTGCTCAGATACAGAGCGAGGCAAAAGCCGTCCGATTCTTACGACGTATCCGAGAGATGGTATTCCTGGAAAAAAAGAATATCACTCGTTGGGAGCACCTGGAACAGGCAGCGAAGGAGGTTGGGTTAAACACGGTGAAAATGAAAGCGGATTATGCGGGCAAGGCGAGACAGTTATTTCAGGAAGACCTGAACCTGGGCCGCCAGTTGGGTGTGCGGGGCTTCCCCACCCTCTTTTTTGCCAACGGCGCCAATGAACAGTCCAAACTCTATGGGGTGAAACCCTATGTTGTCTTTGAAAGCAATATCAAAAAAATGGTGGCTCACCCTGCTCCCAAAAGCTACGAAACCTCCGCAAAAGCCCTATTTGACCATTATCCCTCCTTGACCACCAGAGAATACGCGACCTTGTCAGGCAAGTCCAGAGAAGAGGCGGAAGCAGAATTGGCCGCTTTGTTTGAACAAAAATTACTACAAAAAATCACGACGAAGAATGGCATGCTGTGGGTGGGGAAGTCGGTGCGGTATTGAAAATCATAAATAGCCATGCAAATTGAAATAAGTCGAAAGAAAAAAACGCTTCGCTCATATCTCACGAAACTAGAACCCTTCTTCGAGCATATCGTCATCGGGGGATTGTATCTCCTGTTAGGGTATTTGATCAAACAACAATTTAATGAAAGCATCATCGGGTTTTTAGGCATTGCAGCTTACTGTTGGGGGGGATTTAACATCTTTTTGGGGGTATTCATTTATGGGGTGACCATTTACGCTCATTTCACAAATCCTGAGCATTTTGAAGCGGTGAAACAGCGGAATACAGTAGCTCGCGTGAATAAGCGAATCCTCAAAGACCTTGCAAGAAATGACGTTCGGCAGGCAATCGCTCGGGTACATGGCTTGCTGAGCAATTATCCCAATGTGCTGGAGCTGCGGTTTTTTGTGGGGAGACTTTACCTGAAAATAAAGGACTACTCAAAGGCTGGCGAATACCTATACCTCAAGCATGCGCCGCTCATGGATGACGAACAAAAAGCTGTTGATTCATTCAGAAAAAGGATGGGGAATGACCCATTTCAAATCTTGAGACGACAAGTGAAAAACGGCAATTTGAGGGATGAGTTTTTCTTTGACCCTGAGGAGGAGAATCCGAAAGTTATGTTTAGGACTTTTGAAAGCGTGGCCTTTCTCAAGAAAATCAAAGGCGAAGTCTCAGCCCTGGTAAAAGAAATTGATCGCCCCAATGAGCTCAATAGTACACTTGTCAGGCAGATAAAATGGGCTTTTGTGGAAATGGAGAAACCTTTCTATGTGAAATGGTGGGAACGTGATAAAAGCACCGTAATCAATATCGCCGTTTTGGTGGTGGGCTTGATTGGGGTAAGCTTTTTATGATACCCCTTACAGTAAGCCCTATGAAAAAACTTCTCACCAACCTATTTCGCATATTTGCTGAAAGAGAATGCAAAGGTGTTTCCACCCTATATGCTAATTTATGTCTTGAGATTTCACAAGATGAAGACTTACTTCGGTTAGCGAGTAAATGCAGAGAAAGACAACCCATCCCTAATCTGTTTCTGGGCGCTATTCATTATTTATTATTGATCAATCAGGACGAGGAATTGTGTGCATACTATCCCTCTATTAGCAAAAAGGAAAGTACGGGGATTCCGATTGCCCTTGTCAAAGAATTTTGTGAGCGGAGATCGTATGAAATAACCAAAATTATCCAAACGAAAATCGTTCAGACAAATGCGATCAATAGGGCGGCATATTTAATGCCCATTATTTCCTCACAATTCAAGTCCACGAATCCCGTGAATATCGTGGATATAGGAACCAGTTCAGGCCTTACCATGAATGCTGATTTATATGAATACGATTATGGGGACGGGCATCGGTATGGGAAAAGTAGCGTGAAAATTAACAGTAGGTTTCTGGGGGATAAATGGCCAGATTTTGAGGGAATCGTTCATGTTTCCCGAAAGATAGGGATCGATCAACATCCGCTAGATTTGACCCTTGAGGATAATGCTATCTGGCTAAAAGCTCTGATATGGCCAGATAACCTAGCGAGATTTGAACGGTTGGAAGCCGCCATAGATTTGGCTACCACCTCTCATATTGAATTAATTCAGGCAAGTAATTCCCAGGATTTTAGGAGGGTAATCGATCAGATATCGCAGCAAGAAGAATTATTGATCTATCATACCCATGTCTTATATCAGTTTACCCAAAGTGAGCGCAAAACTTTCAGAGCCATGATAAACAACATAGGTACGGAACGAAACTTTACCTACTTAGCTGTTGAAGGCAGTCTTGTATTTGATCGGCAAGATTATGGGCAAGAGGGCATCAAAATAGAATTGACGACCTTTCAGGACGGAGCCAAAACAACCCAAATAATAGGAGAAACAGATGGGCATGCCAATTGGATCAGGTGGAAAAATTAGAATGAATAAGCTATTTTTACCCTAACTGATATGAAATACTTCACTCTCACCCTTCTCCTCCTCCTTGCCGCTTGCAGCAGCGAGGAATCAGCTCCCAAAGAGGCCATTCCTCAAGCGCCTGCCACCCAGACGACCGTCGATCCAAAGGCCTTTATCGGCAAAGATTACCTGATCGATGACCAGCACTCCTACATTGGCTTTAAGATCAAATACTTTGGTAATAGCCCGGTGCGCGGCAGATTTGATGAATTTGACGGGACGATGTTTTATGATAAAAATGATATTGAGAGCCTGTCTGTTAGCATGTTTATCGATGTCAATAGCATCAACACAGGGAATGAAAGACGTGATAACGACCTTGTCAGCGAAGGGACCTGGTTTGATGCTTTCAATCATATGATCATCACATTTCTGAGCAAGCGAGTAATGAAAAAAACCGATGGCTCGTTTGATTTGATTGGAGACTTGACGATCAAGGGAATTACCAAAGAAGTGGTGGTTCCATTCTCGCCGCCGACGGCCATCACGAGAGATTGGGCGGGCAATGAGCAGGTCGATTTTTCGGGGAAACTCACCCTCAATCGCCAAGACTTTGGGGTGTATGGAGGCGACTTCTGGAGCTCCGTCATGGAAAATGGCCTGACACAGCTTTCTGACGAGGTAGAAATAGAAATGGACATCCATACCCGTAGGGCCGATTACCAGGCGAGATATGAAGCCGCGGACTCCGCTGATATAAACAAAATGGTCTTGGACCAGATAAAAGCGAATGGGTTGAAAGCAGGCCTAAAGGCCATTGATAGCCTGAGGGTGGCTGAGAAATTGACCTCAGGAAAGCTCTCTTCCATAGGCTACACGCTCAATGCGTGGAAGATGCATGAGGCGGCATTAGAGGTATTTAAGTTGAGGGCGTTGTATTTCCCAGAGCGAGTGACTACCTGGAATCAAAAAGGGATAACCCATTTGTTGTTGGGCGATTTGGCGGAAGCAGAAGAAAGCTTCAAGACGCTCTTAGCGATAGATTCGATCGATTCTCGGGCGTCTGAGTATTTACGGTTGATGGAGAAAATCAAATGACATGAAAATTGAAGAGATATACCCTGGTAAATTGCCTGTAGCCTACCTCTCATTTCTCTCGGAGAACCCTGAAGGTGGAGAAATCACCTTTAACGAATATAAAGACGAAGATCCAGATGATGAAGGAAGATATTGGCAAATCATGAACCAGCAAACCTTGCTTGAAACCTGGGAAATGAAGGGCGTTGGGCGTGCGGCTAATTATGAATCTTTAAAGCTCTATGTCCAATTGCAGCGAGAATTTGGTAGAGGAGATTTCACCCCCTCAAATGTTGGGAAAATTCCATTGGACAGAGTGGCTGCTGGATTTGTCTTTGGAGAGGAGAATGGAGACTATGTGTATTTGGACGCTGCTGATGGCAACTCTGTGTGGATTTATTATCACGATGGAGGGGATGTCTTGCGGATTGCAGATTCATTTTCAGATTTTTTGGAAACTGCCCCCTGAAATACACCACAGATTTCGCGGATTTACACAGATTAAAGAAAGAAATCTGTGATTAAATCATCTTGTCTCGCTAACCCATGAATTTATACACACTATAAGATTCAAGATTATGTCGCAGATATTAACATTATCTTAGAAATGATAGATGGTCATGACCCAGAAGAATATTACGCTTTAGAGCTAAAGGATACCATTCGCGTGTATAGGCTTTACCTCTAAGAGATGAATAGATCTTCTGTAGGTTGCAAAATTACCAGATCAACGGACCAAAGGTGGCTTGGAAATAGCCCTGCCCCTCTATCGAAGGAACTGCAGGTTAGCTGATTTAAACAGGGTAACTGTTTTTATACAGGATGATATTACCTCCCTCCTATGATTCATCCCGGATTTTCAACAATGAAGATTCGGGGTGATTCATTTCAAGGAGAAATGATGGATAAAGACCCCCTAAATAAAATTTGTTAGGCAAATCTTACTTTATTAATTTTGGGTCGCCTAAAATTATTTTTAACATAACTTAATGAAAGAAATTTGCTGCCATCGATTCATGCTGTCCGTCTTGCTGCTTTTGCTTGCTTTTACAGCTTATGGACAGGAGGCCACCCTTTCAGGCCAGGTGAGCACCGTTGAAGGAGAGCCACTTGCGCTTGCTAGTATTACCCTTGAGGGAACTCCCTTAGGGGCAAATGCAGACAGTGAGGGCAATTTTATTATCCCTAAGATTCCAGCAGGCACCTATCAGGTCAAGGTGAGTTTTGTAGGGTTTGCTTCGATCACCGAAACCATTGTCTTGGAAGCAGGGCAAAACTTGGAGAAAAACTTTTCCTTACAAGAGGACATGCTAAATCTCGAGGGCGTCGTGATAAGTGGGACTCGGTATAAATATGATCGAACCAATGCACCTATCGTAGTAAATGTGGTAGATAATAAACTCCTAAATGCTACCCAATCTATTGCTATTTCTGAAGGGCTAAACTTCCAGCCTGGTGTTCGGGTAGAGACCAATTGTCAAAACTGTGGATTCACACAGGTCCGGCTGAATGGATTGGAAGGTGCTTATTCCCAAATTCTGATCAATAGCAGACCTATTTTCAGCGCCCTCAACAGCGTATATGGTCTGGATCAAATTCCGACCAATATTGTGGAACAAATTGAAGTGGTCCGCAGCGGCGGTTCGGCGCTTTATGGGTCAAATGCCATTGGAGGCACCATTAATATTATCACAAGAGACCCGATAGAGAATTCTTGGCAAATCAAGGCAAATTCAGCTTTGATTGGTGGAGATGTATTGGACCAAACCTATAACTTCAATGGCTCAATCGTGAGCGAAAGCCTAAAAAGTGGGGTCACTTTTTTTGGGATGAGCCGCAACCGTGATGGCTATGATGCCAATGGCGATGGATTCACAGAATTGGTACAGCTGGAAAATACCGTGTTGGGGGCAAAGGCCTTTTTCAAACCGGGAGCTCACAGTAAACTCTCCATCGATTTCAGTGCCCTCAACGAATACCGAAGAGGAGGGGACCGTCTGGACCTTGCGCCGCATTTTACCGATATCACCGAGGAACTAGCACACAATACTATTTTTGGAGGCCTCACATATGATCAGTGGAGTAAAGACGACCACAGCAAATTCTCTTTCTATACTTCTGCGCAAAATACTGATAGAAGGAGCTATTACGGTGGATTAGGAGGAGGAGAAACAGCGGCTGACAGCCTGCTGGCTGCGAGTGCATACGGAGGGACCCAAGACCTTTCCCTAATTGCTGGGGCCCAATTTACCCGTTATTTCACCAATAATGACGTGATGACCCTAGGGGTTGAAAATCAGTATTACAATACCCAGGATGAAATTCAAGGGTATAGTCGCTTAGTTGATCAGCAGGTGAATACGACGGGCATATTTGCCCAGTATGAGTGGAAACCCGTGCAACGGTTTACGGCATTGTTGGGAGGGCGATATGACCTGACCCAGGTGAATGGATTGTACCAAATCGGTTCTATTATCAGTACCTCAGATGTGAATGTAGGGGTGTTTAGCCCACGAGTTACCCTGTTGTATAAACTCCATAAAAACATCCGATTTAGAGGAGGCTACGCCAGGGGCTTCCGGGCCCCACAAGCATTCAATGAAGATTTGCATATCTCTTCTGTCGGAGGAGAACCTTTGTTTGTCATTCTCTCAGAAGACCTCGAAATAGAGACTTCTGATGCGTTCACAGCCTCTCTGAACATGACCAAAAACTTTGGGCTGGCCCAAGCCAGTTTCTTGGTTGAAGGGTTTTATACCCAGTTGCAAAATCCGTTTACACAAGTGAGTACGGGTGCCGTCCTTCCCAATGGTTCCATTGTGGAAGAGGTGAGAAACGGCGAGGGGGCCACCGTTTCAGGGGTCAATTTTGAAGCGGGCTTTTCACCTTCTCGCAAGGTTGCCTTTCAATTGGGAGGCACGGCGCAGCAGAGTCGTTACCATGAAACACAAGTGCTTTTTGAGCCAGAGGTGTCCTCAAGTGAGGAGGTCGTAGCGGTAGATGAATTTGTGCGAAACCCCAACTTCTATGGGTATTTCACTTCTTTCTACGAGTTTTCAGATGCCTTGAAAATTGACCTGACGGGCACCTATACCGGCGCTATGGTAGTGCCTCGGGTAGTGAGTGAGTCTGGCTTCTTGAATTTGATAGACTCAACGCCATTTCTGGATGTAAATGTCAAAGCGAGTTACCATGTTGACCTGAGTGAAGACCTTCACTTGGAAATAAGTGGGGGCGTGAAGAATATGTTCAACAGCTACCAACAGGAATTTGATTCAGGCCCTCAACGGGATTCTGACTTTATTTATGGGCCGATGGCTCCACGTTCTGTGTTTCTTTCCTTGACCTTAGGCAACCTACATTGATCCCAAAACCCTATATCCTCTTGCACGGGCTGCTAGCCTTGCTATTTCTTTTTGGGGGGCACGCCAGGTCCCAGGAAGGACAATCTGTGCAATGGCTTTCCTTTGAACAATTGGAAGACTCTTTGGCAAAAAAGCCCAAAAAAGTGTTCATCGATTTTTATACTGATTGGTGTACGTATTGCCGTAAAATGGACAAAGTGGTGTTCACCAAGCCTGAAGTAATCGCATTGTTAAATGACCAATACTACGCCGTGCGGTTTGATGCTGAGGTAGATTCCGTCATCGCATTTGGCGGCCAGACCTTTGTCAACGATCAGGTGGGCAAATCCCGAAACCCCCTGCATCAAATAGCCCAATTGTTGGCATTGAGGGGGGGAGGTTTTGTTGCACCTACTTTGGTGGTTTTGGATGAAGAATTTAAGGTGACAGCCAGGTATTTTGAATACATGGACAAGAAGCGATTGCTACAGGCCTTGAATCCGTGAGAGGAGGGGGAGAGGCCTCTTTCTCAACAATAAAGACACCAGAGCGTCTTTCATCAAGTAGTGCTGTGCACATGAACCCTAATATTGCATCATGAAAAAGTCAAGATTTCGCACCCTCCTGATAGGCCTCACCGCCGGAGTTGCGTACGCTTCCCTTGTCATGTTATTGGTGACTGCCACTCACAAAAACGTATCCATCGGGTACATCTTTATTATGCCGATGGTACTGGGGGCTATCCCAGTCCTTTTTTCCACCCAAGAACAACTAAAATCCTATACCACTTATTTGCTCTTACCGTGGGGGATCACTTTGACGTTCTTCTTTTTGTGCTTGATCACGGGCTTTGAGGGCATGATTTGCCTTGTGATCATCGTTGCCCCTTTTTTGGTGCTTGGGACACTCGGAGGGTTTATATATCGTCTTGTCAAGTTGCGAAATCAAGGTAAAGGAACCAAGCTATATGCTTCTCTGCTCCTGCCTTTCTTGGTATTGGGAATTGAAAGTAATGTGGAGCCATCCAACGGTATTTATACTGTCACTACAACCGTTGAAATCCAGGGATCTCAAGCCAGGGTTTGGGAACAGGTTAAAAATGTCAAAGACATCCATCCTGACGAAATCGCATGGCATTTTGTGCATTTTATCGGAGTGCCCAAGCCATTAACAGGTGAGCTGGACAAGGAAGGAATAGGCGGTATCCGACATATCGTTTGGGAAAAAGGGATCAAATTTGAAGAGAAAATCAAGACCTGGGAGGAGGGGAAAGGCTTTTCTTATGACATCGATGTTGACCCTGAATCCATTCCCCCTACGACGCTGGATGAGCATGTGATGATAGGTGGAAGGTATTTTGATGTAATTGAAGGAAGCTATCAAATTGATGCACTGACGCCTGCTATCTCTTTGGTCACCCTGACCTGTACTTACCGTGTCACCACGACCTTCAATTGGTATAGCAAGCTGTGGGCAGACTTTATCCTCGATGACTTTCACGAAGTGATCTTAGGAGTGATCAAGAATCGGTGTGAGCGGTGAAAATCAATTCTATTAAGGAATGAAGAAAAAATAACTCTTCAGTTATTCATCTATAACTCACTGAAAATCAGTTCATACTTTGATTTTAACTTTCATTTTAATTTTTATTCATTCCTAAAGGAGAATGAAACTTCTATCTTTACCTAATGCAACACACCATCAGAAATGTCATCTCCACAGATATAGACGGCCTCAAAGCTGTCCTGGACTCCAGCGAACTCTTCCCCTCCGAATTCCTGGATGACATGATCGCCGATTATTTAACAAACCCCGATTCTGAAGACATCTGGTTTGCTGCCCTGGATGAAGGGACCCCCGTAGCCATCGGCTACTGTGCGCCGGAAAAGCTTACAGAAGGCACTTATAACCTGTATGCGATTGCGGTCAGAAAAGAACTTCAGGGAAAGGGCCTTGGGGGGGAAATGATGCGGTACATCGAAGACGTGCTGAGACAAAAATCTGCTCGGATTCTGATTGTGGAGACATCTGGCGATGCCCAATTTGACCTTACCCGACAGTTTTACCTCAAGCTTGGATATACCCATGAGGCCACGATTCGCGAATTCTGGAATACAGGAGAGGATAAGGTGATTTTTTGGAAAAAATTGTAAGGAACTCGAAAGGAATGAACTCCCCACCCAATTTTCCCCAAATCGTAGACAAGATCAATGAGACCTTGCCCGTCCATGCCTTGTGGGATGGGTTCTGGATACATAAATTCAAACGCAGCAACCTCGTCATCTCTGGGAGTCAAGACCAGACCTACTATCGTAACTATGACCTGGTCTTCAAAAAGGTGCTCTTTTTTAACCTGCCGCGCGCCTGGCGCGACACCAATGTCTTGGGGGACCACATGCTTCGCCTCAGCGATCGAGAGGAATTTGCAAGGCATCATCCAGACTTTGATATACAGGATCGGCAGATTTTTGCGATAGACCTACACTACGATGTAGAAGGACAGTGGCAAAAGCATACCTTCTTTGTCGTAGCAGCGCACGTGTACTTGTTTAAATGTGAACCGCCAGATGATGCGCCAGGACTTTTTTACACGGATCCTTTGGGAGATGTGTGGTATCCGTGCAAAGAAAACCGGGTGGTTTAGAAAATGGTTAATGAACAGCCTAATGAAAGCATTTCTCTCCCGTATACACCCTGTCGACGATCAGGTGCTGGAAGCCTATCTTTCCCATTGGACGGAATACGTCTTGCCCAAAAAGACCCTTATGACAGTGCCAGGGGATACTGAGCGGTTTATCTACCTCGTCCAAGAAGGCATCCAGAAATCTTATTACCTCAATGAGGAAAAACAGCATATCATCGCATTTGCCTATGCCCCTTCCTTCAGCGGGATTCCCGAATCCTTTTTTACCCAAACTCCTTCCCGATATTTTCTGGAGACGATCACAGATAGCCGATTTTTGAGGCTTTCCTTTGAAAAGCATCAAGAACTGATGCAAGCACACCGGGAGATCGAGACCTTGTTTCGCAAGACGACGGAACACTTCCTGATGGGCGTGATCCAACGCCAGCATGAGCTAATGGCTTTTGACATGGAAACACGCTTCAAGGTGTTTGTGAAGCGAAGCCCCCATTTGCTTCAGATGGTTTCTCAAAAAGACCTAGCGTCCTACCTCCGTATGGACTCCACCAACTTCAGCAAGCTGATGAATAGCGTACAGATCTGAATCTTGGTCTATACCAAGAATCCTCAAGTGGAGAAGCGAGACTTTTGTCGTGAAACAAAATTCACCGAAAAATTCTCCTAATTATGTATGCACATCAAGTAGAAAAAAAATGGCTCAGCCCGTCGCTTTACCCGTTTGACAGTCATTACGCTTCCCTGAAAGCAGGCAATATGCACTATATTGATGAAGGGGAAGGAGACGTCATGCTCTTTGTTCATGGGACGCCTACCTGGTCTTTCCTGTACCGGGACTTTGTCAAAGAACTATCAAAGACGCATCGCTGTATTGCCGTGGATCACCTGGGGTTTGGGCTGTCAGAAAAGCCTGAGGCATTTGTGGGTACGCCTCAAGCTCATGCAGCCAACCTGAGTGAGTTGATCCTGAAGCTGGACTTGCGAGATATCACGCTTGTGGTTCATGATTTTGGCGGCCCTATAGGCTTGGCTGCAGGGATCAACCATGCGGACCGCATCAAGAAAGTAGTTCTGTTTAATAGCTGGTTATGGGCAACCAAGGACAATGAAGCCGCGCAGAAAATTGATAAACTGATCAATGGTTGGTTGGGGAGATCACTGTATTTGAACTTCAATTTTTCGCCTAAAGTCCTGCTCAAAAAAGGATTTACAGACCCCAAGAATTTGCCCAAAAACGTACATCAGCACTATACAAAGCCTTTTCCTTCAAAAAGCACGCGAATGTCCTTGCTGAACCTGGCCAAGTCGCTGGTCGGGTCATCAGACTGGTATGAACAACAATGGCAGCAGTTAGGGAAATTGGCTAAAAAGGAATGGCTCATATTATGGGGGGTAGCGGACCCTTTTATTACTACTGAATACCTGGATAAATGGCGGGAACGCCTGCCCGCGGCTACCGTCAGGGAATATGATTGTGGGCATTTTGTACAGGAAGAGCAAACGAGAGATGCCATCAGAGAAATAGAAGGTTTCGTGGAGGGCCAGCTTTCTTGATAGGTGGGGTTCTTGAGATAGGAATGCTGCTCTAGCATTCCTTTTTTTATACCGATTTAGGGATAATTGATATATATTTAGCGTACCAAACCCTAACAAGGACAATAAAATGACAGTATATTCACTACCCTATTTTGGAGAGATTGAGATAAATTCACTCAAAGACTATTATTGTGTAACTGCCCAAATAGGTGGTAGATCGGTTGAGGTAGATATAAGCTTTACGCAAAATACCAGCGATGAACCTTCAATGGATGCAATCAAGCATTTCCTAGAGCAGATCGAGTGGATGGACAAAGAAAATGTGAAATACTATACTATGGATTTTAATAAGGAAGGGGAAGTTGCAGATTATATAGAATTTTACTTAGATGAACTATTTGAAGAAGAACTGGAAGCTTTAGTTAATCGGAAACAACCCTTGAAAAATCAAAAAGAAGAACTACTCAATAAATTAGAGTTGGTAAGGGTAGGCTTATATCCAAATGATGTATCTGGAACGGAAAGTTTTGGGGTATTCGATTATTCAATAAAAATTGGCGACGAGTATTGTGAACAGTTGCTTGTTGTAAATACGAAAGAGGATGGAAAGCCTTCGGAAATATCTTGGGAGAGTTGATCGCAAAAAATAGCCTTTCCCGTAATTCGTGTTTGCCATTCCGAGTTTTGTGTTCATGAGTTGTGTGTCTAATGTTCACCTTTGGGCATTGATAGGTATATATCATCCCAAACACGGAAAACATCATGACACAAATCGATCCCTCAAAACCCGTAATGGTCACAGGCGCTACAGGCTATGTCGCCAACTGGCTCGTAAAGAAGCTGCTAGATGAAGGCCTGACAGTCCATGCCGCGGTCAGAAATCCTGACAACCAGCAGAAGGTGGCTCACCTCAACGAGATTGCGGCCAATTCCAAAGGAAGCATCCATTACTTCAAGTCAGACTTATTGGCCCCTGGTTCCTATGCAGAAGCCATGCAAGGCTGTGAGTTGGTCTTTCATACCGCCTCTCCTTTTATCACTGATATCAAAGATCCTCAAAAAGACCTGATCGATCCAGCGGTCAAGGGGACACAAAATGTATTGGAAACGGCCAATAATACCCCTTCTGTCAAGCGGGTGGTCGTGACCAGTAGCTGTGCGGCGATTTATACAGATGCCATAGACTGCCAAAACGCCCCCAACGGCACCCTTACCGAGGACCTCTGGAACACAACCGCCTCTCTAGAATATCAGCCCTATTCTTATTCTAAAACCTTGGCTGAACAAAAAGCCTGGGAGATGGCGGAAGCCCAGTCTCAGTGGGACCTGGTGACAGTCAACCCTTGTTTTGTAATGGGACCTGCGTTAAATGCGAAAGCAACCTTCTCTGAAAGCCTTTCTATCTTGAAGCAATTGGGAGATGGGACGATGAAAATGGGCGCTCCTAAGATGGGCGTCGGCGTCGTAGATGTGCGAGACGTAGCGGAGGCGCATTTCAAAGCAGGATTTACCCCTGCCGCCAAAGGACGCTATATCACCGCTGGACACAACACTGACTTTTTGGAAATGGGCACGGTACTTTTGCCCAAATACGGCGACCAATATCCCCTCCCCAAAAAAGCCTTGCCCAAGTGGCTCTTGATGCTTGTAGGCCCCATGACGAACAAGCTATTCACCCGAAGATTCATCAAAAACAATGTAAATCACCCTTGGAAGGCAGATAATTCTAAGATCAAAAATGACCTTGGAATGAGTTTCCGACCCTTACAGACAACGATGGAAGATGCCTTTCAAACCTTGATAGATGCGAATATCCTTACCGCTAAATAGCCATTGATGTTAATCAAACCATATAAGGAATATAAGAAAACGTTTTTTTACCTTATATGCCCTTAAATGCTTATATGGTTCAAAATAATCACCATCTATGTCCACCCCCATTATCCACCATAAATCCATTAGCCAGCTCCATGAAAAATTAGGACTTGGCAAACCGACGCACCCCCTTATCACGATTATTGATGTATCAAAAATGGCCTATGGAGAAGAACATGTCGGGATGAAATTCTCATCCGACCTGTACTGCATCGCGCAGAAGGACAAGAGTTGCGCCATGGACTACGGAAGGAATTCCTATGACTTCGACGAAGGGGTATTGATGTTTACTGGACCTCAGCAGGTATTTACCCTTAGAAAGGCACAAGCACTCAATGAAGTCCAGGGATGGATGCTTTATTTTCACCCTGACCTAATCCGAAATATGCCGCTGGGTGCTCGGATGGGCGATTATTCCTTTTTCTCCTACGATGTGTATGAGGCCTTGCACCTATCCGACCAAGAGCAGGCCACCCTCGGGCATTGTATCAACCTGATCCAAACGGAAATCAGTCAACGAATCGACAACCATAGCCAACAAGTATTGGTGTCCAATATTGAGCTGCTGCTGAACTACTGCTTGCGGTATTATGAGCGTCAATTCAATACACGTGCTGCCCAGAATAAGGATGTCGTGTCGAAGGTTGAAGCTTTGCTGCGCGATTATTATAAGTCGGGCAAATTGTTGGAGGCAGGCCAGCCTACCATTGCCTATTTGGCAGAAGCCTGCTTTTTGTCTCCCAATTACCTGAGTGATCTCCTCAAAAAAGAAACGGGCAAAACTGCCAAGGACCATATCAATGACTTTCTGGTGGAGAAAGCCAAAGATATGCTAATGGGGTCCAATGAACCGATTAGTGGAATCGCCTATGCACTTGGATTCAATTATCCGCATTATTTTAGTAGGCTGTTTAAAAGCAAGACGGGATTGACGCCGCAGGCGTATCGGGAGAACTAAGTACAGAGTTGATTTAGTTTCTGGCCCTTACAACACAGTTGTCATTTCGACCGAAGGGAGAAATCTAAGAGTGTGGTCTAGTAGTCTATTCGAAGCATCAGGTAGCCAGGGTTTATAGCCGAGACAAATAAGGATGTTAGATTTCTCCTCCCTCCGCAAAGCCTACGGTCGTCGAAATGACAGCAACGCTGTTATGACAAAAAACTTGGTTTACACTGTGCCTAAGTCAACGCCTTGATTTTCAGGCAACAAATGCCCAATTTTCCTTCTGATCCTCTATTAACTCTCACATATGTTTATCCGAAAAACGTACTCTACCAAGGAAATGGCCTGGTGGACCCGGTATGAAACCCTTTTGTTTACGACGATCATTGTAGTTTGTGTAGCGGCCTATTATTTCCTGGATCTTCATTGGCTGAGGATCCCCTGGACGCCATTAGCTTTGATCGGCACAGCAGTCGCCTTTGTGATTGGATTTCAGAACAATTCCGCCTATGGGCGGATTTGGGAGGCAAGAAAGATATGGGGCGGCATTGTCAATACCTCTAGGACCTTTGGTATGTTTGTCCAGGATATGGTGTCAAATGAGCATGCCCAAACCCAGATGTCAGAAGCGGAGCTTCAGCAGGAGGTGAAAACCCTGACCTATCGCCATATTGCGTGGATGACGGCCTTGCGTCATGCCATGCGGGTCCTCAAACCCTGGGAGACCACGGTCAATGAAAAAACCAATCGGGAATGGGATACAAGGCCCCCAGAACGAGATTCTACCTTGGAGGCAGACCTGGAACCTTATTTGTCTAAAGAGGACCTTGCATACGCTTTGAGCAAGGGAAATAAACAGACGGCGCTATTATACCTCCAATCCCATCACCTCAAAAAGCTCAAAGATCAAGGACATATTTGGGAATTCTCCTTTTTACAATTAGAAGGCGTCCTGGAAGAACTATTCACGCTTCAAGGTAAAAGTGAGCGGATCAAGAATTTCCCTTATCCCAGGCATTTTGCTACCCTTAACCATTTTTTCATGTGGATCTTTGTGCTGCTGCTTCCGCTAGCCCTCGTCCCGCAATTTGCGGAAATTGGAGCGGGCCTTGCTGACGGCCATCATACGCTTCTGAGCAAATTATTTGTGTGGTTTTCCATCCCTTTCTATGTCATTGTGGCCTGGGTATTTCATACGATGGAGCGGATCGGCAGAACGGGTGAGAATCCCTTTGAAGGTACGGCCAATGATGTGCCGATCTCCACGATAGCGCGAGGTATAGAGATTGATTTGCGACAGAATTTGGGCGAATCAAAGGAGGAAATTCCGGATCAATTTCCGGTGGTTTATAATACGCAGTTCTGATCAGACAAGGGCTTATCCTGCCCCCTGCATCCAACAATAGGATGCAATCTGTTAGGAAAATAAGAACATTTTTGGTAAATTTCGTAACGCAAGTGTTTAATATAATCGCCTATGAAAACTGCCAAACGTCAAAAAAACAGGGCATCCCATCCTCATCTATCCAAACCATTTTTTAGCAAAAGTGGAGAAAGGAGTTTTTTTTCAAAAATTGATACTAGTCAGCAAGGACGGGCGACCTCTCTTTTGGTACAGCAAAAGCAGGTTCCTATTGACCAAATCCAACCCTATAGAGAAAAGGAGGGATTCAACTTTGGAAGGGGAACCGCGGTAGGCACTTATGTAGAGGAAACCTTTAATGATCCGAAAACACAACCCTGGATTTCAAAAATAGAGATTGTGTTCAAAACTAAAACCGTTGATGCAAAAGGCAATGAATATTGGAAAGGGGACCTGACAGCGAATTATCATCCCAATGGTAACGAACCTACGGCTCCCCTGGGTGCGCCATTTACGATTCCGATTTCGGGCGGAGGTAAGGATCAGGGCTGGACAGATAAAGGGGACAAGTTTGTTGTAAGAAGAATTGAGGGAGTGGGGTACAATAGCGGAAAATACTCAGAGCCTTTTGGACCTGGTGAACGTGAAAGTGGCAACTGGAAATATTCTAAGCCCAAACCAGATGGTACGATAGATGCGAATATGCATTATGCAGTTTTCTACAATGGAGGAGAAGCGATTCACGCTGGAGGACTTGATGTGTCATCTCATGGGTGCGTCCATGTGGATAATATGGAAGCCATGAAACTCATCAATTATCACTCCGTGATTGGCCGTACCAAAGTCTCGGTTAAATATCCATCTTGACCTGTCTTGGGGAGTCTAAAGACCTGTCTAGTACACAAAATATTGAAGTAATGATCCCTTCTCACTTTCCCTATTTCACGGAAAACTTCCCCTGCCCAATAAGCTTCCCATCCGCAAAGGCACTCACAAAGTGGTCTCCTTTTTCGAATTTGACCCCATCTGTGGGTTGGTAAGGGATGCAGACCGTCTGGGTAGTGAGCTTATAATCAATATTGGTTTTGGCGGAGTAGGTCCGTTTGCTTCCATTAAAGACAAATTCACCGCTATATCCGCCCCCAGCATTTGCGTTGACTGAGCCATCGGGGTTCTCTACCACAAGGTAAACGTCACGCTTGCCGACGGTCGCTTCAGAATTCTTTAAAACATTGAAACAGACTTTAACGATGTGAATGGCAGATCTGCGAAAGGAATTGTCCTGATCCTCTTTGCCATTCTTTTTGACATTATAGAAATTGAAGTCAGCAGCCTGCAAGACACCTGCACGCTTGAGGCGCTCGGCCTGTTCTTCTGCCGTCTGAGAAAGGTTTGAGATTTGGGCCTGCTGGTCTTCGGAGATGGCAAGCTGCTGTGCCAGAGAGTCTGATTGCTCGGCAATGGTCTCCTCCAATGTCTCCACTTTCTGCTGATATTCTGTCACTTGAGAGCGTAATTGTGTGATCCTGCTCTCCAGGTCAGATAATTTCTTTGCGTTGGCATTGCTGCTGCGCTTATACCGCTGGAGTTTCACTTCCAGCGCTTCGAGCTGCCCATTGCGGACAGATAAGAGGCTGTCCTTGGTATTGATATCTGTTTGCTGATCTTGGATGGTCGATTCAAATTCGACGATCTGCGCTTCTAGTTGATCTATTTCGACCCCCAGGTTGTCTATCGTGGTTTGCTGTTCCTCAACCACATCTTTCTGGGCGAAGTATTTTGTGGCAAAATAGGCCAAAGCGGTGAGTACCAGAATGCCTGTAATCACGAGAATGATCCTGCCAGTATTATCATTTTTGGTAGCCATATTGTTAGAAGAAATTACTGATTGATAGATTATTGATTTATTGATTGTAAAATAAGAAAAAAATGGAATTAATTAGTGAGAAGTGGGTTTGAGGGCTATAACGTCTCTCATTAATCAGTCAATCAATACATAATTTTGTAGGAGCCAGTCTTGCATATTTTCGACGGCGAGTTTAAGTTTCCATTGGCTCTTGTCGCGAGGGGTTACGTAATTGGAAATGGCGCGAAAAGCGTGGAAAGGGATTTCATTGCGTAGCATGCAGGCAAAAAAAGCCGCACTTTCCATGGTCTCAAGCTGCTTGTCATATCGGGATTGAACGGCGGCAATAGCTTCAGCTGTTCCGTGAACTTGATTGGAAGTGAGGCCCGTCACTTTGGGAAGCGAAGTAGGGGAGGGGAGGGGATTGATAAAAGTATTGTAAAACGCCTGACCTGCCTGCTCAAACTGAGCAAAACCCATGCTTTCCAAGTCCAACCAGCCCTCGGGCGACGATGCGCCTAGCTCTGCAAAGGTGTCTTCGACTACCTCCACCACCTGCCCCAAGGCAAGTCCCCGGTCATAGCTGCCTGCTATCCCAAAGTGAACAGCCAGGTCTGGCCGTTCATGCGCGAGGTAATCGCCCAAGGCATAAGCGGTGTTGACCATACCTATGCCTGTGTGTAATAAGGTGATTTTCCTCCCTTGCCGCGAAGCCTCGAACTGGGCCTGTCCTACAGCCTTCATCTCTAGCTGCGCACGTAGGTGGGCAGTTTCCAGCGGCGCCGCAGCGACGAGGAGAATCGTCTGAGCGTCTGAATGTCTGAGCGTCTGATTGTTCTTCATAAATCCAAAGGCAATATCTAAAGTCCGAAAGCCTGATTATTAAAATATTCCTGTATTTAACTGTGTTTATGTACGATCAGACAATCGGACATTCAGACGCTCAGACTTGTTTTTGAATAACCTGCTTGAGCTGCTGAAGCGGCTGCATGCCTGACTGGCGCCATACGATTTCCCCTTTTTTGAAAAGGATAAAAGTAGGGACACCACGAACGCCAAAGACTTGTGTCGCCTGAGGATTTCTGTCAATGTCGACTTTGATGATATTGGCCTGATCTCCCACATCTTGTTTAAGCTGTTGGATGATCGGACTCATAGATTTGCAGGGTCCACACCATTCCGCGTGAAAATCTACCAGGGTGGGCTTGTCTGAGTTGATGAGTTCTTGGAAAGACATATGAAAGTTCTATGTTTTAGGTTTTATGTTCTAGGTTGAGTAGGGCAAAACGATCTGATCCGGAGGAAAACGCGCATAGGGGCTAAAGGTTTTTGGGGAGACCGCTCGGGCTTCGAAGACTCAGCCCTCGCTGCGAGAGGCGAGACCGTTCGCCTTTTAGGCTCACTGCGAGACCGCTCGGCTCGAAGACTCGCCTCGCTGCGAGACAAGAAAAGATATCCTGTCTTAAGTCTCGTAGCGAGTCTTCGAGCGGTCTCGCAGTGAGGAGCTTCGCGACGAACGATCTCGCAGTGAGGGCGAAGCCCGAACGGTCTCGCAGCGAAGGCCGTCTTCGGCCTGAGCGGTCTCATTCAAACTTCACATTAATACTCCCACAATTATTGAGGCTGGACTTCAGCTTGAGGGTTTGAGTCTTTTTGCCATCGGAGATGGAGACAGAGGCGGTATTGGGCGGGATCGTGCCAAGATTATGCGCGTATAGAATGATGAAATTGGCTCCGTTGGGGTCAAATTCGACGACAAGTTCCTTGCGCTCCTTGCGCAGGGGGAAGTTCTCCAACAGCCAAACGCCATTGACGTTTAGGGAGATCGTGTCGCTGTCCATGGCACCGTGATCCCATACGGCGATGGTCGCGGTCGGATTACTGATTTTCACACTGCCCTGCTTATTCACTTTGCGGTCATTGAGCGTGGTGGGCTGGCCGCTGGCCTTGGTCTTTAGCTGTACGGGTACCACTTCAGGATCGGGATCAGGATCTTTCTTGGGTTTGGGCGTAGGCGGTGTTTTGGGTGGTTTGGGGGTATTTTGAGTAATGGGGGGAGTCTCTGTTTTGGGCGGTTTGGGCGGGTCTTTTTCGAGGTTTTGGTAGCAATTCTGAACCTCCTGCACATTGGAGTATCGCTCACAGGTGCTCATAAATACACGCACCTGATAGCGCCCTGGTTCGGTCACGACCAACATCGTGTCAGTGGCCCCTTCGATGGGTTGGCCATCTTTCAGCCAATAAAAAGGCACCTCATGTGACAGCTTGGCAAATAAGGTCATGGATTCTCCTGGGCAGAGGGCCAATGGGTCTAGCTCATTTTCCCGTTCTGGCTCACCAAAACTGGTCAGAAAAGCGGGCAATACGACATTGTAATTACGATCAGGCGCCCTGCCTGTAGCGCGCGCCGCTAGGAAGAGGTTGCCTGCTTCATTGGTTCCTATCACTGGTAAATTATTGAGATCTTTGGCACCGCTATTTTGACCCCAAATCGTGAGGGCCTTCCCTTTGCGATCCGTTCGGGTCAGGAAATAATTATTGCGCTCATTGGTGATGCCTAGGGTAAATAAGGTGCCTTGACCATCTACCGCGATCCTCGCCGCACGGGGCGTCGTATTGCCAGGCGTCTGGACATTGGCATTCCAGATGAGGCGGCCCTTGGGATCGTACTTGGCGAGTTTGTGATTGTGGAGCAAATAGGTAAAGCCGCGGTCATCTGTGGCCATGTCCGAAGTGTGAAAAGGTGCTTTCTCCGTGGAATACCGCCGGGTCCACTGTACTTCGCCATAGGGCGTAAATTTTACCAAGAAAAAATTGTCAGCCCGTAAGGATCCCCTGATCAACTGATTGGGACCCGCACTGGCCACCAGATCAAATGCCCCTGACATATAGACATTGCCAGCGGCATCACATTGAACCGCATTTCCATAGTCGCGAAGGATAAAGTCAGCCGTTACCTTGCGTACCCACATCCGCTTACCAAATGGGTCAAATTTAGCCAAAAATACAGCTCCGCCAGACTTCGTAGAAAGGGTCGTATCGTCAATCTGGACGCTTTCTTTGAAGCGGCCCATGGCGTAGACATGGCCGAGGGGATCGGTCGTGAGGCCTGAGACCCATGGCACGCTATGGCTTTTTTCCCAAAGTAGTTCACCTCGTGCGTTGTATTTTCGGAGAAAATGCTCTTGACTGGTCACCAACACGTTTCCTTCAAAGTCTATTTGGACAAATTGATTGGTGGGCGCTTTGGTGCTCTCTCCATCCACCTGCCATTTGAGGGTGCCCGAATTGGTGAAATAGATCAATCGCTCTACATAGCTTTTGCCCTTCTGCTTATACGTCAACAACGCAGTATTTCCCGCCTCATCGACGCTAACATCGCGAAACAGGAGGTTCTCCTTTCTCGTCGAAAACTCACGCGTCCATAGCCATTCATAAGGCCTGGCCCGCGCACGGTTCAGCGCCTGATCGGCGGGATAGATCACAGGATCTACCATTTTGCTGATATAGACGGGCTTGGACGTGCTGCCACAGGCTCCATTGCTTACTTTTACCCAATACGTCCCTGCTCGTTTGACCTGATAGACAGATTCATTGGCACCAGGGATGACCAAGCCGTTTTGAGACCATTCCCAGGAGGCGGCGCCTGCTGACATGGCGCGAAGCTCTAGCGAGGTTTGTTCGCACAAGATATTGCCTTCATTCTGAATGGCAACTTGGGGTTTGGGGATGAAGGTCATCATCTGATTGGCTGAGGTGTCCACACAGCCTTCCTTACGGCGAATCAGCCGATAGGTGCCTGATTCGTCAATATCAAGCTGGCGACTGGTCGCACCAGGGATGTCGACACCGTCTTTTTGCCATTGGTGAGAAAGCCCTTCTCCTAGGGTGAAGCCGCCTTCCAGCGTAACGTCTTCCCCTTCACAAAACACTTGATCCCCACCTGGATATAGGTCTACCGCGCAGTCTTTGATTTTTATCCGAAAAATATCAATATCCCCATAGGTCTTATAGTCCGAAATCCAATAGACATACATGCTGTCTTCTGTGATCCAGAAGTCTGCATCATAGCCAGGCGTCCCCAAGGGCGCGCCTACTCGTTGGGGCTTCGTCCATCGCCGCCACGTGTCATCGAGGCGGGTAGAGACGTAGATTTCGTCTTTTCCAACCACCAAAGGCCCATCAGTACTATGTCCATTGCTATTGAAAAAAAGGGTTTTCCCATCAGGCATCAGATAGGGAGCGTCTTCTCCACCAGCCGTATTGATGGTAGGACCTAGGTTGATCGGCGTATCCCAGAGCGAATCGGTGAGGGGCAGGCAGACATAGAGGTCAGGCCCTCCATAGCTGTCTGGTCCTTGATTGGGAATCATCATGACGCCTGACTTAGCGATGAAATAGTCTTTATACTTACCGCGAGGGATATAGCCACGGATGCGCATATTATGCGGTTCAGACCATCCTAGGCCTTGACGCACGATATAGTTGATGCCCGTACTGAAGTTGCGGCCTGTCATACTGAGGTAGAGGGTGTCTTCTGTGGGCGATACCTGCCAGACAAAATCCAGTCCTGGACTGTTTACGGGTTGGGCTAGCTTCCGCGATGGTCCGAACTGGCCATTGGCTTGCATCTTCGATACCCAGATGTCACCCTGGTCTATGAGCCCGCCCGTATTATTGGGGTTTTTTCTGCGCCAGATATACATGGTCTTGCCATCAGGTGACAAGATCGGCTCGCGGTCTTCAAACTCAGTGTTGATGTTGCGCCCCAGGTGTTCTATTTTTTGCCCCAATAAATCACCTCCCCAAAAGAGGAAAAGCAATGGGAGTAGGATATATATTCGTTTCATGAAGATAGGGTTAATAGTTAAAATCAAAATTAAAATGGAAATCAAAATATGAGTTGGCAATCAGCTAGTTATATGCTTCATGACTCCATTGTTTTTTGAAATTCTTTTTTAATCTGTGCAAATCCGTGTAATCCGTGGCAAACTTCCTATGTGAAAGCACGCATTCCACTACATACCACGATGATCCGAGATGAATCAAATGTATGCTTTTTCCATTTGATTCCCTTCTACATCAATTGGTAGAAATTATAGATTGGGCAAAAATCCAGCCGTTTGTGCGTTAGTTCCGAGACTGGCTCACAATGTTGACAATGAATATATGAGTGATAAACGGGGTTTTTATTCAAAATTCATCATTCAAAATTATTTTCCTATCGCAGGCCTTTGGTCAGTTTTAGCAATTTTTTCCTATACAGACCTGGAAAAAGGCGCTTGAGGAGATAGGTTTTACGTGCCTCTTTGGGGAGGATGATTTCGAGTTGGCCTTTGCCAGCTTTGGTAAGGGTTTCAAGGGCGACGGTAGTGGCGTCGGTAGTGGAGCGCTCCATCATCTTCTTGGCGAAGCGACTGAGCCGCTCGGAGCCTCGGGCATTTTCCATGATATTGGTGGGGAAAAAGGTAGGCATGAGGGTGGAAACGCCGATATGATAGGGAGCTAATTCGTAGTAAAGCGTCTCAGAAAGTGCCCTGACCGCGGCCTTGGTGACGTTGTATACGGCCATATTGGGGCTGGCGGTGAAAGCCGCCGCGCTGGCTACATTGATGATATGGCCGCTTTCTTGCTGTTTGAAATGGGGGACAAAAAAATGGCAACCGTTGATCACGCCATTTTGATTGATGTCCGTCATCCAGTCCCAGTCTTCCAAAGGGAAGACGCCCATCGGTCCACCGCCTGCCACGCCTGCATTATTGATCAAGAGATCGATTCCGCCTGTTTTCTCCAAAAACGCCTCCACGACAGCCGCATACTGCTGCCGATCCGCTACGTCTAGCTCATAAGTCAACGTAGTTCCGCCAGCGGCCTGCACTTCGGCTTCCGCCGTCTTTAACGCTTCCACATTGACATCACTCATACCGATGGTCCAGCCGTCCTTGGCGAGTTGTAGGCAGAAGGCCAGGCCGAGGCCGGAAGCTGCGCCTGTGATGAAGGCGCGTTTCTTAGGGTATTTTTGAGAGAGGAGAAGAGAGTTCAATGGTTCAATTTGTTCAAGGGTTCAAATATGGAGGGATAAGTAGCGGATTATATGGAAGAAGGCCAAAGGGGAGGCAGGTTTTTGGGAGAATTTCTGGGGTGGAGAATGATTTAAGCGGCATGTGGCCGCTTCTGGTGCTGAAACATCCCGATCGCACTGGCCCCAACCCTTCAAAGGGTTTTCCCGCCGATCAGAAACATCGTTTCTGATTAGCGCGACGGTTCCTTTGAAGGATTAGCCTGCCCTGAGCAAAGTCGAAGGGAGGCCCTGTGCGGGGAGGATGTCTCCATGCCTGGCCAAACGGCCATGAGGCTTAAGAGCTGACCCAAGCGCCCCCTCACAACCCCGGCAGCACCCGCTCCAACTGCTTCTTGAACTTAAACTTCAAGTCAGCCATATTCTCAAAGATTGACCGAAAATGCCCTAAGTCATCTAGCCTTTTTCGGAAGTCCAGGAGACTTCGAATTTCATCTGTGATATTCTCCGCGTCTATCGGCGCATTCTTGAAATAAGTGTATACCAGCGGTTTCCCTGTTTCCTTAAACTGCCCAAAGGCAGTTTCAAACTCCTCTAGGGTGTATTTACCCACTTTCGTATAGAACAAGCTCACAAAAATATCGCAGTGCTTCACCACCCGATTATACTCATCCTGCAAGCGAGTTTGTGACATCGCCTCATAGAAATTTTCCCAGATTTGTAATTCGATGAAAATGCCTTGTTTGTACAAAGTCTGGTTCTCGCGGTGAATAAAAATCTCAAATTGCTCCCGCTCTGCTTTCAGCTCGGCGGAAGAAGCCAGGAATATTTTGATGTGTTTTTGCGTGCCTTTTCGATCAGTGGGCGTAGAATAGCCGTTCAGGATTTCTGTTACTGGAAGCCTTTCTTTTAGCTTCGTATGGTACTGCGTTTCCCCTACATTCTCCAGTTCGATCAATTCCTCATAGTCTAACCAGTAATCTTTGTATAAGACTTCCTGCTTGATCTCCATCTGCGGAAACGGCTTATGCAGCTTGCGGAAAGACTCCCGAATCGCATACAAGTAGCTGCGCCCTTCGCTCTTATTGCCGATGACTTCAATATGAATGTAGTTTTTGCGGTAACGTTGATAGACCTTTGCCCGACACGATCCATTAGAGATAAACACCCCACTTCGCCAACGTTTCTCGCCCTCAATATCCTGGTGCATCTCCACGATAAACCGTGTCATAAAGACATCCGGCGGAAAGTCGTCATAATTATACCGAAAATGCATGGAGCCTTCCCCATCCCATTCCTCCTCCGGCTCGATGTCCTCAAACAAGTCCGGAATGAAATACACATCCTTCTGATCCTTGGCCGCATAACACAGGTCAAATTTCTTCATCAATTCCAAGAGATAAGCGTGTCTAGCCTTGGGAAACTGCTCCTTGGGCAGGATGCGGGCCAGGTCCTTAATGTGTAACCGCCCCTTGGCTTCGTCCTTCACATGGGGATCATTAATGATTGCATAGACCCCATCCATAATCCACTGGGGGTTGATCACATTGGTATCGATGAGGCGCGGATCGTCCACATAACTCACCACCGCGCCGATCATGCTGAGCAGTTTGAGGTTGATTTTGCGTTCATCTTCGGGCAGGTCTTTGATAAAATTGAGGCTTTCATACTCCCGATAGGTAATGAAATTCTTCCCTTTAGCTTCCAATTTTTCCAACTCCTCCTTCACCCCAAACCAATCTGGTGGCCGCTGCTCAAAGACGCTCGGCATCTTGTCCTGATTCGTGACAATGCTTGTGATCTTGTCTTTTAACTCCTTAATGGTCTCAGCCGCTTTCCCCTCCCCACAATCATAAATACAGGTCCTGACAAAGCCTGCAATATTGGGATAGTCACGCTCCAGGCTTCTGCGGTCCAGGTCATGAGCATCCAGGTCTATCTTATTGATAACCACCAGCACAGGCGCCTTATTCCCCAACTGATTCGCCAGCTTCAGCCAATGATTCAGCTCATTACGCTCCCGCCGCGCCAAGGTCACCAGGACATATAAGGTCCGCTCAGAGAAAAAGAACTGGTGAGTACTGCGCATAAATTCTTGACCACCCAAGTCCCAGATATTGAGGCGAATGTCTTTTTTGTCATAAGGAATCATGAGCTGACTTCGCTCGATGCCGTGGGTAGTGGTGATTTTTTTTTTAATCTCTCCTTTTTGCAAGAATTCAATCAAATGCGTTTTGCCGTGATTGCTTTCACCTATAAAGATGACCTTGGCTTCGTGGATGGGTTCTAGGGTTCCTGCTTGTTGGGCGCGTTGCCATTTGAGGATGGCTTGGATTTGTTCTTGGGGGGGGAGGGAGTATACTTCTGGGCCTACTTTGAATTGGTTTCCTGCTAAACTTAATATATTTAGGTTAGACAGATTTTTGATAGGTTCAGGGAGGCTGGTTAGTTGATTGTTATGTAAATATAGCCTTTTTAAGTTCGCCAGCTTTCCTATAGATCTTGGAAGGGCAGTTAGTTGGTTTTCGCTTAAGGAAAATGTAGTTAAACTTGTCAGTTTTTCGATAGATTTTGGAAGGGCAGTCAGTTGGTTTTTCCTTAATTCAAGCTCAGTTATATTTGTCAGTTTTCCGATAAATTCAGGGATTATGGTTAGTAGATTATTTCTTAAAGAAAGATCAGTTAACTCAGTCAATTTTTCAATAAATCCTGGGAGTCTTGTCAGTTGATTTCCTTCTAATGAGAGCCTATTTAAATGAGTCAAATTTCCAATAAATTCAGGTACATTTACCAGGTCGTTGTTATGAATTCCTAGGGCAGTTAACTTCGTCAGTTTTCCAATAAACTCTGGGAGTATGGTTAGTTGGTTACCTTGAAATCCTAGTTCAGTTAACTTAGGAAGCTTTTCGATTGATTCTGGCAGTGTAGTCAGATTATTTTCACCTAGCCAAAGTGTATTTAATGTGGTCAGTTTTTCGATAGCATCTGGGATAGTTGTTAGTTTATTACCTACTAAATTAAGCAATTTTAAATTAGTCAACTCAAATACCTCTTCAGGAATCTGAGTTAGTCCTAAATTCGACAAATTCAGTTTCGTCAAATTTTTCTCTTTAACCTCCCAAATACGCCTCAATGCTATTTTATAATTCTCATCCATAGCTTCAAAAATGTAATTTTCTAAGGTGCGACAACCAGAGATTCACCCCTGCTTGTCGCCACAGACGACGCCAGCCATAAATCTTTCCGATAAGTACTACAATTTCAGAAAAATATCCTAATGGGAGGGGCGGATGAGGGAGAAGAAATTGGCCACGGATTACACGGATTTGCACAGATTAAAGAAAAGAATCCGTGTTAATCTGTGTAATCCGTGGCTGATACTCACTACGTCATAAAAACCCCACACTCAGACCATCAGACAATCAGACCCTCAAACCCTCTTCAAAATCATCGCATGGCCATGCGCCCCCGCCGCACAGGCCGCCAGCAGCCCATACGTCCCGCCCTCCTTCTGGAGGCGGTTCGCCGTCGTGGTCATGATGCGGGCGCCGGTCGCGCCGAAGGGGTGGCCGATGGAGAGGGAACCGCCCCATAGGTTGAATTTGGACATGTCTACCTCGCCTGCGGGCTTGTCTAGGCCCAACTGCTCGCGGGCGAAGTCCTCAGAAGCCAAGGCTTTGAGGTTGGACAGGATCTGTCCGGCGAAGGCTTCGTGAAATTCAATCACGTCCATGTCGGCCAGGGTCATGCCCGTCTTGTGGAGGAGCTTGGACACGGCGAAGGCCGGTCCCAGGAGGAGCTCGTCGCGGACGTCCTGTCCCGTGAAGACGAAGTCTACGACCTCAGCCTTCGGCGTAAGACCCAGTTCGCGGGCTTTGTCCTCGGACATGAGCAGAGTAGCGGCAGCACCGTCGGTGAGGAAGGAGGAGTTGGCGGCGGTGAGGGTGCCAAATTTTCGGTCGAAGGCGGGGCGTAGTTTCTTCACCTTCTCGACGGTGCTGTCACCGCGTACGCCGTTGTCCTTGTTGATCGGTTTGAACTTTGGAGGAAGGGTGACCTCCACCATTTCTTCTGTTAAATGGCCTGCCTCGTGGGCCTGGGCCGCGAGCTGGTGAGAGCGCACGGCGTATTCGTCCTGGGCTTCACGGCTCACCTGGAAACGGGCGGCCATGATGTCGCAGTCTACGCCCATGACACGGCTGGTCAGGAACTCAGCGACTTTGGGCGCTTCGGGTTTGAAGTCCGCTGGACGCAGGCTGGTCACAAACTTTAGCATATCGCCAAAGCCCTTGATCTTCTGCGCTTTGAAGAGCTTTTTGCGCATCTTCTTGCGAAACTGGATGGGCGTGTCGGAGGTATTGTCCACGCCGCCGGCGATGACGACATCGGCCTGGCCGGCCATGATTTCGAGGCAGCCATCGGCGATGGCGCGGTTAGCGGAGATGCAGGCCTGCGTCACCGTGTGGCACGGCGTAGTGGACGGAATGCCTGCAGTCAGGGCAGACTCACGGGCGACATTGCTGGTCTGGACATTGGAAATGACCGTGCCCATAATGACCTTATCCACGGCCGTAGGATCGATACCCGTCTTGGTCAAGAGGCCTTTAATGGCGTATTGGCCGAGCTGATAGGACATGAGGTCCATGTATTGGGTTCCGGAGCGGAGAAAAGGGGTGCGGCAGCCGTCGATGAGTACTACTTTTTTCATGAAGGCAAAGATGAGGGATTTTTTTGAGAAGAGAAAAGAGGGGAGGAGATTGCAGAATGTCGAACAAGGATTGATTGAGAAGAAGAGATTGCAGAATATCGAACAAGGATTGATGATTGCTGAAGTGAAGATTTTTTTCCTTCAACAATCCTTGTTCATCAATCATCAATCTGCAATCTTCCCCCTTCAAAAATCCTTGTTCATCAATCATCAATCTGCAATCTAAAACGGCGCCCGATCCTGCCACCTGCTCTGCTTGGTGAGGCGCAAGTCCTTCAAGGTAGAACTGCGGACGTTGATGGCAAACATATAGCTTTGCTGAGATCCAAAGGGCGTGACCTGGAAGGACATCTCCCAGCAGTGCAGATCGCGGATGATGGAGAACCGCGTCAAGGTGACTTCCTTTTGGGTGAAATCATATCCCGAGCTATAGGTGATCTTCCATTTGGGCGTCAGGCTAAAATCTCCATTGAGACGCAGGGTCTGGGTGATGGTGGGTGCGAGGGCGTTAGTTTTGGTGTATTGGAGGTTGTAGTTGATGCGGGCAGACCACGGCACGTCAAAGTCTACGTACTCGTTGAGGTTGTCTCGGACTGCTTGATACTCGATCTCATCGAAGCCTTGAGAGCGTTGCTTTTTCTTCGTTTTTTTGGAACTGAACCCGGTGTTGAAGCTGATCTGGGCACGTGTCAGGCGGCCGATCCGACCTGTTTCATCCCACTCAAATCGATTGACCCGACGACCTACTGTATCCTCTGCGTCAGTGAACCCCAATGCATACGGGTCAATGGCACCGCTGGCGTTGATATTGAGTTTTCGATTAAAGAGGGTAGTACGCGCAGAGAGGCTAAAGGGAGACAGTTGGAAACTGTCTGCGGCGAAGTTATAGCCGCTATTGATGCTCAGGTTGTCGAGCAGGCGGACGCGCTCGTAAGGGTCCTGAGTCTCGTCCCAATCTTCCTCAAAACTCTCGCGCTTTTTGTACTTCATCTCAAAGACATTGGAAATCCCAAAATTAAGGCTCTGGGATTCTCCCGCTGAGGGGCTGCCATACACGCCATTTTGAAAGCGATTGTACCGTCTTGTATTGCCTTCACGGTCCGTCTGGACAGTGCCGTAAAAGCCGTATTTCTCTGCCGAGAAATCGGGGTTGAGGGAGTAGCCTATATTGGGGATGAACTGGTGACGAATGACTATTCCCTTCTTGGATTTGGTGAATTGGTAAAAAGAGAACAAGGTCGTATTGGCATTTACCGAAAAATTGAAATCTCGCGCTGTTGAGAAGCCAGGTACCCTGATCGTCTCTATTTCATCCTCTGTCCGGTTATAGACCTGTTTCTCTTGCTCAAAATACCAGTATTCACGGAAGTTGAAATTCAACGGCACCGTGATGTACTTCAGTAATTTGATATTGGTCGTAGCTGCCGAACGGTGCTGTATGCCTCTGCGGTAAAAGCTGCTATTGTCAAATGTCTCGACGATGGAGTCTGTCGGATTATAAATATCGGTAGTACCTCCTGGATTGATGAGGATAGGGAAAAAGATGGAATCCTGGATATTGCTGAGCTGGTTGGTGGCTTGTAGACCATAGGTGATCCCCAACTGGCTGAGCCATTCAAGGCCCTTGCCTTTTACGCGCTTAAACGGCGTCTGTCGACTCATCTGGAGGTTGGCACTGGGCAGGGTCAGGTTGACCGTATTGTTCTTCACATCCTGGCTGTGGTTGAGACTCACGCTGAGGGTAAAAGGCGCAAAGCTTTTAGAAAAACTCACCGAGGAGTTAAGGGTATTGGTGAGTACATCGTTGGGGTTGCCACTGAGGCGCTCCAGGTATTTGCTATTGCTGAGATTTACATTGGCACTAAAGCGAGTAGTGGGATTGATGGGCTGACTATGTCTCCAGGTAAGGCGCCACCCTTGAATTCGCTGAAAATCGGGATCAGTAAATTCTTCCGTTTTTTCCCCAAACTGCTGAATGCTATATTCCGCCGAGAAGCCTCCATTGTATTTATATCGCACATTATATTTCGATGCCAACCGAAGGGCCCAGCCCCCTTTTGTATAAATGTCTCCATCCACCAGCATGTCCATATAGTCATTGATCGCCCGATAATAGCCCAATCCGCGCAGGAAGAAGCCGCGATCGTTTTGCTCGCCATATTGAGGTAGGACGATGCCATTCCGTTGGCGTTTGTTGGTGTTGGTAGGGAAAAAGCCAAAGGGGATGACGATGGGGATGGGGAAATCCTCAATGACGAGGTTGAGGGGGCCAGAGATTACCTGCTTGCCAGGGATCAGTTTAAGCTTGCGAGATTCGATATAATAATGCGGGTGATCGAGGTCACAAGTAGTGTACTTCCCTCCTTTGATGTGGATGGACCCATCGGGCTGGCGCTTCGCTACATCGGCGAGGACATCACCCTCGCCTTGATTGGTGCGTGCCCCTTTGATGACGCCTTTTTCTGTATTGAAATTATAGCTCATTTCCCGCGCGTCAAACTGCTGCTCCCCTTGCTTGAAGATAGGCGCCCCTATGAGGTTCCCCGCGCTATCCTCGACGCCTTTTGCGAATAGGGTCTGTGTGGTGAAGTCGATCGAGACTTCTTCAGCCGTGAGGTCTACGTCCTCGTATTTCACATTGACAGCGCCATAGAGGTAGAGAATCTGGTTCACAGCATCGAGCACACTGGAATCTCTGGCGGTATAGTTGACTTTTGATTTAAAATCACTCTGCGCTTTCAGCTCTTCCTGACGTTTGCTGCGCGCTTCAGCCACGGGATCGACTTGGGTGGTGTCTGAAGGGGAAAGGCTATCAGCAGGGGAAAGGGTAGGGGATAAGCTATCAAGTGGGATGACCAGGGAAGAAAGGCTATCAGAAGAAGTCCCACTGAGGGTATCTATTTGCGCCCAAGTATAAAAGGGAAGTAGGCCGATGAGTAGGGCTAAAATCGTTTTCATACTGGGCAAATTAATCCAATGCAGATGTTTTGACAATGCCAAAATGTGTCCCCTTTAATAGCAGATGAATATTCGCTATAATTTATCTAATTTTATGCCCGGTTGATTTTGCGCTAAATTAACACTTTTTCTCGTTTTTCTGACTGTAAGTTTATCCTAAATCCTATGCGAATTGTCCTTGGTATCCTTCTTTTTTGCGCATTTTGGTTGACTTCCTCTTTTCACCCTCCTGTGCCAGATGCTACAGACGGTCCCATACGGACCATTATCATTGATGCAGGGCATGGGGGGAAAGACCCTGGCGCGGTAGGGCGCACTTTTCAAGAAAAGAATATTGCCCTCGGAATAGCCATCCATTTGCGCGACCTGATCCATACCTACCTCCCCCATATGCGCGTCGTCCTCACCCGCGCCAATGACAATTTCATTGAACTACATGAGCGTGGCAGGATCGCTCAAGCCTATAAAGGCGATTTCTTTGTGAGCATTCACTGCAATGCCAGCACCAACCGCGCTGCATTTGGATCCTCCACTTATGTCCTCGGCATCAACCGTGGCCAGGAGCGCTACCGCTCATATATCCGCGAAAACCAGACGGTGATGATGGAGGATAACTATCGGTCGATGTATGACGGATTTGACCCCAAATCGCCTGAAAGCTATATCATGTTTAGCTTGATGAAAAATGTCTTCCGGCAGGAGAGTCTCCACCTCGCTGACAAGATCCAAGGCCAGCTAGAGCAGGCCGTCCAGCGCAAAAATCGCGGCGTGAAGCAAGGACCGTTTATCGTCTTATGGAGTTCTGCTATGCCAGCTGTTCTCTGTGAAACAGGGTTTATCACGAACAGTGAAGAGGAGAAATTTCTTGCTACGGAGACGGGGCAGGTGTTTATCGCGTCAGGGATTCTGCGCGGCATCAAGGCGTATAATTATGAGTTTCGGTGAGGGGAGACCGCTCGGGCTTCGAAGACTCAGCCCTCGCTGCGGGACCGTTCGCCCTCCGGGCTCACTGCGAGATCGTTCGCGCCTGCGGCACTCACTGCGAGACCGCTCGGCTCGAAGACTCGCCTCACTATGAGACTAAAGGCACTTTCTTTTCTTGTCTCGTAGCGAGTCTTCGAGCGATCTCGCAGCGAGGGTTGTCTTCAGCCCGAGCGGTCTCGCAGTGAGGAACGCAGTGACGAACGGTCTTGCAGCGAAGCCCGTCTTCGGGCTGAGCGGTCTCAAGCCTCCAGCCCTACAAACTCAAACTTATCTCCATCAAATAGCCCCTTGTCGCTCAGCTTGAGCGATGGGATGACCAGCAGGGCCATGAATGACAAGGTCATAAAGGGGGCCTGGAGCGTGCTGCCGATGGCCTTGGCAAAGGCATCGATCTGGGCATAGGCCTGGCCTACTTTCACCCCGTCGTCTCCTGACATGATGCCCGCAATGGGCAAGGGGAGGACTTGTGACTGGTCCCCTGAGACGGCGGAGATGCCTCCTTTATGTTGGATGATGAGGTTGACGGCCTGGCAAAGCTGCTCATCGTCTGTTCCGACGGCGATGATGTTGTGGGAGTCGTGACCGACGCAGGAGGCGAGGGCACCATTTTTAAGGCCAAAGCCTTTGATAAAGGCGACGGCTGGCGGCGCGTCTTGGTAGCGGTTGACAACGGCTATTTTGAGGAGGTCCCTTGAGGGGTCGGAGATCAGCAGATCGCCTTTCGATAACGCGGCCATCGTTAATGGCCGGGTGATGAGTTCTCCGTCAAGGGCCTCAATGACTCGGATATCGCTTGCTTTTCCCATTATCTGAAAGTCAGCAGGCTGTTTGGGGCTGGTGTTGAAGTGATTGAGGGTCTCGACGGGGACCGGTTGAATCTGAGATTGACCCGCTTTTGAGACCCATTCTCCATTGATCCAGCAATCCTTTACCTGAAAATTCTCCAAATCATTTACCCTGATAAAATCGGCTGGATCTCCTACACGCATTTGCCCTACGTCCAATCCATAATGCGCCACAGGGTTGAGACAGGCTACTTGAAGTACCTTATACAGGTCCATTCCCTTGGCAATGGCACGTGCTGCCAGTTGGTTGATATGGCCTTCGATGAGGTCGTCGGGATGTTTGTCGTCAGAACAAAACATCATGTGCGCATAATGATCGGGCAGTAGGCCGATCAGGGCTTCGAAGTTCTTGGCGGCGCTACCTTCCCGAATAAGGATTTTCATCCCAAGGTTTAGCTTTTCGAGGGCTTCTTCATGGGTAAAGCATTCGTGATCGGTACTGATGCCAGCGGCCAAGTATTTTTGCAGGCCTTCACCGCGCAGGCCTGGCGCATGGCCATCTACAGGCTTACCTAGCTCGTGGGCAATGGCGATTTTTTCATGGACGACAGGGTCGTCGTATATGACGCCCGGATAATTCATCATTTCCGCGAGGTAGCGTATTTGAGGATCTTCGAGCAGTTTGCGGATTTCCTGGGGGCCGATTTCTGCGCCCGCCGTTTCGAAACTAGTTGCTGGCACGCAAGACGGTGCCCCAAAGTTGAATTTGAAAGGGACTTGATTCCCATTGTCCACCATAAACTGAACCCCAGCTACGCCTAGCACATTGCCAATCTCGTGGGGATCGGAGACCGTCGCGACTGTACCGTGAATCACAGCCAGTCGCGCAAATTCGGACGGAACCAACATCGAGCTTTCGATATGTACATGAGCATCTACAAAGCCTGGCATCAGGTAGCCTTTCTCATTGGTGGGTTTCTTTTCTATGGAGGTAATATGCCCATTTTCCACGGTGATTTCTCCTGGAAAAATGCTGCGTTCTGCAATTGATACAATCTGGCCTTGGATTTTCATGGAAGTAAAAATAAAAGATTTTTAGGCTTTTGAGATACTCTTGTGAAGATTAATAAATATCCTTGCAGAGAATTCTTAGCATACACATATAATTATCAACCATGAACACTCAATCCATCATTAAATGGGCATTAAGGCTCATTCCTGCTATCATCTTACTCCAAACCCTGTTTTTTAAATTTTCTGCTGCGCCTGAATCTGTCTACATTTTTGAGACGCTCGGTCTAGAACCCGTAGGACGAATAGGCATCGGCATCGCTGAATTGATTACTGCTATTCTGATCCTGGTTCCAAGGACTACCTGGATAGGCGCAGTATTGGGCCTAGGACTTATGGGCGGAGCCATTATGTCACACCTCACCCAACTGGGGATTGTGGTGCAAGGGGATGGAGGCACTTTATTTGCCCTGGCTGTGATCACCCTGGTTTGCTGTGCGATCTTGGTTTGGCAAGAAAGGGAGAAGGTGCCTGTGTTGAAGAATATTGTTAATTGACTGATTAATAATCATTTATGACGATTTTCACTTTAGCCCTCCGTCATTCCGGAAAATTTGTGAGGCTCTGCGAACAAATTTATCCGGAAACTCCCGCCAAAAAGTGTTTTCTACACTTTTGTCATGGAGGCCCCGGATATTTCCCTCCCAAAGCGTCGGAAAATTCCGGGGTGACGCCAAGGCGTTGGGTTGAGCGCTTCAAAAAATCCTAGGGGAAGCTACTTCGTCAAATCTCGATACGGCGTAGGTTTATTGCTTTGGTTGAGGAGGAAAAACTGCTGCCCAGACATGAGTTTCGTATTGAAAGTCACCTGGGGTGTAGCATTGGGGTTTTTGATTTTGATCGCTACATGGTAAAGCGGCGTGGGGGTAGTGGGCACTTCCGTGTGCTTGCGCATGTCGCCTGCCTGCCCAAAAAAGCTCGTTTCCCAGGAAATGACGAGCATGCCTTTGTTGTAAATCACATTCGAAGTGCGGTATTTATAGCTGTTGATGGCTTCGACTTTCTCTTTCATCAAGTCCAGGTGGATGAGTTTGAGGTCGTTTTTGGGGGAAATGGACCCAAAGGTCAAGGAATCGCATTGAAGGTAAAGCATGCCCAGGATGTGTAGGCTAGCATCGTCATCTGCATGCATGTACACATCAAATTCGTAGTAGCCATCTTTGACTTCGGCATTGCGAATTTCAAAGGTGATGCCAGGATTTTGGGCGTAAATAAAAGAGAAAGAGAGGACAAAAAGGAAGAAGCAAGCAAGTGATTTAAGCGAAAAGTTTGGGGTTAGCATGCTAGGGGGTAAGTCTGAATGAAAATCGAAATGAAAATTAAAGTTAAAATTAAGAGTTATTTTCAAAACCACGACCCATATTGAGGGTTGTTATGACAAAAATACGATTAATCCCCTATTTATGACAAAATATTGGTACGTCATCCGCACGACAGAGCTCGTAGACCGCAATTCAACCCAATATATTGGTACTTCACTTCATTCTCCTACGGAGATTGCCGAGGCCTTGGCCCGGCGGGAAGGGATATTATTGGATGATTTGACCCATGTCAGTATGGGGGGAGAGACCAAGAAATACTCCGACGAATGGGAGCCACATCCTGACAAAATCATCCTCAATCCCCAGCATATCACATCGATTCTACCCTTGAAAGAGAATTGGCAAGAATACAGCGGTTCTTGGGAAGCCAGCCTGCTGAGCCGAGTCGAAGACTTTTTTAAGGGGATCAAGGGGTAGAGACCGCTCGGGCTTCGCAGACTCAGCCCTCGCTGCGGGATCGGTCGCCCTGAAGGGCTCCCTGCGAGATCGTTCGCTAGCGCTCACTGCGAGACCGCTCGGCTCGAAGACTCGCCTCACTATGAGACAAAGGCAGGTCTTATTGTCTCTTGTCTCGTAGCGAGCCTGAAAGGCGAGCGGTCTCGCAGTGAGGGCGCAGCCCGAACGGTCTCGCCTCTCGCAGCGACCGCAGGGAGCGGTCTCCTACTTCGTGATCACTGAAAAATTCAGGGGATTTTCTCCTTCAAAGAGTTCTTTGAAAGAGGTTTCGACCTCCATAGACTTATGCTTTTTGTCCGTGAACTTGGCGTCGCCACTGGTGTAGATGGCGTTGATAGGCTTCTTGAATGTGACGCTAACTTTGTATTTCATCTGAGTGAAAAACATATTCATCTGGGCAGCATCTACCTCTTCAGAATCACCTAGCAATTCTTCCATATTAAGTTCGCCAGCTAGTTCTTGCTCGCGGACAAATTTCTTCCCGTCAAAGGTAATGGGCGTCATGCCTCCGCCTTCATTGAAGGAACTTACAGCATTGTTCAATGCTTCTACGCTTTTGAAGTCAAAGCCGATTCCCATATACAATTCGTTGTCTCCAGTGATTTGAGTGACTTTGCTGATTCCCTCCATCCCTTCTAATTTTGCAGCGATATCTCCCATATCTGCTCCGCCTAGCCCTTCAGATAGTCCGCTCAAGGGGTTGTCTCCCGCTTCTTCATCGTCTTCGTCTTTGGGAAGCATTTCTAATAGGGAGGCCATTTCGCTCATATCAATGATATACTCCATATGGCCCGAGCCATTTTTCTTGATCGTATACCGCTCCTCAATGGTGATACAACTCGTCAGACTGACTGCGATTAGGGCGGTGAAGATCCAAATAATTTTTTGCATAAGATTTGTTGGTTTTAGGGTGTTCTAGGAAACAACTTTGATTGATAGTCCATAGTAAATAGGTTTTCTTACAAAAAAATCAATCAATTTATCCAGTAAAAATTCCTTACAGGTACAAACTTAGGAGTAACGAGCCAATAAAGAAAATGCTATATTTGCAGGCGCAAAAAGGTTCAAAGGTTCAAAGGTTCAATTAGGTTCAAAGGTTCAAGCCTTATTGCTTTCTCTTAAAACAATTGAACGAGTTGAACGCTTGAACGAGTTGAACCTATCTTAGTTGCACGCTTGAACTTTCCTTAGTTGAACAATTGAACTTCTCTTATGGCCATTACGACAATCGATATAGGGAATCTTACGAGTCAAAATTTGCCCGGAAATGGGCCTCGTCCCGCTTGGCTGCGGGTGAAACTTCCCTATGGGGATACCTTTACCAATGTGCGCAAGCTCATTGATGAGCACAATCTGCACACTGTCTGCGAAAGTGCCCGATGCCCCAATATGGGAGAATGTTGGGGGGCAGGAACGGCTACTTTCATGATTTTGGGCAATACCTGTACGCGGTCTTGCTCCTTCTGTGCAGTAGCCACAGGACGTGCTAAGGGCCTCGATACGGATGAACCTCAGCGTGTCGCTGAAGCGATCAAACTCATGGGCGTGAAGCACGCAGTAATCACTTCTGTGAACCGCGATGAACTTAAAGATAGTGGGGCGCAAATATGGGCGGAGACTATCAGCCAAGTACGGAAACTCAGTCCTACTACCACTTTAGAAACGCTGATTCCAGACATGAAATCGCGCTGGGATGCCCTCAAACTCATCACAGATGAGGCACCTGAGATCATCTCTCATAACATGGAGACCATCAAACGACTCTATCGCCGCGTACGCCCTCAGGCCAAGTACGACCGTAGTTTGGAACAAATTCGTCGTACCAAAGCCGCTGGCATTCGTACCAAGTCGGGCTTTATGGTAGGCTTGGGTGAAACCCCCGAGGAAGTGTATGAATTATTGCAAGACCTGCGCGATCACGATTGTGATGTGATCTCCATCGGTCAATACCTTCAACCCACGAAAATGCACCTGCCCGTGCATGAATTTATCCATCCAGACCTTTTTGCCCACTACAAAGCCTACGCTTACGAGCTAGGGTATAAGTATGTAGAAAGTGGACCGCTTGTGCGTTCGAGTTATCATTCGGAGCGGTGCCTTTAGGGGAAGTTTGGGGTTTTAGGTTTTGGGTTTTAAGTTTAGGAGGGAAGGTTAAAGCGGTTTAGGCTGTTAGGTCAACTAGTTGGATTTTTGGTTAATCAAAACCTCTTTCTTTACTTCTAATCTTTACTTCTAAAATCATTAATCCTTGTTCGATATTCGTCAATCTCTCCTAAAGCTCAAGATACTGCTTCTACCATTTTTGAATAACCCCCCTCACCATTGAACCTCTTCTCCCCAACCCTCTTGCTCGATAAAGCACGCTGTTTGCGCAACCTCGACCGCATGGTGGATCGGGCGGCTCGTCATAGTGTCACGCTGGCGCCTCATTTCAAGACGCACCAGGCGCTTGAGATAGCGAAATGGGGTAAAACCCGCGGTGTTCGGGAAATCACGGTTTCGTCGATTGAAATGGCGTACCATTTTGTATCGATGGGCTGGGAATCCATCACGATTGCCTTTCCTGTGAATATCCTGGCGTTTTTTCAATTAAATGAATTGGCACGGAAGGTATCGCTGAATGTATTTGTGAATGATGTGGAGGTGGCAAAAGCCTTAGGAAAAGGGATGAGATATCCTGTCAATTGCTTGATAGAAGTCGATACAGGGTATGGACGGACAGGTGTTTTGGCATCTGATACTGAAACATTGGAAGCATTGGTTCAGATCATATCTGACGCTCCTAACCTCAATCTATTGGGGTTTTACACCCATCCAGGACATACCTATGCGGCACGTGGGGTAGCTGAGATTTCCTCAATCTATCGTGATACATTAGCGAAACTTCAGCAGGTAAAAGCGCATTTCGCAGCTAAAGGGCATGATGTCCAACTCCGACTTGGCGATACCCCCTCTTGCAGCACGCAAGATGACTTTTCAGACATCTCCCATATTACGCCAGGCAATTTCATTTTTTACGATGTCATGCAAGTGCAAATCGGCAGCTGTGAGGTTGATGATATCGCAGTAGCTCTGGCAGTGCCCGTCGTAGAGACTCATCCCTCCCGTCACGAAATCATTGTCCATGGAGGGGCCGTCCACCTTTCCAAAGACGCCATCATCGATGAAAATGGCCATCGCATATTTGGATGGATCGTTCGATTCATAGATGGCAAATGGGGCACGCCTGTGGCAGGTGCCTATGTAAAGGCCATCTCCCAAGAGCACGGTACGATCACCTGGGAAGGCGATAGCCTTCAGGAGGTGAAGCCTGGTGACCTGTTGGGTATTCTGCCCATTCATAGCTGCCTGACGGCAGATTTGATGCAAGAATACCTGACGCTGGATGGAGAAGTGATTCGGATGCGCGGACGAAATGGCTAATCAAAATAGCGTCGGCGCTTCGCCCGTCTGGCCCTTCACCCGCCCAAAGTGCTCATAGGCTCGTTCCGTCGCTACGCGCCCCCGCGCGGTGCGCTTGATGAATCCTTCCATGATCAGATATGGCTCATAGACCTCTTCTATGGTCTCCGACTCTTCGCCTGCCGAGGCGGCGATGGAATTAAGGCCTACTGGCCCTCCTTTGAATTTGTCGATGATCGTCAATAAGATTTTATTGTCCATATCGTCAAGGCCTGCTTCGTCTACTTCGAGTGCTTCGAGGGTAGTTTTTGCAATGTCGATGTCGATCTTGCCGTCTCCCTTTACCTGGGCAAAGTCCCGCGTACGGCGCAGGAGGCGATTGGCGATACGCGGTGTGCCGCGACTGCGGCGAGCAATTTCGAGGGCAGCTTTCGCAGTGATAGGCACTTCGAGGACGCGCGCCGAGCGTTGGACAATCCGTTGCAAGGTCTCTGCGTCGTAGTATTCGAGGCGGGCATTGATGCCAAATCGCGCCAACATAGGCGAGGTCAATAGACCCGCACGGGTCGTAGCCCCGATCAGCGTAAATGGGTTCAACCCAATTTCTATACTCCGCGCATTGGGCCCCGTCTCCACCATGATGTCAATCTTGAAGTCCTCCATGGCGGAATAGAGGTATTCTTCTATCACGGGCGACAAGCGATGAATCTCATCGATGAAGAGGACATCGCCTTCTTCCAGGTTGGTCAAGAGGCCTGCGAGGTCCCCAGGCTTCTCCAGGACAGGTCCGGAAGTTGTGGTAATGTTGGTATTCAATTCATTGGCGATGATAAAAGAGAGCGTCGTCTTGCCCAGGCCTGGCGGGCCATGAAGGAGCACATGGTCCAGTGCCTCACCCCGTCCTAAGGCTGCCTTCACAAATACTTTGAGGTTTTGGGTCAATTTCAGCTGACCGGTGAACTCCTCAAAATGCTGAGGGCGCAATTGGCGCTCTAGGTCTGGGGCCGTTCCATGGGGATCGAGGATCTCGTTTCGCATCTAGTTAGTAATTTTGGTAATAAAGTTAGCAAAAATTTGTTCGCAAAGCCTCACAAATTTTTATAGGGGATGTGTTTTGGGAAGATTGGGCGGAGTTAAAATATGGAAACTTGGGGTTGAACTTGAATTTGAGTTTGTGTTTGAACTTGAATTTGCGTTCGTATTTGAGAAACCTTTTCCTCGCATTCGGGTTTCCTTAGGTAATTTTAGCTAATTTTGTCCCCAATCTCATTAATCAATAAACTCTTATGTCACAATATCCTGAATACCTAACTACGCCAATGCGTGACGAGCTAGTCAATGCAGGGGTAACTGACCTCACTTCTGCGGCTGACGTAGACGTCGCTATCCAGAAAGAGGGCACGACCCTCATGGTGGTAAACTCCGTTTGTGGCTGTGCCGCAGGTGCTGCCCGTCCAGGCGTCATCCACGCCCTCCAAAATGAAAAGAAGCCTGACAATCTCTACACCGTATTTGCAGGAGTTGCTATGGAAGCCACACAGCGTGCGCGTCAGCACATGTTGCCATATCCTCCTTCTTCTCCAGCTATTGCGCTGTTCAAAGATGGCAATTTGGTGCATATGATCGAGCGTCACCATATTGAAGGCCGCCCTGCTGCCTTGATCTCCGCCAACCTCAAAGGTGCCTTTGACGAGTTTTGCTAAGACCATCTTAGCAGATTAAAAAACCGCCAGTCCAATTTGTGGGTTGGCGGTTTTTTGCGTTTGAGCACGGTGAGACCTCGGAGGATTTAACCAACACTACTCGCTAAATCCTCCGAGGTCTTCTGTACCCATTTCCGATACAAGCTGCTCATAATCAGCTGCTTGTTTTTGTTTGTCTCGGCGATGGAGGTCGTATAAGTTGAGGAAAAAGATGGCGAAGAAAAGGATGTTCCATACCATGAGAAAGGTGATTTTGGCAAAATCTGTTGCTAAGAGTGAAGTACCCTTTTGTTTAAAAACCACATACACCCAAAAAAACGGCATTCCTCCAAAGACTAAGTGACTGCCCCCCCACTTTATCCATTCTGTGACGGTACGGGTAGTTTTATTGAGATGGCGTACCAAAAGCAAAGCATTAAAAACTACAATGAACAGTACAAATAGGCTAAATAAATAGCTAGGGACTACCCCTGTCGATTGAATTTCTATAGAAATAATGACAATCCAAATTAGGAACCCAATGCTCAAAATCAAGAATGCGATAAACCCACCAAATAGCCCATTTTTCATTCTATTTTTCTGCAAATAGAAGACATATACAAAGGGGTGCCAAATTAAAAGTAAGAAGCCAATAAGGCTTACAATCCATAAATTTTCGATTTGCCCTTCTAATGTTTGCTGTATTTGTATCATGCCTCCAATCCAAATGCTCACAAATAGGATCAAAGAGATATAGACTGGCCACGCATATTTGAATTTCCACATAGGGTAAAGATAGTGACCAGTTGAAGAAAATATATTACATCTTTCTGCCCCTTTTACAAATCAACAATTCCTTAGTAATTTCAGCCGCTTACCGCAACCAACCAAACAGTTTTTCATGAAAAACCCCCATATCCTTATCAGCAACGACGACGGCATCCATGCACCAGGCATTCTAGCGCTTACTTCCGTGGCCAAAGAATTTGGCCAAGTGACGGTGGTGGCGCCAGACAGTCCACAAAGCGCGATGGGCCATGCCATCAGCATAGGAAAAACCTTGCGTGTCGAGCGCGAGGAACTCTTTGATGGCATTGTAGGCTACGCTTGTAGCGGGACGCCTGCAGACTGTGTCAAGCTAGCCACAGGCATGATCATGGATGAAAAGCCAGACCTCATCCTTTCTGGCATCAACCATGGCAGCAATTCTTCTGTCAGCACGATCTACTCTGGGACCCTTTCTGCAGCGCGAGAAGGCGCGATTCAAGGCTTTCCAGCCATCGGCTTTTCCCTCACCAAATTCAGCCATGAGGCGGATTTGACGACAGCCAAAGCTGTGGTGCGCCACCTCATCTCCCAGGCGATCAGTCAGCCGCTCGGTCCAGGTCAATGCCTCAATGTCAATATACCTTACCTCACCCTGGATGAACTTCAGGGGATGCGTATCACACGCCAGGCCATGGGCCAGTGGGTGGAGGAATTTGACCAGCGGGTTGATCCTTTTGGACAGCCTTACTATTGGCTGACAGGCAAGTTCCAATTGGAGGATGAAGGCCAGGATACGGATGAATACGCGCTGAGAAACGGATTTGTATCCATTACGCCCATGCAACACGACCTCACTGACCATAGCAAATTGCCAATCATGAATCAATGGGACCTGGGATTGTGAGACCGCTCGCTTCGCTCGCTGCGAGACCGTTCGTCGCTACGCTCCTCACTGTCAGATCGTTCGCGCCTTCGGCACTCACTGTCAGACCGCTCGGGCCTAAGAAGGCCCTCGCTATCAGACGAAAGGCATGGTGAGAATGAAAAAATCTTGTCTGACAGCGAGGCGAGTCTTCGAGCTGAGCGATCTGACAGTGAGGCGAGTCTTCGAGCCGAACGGTCTGACCTCTGACAGCGAGGGACGTCTTCGGCCCGAGCGATCTAACTTCTTCATACTATGCAAAAAACAATACTCATTACAGGCGCTACGGCAGGCATAGGCGAGGCATGTGCCCGCCAGTTTGCTGCGCAGAGGCATCGCCTCATCTTGACAGGAAGGCGCGAAGCGCGCCTTCAGGCCCTCAAAGACAGCCTCGACACAGAGGTCCTGACCCTGTGTTTTGATGTTAGGGAAAAGGAAGCGGTGCAATCTGCTTTTGGCGCGCTTCCAGAAGACTGGCGCAATATCGATCTACTGATCAATAATGCCGGCCTTGCGGCGGGATTTGATCCGATACAAAGTGGAAATATCGATGATTGGGAGCGGATGATCGATACCAATGTCAAGGGTTTATTATATGTCACGCGGGAGATCGCGCCGCTGATGGCGGCACGGAAGCAAGGGCATATCTTCAACATCGGCTCCATTGCTGGCAAGGAAGTCTATCCCAATGGCAATGTCTATTGTGCGAGTAAGCATGCGGCTTTTGCCCTTTCACAGGGCATGCGCATGGACTTGCTTTCCAAGGGGATTAAGGTAACACATATCGCCCCTGGCTTGGTGGAAACGGAGTTTTCTATTGTGCGTTTTGATGGAGACCAAGACCGTGCTGATCAGGTATATAATGGCTTCCAGCCGTTGGTAGGAGACGATATTGCCAATATCATCGTTTTCATCGCGTCGCTGCCAGCCCACGTCAATGTCAACGACATTGTCCTGATGCCGACGGCCCAGGCCAGTTCTGTCATGGTCCATAGGGAGAATTAATAATGAAAAATGAAAAATGGAGAGTTGAAAATGAAGAACGGCGGCTCATTAATTTGCGGTCAAGAATTGAACTGTTGAACTTCTTCTCCGCTCGGAAAGTCAATTTTGACTTTTTCTCTTTTTGCGACGGACTAAAGACTTCGGCGATGCTCAGTCGAGCGTCGCGTCGCAATAGTCCTTTGTCTGTCATTTTCTACTATTGCGACTGGGTTTCAACCCGTCGCAAGGAGGCAAATTCCTTAAAAGGAATTTTTGGAATAGGTAGGCTCGAACGCTCGAAGGTTCGAACGGTCCTCTTCGGCTTTTTCTTCTGCTTCCAGGGCCTTTTCGCCCAAATCCCCCTCAGTACCCATACAGGACTCAATTTTGGGGTGAGCTTCGCTGTGGGCACACACGTCAATCGCATGGGCTTATTTGTGGAGACGTATACCGTCGTGGATAACGAGCTGCAGCTCTCAAGCAGTTTGCGCTTTTACCAAAGTATGTCTGGTTATGGTCCCAAACTGAGTCGGAACGAAATTCAATTGACCTTGGGAGCGCTCGTTGGATTTGGTCCAGCTGAGGCCAATTTGTCGCCTTTCCTTTCGCCTGTGAGCAATCAGACAGGGCGTGCGCATAGTTTTGCCTATGCGTATAATTTCTACCTAGATGATATTGGCACTTCTCAGCGGACAGCGACGATTGCGATTGAAGTAGGACAATTTTCTTTCATCGCGGAGAATGACGCATTTGCTGATCCCATTTTGGATCGATTTCGGACGGGGACATTTATGCTGGCTTATGAAGATGGCGATACGCGTATTGCGCTGAATAGCATGCTCTGGACAGGTGACCCCGCCTCGAAAGGACGGAGAAATATCATCGATGACAATTATCCAGCGCGATATGGCTGTGTAGACCTTTCAAACGCCGATTACGGCCGTTTCTCTCATGGTATTTTGGCCCTACAAGTGCAGCGAAGGTTCTATACCTGGCCTGACCAGCAGTTGGGCCAGATCGTACGATTTGGCATAGGACTCGATGCAGAGCAGATTCGTCATGCCATGCAAAACCGTTTTATCCATGACGCGATCATTCTTCCCAAATCCTGGCGCAGGTTTCAAAATCGCCATGTGCCGATGCTGGACACAGAAGGGAATCCTTACTTATTTCATCCAGGACAAAAGATCAGAAAGCCTCGTTTTTTTGCGAAAGGGGAATGGAATCCGGGGCTATTTTATTGACAAAATAAATGGCGGGGTCAGGTTTCCGACAACATGACAAGGGGGCAATGAGTTACTTGTTGCAGAATTATAACAAATGATTCAAAATTTGTTATTCATTCATTCAACACTAAACTTCCGTCGTATACTGAGCTTTAGTCCTTTTTTAAGCCAAAATTCATTCAAAAATGACCCGATTAGCTATTTTTCTCATGAGCCTTGCCATGATGTGGGCCTGTGACCAACAACCTCAAACAACTCATTCTGCTGAAGTAGATACGCTAGCAGCCGTGGTAGATGCGCAGCCAGTGGTGGTCCCCGCCGTGGAGATGGATACGGTGGAAGAAATTACCCTTGAGGAAATTACCCCTGAAGAAACTATTCCCGAAACATCTACCTCCGAGAAACCTTCGGAAGAACCTTCATCAGAACTTCCAACACCTGTCAAGCAGCCTGCACCCGAAATCATCGAAAAGCCTGCGAAGGTGATTACTACCCAATCGGACATACGTCCAATTGAGCAAGCGATACCTACGCCTAAGGTGATCATCAAAGAACTTACGCCAGAAGAGAAAGCGGAAGAAGAAGAAAATCCTTCCCCGCCTCCCAACAACAAACCGACCCATAAGGAATGGGATGCCTTGCTCAAAAAATATGTGAGTAGCACGGGAAAGGTGAATTATAAAGGATTCAAAGCGGATAAAGCTAGTTTGCAGGCCTATTTGGATATATTGGCAAAAGGGGTTCCTGAGTCAGACTGGGCCCCCACGGAAGAACTGTGTTATTGGATCAATGCGTATAATGCGTTTACGATCAAGCTGATCGTAGACAATCATCCCCTAAAAAGCATCACGGATCTTGGCAAACCCTGGGATAAACCCTTTATCAAACTGGCAGGCAAAGCCTACACCTTAAACCAAATCGAAAACGAGATCATTCGGAAGCGTTATCCCAATGAGCCGCGCATCCACTTTGCTGTCAACTGCGCCGCCAAATCATGCCCCCGCCTGCTCAACGCAGCTTATCTCCCTGCCCAGTTAAATGTGCAACTCGACCGCATGACCCGCGCCTTTGTCAACAACCCCGCCGCCAATCAGCTCAGCGAAAAAAAGGTCGCCCTCTCCAAAATCTTCGATTGGTACGGAGAAGACTTTACAAAAACAGGTACCCTTATCGAGTTTCTGAATCGTTTCGCCAGGGTCCAGATCAAAGCAGATGCCCAGGTGAGCTTTCTGGAATATGATTGGGCGTTGAATGAGTAAAGACACGCAACAGGTTTTCTTCAACCTGTTGCGTGTCGATGCTACGCGTCCACCTGAACCCCCCCCTCCTTTCACCCAAGTAAAAACAGCGCCACTTATCAGCTACGTGAGAGTCGAAGACGCAACAGATTGAAGAAAGTCTGTTGCGTCTTGGAGGCCCAGCTACTCAAGATTACTTCTGTACAAACGCCTCCAATTTTGATGATCATTATGATAATCTATAAACCCTTCTTTCCCTCCAAAATACGCCCAAACGGCTTCCCGCATTAAAGATGTTTGCTTATCAGATAGGAAGGCATGATAAGAGGAATAAGGATAATCCCTAAAATCTGTGCAAATCCCATGATGTTGCGGATTTGCGTGGATATAAGCAATTAATCGGATAAAATAAGTTTCGGTAGTAATCTCGACACGGTTATAGGTCTCTTCAAATAGACTTCCTGTCCTTCCATGAGCTTTATTGATCGCTTTGGCATAGGCACTCAAGCAAATAGCAAAAGGGTGAGAAAGGTGTTTCCTACCTGTTTGATATGCTTGAGGAAGATCATCAATCGCCTTTATTTTTAGGCAAAAATGGAAGTGGTTGGGAAGTAGACAATAGCTATATATATCAGCTATGGGGGTAATGTATTGTTTCCAGCGAGAGAGGAAGTAGGGATAGTTTTTCGATTCTTTGAAAATGGTTTCTTTGTTGTTCCCTCTGGTGAAAACATGATAAAATTTTCCTGGAGATAATTTGGCGCGCTTGGTTTGGAGATCCATGGAAGAAATGATTTTAGGGCTTGAGTAGTTTTTCTTTACCCTGTTACGCGTCGAAGTCAAAGGTGTTCCTGAAAATTATCTCGTGATGGATGCTTTATGAGGCGATTTTGTCAGCATTGTGGGAGTCGAGAATGCGACGGATTGAAGAAAATCTGTTGCGTCTTGGAGCCTCCGACACGTAACAGGTTTTCTTCAACCTGTTACGTGTCCAAGCTACGCGTCCTATTCCAAACTACCTAGAAACGCATACTTGATTATTGAGGTGAAATAGGGGGTTCTTATCAGCTTTGTGGGAGCTGAAGACGCAACAGATTGAAGAAAGTCTGTTGCGTCTTATTGGGCCCCTACTTCTTCCACAAGCTGCTCATAGCCAGCCTGTTGCTTCTGCTGGTCGCGGCGATGGAGATCGTGAAGGTTGAGGAGAAGGGCGGTAATAGCAAGAAGATTCCAGATAGCTAATACTAAATAACCAATAGTCTCATTAAAGAAAAATTGAGGCGGAGAACCCATATTCATCCAATAAAACCAGGCCCCAGGGAATAAACCTGCTATCAATAATAAGATCCCCCATTTTCCCCATTCAGAAAGTAATCGGGAAGGTTTTCGAAAATGCCGGATTGTATAAAGTGTATTGAGGGAAATAATACCTAAGTATACACCAAGGGTTTGTTGAAACCCACTCATAATGCCAAAGATGAATGATGCTAAAATGAACATTCCAAAGATAATTACCACCATAAATCCCCAGAACATTCCCCCTTTAAATCGATTGTTGTAAAATAAAATAGTGGTCAGAATAGGTAGCCAAATAACAGTCCCAAATCCAAAAAGGGCTTGCAGATTTTCAATGAAATCACGGTAAGGATCAGGTTTGTATTCGTAAAGAAAAAGTAATACCCAATTTGCCCCTGACAAAATAAAGGAAACATAAACTGGCCAAGCATATTTGAATTTCCACATAAGGCCTTAGGCATTGATAAATTGAATTTGCGCTTGAATTTGAACTTGAGTTTCCCCCAATCCCCTACCGATACTTCTCCTTCAGCAACGCCTGAAACGCAAACATCTCATCCCGTAGCCGTGCCGCCTCGATGAAGTCTAGCTCCTTCGAAGCAGCTTCCATCTGCTTGCGGACGGCGCGGATGCGCTTTTCAAGCTGCTCTCGGTCCATGTATTCGGCTTGCTCTTCGGCAGCGCGACTGAGGGTGGGTTCGTCCATCTCATAGTCGGGCTTGCGCGTGCCGATGGCATCCTGGAAGATGTCGCGGTTCGATTTGACAATGGTTTTGGGAACGATGCCATGTTCTTCATTATAAGCGATCTGCTTGGTGCGGCGGTAGTTGGTTTCGTCGAGCAGCTTTTGGATGGCTTTGGTGATCTTGTCGGCGTAGACGATGACACGCCCCTCGGCGTTTCGGGCGGCGCGGCCCGCCGTTTGGATCAGCGAACGGTCAGTGCGCAGGAAGCCTTCCTTGTCCCCATCCATGATCGCGACTAGCCCGACTTCTGGCAGATCGAGTCCTTCCCGCAGCAGGTTAACACCTACCAGGACGTCAAAACGGCCGTTGCGCAAGTCACGCAAGATGTCCACACGATCGAGGGCCGTGATGTCTGAGTGGATATAGCGGCTGCGAATATTGAGGTCGCCGAGGTAGCGGGAAAATTCTTCTGCCATGCGCTTGGTAAGTGTTGTTACTAGGACACGGCGTCCTATTTTTACCTCTTCATCTACCTCATCCAGCAAATCATCTACCTGATTGATACAAGGCCGCACCTCGACAGGCGGATCGAGCAAACCTGTAGGCCGCACAATTTGCTCCACGATGACGCCAGCACTTTTCTCCAATTCGACATCGCCTGGCGTTGCGCTCATATAAATCACCTGATTTTGCAAGGATTCGAATTCTTCATAGCGTTGCGGACGATTGTCCAGGGCAGATGGTAAGCGAAAGCCGTTTTCTACGAGGGTGAATTTCCGCGAACGATCGCCTTCAAACATGCCCCGAACTTGCGGCAGGGTGACGTGACTTTCGTCCAAAACCATCAGAAAGTCATCTGGGAAATAGTCGATCAGGCAATAAGGCCTGCTGCCTGCTTCTCGCTCTGCGAGGTAGCGAGAGTAGTTCTCGATCCCCGAACAGTAGCCCAATTCGCGCATCATCTCCAAGTCAAATTCAGTGCGTTCTTTGATGCGATTGGCCTCTAGGAACATGCCTTGGGCTTCGAAGTATTTCACTTGTTGGCCGAGTTCTATTTCGATTTGAGCAATGGATTTATTGAGGGTTTCTCGGCGGGTGACGTAGAGATTGGCGGGATATAGGGTAAAGTCGCGAATGGTCTCCAGGCGCTTTCCCGTTTCAGGATCGATGCGGTGAATGGCTTCGATTTCATCGCCAAAAAAGATAAACCGAACCCCCAGGTCGTCATAGGCGGGAAAAATGTCTACGGTATCCCCATTTACCCGAAAATTCCCTCTTTCCAGCATCGCCCGTGTACGACTGTAAAAAAGCTGGATGAGGCGATCAAGGAACATGTTGAGCGTAATGCTCATGCCCACATAGGCGGGAAAGACATTCGCCTTGAAATCATCGGGTCGGCCGATGCCATAGATGCATGATACGGATGCGACCACGATGACATCTCTTCGTCCCATCGTCAGTGCGGTGGTCGCACGAAGGCGCAGCTTCTCGATGTCAGAATTGACCGAAAGGTCCTTTTCGATATAGGTATTGGTGCTAGGGACAAATGCCTCAGGCTGATAATAATCGTAGTAGGAGATGAAATACTCCACCATATTGTCGGGAAAAAACTCCTTGAATTCCCCATAGAGTTGTGCTGCGAGGGTTTTGTTATGGCTCATGATGAGCGTCGGGCGCTGGAGTTCTTGAATGACATTGGCGACTGTGAAGGTCTTGCCAGAGCCAGTCACACCAAGAAGGACTTGGTGCTCCTCGCCTTCTTTGATGCCTTCGACGAGTTGACGAATAGCTTCGGGCTGATCGCCAGAAGGCTTAAAATCGGATTTGAGCTGAAATTTGTGGTCTGACAAGTTGATTATGGATTAATATTATTGATTCATTGATGGTCATCCCCCTTTTCCCCAACCAGTCAATGAATAATTTTTTATTGTATGGAAAATGAAAGCCCATCCGAAGACGGGCTTTTACATGTTGCTCATGTATGTGTGCCGTTTTTACGCGGCTGATTTACGTCGAAAGATACGGAAAAACTGTGGGGAAGACAATGGGAATTTTGGGATGTAAAAGTCCATGAACGGTTCGGAACCGTTCCGAACCGTTCATGGACGAATAGAACGAGTATTATTGCTTCTGTATCTACATAAAAGTGGCGATTATTGCTTTATTTATCATTAATGCATACCTTTTAATAAAAATTTCCTAACATCTTCCTCCTGAAACAAATCCAATCAAAACCTAAAACTTAAAACCTTCCCCCCTCATGGCCAAACTAAAAACAACCCCCAACAACCTCAATGTAGAAGACTTCCTCAATGCCGTTGAACATGATACGCGCCGAGAGGATTCTTTTGTGGTATTACAAATGATGAAAGACATCACAGGGGAGGCGCCTCAAATGTGGGGCACTTCTATTATCGGGTTTGGCAATTACCATTACAAGTATGACAGCGGCCGCGAGGGCGATTGGTTCCTGACAGGATTTTCCCCTCGGAAGAAAAGCCTGACCATATATATGATGGGCAGCGCTAGCGCAAGCAGTCGAGAAGAGATCCTTTCCAGATTAGGCAAGCACAAAACAGGCAGAGGGTGTTTGTATATCAATAAGCTAACGGATGTAGATTTGGAAGTGCTAGCAGAACTCATACGCGCAGGTGTCGCGGCCTTGAAGGAAAAGTATCCAGCGGAATAATATTACAAGGAGGATTTGGGTGTAGTAAAGTCTCACTTACTTCCTCAATCCTTGTTCTGCCCTTCGACATGCTCAGGGCAAGCAATCGATATTCTGCAATCAGCCCATCCATTTCCCCCTTTTTATGTGATAGCATCATAACCCTCGGACACCTTACCTTTAGGTAGGTTTAAAGTTCGGGCGTCGGTGTGTGCTCGTCGCGGAGCTATGCGCTTGCGCTCGGACTTTGAAGCAACAATTTTTCCAAAAAGACCTCGGAGGTTTCAAAAACCTCCGAGGTCTCAGCTACCCTTAAACCCTCTGCTTATGCGCTTATCTTTGACATTCTTCCTCGTATTTCTAGGGCATTTACTCCCAGCCCAGACCTTTACCCAAATTACCCTCAACGACGATAACCTCTGGTCCGAAGGCGGCAACTGGATCGACTATGACGACGATGGGGATTTGGACCTATTTATCCCGAACAATCCACGCTCCCCTACGGTCAACTCCATGTATGAAAACAATGGTGACGGCACCTTCACCAAACAAGTATTTGGCATCTTGGTGACAGACGGGGTGATGTCTGAGAGCGGAACCTGGGGAGATTATGACAATGATGGGGACTTGGACCTCTTTGTGGGAGACGGAGGCTTTGACCTGCCACGCATGAATTCGCTGTATCGGAATGAAGGCAACGGCAATTTCAATGAAGTAACGGCATTTGCGATGCCGAGTGAGCCGAGCTACTCCACCTCTACAAGCTGGGCTGATTACGACAACGATGGCTTTCTCGACCTCTATTGTGCCAATTTGACCCCAGCCAACAACACCTCCGTGCCTGGCAAAGACCTGATTTACCATAATGATGGGGACGGTACCTTCACCAAAGTCACAACAGGTGCCCTTGCCAATACCGCTGCGCGCTGCTTCGGCGTCGCCTGGAGCGACTATGACAACGACGGCGACGTGGACCTATTTGTCTGTCACAATAGCGGCAGCAATTTCCTCCAGCGAAACAATGGCAATGGCAGTTTTACGACCACCTTCGCGAGCAGTGTGGGCTCGATCGTCGCGGATGGGGGGAGTTCTATTGCGTGTAGTTGGGGGGATTATAATAATGATGGGTATATGGACCTGTTTGTGGGGAATTGGGGGCAAAATGACTTTTTGTATAAAAATGATGGCGATGGCAGCTTCACCCGTGTCATGACAGGACCCGTCGTGCAAAATAGCAATGGCAATGCCGAGGCCAGTGCATGGGCGGACTTTGACAATGATGGGGACCTGGACTTGTTTGTGGGAAATGGCGGCGCAGGCCAGCAGCAGGATTATTTCTACGAAAACAACGGCGACGGCACGTTTACCAAAATCTTCAACGAAACCACTGCGCCTAGCAACTGTACCGCTGGGGCTTGTTGGGGCGACTATGACAATGACGGGGATCAAGATTTGTTTGTGGCAAATTTCAGTGGAAAAAAGAGCAATATCTTTCGCAATGAGACCACTGGCAATCACTGGCTCAATATCCGATGTGTCGGTACGCAGTCCAATCGCTCCGCGATCGGCACCAAAGTACGCGTCCGCGCTATGATCAATGGTCAAGCCGTCTGGCAGCTCCGAGAAATCTCAGGCCAGACGGGCTACAATGGCCAGAATAGCTTACGCCCACACTTTGGGCTGGGCACTACTACGACAGCCGATTCTGTGCAAATCGAATGGCCTTCGGGACTGGTGGAAGTCTACCTTCAACTAGCCGCAGACTCCTTTTACACCTTTGTCGAAGGCCAATCGACGAGTATTGACCCGAGCCTTCAGGCTGCTTTTTACATAAAACTAACGCCTAATCCTACCGATGGACCATTACATTTTGCCTACACCCTCACCGCGTCTGCCACGGTAAAGATCGACCTCTTTGACCTAGGCGGACGGCACGTCTGCCAGCTTTTTGAAGGGAACCAAGGTCCCGGCAAGCAAGAAGTAAAGGCGAATTTTTGCAACGCTGGGTTAGAACGTGGGATGTATTTCTATCGGCTTTCGGCAGGGGAAATATGGGCGACAGGCAAAATCATAAAATTGTAGTTGTAAATGGATTGTTTCATAGTTCAGGGCAGATCGTTCGCTAGAGAACGATCAACCCCTGGACATTTTTTATAAAAAGCCTGTCACCAAGGTTATCAGGGGCATCCAAATACAGGAGCCCCTATTTTAATACTTTTTAATATTTATCAGGGTGATGGCCCATAAACCCCTACGACTGTATAGGTGATTTCGACAAAAACACCTGCTCAAATCCATTTTAAGGCTGTTTTTAATTGATTCGCCCTTTGGCGATGCTGGTATTGCTCGCTTCAATTTTTACCTATAATCACCATTCACTAATCAACGTCATGAAAGCATTTACCCAACAATCCCAACTCCTCAAAGCCTTGCTTGTATTGGCTTTTTCCCTCGCCCTTGCCTGTGGGATTCCTACTACCGCTGCGGCCCAATCAGTGGACAATGAACGATCTCAAACCACGCCTGGTCAAGGTAATCGATGGTTTTATAATAAGACGATTGCTCAAATCAACGGCTACGTCAATCAAGGCTATCGCCTGATAGACATAGAGATAGAAAGCATTAACCATGCGCTCTTTAGTGGTACCATGGTCAAAAATACCGGTGATCACCAGAAAGAGTGGGCATGGTATGTTGGGCTGACAATTCAGCAAATAGAAGACACTGCTTTTAAATACCACCTTCGCCCGATAGATATTGAGGTCTTTTACCTCAATAATTCAAAGTATGCTGCGGTAGTATTTGCCGAAAACTCAGGCGACCAGCACACCAATTGGCGAGTGCTTACGGATCGCACAGCCAATTTCCTAAAAACTGAAGCTGACCAAACGGCCTACCGCATTACAGACCTAGACTATTATAAGGTCGATGGCAATCATTATTACAGCGCTGTGATGGTCAAGAATACAGGCAAAAACTATAAAGATTGGCGCATGTATGTGGGGGAAACGCTGGCCTTTATCAAGGATAAAATGGACGAAACGGGCATGCGCATCGTAGATGCAGAGAAGGGCAATGGTGGTGTTTTGACTGCCATCTTAGAGGAAAGTGCCCATCCTGAATATCAAGGGAAGTCCCAGCTGTTTGTGGTTACAAGCACAGATAGGATCAGTGAAGTCACCCGTCATTATGGTGCGAGAATCGTCGATTTTGAACATTATCTTTATAATGGGGAGGAAGATCGCTTTATCTATATCATCCTCAACAATTCCAATGCATTGACAACAACTGTAGGAGACTATATGCGCGATAATATTGGGGGAACCATCAAGCCTTATAACGACGATCCCGACGAGCGAGGCCATACCGTGGGGTTCCGCCTCAAAGAAGTGAATGGACCCGTAAAAGCGTCCCTCCAATGGAATCGAAAATTTTACCCTGCCAGCACCATGAAAGTTTTGGAACACTGGTATCTGATGAAGTATTATGAGGAGCAAGGCGTGGACCTCAATAATACATCGCTCAATATGTGCAGAAAGGGTTCTGCCAATTGCACCAATAACATCAATGATTGGTGGAATGACTGTGACAGCTCTGTCACCTTGAATGCAGCTGACAGAAGCATGATGCGCAATTCGAGCAACCGTGCGACCAATTCTTTCCAAGATTTTTTTGGAAATGGTGTCCCTGTAAATGGAAGAAACAATGTCAACCAGGCACTTTATAATGTGGTGGGCCTGAGCACAAGTACGGCCATCAAGCACAAATTGGGGTGTGATAATGTGGATAGCCCCGAACCCAATACGATGACCATGAAGGACATCACGACCTTATATGAAAAAGTATTTTCGGATAATAATGTCTTGCTTCCTGCCACTAGAACCGCCTTTGTGAACAATATGCTCAATGACCAAAACACCAATGGTCTGCTAGATCGCCTGAAGCCAGTCATCGACGAGGAAGCTGCTAAACTCAATATCCATTTCCTTGACAAAATGGTTTTTATGAATGGCATTGAGTACGCCTATAAGGGCGGAAATATAGGCAGTGGTTATAAGTCCATCGCAGGCTGGATTCGCATACCCTATAATTGTGGAAGCCCCAAAGAATTTGTTTTTGGTAGTTTTTGGGACAAGGCATCTGATCTCGATAAGCAAAATACGGGAGAGGAAATCACCCCAGGCAAAGTCATCGCTCAGCTCCTGCGCGACGAGATTCGCAAAGGGCTTCAGGCTTGCCATTCGCCTAACCAGGTGTACAATGGAGGCAATGGAAATCCACTGGACAAAGCGACCATCACGCTGGAAAAGGACATGGGAAGAGGCATATTTGCGCCTATCAATCCCTCTAGTGATCCCATCTTGATGCCTTTGATGAATCCCATGCAAACCGATAGAAATGGCAGATTTGAATGGGACATCCTTGCCAGCGGTACCTACCGTGTCAAGGCAACAGCCGCGGGCTTCAGCCCTGCTTATTCTGATACTTTCACGGTAGATGCTGGGTATGTAATGAAAGGTCACCGCATTGCGCTGGAGCCTATCTGTCCGCCTACCTTCATAGCTACAACTTGTCCAGACCAGTATATCACCTCCAACTACAAAGGCCGCAGTGTCGCCCAGATCACAGCATCCGCATCAGGAGGAATGGCACCTTATACCTATCAATGGGACGGAGGGGAATTGGAACAAGTAATGGAGAAAGTCCGCTGGGTAGCCCCCGAAATTGGGATGGACTATACCGTGACGGTGACAGATGCCAATGGCTGTAAAGCCACCGCCGTCCACACGGTACATGTCGTGGACATCAGTTGTACTGACAGAAAAGGAAATATAGGCGTACAGATGTGCTACCAGTCGGCAACGGGACTAGGATGGACGCGGTGTGTTCCAGAAGCAGATGTAGCTGCCAAACTAGCTTCAGGTAATTGGGTGCTTGGGAGTTGCGGTTCCGGCATGGACTTCACCGGTGGAAGCTGCGGAAATCCGCAGGCATTGCCGACGGGAAGTGCTACAGGCGCTAAAATGGGCGAAGCCACCTTGAGCACCTTCAACGCCTTTCCAAATCCCTTTTCCCAAACCGCTACTGTCGAATTCTCCCTCACAGAAGATAAAGACGTGAGTCTGGAAGTATTTGATGTCAATGGCGCACGTGTCACTGTGCTGATGGAACAGGCGTACCGCCCTGCAGGCGCTTATCAAGCGACCTTTGATGGCCGCGACCTCGCCGCCGGCGTGTATATGGTCGTCCTTCGCGGCGAAGGCTTACTACAGACCAAACGAATAGTATTAGCTAAATAAATTAGGTGAATTAGCTTGTTAGGGCGCATGTTGGGAGACCAGCATGCGCTTTTTGTTTTGAGAATTAAGTAAAAATAATAAACAGAACAAGGAAGTTAAAAGGGAAGAATTTCTAATAGCCTTTTGACTTAGCAATTTCTTGTTCCTTGTTTTTACTTTTTTCGGTCTCAAAGCAAGCTCTTAAACCGCGGCCTTTTAGGCGTGATATCGCCCAAGCGCTGCTTTTTATTCTTCTCGTAATCACTGAAGTTCCCTTCGAAGTAGTACCAATTGCCGTCGTCCTCATAGGAGAGGATGTGGGTCGCGAGGCGGTCGATAAACCAGCGGTCGTGAGAGATCACGAGCACACAGCCCGCGAAGTTTTCGATGGCTTCCTCCAATGCACGGAGCGTATTGACATCGATGTCGTTGGTAGGCTCATCGAGGAGGAGGACGTTGCCGCCCTCTTTGAGGGTGATGGCCAGGTGGAGGCGGTTGCGCTCTCCGCCCGAAAGGACGCCGATTTTCTTTTGCTGGTCCGATCCTGCAAAATTGAAGCGACTGAGGTAAGCACGAGCGTTGATGGTGCTATTGCCCACTTTGAGGAACTCTACGCCATCACTGATCACTTCGTAAATGGTTTTTTCGGGGACCAAAGACTTGTGAGACTGGTCTACATAGGCGAGTTGTACGGTTTTTCCCAGTTCAATACTTCCGCTATCAGGCTGCTCTTCGCCCATGAGCATGCGGAAGAGGGTTGATTTTCCGACCCCATTCGGACCGATAATGCCTACGATGGCATTTCGCGGAATGCTCAGGTTCAGGTTATCGATCAGTACGCGCTTGTCATAGGACTTGGTGAGATTCTCAATCTCTATGACTGTATTGCCGAGGCGTGGCCCTGGCGGGATAAATAGCTCTAGTTTCGCTTCTTTCTCTTTGACCTCCGCATTGTTCATCTCGTCATAGGCATTCAGACGGGCTTTGCCCTTGGCATGGCGTGCTTTGGGCGCCATACGTGACCACTCCAGCTCGCGCTTGAGGATCTTCTGGCGTTTTGATTCCTTCTTCTCCTCGTTGGCGAGGCGTTTGGATTTCTGGTCCAGCCAGGAGCTGTAATTGCCTTCCCACGGGATGCCTTCCCCGCGGTCCAGCTCTAGGATCCAGCCAGCAACATTGTCGAGGAAGTAGCGGTCGTGGGTCACGGCGATGACGGTGCCTGGGAAGGAAGCGAGAAACTGCTCCAGCCAATGCACACTCTCTGCATCGAGGTGGTTGGTAGGCTCATCGAGGAGGAGGATGTCGGGCTTGCTGAGCAGGAGGCGGCAAAGTGCGACTCGGCGGCGTTCGCCGCCGGAGAGGACAGCGACCGAAGCGTCGTTGGGGGGGCAGCGCAGGGCTTCCATCGCCACTTCAAGCGTATGGTCGAGGTCCCAGGCGTTGAGGAAATCCATTTTCTCCTGCAATTCGCCCTGCTCTTCGATGACCTTCATCATCTCGTCATCGCTCAGCGGTTCAGCAAATTTGGCCGAAATGGCCTCATAAGCCTCTACCACATCTACGATATGCTGGACGCCCTCTTGGACGATCTCCTTCACCGTTTTGCTTTCGTCCAACTCAGGTTCCTGCGCGAGGTAGCCGATTTTGTATTCTTTGTCAAACGTGATGAGCCCTTCATAGTCCTCATCCAGCCCTGCAATGATCTTGAGTAGGCTTGACTTACCCGAACCATTTAGCCCCAACACACCAATCTTCGCTCCATAAAAAAAGGAAAGCCAGATATTCTTGAGGACTTGCTTCTGAGGCGGATAAGTCTTGCTTACCCCTTGCATTGAAAAGATGATTTTATTGTCAGCCACGCGGAAAGAAATTATTGATTATTGATTGATTCATTATTAGGGCTATTTTTTGTGGGCCAAAACTAAGAATGAAAATTGAATAATGGAGAATGAAAAATGGAAAATTAAATATATGGGATAATAAGGTAGGGTCACGACATGTCGTGACCCTACCTTATTATCCTGTCATCAATGGTATTTATTCCAAAATCACCTGCTTCGCCCCAACGCCATTCTGCGTGCGATACCACACGATGTATTGGCCCGCTCGCAAGTCTTGGAGCATTAATTGTACCTTTTGGCTGTAAATATTTTCCCTCCGAAGCACTTCCTGTCCATGCAGATTAAACAACCTAACAGCTTCTATCAGGGCAGTAGGGGAGGAGATCGTGAGCTGCGAAGTAGCAGGATTAGGATAAATGGTAATATCTGTGGCCAAATCTGGCGGGATAGAAAGCACAGGCCCAAAAGGGAAAATCACCAAGGACGGATCGCCTTGTAGGTTCATCTGGCGCGCATGGTTTCGATATTGAATGCCAGGCAGGGAATCGAGCATCTGCTGATAGGTCTTCATGACCGTCTTGCCGATGGGCTGATTGTAGTATTTAATCAGGTTTTGGCAGAATAAAATATTGCCGTAGTCACGGAGGGGGTTGATATAAGCAGCACTGCTGTTCGACAAGTAGGCAATGGCACCTTTTTGGGGTTCCTTTACCCAGCGTTCACCAAAACTTTCACGCCCCGTAAAGTCGCCGCCATAACCCCCAAAATTTATAAAAAGAGGGTATTTGCCTATATTTTGATATTCAAATGCTTCTCCAATATCTGTATCAATAAGGTTAGAAGAAGGCTCCGCAAAAATAAATAAAAGGCCGATGCCTGCATTAATGGTATCGGAATAATTTTGGGAAGTTAAAGTATCTCTTCCTTTTTGAAAATAATACGCCCTCCCATTTATGGCAGTTGAATCCTCAAAACATGCAATGTACTTACCAATCCCATTCGTAATGGCGTTTTGTCCCCCAGCATTAGCCCCTCCTCCCAAAAACAAGGCCTTTTTCCGCCAGGCTTCTGCACCTAATTGCTCAAATTCCATCACCTTATCCAAATAGGCCAAGCCTTCCTGATCATTGAAGATATTCAACCTCCCGATGGGCACTTGTGCTGTCAAGTCTTCTCCCCAAGGGGTCGTGAAGCGCACGTCATTGGCAGGGTAGCCATAGCTCAATATGGTAGGAGAGGTGGCATCTCCTCGATTAAACACTTTCCCCTTGCCCCACAAAAACACATACTTCAACTGCGTATTCCAATTGTCTAGGGCGCAATTCACAAATTGCTGGATCGCCTGTGGGGTAGGCGCGCCATAGCCAAATTCATGGTAGATTTCGTCTATGTAAATGACCTTCGCTGTCAGCGGTTCAAATCCTGCCGTTGTCGTATCGCGATAGGACGCATAAGCTTCTGCTGAAGCGGCCAAGTTACGGTGAGCAATGATCAGAAATTCGGTCTCTGAAGCAACGCTACAGAGGTTGCGAAGCTTGGCTGCTGGCGCAACGATAGGCGTTTTCAACCCTTGGTCGGTCACGACCTCCAGCGATTTGCCATAAAACCGACCATTCAAAATCACCTGCGCATTTCCCTGATTCATGATGCCTTGATAGCGAACCTGGTTTTCTGGATCGTAGACCCAAACGCTGTTTTGGCCTTGGGCATTTGTGAAGCGGAAATAGCGGGCGAAATTCCCTGTCAGTTCGCTGATGCGTGCTGTCGCTTTGCCAAGGAGGTCAGGTAGACGTTGATAGCGAATGCGGATGAAGGTCAAATGGTTGTCATCTTGAGGGCTTTGCAGCGCTTCAAAGGTCAAGTCTGTCTGAGCTGTGAGGGCAATGGAAAGGGTCCTTTCATAGGTTTTTACATTGATATAAGAAAAGGTAATGGAGGTGTCAATAACATTTGTCAAAGCAGCATTGGCTAAGTTGACACGGAGGTGATGGGTAGTATTGGAACGATGAAATATGCGAAACTGAAAGCGAACGTCTTGGGGGCTTGCAACTGGAAAGGGTGTTTGGAGAAAAGACGTTGTGAAGGGAGTTCCCAGCTTAAAAGAGGATTGGCTCACATATCCTTCACCTGTCACAAAATCGCTATTCAGGGAATGGAAGCTGTCATACGCTCCGCCGCCGCCAATCACAGCAACGGCTTGATGAACGCCCCCAGAATCGGGGTGTGGCTCCCATACAACTTCCGTAGGGAATGCAGTTTCGGGGATATATTGGGCATAATTGGTGTCTAAAACCGTCTGGTAGCGCAGGCCCGCTTCGCTGCCCCAAGTCAGGAAGTAGGCAGCAGTATCTGAATATAGGCTAAAGTTTGGATTGGGCTGGCCCGAAGGGTCGGGAAAGGCCGTGATTGGATTCCGATACATCTGTGTTTCCACCGCGCCGTCGTTCCGACGGCCATAGAAAGTCACCGAAGCCAATTGCCCTTGGCCATTGGTATCCACCACAAGTGGCACCTCCTCTCCTCGATAATACATCTGTATTGAATCGGGGTGCGCCTGGCTGAGGTCATGACCCGCCGCCAATAAATCCGATGAGAGGAGGGCATACATGCCGTCTTCAAATACCTGAACCTTCACGAAGGGGCGATGGGGGTTTTGTACATACCATTCGTTGAAATAAGGTGCTTGCGCACTTAGAAAAGAAAACAGGCAGGTAACTGCCAAGAAAGTCATGATGGGTTTCATTGCTTGGGGAATTGAGGGTGGATAAAATGTCGGTTTCCAAATTTCCCCAAAAAGGGGATGTCATTCCATCCCAAAATTTTGCCCTGTAGAGACGTTGGATTCCAACATCTCTACAGGGCAAAATTCGGATTCCTACGCCTCTACGGGGAAGGGCAAAATTTGCAGAATAAAAAAATGCGTATTTTCGGGCCTCGAAAAGAAGCCCTTTTGCTAAAACCTTATTTTTTATATCATTTTTATACCATTCACTTATGAATCCAGGAGAAGAACATCCAGCACTGAATGATCTGCCAGATGGCCTATACGCGCATATTACCACCACCAGAGGGGAAATATTGGCGGAGCTTTACCACGAAAAAACCCCCCTCACCGTAGCCAATTTTGCAGGACTGGCCGAAGGCGTCCTTGAAAATGACGTTACCCCCTTAGGGACACCTTATTACAATGACCTATCCTTCCACCGAGTGATCCCCGACTTCATGGTACAAGGAGGCGACCCTACAGGTACCGGAAGAGGCGGCCCAGGCTACAGATTCCGAGATGAATTTGATGCCTCACTTCGCCACGACACCCCTGGCATCCTGTCCATGGCCAATGCAGGTCCTGGTACCAACGGCAGCCAGTTCTTCATTACCCATGTACCTACCCCTTGGCTTGACGGTAAGCACACGGTCTTTGGAAAAGTCGTTTCAGGTCAAGAAGTGGTGGATGCGATTCGTGGCGGAGATGCCATGCAAAAAATTGAAATCCTGAGAAAAGGAGCAAGTGCCACCGCTTTTGATGCGGCGGCTGTATTTGCGCAGGGATAAGATTTTCATAAATCATCTGCCATGAAATGGCATGAGACGTAGAGACGCGATTTATCGCGTCTCTACGATCATAGACACATAGCGATGTGTCTGAATACCCCACCGTAGAGACGTTGGAATCCAACGTCTCTACGGTGGGGATCGTCTTTTACCCCTAGTATTAGGCACATCCTTTGTACCTTCGGGAATTAATAATTGATTGATTATTGATTAATGCGCCACTCCCTAGCGATCATTTTGCTGCTATTTCCCCTCAGCCTGCTGGCCCAGCAGCGCGATACGCTAGCCTATGTACAAGGGGATACCTTACAACTGAGCCAAAGATTTATCGCCCCCTTTTCTGAGGCAATAGAATGGAATGGGCAAGCGGTCAATTCGGGTGAATATATCCTTGATTATCAGTCGGGTATATTGGTGTTGGATGATAAATGGGGCGACGGTAGGGTAGAGGTGACTTATCGTTTTTTTTCGAATCCACCCAAGGAGGAAGTGGCTATCCGCAAGTTCCGAATCGTGCAGGACACGGCGAACCAGGACTATGTCGATGTCTTTATTCAGCCAGAAACAGATGAGGGTTTTACCCTTTGGGAAGAGAGCCGTATCCGCAAGAGCGGAAGCCTCTCCCGCGGCCTTACACTGGGCAATCGCCAAGGGCTAGCTGTGACCAGTGGCCTGCGCCTTCAGCTCGAAGGCGACCTCGGTGACGGCATCAAGATCGTGGGCGCAATCACCGATGAGAACCTCCCGATACAGCCCGACGGCACGACCCAACAAATCTCCGATTTTGACAAAATCTTTATCCAACTCTCCAAAGACGCTTACAGCATCACCGTCGGCGACTACGAAGTAGAACATAAGGGCACCTATTTCGCCAATTTCTACCGAAACGTCCAAGGCATGAAGTTCGCCATGGACACCGAGCAGACCAAAGCCAGCGTGAGCGGTGCTGTCGCCAAAGGCAGATTCCATACCAATAGCCTCGATGGGATCGAGGGGGTCTCAGGGCCCTACCGACTCTCCGGCCAAAACAACGAACGCTTCTTCACCGTCTTGGCGGGAAGTGAAAAGGTCTACCTCAACGGGAAACCCCTCCAGCGTGGCGAAAACGCCGATTACATCATCAATTACAACACCGCCGAGGTCTTTTTTACCGCTAAGCACGTCATCACTGCTGCCACCCGTATCGTCATCGACTTCGAATATGCTGACTTCAATTTCAATCGATCGCTGATCTTTGGACAGGTAGAGCAGAAGCTGCTCGACGACCGCCTCACCATTCGCGCTTCCTACGGCCGCGATGCCGACAATGCCAATGCCCCCCTCGAAAACGAGGTGGCCTATAACCAAGTCCGCGACAGCTTGGCTGGGGCGGGAGACGACACAGGCTTGGCCGTGACGAGTGGAGCGGTGAAGGTGGGCTATGACCCTGATGAGACGCGCTATGCGCGTCGAGATACGCTGCTGGGCGGACAAGTTTATCAACGATTTGTCTTGTCGCGCGATCCTGAACAAGCGATCTATCAGGTGTTTTTTAGCTTTGTGGGAGCGGGGAATGGAGAATACATCCGCGATCAGTCAGGGAGCAATGCCAATGTCTATGTATGGGTGGGGAGAGATACGATCACAGGTCAAATGCGAGGCGATTATGCACCCGTGCGGCAGTGGGCTTTGCCGCGCTTATTGCAGGTGGCGGATGCGAATGTGCAATATCAGATAAATGACAAATTGCGGGTTTATTCTGAAACAGCCATCAGCAGTGAAGACCGCAACCGCCTTTCTCCCCTGAATGATGATGACAATACGGGCTTCGCCAATCGCACAGGCTTGGCCGTGAAGGATGTGAAGCTTTCGGATTCTATTCGACTAGGCGTTGACGTAAGTCACCAATGGGTGGGCATTCGCTATCAAAACCTGGATCGGGTCTATAAGGCTGAATACAACCGGGTCTGGGACCTGGCAACGGCGACAGAGCGCACCCAAGAGCAGATCATCAGTGCCAAAACTAAGCTTGATTACAAGCGTCGGTTGAGCATGGACACAGAGACGGGCATCCGCCTGGCAGGCCCTGGTCGCAAGGCATTCCGCCAGGTTTACCACCTCAATAGCCAGCTTCCCAAATTCCTCAAAGGTGATTATACCTTGACCCATATCACCACGGAAGATGATAGCCTGCGCCGGCTAACGCGCTGGATACGCCATGAGGGAGACATTTTTTATATGATAAATAAACACGTTCGCCCTGGCGTAGAGATCTGGATCGAAGATCGGGAGGAGATGCGCCATGATTCCTTGGCGAGTGGCTCGTTTAGCTTTGTGGACCTGACGCCCTACCTGCGGTCCGCAGGTAAGAAAAAATGGTCCTACGACCTCTCTCTCAACTACCGCAAAGAGCGGCAGTTCTTTGACGGCGCGGAGCGCGACAAATTTGAGGCGGTGACCTATTTTGCCCGCACCCAATACCGCCCAAGTAGCCGCCTCGACCTGCAAGCGACGACGTCGCTGCGCGTGTTTGACCTACAGGACTCCGCTTTTGCGGTGACGGGTTTGACGGACACACGCGTCCTCAACGCCAATGTGCAGTCCACCTATTCCGCCAAAAATCGATTGCTCTATGCCAATTTCCTCTATGAAGTCAGCTCAGAACGCGTGGCCCGTAAGGAGGTGCGCTTTCTAGAAGTGAATCCTGGCCAAGGCGAATATGTCTGGCTGGATTCTTTGTTTAACGACGACGGCATTCAGCAAATCGATGAGTTTCAACTTTCTCCCAATCCCCTGGTAGCGAACTTCATTCGGGTCCTTTTCCCTACCCAAGAACTGTTTCCCACCACCAGAGTCAGCTTTACAGGCAATGTGCGTTGGGACTTAAAACAGCTTTTTGAGCGAAGCAAAAATCCTTGGAAGGAGACGATTCGCAATGTGCGCGCGATCAGCAATTTCCGTATCTCTCAGAGCAAAGAGCGGGGCTCTACCTTCTCGTCCTATTTGGTCAATATCACCAATCCTTTTGCGGACTCGGCCTTGCTCGACGCCAGTTTTAACGTGCGTCAAGACCTCAGTTTTTTTCAAAATAGCAAAACGGGCGATCTGCGATTCACCTACCAAAACAACCAAGGCAAGCTTTTTCTTGCGACAGGCGACGAGTTTCGCGGATTCCGCTATTGGGGCGCGAACCAGCGCCTAAGCCTAGATGCGTCGAAGACGATCGAGGTGGAGAGCAGGCTCGGCCACAAGTCTAGCCGTGCCGAGGCATTCAGTACCCGCAATTACGCCATTGATTTTTTTGAAACGCGCCCCCGTATCAGCTTCCAGTTTAGCCGTAAATTTCGCTTCAGTACGGGCTATGAGTATAAGGCGAAAAATAATACCAATGACAGTTTGCGCGTGGATGCGCGTGTGTTCATGCACAAGGCCCTCATCGATACCAAATGGAACCTCAAGGGAGGTAATAATATTTTTGCGAAGGTAGAATTGGTCAATGTGCAGCAGCAGGGCGAAACCAGCTTTGCCGCCGACTATGAGCTGACAGAAAGCCTGCGGCCTGGCTTCAACGCCATTTGGCAAGTATTTTTAACCTACTATATCCTGCAAAATGTCGAACTCAGCCTGACCTATGACGGACGGTCCTCGCCTGAGATACCCGTCATTCACACGGGGCGGGTACAGGTGCGGGCGCTGTTTTAGGAGATGAGTGAATGATAGTAGGATAGAATGAGGGAATAATAGATTGTATTTCGGGAAAAAATGATAAAATATATCGACCCTCGGTCACGATTATTCACTCATTCTATCATCCATTCATTCTCTCATTTTCTTATGACGCTGCCTGCATCAAGATCGCACAGAGAATCGCACCATACGTCCCTAGGGCATAGCCCAAGACCGCCATCAAGGCGCCTACAGGCGCCAGGGCAGGACTGAAGGCTGCTGCAACGACAGGGGCAGAGGCAGCGCCGCCCACATTGGCCTGGCTGCCGACGGCAGTGAAGAAGAACGGCGCTTTGATCAATTTGCCTACAGACAATAAGACGATCACATGCACCATCATCCAGACCATTCCGATAGCGAAGGCATCGAGGTTGTCGAATACCTTGCCGATGTTCATTTTGAGGCCGATGGTGGCGACGAGAATGTAGATAAAAACAGAGCCTATCTTGGAGGCTCCAGCGCCGCCTAGAGATCGTAATTTGGTGAAAGAAAGTCCCAATCCAATGGTGGTGGCAATCACAATGAGCCAGAAGAAAGAGGATTTTAGGGAACTTAATCCCATGCTATCAAGCACACCGTTATTCGCATCGTTGTATCCAGAAATAGCTGGTCCAAGGATATCTGCCCCAAAATGTGCCAGGGCAGTCGCCCCAAAACCGACGGCCAATAGATAAAAATAATCATTGGTGGAAGGATTGCGATTGACGGTCGCTTCGTAGTTCTCTACGCGTTGCTTGAGGTCATCGATGGCAGATGCATCTGCCTTGAACCATTTGTCTATTTTCTTCGAAATACTCACCCCATAGAGCAAAAACGCCATCCAGATATTGGCCACGACAACGTCTATGACCACCATGGAAGAGAAGAGCGAATCGCCTACTTCGTAGATTTCCTTCATGGCGGTCATGTTGGCGCCACCGCCGATCCAGCTACCAGCGATGGTAGAAAGTCCACGCCAGAGTTCTTCTGTGCCACCAGTGATCTCAGGCGCGACGAGGGATACGAGTAAAATGGCAATAGGCCCGCCTATCACAATTCCCACCGTTCCTGCAAGGAACATGATGATGGCCTTGGGCCCGAGGTTGAGTAAGCCTTTGAAATCGATGCTGATACACAGCAAGACCAAACTCGCTGGCAGCAAGTAGCGCGATGCCATCGGCTTATATAGGACGTTAAAGGTATCATCTCCAGATGTCAGTCCTAGCGGCCAGCTCAGCAAAGCGGGTAGCAAGTAGCACATCAGCAATACCGGCACCACGGTATAGAATTTCTTGAAAATGGGCTTATCACTCGCAGCGGTATAGAAAACCAGCCCCAGCAAGACCGCCAAGAGTCCAAATACAATGGCATTGTTGGTGATGATAGGTTTGTATTGGACAAATGCCTCTTTCTCTACCTTTTCCTTTCTGCCATCTGCATACGTCACGACCAGGGTTATGCCATGTGCGCCTATCTGCTTGGCACTTTCATAGGTGAAGGAAGCGGTAGCTCCTGTCAAACTCGTTTTGGTGCTCAAGACCCATTCATAGGCTACTGCGTCAGGCACATCAGCCTGAAATTGCACTTTCAGTGGAGTTGGATATTGCCCCTCGGCTGGCGTAGCTGTGAAGGTGAAATTGCCCTTGGGGATGGTTTCTGCATGGAGAATTAGGGCAATGGAGCAGAGAAGGAAGAGGAGGAACTTTTTCATGATGAGATTATGGTAATTTTTTGAACCATATAAGGCATATAAGTTCATTGAAGGTTAATTAGGAAAAGTTCAAATTCAAATACAAGTTCAAACTCAATTTTTAGGCTGATTATCAGCGATTTGTGAACGCTTTTCTCTTATATGCCCTTATATTTCTTATATGGTTCAAATACAAAACGCTCGAACTATCGAACACTCGAACTATCGAACGCTCCGCGCATTCCCCACATACGTTTCAGGCCGTAAGGTAAGCAATTCTTCTTTCACCGAATCAGCCACGTCGAGTCCCTCGATGAAGACCTTCAGCGAGGCTTGATCGATGTGCGCATTTACCCGCGTAAGGGCTTTGAGTGCCTCATAAGGAGCTGGGTAGCCTATGCGACGCAGGATGGTCTGAATAGGTTCGGCAAGCACGGCCCAGTTGTTGCCGAGGTCGCGGGCGATGCGGTCTGGATTGACGAGGAGCTTGCCGAGGCCTCGCTTCAGCGAGGTCAACGCCAAGGCGCTATAGCCAAGGGCTGGGCCGATATTTCGGAGGACAGTAGAGTCGGTCAGGTCGCGCTGCAAGCGTGAGACGGGGAGCTTGCGACTCAGAAATTCGAGCAAGGCGGTAGACAGCCCGCAATTGCCTTCGGCATTTTCAAAGTCAATCGGATTGACCTTGTGCGGCATCGTAGAAGAACCAACTTCTCCTGCCTTGATTTTTTGCTTAAAATAATCTGTACTGATGTAAAGCCACACGTCTTGGGCAAGGTCAGTCATGATGCTGTTGATCCGCTTCAGGCAATCAAAAATGCGACTCAGGCCGTCATAGTGGTCGATCTGTGTCGTGGGATTGGAACGGGAAAGGCCTAATTTTTCCGAAACAAACCGATCCGCAAAAGCATTCCAATCCACGTTTGGATAGGCCGAGTAATGCGCATTCAGGTTGCCCGTCGCACCGCCAAATTTGGCGGGGATGGGAAGGCTTTGCAGGATGTCATATTGCTGCTGGAGCCGCACCTCAAAGACGGCAAATTCTTTGCCTAGCGTTGTAGGCGAAGCGGGTTGGCCATGGGTACGTGCTAGCAAAGGGATGTCTTTCCAGGTTTTTGCATACTCCCCAAGCTGATCGATGACCCCTGAAAGCATGGGCAGATAGGATTCCTGTAAAGCATCGCGCAAGGTCATCGGGATGGCCGTGTTGTTGATGTCTTGAGAGGTAAGACCAAAGTGAATGAATTCTCCTTTGTCTTGGAGGTCTTCTGGTAGCTTTTCTTTGAGTAAATATTCTACCGCCTTGACATCGTGGTTGGTGATGCTTTCGATCTCCTTGACGCGTTGCGCGTCGGTCATATCAAAGTCTTGATAAAGCTTGCGAAGCTCTGCTTGCTTCTCTGGGGTAAGCGCCGGCAATTCGGGCAATTCCAGTTCATGCATGGCAATGAAGTACTCAATTTCCACCCAAAGTCGGTAGCGGATCAAGGCATATTCTGATAAAAAAGGTGCTAGTGCAGCCACTTTCTTTTGGTAACGCCCATCGAGTGGGCTGAGCGCTGTTAGGGGATTAAGTTCCATAAACACTTGGAGAAGAATTATTAATTATTGATTGACTGATTATTCATTGCGAAATGCAATCATTAATTCATTCGAGAAAGCGCAAAGGTAAGAAGATAAGTTCAAATTCAAGTTCATGTTCAAACTCAAGCTCAAGTATAAATAATCCGTGAAAATCTGTGTAATCCGTGGCCTATTCTTCTGGCGCTACAAAAAAGAAATTCTGATGATCGTGAATCGCAGGTTGAAACACCTCTAATTGTTCATTCACCAATACACAAATCTCATATCCTAGTGACTGCAATAGGGCAAAGCAGTTCTCTCGGTTAGCATTGTCCCAAAGCTCCGTGTAGATGATCGGATGGTGGGTAGTGAGCAATTGTTTCGCTCCTTGAAGCACAAACTGCTCGTAGTTTTCGACATCCATCTTGATGGCATGTACAGGCCCTTTTTGCCAAAAATCAAAAGCATCCAAGGGTTTTTGCTGGACCACATAGCGACATTGCTCCACCTCAAACCCCTCAATCGTCTCGTGCTGCACGTGGCTTAAGCCTTGCATGCGCACGCCTTGCATAACAGGCATGAGCATCTCTACTTCTCGTATATCTGCGCCCAGGGCCATCTGATAAGTGGACACATGCTTTGCTCTTAGCGAACGCACGACGCGCTCCATCGCCCGAAAATTTTCGGGAATAGGTTCGAAGGCATGAATATGGCCTTTGGGGCAGTTGCGGGCGAGCAGACCCGTCATGATGCCGATATTGGCACCTATATCTAACACCACCGCATCGTCTGCAAGCATGCTCATGAAATAGTTGAAGTCGCCTTCCTTTTGGTCCCACTTCAAGGTCGCAATCTTGAACCGCGAAAACACAAAGAGATACCGTTCAAAGCCCAACAGCCGCTGTAGGATGGATTGCAGGAGTTTTTTCATTTGGGGGCAAAGGTAGTAGATAAATGAAAATTAAAATCAAAATGAAAATTAAAACTTGTACGGAGCGGAGTCGAAGTATGAAAATCAAGCATGCAAGTTCAGTACAAGCCCATACGTTTTGCCTCTTTTTCCCGTTTGAAACAGTTGAGCGGAATGGCTATCTTTGCCGATACATTCTGTTCGAAGAATGAATCAAAATAGAAACTTGTGCTGAGCCAGTCGAAGTATGAAATTAAATAATAGAAAAAAAGATGATTTTTGGAGGGTTATAGGTAAGCAAATAGTCTGCATAGTCTTTGTGCTACTTACTAGTTACCCCGCCATCGCTCAGACCGAAAAAGCCCTGATGAAGCGCGGATTCGAACGCCTGGAAAGCCAAAATTTTGAGGGAGCAGAAATAGATTTCGGTATGGTGCTCCAACTCAATGAGACCAATAAGTTTGCCTACTTCAATCGTGGATTTGCCCGCAAAATGCTTGAAAAGTATCCTGGTGCCGTCCAGGACTTCACGCATGCGCTGGAACTCGATCCGTCAAATGTGGAGGCTTATTTTCATCGCGGCGTAGCGCGACTGATGCTGGAAGACTTCCTCGGGGCCATGTCTGACCTCAATTTTGCTATACGCGGCAATCCCAAGAATCCGCTGTTTTACAAGTTTCGCGCGCAGGCCAAATGTGGCCTTCAAGACTATCGTGGTGCCGTCACCGATTACACTACAGCTTTGCGCTTAAATCCGAAAGAGACCCAGTACCTCCTGGATCGCGCTGAGGCCCGCCTCAACATCAAGGACTTTGAAGGAGCGGTGAAGGACCTCGATATCCTGGTGTCTCTGAACCCCAATGACTTCACGGCTTACAACGCCCGTGCCCACATCAAATACCAGGGCGGTGACATCAACGGCGCCTGCCTTGACTGGAGCAAAGCGGGCGAACTAGGCGATACCAATGCCTATGGGATGATTCGGCAGTATTGTAATTAAAACTCAAAACGCTCTGAAGGCTTGTCTCGGTTCAACATCACGTTGAACTCCTTTCCGTGTGCCCGCACCTTCAAAATATGGGTTTGAATATCAAATCGATCAAATAACAGCGTGTTCTCCACTTTGAGAGAAGAGAGTGATGGGACATCCGTCACCTCTAGAAAGCACCAAAGAACATCTATCTTGGGATCCTTCCCCAGGTATTCAAACGCAGCAGGCTTCCCATTTACTTCCAGGTTGAAATGGTCATGTAAATAGCGGTTGAGGTATTCCTCGACGAGGGGCGCTTCATTTTTCTCTCCCAAGAAAAGCCTTCCGGTGCCTTGCGCTTCCAAAACCTCTTCGAGGTTTTCTATATCCAAATTGAGGCTGACCCCAATGCTCTGACTATCAGTATAATAGTCTATGGTGCAATGTCCATAATAGAAATCATGTGCCGGTGTATTTGGCACAAATAGGAGAAGTTGTAAGCAAATTATCAACAACGACATAGGGGATTATTTTTACTTCCCTAAATTAATCAATTACTTTGGGAAGTGATCAGAAGATTATGAGTTGCTAGATAAATGGTGAAAGAGGGGATAATATTTTATCATTTATTCATCTATTCATTTTATCATTCAGAATTTACTCCTATGTCCACCTTTGAACTGTATTTCCGCCTAGGTTTCAAACACATTGTAGATATTGGTGCATTCGACCATATCCTATTCCTTGTGGCTCTCTGTGCCTTGTATCAGTTGAAAGAATGGAAAAGAATCACTGTGCTGGTCACAGCTTTTACCATAGGCCATTCCCTGACCTTGATTCTTTCGACCTTAAATCTCGTCTCGATTCCCAGTAATATTGTAGAGTTTTTTATTGCTGTGACGATTCTACTGACTGCCTTCAATAATATATGGCAGGGCAGAAAACCCGGATTTTTTGAGCAAAAACCTTCCGCACTGTTTGACTTACGCCAAAGCATCAATTACGGCATTGCCCTCTTTTTTGGGATGATTCACGGGTTAGGATTTTCGGAGAAATTGAAAGCGATGTTGGGCATGGACGAAAGCCTATTAGAACCCTTATTGGGATTTAATATTGGGGTGGAAGTGGGGCAACTGCTCATTGTTGCCATCATCCTTGGGCTGGCCTATGGGCTGAGTCGTCTAGGGATGAAGCAACGGACTTGGGTATTTAGCTCCTCAATTATCGCTGCGGGCTTTGCCATATATTACATGATAGAAAGATCCTTTTGGTAAATACAATTATGAGAACTACTACTTTCCTCTCCCTTTTCCTTGGTTTGACCTTGTTTGCAACGGCTCAAATCACCCCCCACCCCTTTCAGCAACTCGATCAGGAGCTACCTACCCCTAATGGCTATCGCAATGCGGCTGGCGATGCAGGCCACGAATATTGGCAGCAGAAGGCTGACTATGAGATGGAAATCACCCTGGATGACGTCAATCAGCGCATTTACGGGACTGAAACCATTACCTATCACAACAATTCTCCAGACGAATTGCGCTACCTCTGGCTACAACTAGACCAGAACATGCGCGCCAAGGATTCCCAGACCAAACTGGTCAGCAGTGGCAATATCCAGCAGCGGATGGATGTCACCAATATCAAGCGTATGCATGACCTCGCCAAGTTTGATGGAGGTTTCAAAATCGAAGAAGTCAAAGACACCGAAGGCAAGGACCTTCACCATGTCATCAATTACACGATGATGCGGGTGGACTTACCATCGCCCTTAGCCGCAGGTGCTAGCTATAGCTTCCGCGTCAAATGGTGGTATAATATCAATAACCGTATGGAGATCGGCGGTCGCTCAGGCTATGAATATTTCCCGGAAGAAGGGAACTATCTCTACACCATTGCCCAGTTTTTCCCTCGGATGTGTGTCTATAATGAAGTCGATGGCTGGCAAAATAAGCAGTTCTTGGGCCGCGGCGAATTTACCCTTCCCTTTGGCGATTATAAGGTAGCGATCACAGTGCCTGCGGATCACGTCGTGGCTTCTACCGGCCTTTGGCAATACCCTAAACAAGTGCTGACCCCTACCCAGCGCAAGCGCTTGGAGAAGGCCAAGGCATCCGATACGCCTGTCATGATTGTGACGCCTGAGGAGGCCTTGGAAAACGAAAAATCGGTGACGACGGAGCAGAAGACGTGGACTTATTATGCAGAGAATGTCCGGGACTTCGCCTTTGCTTCCTCGCGGAAGTTTATCTGGGACGCTGTAGGCGTGAAGTTTGGCGACCGGACGGTTTTGGCGATGTCCTATTATCCCAAAGAAGGCAATCCGCTTTGGGAAAAGTACTCCACCCGCGTCGTCGCACATACCTTGGAGGTTTATTCTAAATATACCGTAGACTATCCCTATCCCGTCGCTATCTCAGTCCATACGGACCGCATCGGCATGGAATATCCCATGATCTGCTTCAATGGCGGAAGGCCAGAAGATGATGGCACCTACTCCGAACGCACCAAGTACGGCATGATCGGCGTGATCATCCACGAGGTGGGCCACAACTTTTTTCCCATGATCATCAATTCCGATGAACGCCAGTGGACCTGGATGGACGAAGGCCTCAATACCTTTGTCCAGTACCTTACGGAGGTAGAATGGGAGCGTGACTATCCCTCACGTCGTGGCCCAGCCTACAAAATCACCGATTATATGGGCGGCGACAAGAATTTCATCTCGCCCATCATGACCAATTCGGAGTCCATTCATCAGTTTGGTAATAATGCCTATGCCAAGCCTGCGACGGCGCTGAACATCCTCCGTGAGACGGTGATGGGTCGTGAGTTATTTGACTACGCTTTCAAGGAATACTGCCGCCGCTGGGCGTTTAAACACCCTACGCCTGCGGACCTCTTCCGCACGATGGAAGACGCTTCTGGCGTGGACCTGGACTGGTTCTGGCGGGGCTGGTTTTATACCACCGACCATGTGGACATCGCCCTCGATGAGGTCAAATGGTTCCGCATGGATACGCGTGACCCTGATGTTGAAAATGCCATTTCCCGGAAAGAAGAAGCGGAAACGCGCCCCTTTATCGGCGATATTCGCAACCGCGAAAGTGTCAAAGAGACTGTGACGGAGCGCGACCCTGAAATGAAGGATTTTTACAATGAATACGATCCTCATGGGGTATCTATCCTCGATCAGCAGGAATACAAGAGTTACCTGGATTCCCTAACCGCAGATGAGCAAAAAGTCCTGCAAATGGACGTAAATTATTATGAATTGCGGTTCAAAAATAAGGGCAAACTGGTCATGCCGGTCATCCTCGAATTCACCTATACCGATGGGACAAAGGAGGAAGTCCGTATCCCTGCTGAAATCTGGAAACACAATGCCGATAGCGTGAGCAAGGTGTTCATCCTCGAAAAAGAGCTGGAGAGCATTGTCTTGGACCCTTATCGCGAGACAGCTGATGTCGATACGGGCAATAATTATTGGCCCCCACGTCCCCAACCGACTCGCTTTCAGCTCTTTAAGCAAAAGCAGAAGGAGAATCCCATGCAGCGCAAAAAGCGCGCAGATAAGGAGAAAGACGGCCCTCGGTAGGAGACCGCTCGCTTCGCTCGCTGCGAGAGGCGAGATCGTTCGTCGCAAAGCTCCTCACTGCGAGACCGCTCGGCTCGAAGACTCGCCTTCGCTACGAGACAAGAGACCTCTTCGAAGTCGGCTAGGTGGGGAATCCCCGTGTGCGATGGGAGATGTCTCTATGCTGTGAGATAAGAACAATACCCTGCCTTTAGTCTCTCAGCGAGTCTTCGAGCGATCTCGCAGTGAGGCCGCAAGGCCGAACGGTCTCGCCTCCCGCAGCGAGCCCGAAGGGCGAGCGGTCTCAAAAACTCTTTCTCCCTTCCTCCCGTACCAAGCCCCATGGAAGTCCTAACCGTTCTCCTCATTCTCGCTACCATTGCCTTATTCGCTAGGCAGTCGGGAAATTCTCAAAAAATCAAGGAGCTGACCCTTGAACTCCACAAGCTTCAGACCCGCCTGCGACGGGCAGAAGCCATGCTTCAAGGGCAAGGCCCTATTCAGGCCACTGCCCCTCCGTCGATTGCAAAACAAGCGCCTGAAAAGGCCGCTGAAAAAACTCCTTCTCGGCCGCCGATCGAATCCAAACCGCCGCCGCCGAAACCAGTACCGCAGCGGACACCCGTTAATCCTCCGCCCCGCCAAAAGGAGAAGCCGCTTGCTGTTATCAATGCGCCTACTGCCCCCCGAAGGGAAAAGACAATTGCCAAAACAGCTACCGCTCCGAAGAAACGTCAGACCACGCCAGAATTCTGGCGGGTAGTGGAAAAGCGATTCGCCGAGAATTGGATTGGCACCTTGGGCGCGATTGCCTTGGTGTTGGGTATAGGCTTTCTCGGCGTGTATGCTGCCGTGAACTTGATGGCGATTCATCGCTTTTTCATGCTGATCGGCGTAGCGGGATTATTGTGGGGAGGGAGTGTGTATATGGGCAAAAAACCTAAATACGCCAGTATTTCGGCGTATATGAGCAGCAGCAGCGGAGCGGTTCTGCTCTTTGCGTGCTTAGGCGCGGGAGGAATCCCGGGCCTTCAGTGGATACAAAACGCATGGCTTGCCTACTTCCTGTTGTGTGTAGGAATCTTGGTGAATCTCTACCTGGGCTATGTAGGTAAAAAGCAGGTATTTGCGGCTTTACATGTGATGTTGAGTTTGGTCGCATTGGGAGTAGGGCAAATGTATGCGGCGCCTGACAACCTCTTTATCTTTGGGACGGGCGCGGTAGTCGCTGTCTTTGGCATTGCACTCACCTTCCGCCACAAATGGCAATATCACCTCTTGGCGATCATCCTCGCCTTCTTCCTCTTCCACGTCAATTGGTATGTGAATGCCACGGGCTTTGGTACGATAGAGCTGACCCGCTTCCAGCACCTCATGGCGATGGGATCGATCATCTTGGTAGGCATCTTTGCGGTGCTGGCGCACTACAGAGAAGCGTACGAAACGCCCAAACTGGACTTGCTCCCTTTTGTCACCCATCTCCTAAACTGGGCGCTGATCCTCTCCAGCCTTTTGCCCCATACGACAGGCTCTCGGTGGAAGACGCTGCTGATCTTCTGCGGAGGCATCAGCCTCTTCTGGCTGGCGCGCAAAGCGCGGGAACTGCGGATTCCATGGCTTTACCGAACGGATTCGGTCGTATCTGTGGTGATGTGTGCCGCGGCCATTGGCACCCTATTCACCTGGCAATGGACCCTACTGCCGATCGCAGCCTTGGTATTTGGCCTGGCCATCGTGTTTATGCTGGTGATGGAATGGGAAAAGGAAGAATTTCTGTACAGAATTGGCGCGATCTTGCTGCATGGGGCTTTGCTCACCGTAGCTATAGCTGCGATCCTTGCCTTGGGGGCTAACGGTAGGGCCACTATTGGAGAATCTGTGATCGTCTTGATCACCGCTTTAGCCGCCATCGCCTTTCACCTCTTTACCGAATACAAAGGCCAATATTCCGACCAAGTTTTTGGGACTTCTCCCTTTGAAAATCAGGCTGTCTATTCTTTGACAGGCTGGTTTGGCGCAGCGATGCTGGGATTGGTGATGTTTATGCTCATGCCTTATGTGTGGGGGATGTGGGTAATTGGAGCAATGATGATTGGGGTAATGATGGTTTACACCAAACTTCCTTCGTCGAGTTTACGATTGGGCCTTCAGATAGCGATGGGGATTGGATTGGTCACATTCGGTGTCTATGTAGGAACTGAAGCATCTGATTCCGATTCTTATTTGGGACACCTTGCTAATTACCTTCCATTGGTGTTGGTATTTGGTGCTGCCATGGTTTTTAGATTGGAGAAAAAGGGGGTATCTATTGCCGCTTTGGCTTTTGCCCTCTTGATTCCGATGGTTTATCTTCCGTGGTTTGGCGAGGGAAATGTGGAAATAATAGCAGTGACCACCTTGATGGTGGCATTTATATACCTGGGGAGAAGGTTTTCTCCACCAACATTTGACCTAGCGGCCCACCTGTCATTTGTATTAGTATTTGGTGTTTTCATTGGGACGATCATGTTGGCTTCCGATTTTGGGGGAAGGCCAGATACTTGGGAACTCATCCTTGCGGTTGGAGCCTTTTGGGTCATGATGGCAGCCTACCTGTTTTTACCTGCGAAGCATCCAGACGCTTCGCCCAATTATCCACTAGCTGGTATCTGGATTACCATTTCTTCTTTAGCCTTGACCTTCTTGATAGGTACTCAGTCGATTTTTTCCCATTACCTGATCCTCTTGCCTGCGCTAGGTATGCTCTATTTGCAAACCAAACCCGCCTACCGACAGCTACGATCAGGTGCCATTGCCCTCCCAATCCTATTAGGAATTCTTTATTTGCCTAATTTGATCGAAACCTACCAAGGAATACATGCACTTGTGAGTGGTGCTCCCTATTTACTCATCGGCCTATTTGCTGCGACATCTTCGCGTCAAAGTCCAACTGATCAAGTCTTCCCACGCTTGGGGATTTACATGACAGGCCTACTCTTATTCTTCCTCACTTTTGTCTTGCTAGAACCGATTCATTCTACTTTGGTCGGTGTATCATGGCTGACGTTGTCACTCGTGGCACTTGGCCTTGCCCAGTTCCTACGAATGCGCTGGAGAGATGAGATTGAGGAAAAAGGCATGCACGATCGCTACCTGCTTCATGTAGGCTATATGTTCATGGCAATGGCTATTGTGGCTCATTCTGTGGCCTATTTTTCTATAGAAACAGAAATGATCGGCATCCCTGTTCCCTGGCTGGCTGCGGCCTTGAGCTTGAGCGTATTGGCGATCTGGATTTTGGTCAAAAAGCCTGCAAAAGAACCCATCTATGGAAGCTGGAAATGGGCACATCCGCTGTTGGTGGAAGTGCTATTGCTATGGGGTTTGACCATCTTGTTTGTAGAGGTAAAGCAAGTAGAATGGCTGCCTGCAGTGTGGGTAGTCATTGCTGGTCTATGCCTGGCGATTGGGAACCTAAAACCTGACAGATTCAGCCGCTTAAGGGCGTATGCTTTGCTCCTCAGCGCAGGCACAGCCTTGATCATCATGTTCCATGCAGCGATGGTCATCAGGGTGGAAACCCCTTTCATCTCCAGTGATTCACTAGGCCTCGCGATAGGCATTGTGATGCTATTTGTATTTATCTACCTCTTCTATGTTGAAGGAAATCTCTCCAATGTCCGCCTTCCTGAACCGATAGATGAATTGATGCCCATTGTCAAATCCCTCGATCAGTACCGCAACTATATCCTGCTCTTCCCGACGCTGATCGCCACGGCGGTATTCCTCTATTGCTCCTTTGAGCATCAAGTGCTTACGCTTCTGTGGATGGTAGAATGCTTCGCCATTTTCAGCCTGAGTATTGTGCTACGTGATCATTTTTTCCGCTACACAGCGATGGCATGTGTGGGCGTGTGCATGATTCGCTTACCGTTTTTTGACCTGCAGCATGCAGGGACGCTGGAACGAGCCCTGTCGCTCGTTGGGGTAGGGGTGATCCTGATCGTAATGGACTATGTCTATAAGCGGTTTAAGCATAGGTTTGATGGGTGAGACCGCTCGCCCTGCGGGCTCGCTGTCAGATCGTTCGCGCCTTCGACACTCACTGTCAGACCGTTCGGGCTGAAGACAGCCCTCACTACGAGACCGCTTGGCTCGAAGACTCGCCTTCGCTGCCAGACAAGAGACTTCATCAGAGTTGGCTTTGCGGGTAGCCCCCTTGTGCGGAAGGAGGCGGCCTGTGTGATGGGGCATGTTACCAATCCGGAAGCCTTCGCTCCGAGTCCAAAAACCTTCACCCTCATTTTCTCATTTAATCATCTACTCATCTACTCATCTACTCATCTATTCATTCCATTCTATCATCCTATCATTCCCTCATTCTCTCATTTCCCCCTCGCCTCACTCGGCGCGACCCCAAATTCCTCGGTAAAGCTACGCGAGAAATAACTCAAAGAGCTAAAGCCCACTGAATAGGCCACTTCCGACATATTAAGGTCCGTGGTTTTGAGGAACTCTTGGGCTTTCTGGAGACGTAGGAGGCGGACGTAGCGGGTGAGAGATCGTCCTGTCAGGGCCGTTACCTTTCTATGAATCTGAGACCGGCTCAGGCCCATGGCTTCTGAGAGTTGAGGTACCTTGAAGGTCTCATCGTCAAGGTGAGCGGCCACGATTTCCTGGAGTTTCAGGATAAAAGCGTCTTCCTGCTGGACAGCGATGTCTTCGCTGGGCGGAAGGGGACCTGCGGCAGCATAGCGGCTTTGGAGCATGCGCCGCAGCTCGATGAGCTTGCGGATACGGACCAGCAGCTCAGCCTTATTGAATGGTTTGGAGAGGTAAGCGTCAGCGCCGCGTTCCAGCCCGCTGATGCGTGAGTCGGCATCTGCCTTGGCAGTGAGCAAAATGATGGGAATGTGGCTGGTCCGCTGGTCCTGTTTCAAGGTGTCACACACCTCCAACCCGTCCTTGCGCGGCATCATCACATCACTGATGATGAGGTCTGGTACCTCTTCCAGCGCCGTCTCTATGCCTTCCTGCCCATCACGCGCTACCAGCAGGTCATAGCTGCCCTGCAAGCAGGTCACCAGGTATTCGACGACATCGGCGTTGTCTTCAATGAGGAGGAGGGTCGGCAGATCCCCTTCCTTCAACTCGGTGAGTGCTACCGGTGAGGCTTCTTCTGTGAGAAGAATTTCTGGGCGAGGCAGGCTGATATCTGCCGCTATTAGGGGAGCTTCCTGCGTGATCGGTAGATGAAGGGTAAAAGTACTTCCTTTGCCCAATTCACTTTCCACTGAAATCTCCCCGCCTAGCAGCTTCACCAGCTCATGCGTAAGCGAAAGGCCAATGCCCGTGCCTTCCCCCTCTCTAGTAGACGAGCTGTCCACTTGATAGAACTGATCAAAGATCTGCGGCAACTGGTCCGCAGGGATGCCACGGCCGGTATCGGAGACGGCCAAAGACAAGGTTTTAGGTTTTAGGTTCTGAGTTTTAAGTTGTTGACCTAGAACATAGAACCTAGAACTTAGAACTTCTAATACTTCAAGTTTCACTTGCCCTCCTTTGGGGGTGAATTTAATCGCATTAGACAAGAGATTCGAGATGATGCGGAGCATCTTCTCGACGTCGTAGTCCATGAGGATGGATTCTGGGTCGGCAGAGAAGCGGAGTTCGATGTTTTTGCCTTCTGCCAGCGAGTGAAAGGATTCGAGGATATAGCGAAGGTAGCGGACAATATCGTCTTGGATGAGTTCTGTCTGGAGGTTGCCAGATTCGAGTTTGCGGAGGTCTAAGATCTGGTTGATCAGATTGAGGAGGTTGTGGGTGTTGCGCTGGATGAGCTTTTTGGCCTTTTCATGGCCGGTGATCGAGTCGGCCATGCCTGAAATGACAGTCAGGGGCGTTCGGAATTCGTGGGAGATATTGGTGAAAAAGCGCGACTTCTCGCGGTCTAGCGCTTCGAGTTTTATTTTTTGTGCTTCTACGACCTTTTTTTGTGCTAAAATCTCTTTGTTATCCTTCCTTTTGCCATAATAAAACCAGCCGATCATCAGGAGAAATACCACAGTTACGCCCAAGGCTATCATAAAAATCCGCTGGACGGACCGCTCGCGCTCGATCTCCTGCCCTTGCTCGAAGGCGAGTCGCTGCTTCTCTTCATCAAATTCTTGATTGGCCTCTAGCCATGTGAACTGACTGATGATTCTTTCATTCAGGAAGCTGTCCCTGAGCTGGCGATGTGCTTCGAGGTAGGTTAAGGCATTCTCATAATCTTTTTGACCTTTGTAGACTTGATACAAAGCATCATCAGTCTCCATTTCCAGGTCCTTTATCCCCCCAAAAACAGCCGCTTCTTTGGCTTGACTATAATAGGCTAAAGCTTTTTGGTCATCTCCTCGCTTATGGTAGACATGGCCCAGGCCTTTTAAGGCTTTTGATTTAGAAATAAAATTATTGGATTGTGTGGCAAAGGTCAGTTGGTTTTGTAGATAGACTTCAGCAGAGTCTAGCTGATCCAATTTCTCATAGCAGGTCCCAATTTCCCAATGTAGGTTCCTCGCATGAAAAGTCAGACCAGCTGCTTTCCTCTGAGCATAAATCGGGATGAAATAGGTAAGTGCCGTTTCAAATTCTTCTTTTAGCAGATGAATACTCCCTTTTTTTATGGATAAATCCGTTTGCCTTACGCCTGACCCTAACGATTTCCATTCTTCATATCCTTTTTCAAAAAAAGAAATGGCTTTGGGGTAATTTTTTAAGGATAAATAGACTTCTCCGATACTCTCCAAACAGATAGCAATTGATTCCTTATTGGCTAATGCGCGATAAAGGGCAAGAGCTTGCTGATAGTACGACAAGGAAAGGGGATAATTGCCGCTCACATCAGCACTATAGGCCATCATGCGAAAGACTGTGGCTTCTAGCTGTTGGTCGTCTATTTCGTGTAAAATGGTTCGAGATTGGTCATAATAGGCTAAGGCCTTTTCTAGGTCAGCGGAGCGTGCTGCGTTATTGCCCGCATTCATCAATATGCCTGCTTGGTTCCGTTTATTTCCGAGTTTTTGTTGGAGGGTAAAGGCTTGGTTGAAAATCTGGTCAGCTGAATCGTAGAAGGTAAGGTAGGAGTAGACATTGCCCATCTGGTTGAGGGCATCAAACTGGAGGTCAGTCAATTCCGCTACCACAGCAAGGGTATATGCCTCCTTCAAGGTAGCAATCGATGCTTGCTTTTGGTTGATGGTATTTTGGGCTTTACCCAAATCAATCAATCCCTGGATGAGCGTGGTGGCATCCTCCAATTTTCGGGCTGTTTCTACCGCTTGTTGAATCGCTACCATTTGGCTATCGGCTTCAGTATAATAGGCGAAAATTTTTCCCTTGATGACAGATAGGAAATATTTACCCCATCCATATTGAGCCTCTTCTGCCATCGCTAACCCTTCCTGAATGACTTGGAGGGCGCTTTCCTTGTCGTGATTGCGATAGGCCATTGCTATTTCGCCCATTAACCGTATCCGTGTAGTATCTTCCTCGGTAGCTGACAAGATCCCTTGAAGACTATCCACGACAGCCTGCTGGGCATTTACAGGCATTCTCAAGAGAAGTCCTGCTAATACCAGCAATCCACACCGCAAAAAGGCGATCTTATGACCTTGTAGGATAAATAGAAGGAATGGCTGCATTGCTACGATTATTCTATATCAAAGGTAGCAATAATGCGGAGGGGGCTCTAATAAAAAACAACCAGAGGAAGAGGGTTCTAGGTTCTATGTTCTATGTTCTATGTTCTATGTCAAAAAGCAACCTAGAACCTAGCGCCTAGAACCTAAAACTTATTCCGCCTTCACCTGAGAAGGCGGAACCCCGAACTCTTGGGCATAGGTTCTGGAAAAATACTTGGGGTCGCTGAAGCCGACTGTATAGGCTACTTCTGACACATTCATGTCTGAATGAAGGAGCAGATCCTGGGCCTTGGAGAGGCGCAGGAAGCGGATGTAGTGGGAGGTAGAGCGCCCAGTAAGGGCCTTGAGCTTTTGGTGGAGCTGACTCCTGCTCATGCCGATGGCTCGACAGAGTTCGGGGATACCGAATGAGGTATCCAGTAGATGTTGGTCAAGGGTGGATTGGACTTTTTGTATAAAAGCATCTTCCATGCGAGTTCCCTCATCTCCTGGCGCTTCCTCAATCTCAGCGGTTAGGTACCGCTGCTGAAGGCGCTGCCTCATGGCCAGCAATTGATCCAGCCTCACCAGCAGTTCCTGCTGGTCAAAGGGTTTGGGCAGATAGGCATCTGCCCCATGTGTGAAGCCCTCGATTCTGGAATCACGATCTGCCTTTGCCGTGAGCAATACGATAGGGATATGGCTGGTCCGTTCGTCCCTTTTTAATATGTCACACACCTCAATTCCATTTTTCCTGGGCATCATCACGTCGCTTACAATCAAGTCGGGTATATGCTCAAATGCCATTTCCACACCTTCCTGCCCATCTGCAGCGGTCCATAAAGTATAATGTCCTTCCAGACACGCAACGAGGTATTGAGACACGTCAGGATTATCTTCTATGATTAGCAGGGAGGGCAATTCTTCGGCCACCTCTGTTAACGCACGAAGGGTTTTGGTCGTGACTTTCGAGATAGTAGCCGCCATGTCTATGGGAGCTTCATCCCAATCATTCCCTCCTATTGGCGCCTTTGCCTCTTGCTTGATCGGCAAATATACTTGAAAAGAAGTCCCTTCTCCCAGATCACTGGTCACCTCTATTCCGCCTTCCATCAGACTGACCAGTTCCCAGGTCAACGCAAGCCCAATGCCTGTACCTTCACTCGGTTGAGGCTCGGCGTCATCTACCTGATAAAATGAATCAAAAATATAAGGCAGTTTATCGGCTGAAATTCCAATTCCGGTATCGGAGACCTCGATTAAGAGGTATGAATGTCCGAATGTCTGAATGTCTGAGTGTCTGAATGTCTGAGTGTCTGAGTGTCTGAGTGTCTGAGTGGCTGAAGGTTGATTCTCTTTTTTTACTGTCAGACTATCAGACTTTCGGACAATCAGCCTTACCTTTCCGCCTTCTGGCGTAAATTTGATCGCATTAGACAATAAGTTGGAAACGATACGCAGCAGCTTATCAGGGTCATAATCCATGTCAACCTGGGGGACCTCAGAACCAAAGGAAAGGTCAATCCCTTTTATCTCTGCTAAGGTCTCGAAAGACCCTAGAATGTATCGCAAATAGACGATAATGTCCCCGTTTATATAATTTGCAGTCATATTGCCTGACTCTAACTTGCGAAGGTCGAGGAGCTGATTGACCAGGTCGAGTAAGGTGTTTCCGTTGTGGCGTATCAGGGAAAGGCCGCGGGCATGCCACTTGTCGGGATTGTGTTTGATCTGATCTGCCATTCCAAGGATGACAGTCAGCGGGGTCCGGAATTCATGAGAAATTTGGGTAAAAAAACGACTTTTTAATTTATCCAATTCCAGCAAATGCGCTTCTCGTCCCTCTGCATCAGACAATTCCTGTTTGGTATGTGCCAGCTTCTGGGTGGTCTCTACTGCCTCACGATGCTGGTTCACTGCCACCATCGCCTTCTGAATAGTCGTTTCCAGATCGATGAAGTCAATGGGTTTTACGACAAAGTCAAAAGCTCCTTGGTTCATCGCCTTGCGGATATTGTCCATATTCCCATAAGCAGAGACCATGATGGCCTTGGCGAAGATGGACATCTCGCGCAGGCGAGAGATGAAGGTAAGCCCATCCATGATCGGCATATTGATGTCACACAGGATGATGTCTATTTCCTCCTGGACATGTAGGGCCTTTAATGCCTCCTCCCCATTGCTTGCATAAAGGCATTCGTATTCCCCTTTCCGGATTTTTCGCCGAAATTGCTGGCGCATCAAGCGCTCCATTTCTGGTTCATCATCTACGATTAAAATCCTGGTAGACATACAATTAATTTATCAATCAATAATTCTTCTATCCCAAGGGCAATTGAACCACAAATTCGGTAAACTCTCCCGCCTTGCTATCTACTGTCAAGGTCCCTTTGTGCCCCAATACGATGATATCATAACAAATAGAAAGTCCTAAGCCAATGTTTCCTTCTCCCGTAGGTTTTGTGGTAAAAAATGGGGTAAAGATACTTTCTTTAATATCAACTGGAATGCCAACTCCATTATCCCATACCTTGATGGTGACATGCATGTCCGTTGCCAAGGAGGTTACTTTCAGGACGGGCTGATAGGCTGAGTCAGCTTGCTGAGCCTTTTGGTACAAGGCATACAGGGCATTCTGAAATAGGTTAAGGAATACACGCCCTATGTCTTGGGGGATAACTGTGACGGGCGGCAAAGACGCATCTAAATGACGTCGTATATCTATGCGAACTTCAGTTTGCCCTGGTTTGCCTCCGTGATAAGCAAATTGCAAATTGTCCTCTACCAATTGGTTAAGGTCATAGGGCCTGCGCTGACCAGGGGTGCGCTGGACATGCTCCATCATGCCATTGATGATGGTATCGGCCCTTAATCCATGCTTGTGGATGGACTGGGCGTTTTCCTTGATATCCTCAAGGATTTCGCGGATGATTTCGGCGTCTTCCTTGGGCAATTTCTCCCAAAAAGGGGCAAGCTCTTCTTCCAGATCGGCAGCTAGGGTAGTGGAACCTTGGGCGAAATTATTGACAAAGTTTAAGGGGTTTTTGATCTCATGGGCTACGCCTGCCGTCATCTGGCCCAGCGAGGCCATTTTTTCCTGCATAAACAATTGCTCCCGCGCTTCCAGAACCTCCGATGTGCGTTCTTTCACGACTTGTTCCAGTTGACGGTTTTGTTGCTTTAACCGACGTACACGCCATTTAACCAATAAATACACGCCTCCCACCAGCAGCGCTATATACCCCAGGTAAGCCCACCAGGTCCTGTACCATGGGGGAAGAATCGTGAAGGTAAAAGCGTCTGATTCTGCCGTTTCTTTATAGATGTTTTTTGCTCTTACGCGAAATTGATAAGTGCCTTCTGACAGGTTGGTGTAGCTCTTCTTCGTTTCTTTAGACCAGCTTGACCATTGTTCCTCAAAGCCTTCTAAGCGGTATTGAAATTCATTGGCTATGTGCTCATCATAAGCTGGGAAGGCATATTCAAATGTCATTTCATTGGCTTTATATGGAATCAGGTATTTTCCCTCCTGCTGACTTCCACCAAAAATCACCTCGCCTTGAGCGATCGATACCTTCCTGACCAAGGGCGGAAACTTGGGGCTGGGATCAAAGGTATGCGATTTGTCAAATTGGACAAGCCCATTATCCCCTGCAAACCAGACAGTTGCAGGCTCCGCTGGATGCACGTAGATTTTGTAGATGGTTTCGATACTTGAGAGATGAAAAAAAGGAGCAAATTGGCGACTGTAACGTCCATCTTTTTGTAGGGAAAACCAATCAATGAATTTTTCATTGTCCATAAAAGATTCTATCCACACATCCCCGTGAGGATCTTCATGAAGGTAAAAAGGTTCAGCGTCAGAAGCGGGATACTTTTTGTCAAAAAGGGTATCTCACAGGATATCCTTCTTGGTGGAGTCGTATACAAATTTGCCCAAAGGAGAATCAAGCACCACTTGTTTATTGATGGAGAAGACATAACTCATTGCATGCTGTTTCCCATCTGACTCTTCATAATGAGTGACGTGAGCAGGGAGTTGGGGGGAGGTCGGAGACGAAGTGATCTCCCATAAGGCTGCAGTATCGAGGTAAATATGACTAAAACCATCCTCAAAGCCCGCCCAGAGTTCCCCTGCCGCCGTCTCTACAATGGTTCGGACTTCTCCTTTTGTCCCAGGGATCGTCCCCAATTTCCGCCATCCTACAGGAAACTTTTTCATCACCATGACACCGCCGATAAGGCCCACATATAATATTTCAGGATGAAAGGAGGAGGGATACAAGGCAAGGGTCTGCCGAGGGACCAGCTCTTCTATTTGGTCTCCTGATATGCGATAGACACCGGTAAACATGGCGGCAAGGAGGTCACCTTCTACCTCCACAATATCGAACAATTGTTGATTTAGGCCTTTCACCGGAGTGAATTCGTCTTTGACGAGCGGCGTACCACTAGGGGTAAGTCGGAACACACCTTCTGGGCCTCCAATATATAGTTCTCCTCGATAAATGGCTACACTGTTCAGGTCCACTTCAAGGCCATTGGTAGTTGTAAAGAGCCGAAAAGGAGAAGCTATCTCCGCACGTGCAAGCCCATCATATAGACTCATCCAGATCGTCCCTTGGCGATCTTCGTAAACATTGGTCACCAAGGCATCTATTAAGCCAGAAGAGCGCGTCACAGTCTCTTTGATGTTTCCAAGGGTATCTATGATGACAGCTCCGCCTTTCATTGCTGAGAAACTGACCTGCAAGAATCGCGTTTTCCCGAAAATAGGCCGCATCCTCAGGCGGCATGTCAAAAGGAATGACTTCCCCTTGATCATAGACATACAAGCCCCTGGTGGACAGTCCGATCAGGATGGCGGATTCGCTGAATCCCCGTTTCCCACCAAAAGGGAGCATCAGGTGAATACGATCTTTTGCAAAGAATTCTCCTCCGGGCAGGGTGACCAGGCTGTCGCCAACCAGTTTGACCAGTCCTACATCATATTGACGTAGGTAGAGGTCGTCGTACACGACATAGGCTAGGTTCGTATTGATCCCATGACATAATACCGTGAGGGTAGAGGTTTCAGGCTCCCATCTAAACAGGTATTTGTCTGCACAGAAGTAAACTCCGTGGCTGGTGACGTGGACCTTCAAGACGACTTCGAAATCGAGATAAGCCTCAGGAACATGGGACAGCAAGGAGTGAAAATCAAGTGTCCCTGTCGAGTCTGGAGCCAATAACCCAAACTGATCATGGCACGCAACATAGATAGTACCGTCGACTCCTTTGGCAAAACTGCGTACAAATTGACCATTAGGGATGGCAATGATCCGCCACGTAATCCCATCAAATTCCAATATGCCGCTAGAATTGGCGACGTAGATCAGTCCGTTGTCGCCTTGGATGACATCCAAGTTTTGATTGGTGGAGTTAAAGTCGTCTGAAGAATAGTTTTGGATAAAGGGGTGACCATATATTTGAGGCAATGTAATGTCCTAGGCCATCAGTGCCCAATTCAGTGTATACAGGATGCCCCAAATAGCGATGCGCTTTATCATCGCTTAAAAATAACGGTAGAGGCGTTGTAATCCAACGCCTCTACCGTTATTTTTATATCCTTATTTTCCCCCTAATTCATTCATCAAGCCGCTCCAAAACCCTACTGTCACATGGGCTTTGGAATTGTAAGTGTCTGTCTGCATAAGAAGTGCATGCAATTTGGGCAGGTTGTAATAGGGGACGCCTGGGTAGAGGTGGTGTTCCAAATGGTAGCCTACATTGTGCGGGGCGAGGAAGAAGCGCTCGATAAGGTTAAACTTGAAGGTGCGGGTAGAAGTGAGCAAATGGTCATATTCCAATTCACCAAAATGCTCTGACACGCTGCGGATATATTGGTACATAAAAAAGGTCGAGAGGTAAGGCACGATCCAGTACATGAGGTATAATTTCCAGCCGCCAAACACGGTGAGGACCGTCACTAGCACTGCATAATAGCCCAGGCGTGGGAGCTTGTCTTTAAAGCTCGTTTTCTCTTCTTTGGCAGGTCCTGCAAAGCGCTTCAAAAACCACAATGCGTCGAGAATCCCCTGGACAAGGGTGAGGTAAGACAATACCCGCAGCAAAAACTCAATCTTGGTCTTCGGAAAGGTAAACGCGCTCCGCCCCAATTTCACAAACCAGTCTGGATCATCCTCGGTGTTGAGGTGCTGGTGGTGCCTTAAATGGTTCTGGCGATACTGCTCGATCGAAGAGAAGAGGTGATACATCGACACAAAATTGGTGACCAGGTCATTCAGTTTTTTTTTCTTCAAAAAACGAAAATGTGTCGCATCGTGCATCAAGATCGCCAGGGCATGCATCCGCGCACCGATCACAAGCACCGCAAATACATACAGCGCCGGCGAATAGAACTTCGTACAGATGACGATCGTCCCAATGATCACCACCCAATTGAACAGCATATCAGCGATATGACGTACCGTGTCCATCTTGAACAAGGCGCGAAGTGCTTTGGTATCTAGGTCTTTGTTGAGGTCTTTTACGGTGAAGGTATTCATGACGGGTAATTATTGATGAGTGATTATTTATTATTACAAGTTTACTGTCAAAATGCAGGCGAGCCGACCACATCTTGATGGGGGGAGGGGGGAAGAAAGTTCTAAGTTTTAGGTTCTGTGTTCTATGTTGACAAAGGTGGGGAAAGGGCAAAGCCTTTTCATGCGCATTTCTGCGCGATATGAAGAACAGGTATTTATACCTGATAGCCTGACGAGACGTACCAGGTTTTCCTCAACCTGGTACGTCTCCAAGCTACGCGTATGGAATGGCAGCGTGGTTTTCAGTAGTCTGATTTACCCTTCGCCCCATACGCATGGACAGTAAGGCGCATAGCACGAACACCCAACAGATTGAAGAAAATCTGTTGGGTGTTTAGGGGCTAGAAACAAGTAAATATCTTCACAGGCTTCACAGGCTTCACAGGCTTCGAGGGCTTCGTAGGCTGAGCTTGTCGAAGCCGGAGAAGCCGGAGAAGCCCAGCCACCAAAGGAGAATCCTTTGGACTTCATAGAGTTACCGCCGCCTTCGACAAGCGTTCGACTGAGCTCACGCCGAAGGCTCAGACACCGGTAACTCCCTAGGACTAATGTCTTAAATGAACCTAGGCGCGAAGACCTCCTTGAGACATGCCCTGAGTCTGTCGAAGGGAGGTTGCGGCTAGCGCGCGCGGAGGTGTTTCAAAGGAACGCTAAAAGCTTATTACGGAAATTGCCAGAAAACCTTACTTCTTTCACTCCCGCCCCACCAGCACCGCCACCAATAAGGCATCAATCCCAGAACTCTGTCGCGCTGCGCTGCCCGTATCAAAAGGCGAGGCCCAGCTGGTCCCGATCTGGTCCGTTGCTTCATCGCGACTGTGAAGCCATAAGGCATCTGCATTGTGAAGGATGAAGTCGGCGTAGCGTTGATGGTTTGTCACGGCATAGAGGTCGTAGAGATAGCGCATAAAGATGCCTTTAAACTGAATCTGATCCCCATTGCTTTCGGCCTCGTGGGGTTCACGCAAGACGCCGTTAGGGTGGATCAAGGTGGTGAGGACAGCATCTGCAATGGCTTCTGCCTGTGCCAAATAGATATCCTCTTTTGTGAGGTGCCAATACTTCACCAATGCGCCGATCATAACGCCTTGATTGTAAGTCCATGTGGTGCCGCCTGCTTTACAATCCCCTTGGTAGTCCAGTCCGTTAAGGACCAGATGATCGGGACCGATCATGCCACTTCCTGCTATCCAACGCCAGATCTGCATGCTCCAGGCTGCATAATAAATGGGAGGATAGGTACTACCTTCTGGTGCATGTTCCCAGAGTTTTAGGGCAAGGTTAAGCAATAGCCCATTGGAAATAGCGCCTTTGCTGATATTGGGCTTTTTCCAATAGGTGCCGCCGCCACAGACCGTGTCCCAACCTGTGATCATGTCTTCAAAGATGATCTGGGCAGTGTTGAGGTAGGCGGTGTCGTGGGTATAGGCGTAGACATCCAGCCAGGCGAGGCCCCACCAGCCAGCGTCATCGAAGTAGTCGTTGAGGTAGTGATGACAAACCCAGGCGGGCCTGTCTTTGCTGGCGGGTACGGGGAAATGTCTTGTTTTTTTGAAGGTGTGTTCAATAATGGGCAAATAGCGTGTATCGCCTGTCAGTCGTGTATAGCGCGATAGCGTCGTGATAGCATTTGCCGCATTCCACCAACTGGTGGTATTCCATATGCCTGTGGTGGTATCATACCAGGCTTGTAAGGTGTGAATGGCGCGGTGAAGCCGCGCTTCGTTGAGGGAATCAGTGGGTTTACCACTTGCTGCTGATTCGAATGCATGAGCAGAAGTGGTAAGGAGCAATAGGCAAAAAAGGAGCAGGCGCATACGGAGTAGGTTATCTGTTGGTTGCGGAAAGATAGGGTAAAAATATTTACCCCAGGGTATCTGAATCGAGCGGCGTCTTAAGGGTGAAAGAATTAATAATTGATAGATTATTGATTGATTAATTCTAACCCGATAGCAACTGGTAATTTAACCCCAAACTCAAAACGTAAAACCCAAAACCCAAAACCCAAAACCCAAAACATAAAACCGCCATGATGAACACAAAGCTTTTTCTCGCCTTGCTTTTTTCAGCCCTCTTCATTCTTTCGGCCTGTGAGGACGATGACATCGTCCTCCCTGATGTCCATGACCTTCCATGCGTTCCAGCAACCATGCACAGCAATGTCATTGCTTTTTACCCCTTTACTAACGGAAGCCTTGCCGACTTCTCAGGCCACGGCCATGACCTCACCAATCCCACGGCGGCTGCGCCTGCCGCTGACCGCGATGGCAATGCTAGCTGCGCTTATGAATTTGATGGCAGACTCACTCAAGATGAGTTCTTGACGACCACCGATACAGACTTCTTAAATGGCCTCGATGGATTTACCATCTCGCTGTGGTACCAGCCGATGGATTCATCGCTGAATAACGGTGTATTTGAGACATTGGTCGCAAGGGACGATCAGGGAGTATGCCCAGACAAGTCTGGCCAATGGTCGGTCGGACTCTACGACTGCCGGAGAGGAGTATTTGGGCACCAGAGTTCTGTATGGGATAAAACGCTAGGCGATTTTGGGGCAGGGCATACCTGTGAAGAGGAGGTGAACCTACGGACTGGGAACTGGCAGTTTATGACAGCAACCTTCGACAAGGCCAGTGATGAAATAAAGATTTATCGAAATGCGGCCCTGCAGATGACAGCAGTAGGGGCTGCAATATGTGCTTCCCAGCCCGTGACTGTGGAGGATATAGGGGATTTGTTCTTGGGCAAAGGCTACACAGGGCGACTGGATGATGTCCTTATTTTAAACGTGGCCCTGGATCCGCTCAAGGTGGCGGATCTGTATAATATGGAGCCGTGCTGTGAGTAATGAAGAGATTATTGATTATTCATTGAGTGATTATTGATTCAATTGGCTAGCTCTCTCAATCAATAATTAATCAATCACTAATCATTAATTTTCCCCCCAATCGATAGGACACAATAGGCAAAAAAGAAATACAGCCCAATCAGCGTCTTACTTTCTGTCTGGATGCCGGTCTGCATATTGTTGAAGGCGAGGAAGGCCAGAAAGACGGCCGCCACAAAGACATCGGCCATGGACCATTTGCCGATCTTGTGTACCAAGGTATTCATGAAGCCCGTGGCAGAAGCTGCGGGCTTTAGCATCAGCCAACCAGAGGCGGCCATCTTGGTGAGGGGAATCACGATACTGAATAGCAGGATGCTGATGCCCACAAACCAGTTCCCTGCTTCAAAGAGCAGTTGGATGAGTTCGACGATGGATTTGCTTTGGTAGTAAAAGTACATTTTTCCATCAAACTGGGCCGTGAAGTCCAGGTTGAAGAGAAAGCCCAGTTTTCCTTCTACTTCTATCGGAATAGACAGATCTTCTTCAAATGCGCCTATCTCCAACATAGGCGTCAGCAATCCCACCACCAAGCAGCAGACTGCCGCCAGCAAGACCGCAAGTCCTCGCATATTTTTATCCCCTTTGGCTATTACCCACATCCCTCCTAAAAACAGCCCCAACAGCCCTGCAAATAACCACCCGCTACGCTTGGCGACTGCGTAATGCTTCTGCGCAGCCCCTGCCAAGCGATCTGCCTCGCTACTGCCTGCCCATCGCTCTTTGCCTAGCCATTCGTTGATATTCAATAAGCGTTTTTTGTAGGTGAGGACCTGGGCTTGATCTTGTTTAAGTCCCTTGTAGGACAAGGTGTGGGTGAAGACTTGATGGCCTAAGTAGCTGGCGAGGACAAGGAAAATGAAGCAGAGGAGGAGGAAAAGGGACTTTTTCATGAGAGGCTTATACCTTGTAGACCTCGGAGGTTTCATCAACAATTCTGGCTAAAACCTCCGAGGTAGGGAGTTCAAAAGAATAAAAAAAGACTTCCTACTTTTGTGAGATGTCCAAATCTCAAGCGGAAGTCTTTTTGAAGCAACTCAGGGTTGCCGATGCCAAT
>JAUIKF010000027.1 GCA_030430575.1 Bacteroidia bacterium | reverse complement strand
TCGTAACCGCCAGAATGCAAGGGTATACCGCTTTCCAAGCACTCAATGAGCTTTTTCTAAACCCAGATCAGATTAAAGACAGGCTCATATTGGGGCCAAGTCAAGTGAGGGCTGAATAGTTACGATAAAAAAATATGCAGCACCTCTTTTTCGGGTACCTACAACAGCAAAGTGTTTACTTATTGCCACAGAGGTCCCAAACTGCCCTAATTCAGCTCTGTCTGAGGCAATAACTATTTGTACCTCATTCCAATGGTCGTTACTGTCCTTTTCATATAAATAAGCCGCCCCAGAATAATTGAGGATGTTACCTCCTGCAATGTCACGTTTTCTATTAGGAGCACCCACAATAATATAATTTCCATTGATGAAAACAGAGTTGCCAAAATTATCTTCGCTGGCCCTATTTGAGGCCACGATCTTCTGAGTTTGATTCCAATTCCCAGCTGTGTCTCTTTTGAATACATAGGCAGCCCCAGGGTTGAGCAATTTATTTCCCCCTAATTGGTCATAATCTTCTAAATAGGCGCCAACGATGGCATAATCTCCAGAGAGAGAAACGGAAAGGCCAAAGTTGTCAGCTGTGCTAATATCTGAAGAAGTGATTTTTTGAGTTTCAAGCCAGGTACCATTCTGGCCCCGTTCAAATATATATGCTGCGCCTCCAGGGTCATTATAAGTTACGCCTACTATGGCATATTTACCATTTATCGATACTGAAGTTCCAAACCGATCATCTTTTTCCCTATCTGAAGCCACTATTTTTTGAACTTCAACCCAGGTATCCATACTGTCTCTTTCAAAGAGATATGCTGAACCTGCATTTTCTAGGGTGTTTCCTCCAGAACTATCTTCTTCTTCTACATGCGCACCTACGATAGCATAATTACCTGATATGGATGCTGCCCTGCCAAATAAGTCGCCATGGTCTCTATCAGAAGCCACAATCTTCTGCACCTCTTCCCACATCCCATTTTCGTTTCTTTTAAATATGTAAGCAGAGCCAGCATTGGCTTTTTCGTCTCCTCCTGAGACATCCGTATCATCAAAAGGAGCCCCTACAATCGCAAAGTGTCCGTCGGTAGACACAGCGGTCCCAAATTGATCAGCACCACTTCTATCAGATGCTACAATTTTTTTTTCTATCCAATTTTGAGCAAGCAGCGGCAAACCAGAAAAAGCAATAAGAAGGGCCAAAAGTATTTGTTTCATGACAAAAGAGTTAAAATGTGATACTAGGTTATTGAAGAAGCATCAAACTTTTCATAGCTTTGATCCTCAAACCCTTCAATATCTGAATAAATCTAGACTTTTCCATTAATTCTTCATTATTCATTCTCAATTCTCCATTTTCTTATGAGCATCACCTCCATCCTCCAATCCATTCGGGAAAATCCCGAATTTCCTGAGCAGGCATTTGGCGAGGGCCAAGCCCTCTACCTCAATGGGCAGACCCTCATCCTCAGCCAAGGTAAGAACCGCGTCGAGGTGCTCATCGATGATGAATTTGATGATTATCAGGTGACCTTGGGGGTGGAGGGCGAGCAAGTGGAAAGCCAAACCAAAGGCAATAAAGAGACGGCGCCACACCACTTGGTGGCCTCCTTGCTGGCTTATCAGGATGAGCTGACGCGAAGTGAACCCGTGCCTATTCCAGAAGGGAAGGCTTATACACGCGAAGGCATGATTCGAAGGGTGCTGGCAGAACGCGCTGAGAAAGCGCGCAAAGCGGAGTACCGCATCTCATTTGCGCATAATCCTTATGGTGAACATACCCTTTTCAATGAAAAGGGCGTGAAATACAAACTCACGTTTCGAGATGTGGAGGCGGAAACGGGTTATTGTTCTTGCCAGGATTTTCGTACCAATAAACTAGGGACCTGTAAGCACCTGATGGCGGCCTATTTGCAAAAAAAGGGAGAGAAAAAAAACCTGCGTAAACCGCGCAAGCCCTTTCCATTTGTAGATGTAAACCTCGATCCACAGAATGATTACCAGATTTGTTGGTTTCACCCTGATCCTGAGCAGATTGAGCCTGAAGTAAAAGCCTTACTCAATGAATTTTTTGGTACTGAGACCCATATCCCCAATAAATCAAACCGCATCCTCAAACTGCTCGCCTTCACCCAACGAGCGGATCAGCACAAGCAAATTCTGATTCGACCAGAAGTGCATGAAGTCATCGAAAAGGCGTTTCAGCAACAAATGTATGACCGTGTGGCTACTTCCCACAAGATGGATCTTTCTGGCCTGAAGGCGACCCTTTATCCCTATCAAAAGCAGGGAGTGGAATTTGCGGCCTATAAAGAAGCCGTGATCATCGCAGACGAGATGGGATTGGGAAAAACGATCCAAGCCATCGCGACGGCATTGGTGAAGAAAGACGCCTTTGGCTTCAGCAAAACGCTGATCGTATGTCCAGCTTCTCTTAAAGATCAGTGGAAACAAGAGATCGAAAAATTTTCGGACGAAAAGGCAGTGGTAGTGGGGGGGAAACCTGAGGATCGCGAACAGATCTACCGAGAGAGTGATGCTTACTTTGTCATTATCAATTACGAAACCGTATTGCGGGACAAGGTGGCATTGAACAAAATGGAGCCTGACTTCATCATCTTAGATGAAGCGCAGCGCATCAAAAACTATGAAACGATCACAGCACGTTCTATCAAAAATCTGACAAAGAAACATGCCCTAGTCATCACGGGGACGCCTATCGAAAACCGCCTGATAGACCTGTTTTCCATCATGGACTTTATCGATCCCTATTTCCTGACACCATTGTGGGAATTCAGCTATCAGCATTGCTTTTTTGATGCAGATAAAAAGAACAAAATTGTGGGGTATTATAACCTACAAGAACTGAAAGAGCGGCTCCAGCCGATCTTGCTGCGTCGCACGAAGCGAGAGGTGTTGAAGGATTTGCCGAATGTCACGCAAATAGATGTCCCAGTGCCGATGCATCCAGATCAGCGAGACTATCATAGCAGCTATGCAAAAGGGGTGGTGCAGATCATTCGCAAAAAATTCCTCACCGCATTTGACATCAACCGCTTGATGATGCTCTTGAACAAGATGCGGATGTGCTGTGACTCCACCTTTTTGGTAGACCAAGAAACCCATATTTCTCCCAAATTGGAGGAACTGAAGCATATTTTGACAGAGAAACTGAACTTGTTGGAAAGTGAGAGCAAGGTCATTATTTTCTCCGAATGGACACGTATGAACGGCCTGATTGGGAAGCTCTTGCGCGATATTGGGCTTGATTTTGTGGAGTTGAGTGGAAAAGTCCCTATCCCCAAACGCCAAGCGTTGGTGGACAAATTTTACAATGACCCCCGCTGCAAAGTCTTTGTCTCTACCGAAGCTGGCGGCGCGGGCCTCAACTTGCAAGCTGCCGACACGGTCATCAATTTTGAATTGCCGTGGAATCCCGCCAAGAAAAATCAACGCATAGGGCGTATCGATCGCTTGGGCCAGACCGCTAAGCAACTGACGGTGATCAACCTGATCACCCGTGACTCCATCGAAATGCGCATCGCAACGGGCTTATTGCTCAAGCAAAGCTTATTCGAGAATGTCCTCGATAGTGATGCTTTTGAAGATGTTGTCGACTTCTCCGACAAGGGCCGTGCGCAGTTCCTTCAAGAGCTAATGGCCGTGATCGACGACATGGCCGCACCGGAACTTCAAGAAGATGACATGCCCGAGCCATCGGCTTCGCCCATGATGGAACTAGCCAGCGAAGTGGCCGAGATGGTGGCTGAACCTGAGCCAGAACCCGCTCCCGCGCCAGAACCTGCAAAGGTAGTTCCCCTTACTTCGCCCGCCGAACAGGCTCCTGCGGATACACCAGAACCAGCACGTCAGGCCGCATTGAGCACAGGTAGTGGAGCCGCCGGCACAACTCGCAGCCCACAAGTAGTGGAAATGGAGCAAGTCATGAACCAGGGGCTCAATTTCCTTTCAGGCATGTTCAAAATGGTCACGGGCAAAGACATGGGTGCCGAAGGCCAGTCCATCGAATTCGACGAGGCAAGCGGCGAGGTCGTGATGCGGTTTAAGATGCCGAGCCTTTAGGAATGATAGAATGAGTGAATGATAGAATGAGTGAATGATAGAATGGGAAATGATTAGATGAATAAATGATAAAATGAGTAAATGTTAGGGTCTCGTATCGAAGCAGACTCATTCAATCCTTCGAGAAGCCTCAGGGCAAGCATTCAGCATTCAATCATTCAAAATTAGTTCCCAATACTGCTCGGCAGCACAAAGTCTCTGGCGAAGGTCAGGCTATCTGGCTGCGCCGCAGGCGCAGTAGGAGAGGGGAGGCGCGCAGCGGCTGCTTCAATAGAATTGCTTGCACTTGTCATCTCTGGGACCTGCGAGCAGGTCGTGACGGCGCTGAGGGCTGCTGAAAGCAGCAGGAGGAAGAGGATGGTACGGGGCATAACTGGCTGTTTTCCCTTTGGTGGGCAAAGGGTGTGCCAGTATCTGGAAAGCTGGGGAAATGATCCCTTTACCGCATGATCCTACCTTCTTTTTGATATTCGCGACGTATGCCTTCGTAAATATCTAACCTCGTAATCAGAGATTCTCCTCTTGAAAGAGCTCTAAGACAGGTATACTGAACGATATTCATTATTTCAGCTCCTGAAAGCTCATATTGATGGGCTAATTGTTGTAGATTCACATCAGAAGTAAAACTAACTTGGTTGGGGAAGGCTTTTTCCCAAAGTCTGAGCCGCTCAGTAGACATGGGCAGCGGAAAGGGAATAATGGATTGAAATCGCCTAATGAATGCTTCATCAATATTGCTTTTGATATTGGAAGCTAAGATGACAAGCCCCTTATACCCTTCGATGCGCTGGAGCAAATAGGATACCTCCTGATTAGCATATTTGTCGTGAGCATCTTTGACTTGGGTACGTTTTCCAAATAAGGCATCTGCTTCATCAAAAAATAAAATCCAGTCCTTATTTTCTGCTCTTGCTAATAGGTTAGCAAGATTTTTTTCCGTCTCCCCAATAAACTTTGACACCACCATAGAAAGATCAATCTTAAAGACAGGCCTTTGGGTATATTTTCCTAAAAGGCTAGCTGTCAGGGTCTTGCCAGTTCCTGGGGGGCCGTGAAATAGAACCCTGTAGCCAGGTTTCAGTTTTCTATTCATTTCCCATTCCTCCATCAACTGCGGCGAATAGCTAATCCAGTCCTCCAACTCTCGAATCTGGGCTATCGTTTCTTGTGCCAAGACCAGATCATCCCATTCAAGCGGAGTCTCAATCCGCTGAGCGGGAAACTTAAGGCTAAATTGGGGAGGATAAACCTCTCCTAAGCTGAATAATTCTATATATTCTTGTGAAAGGATTATTTTACCACTCATCACTGGCTCTCCTTCAGGTACATCTTCCAACCAAATGATGCGCTTTTTTGATAATAGCCCTTCTGGGTGAAAGAATTTATAGGCTTGAAACCTTTTGTCTAAATCAATACCTGCCAAAATGAAGAGGGCTGTCTCACCTGTAGGGAGAAAACCTCTGAAATTCTTTCCCCGTACGCCTCCTAACTGCGGAAATTCTCCAGGTTCTGGAAGGGTTTGTTGGATAATATCATCTAAGTGATCAGGGAAAATATGGGGGATCAAAGCAAGAAGAATGATAATGATCGCTTCTTGGGGGAGTTGATTTTGATTAATGTAAGAAAAAAAAGGGTGTGGACTGCCCTCAAAGTCAGGCAAAGGGATGTCCAAAATGGAGGCAAAGCCAGGCTCCTGATCAAAGTGTAAGGCCATCCTCGTCTCTACCACCCGATTGAAATAGGGGATAAAATCTTCGATCGGATGGCGGACTTTGAGTAAACTCGTATCAGTATCAATCATGGGGTGCTGTCCAGTTTTTGTAAGAATTCTTGAGCGAGGCTCATATAGTCGAGTGCGCCATTCGCAGTTCTATCAAAAGAGAAGATGTCTACTCCCTTTTCTTGGGCTTTGGCCAAAGCAATATTGGTGCGGATACGGCTGCTGAAGACTTGTTTGCCGTACGTCTGGTCCAATATTTCCTTCACTTCCCTATTCATCGTCTTGCGCTCGTCGTATTTGGTCAACACTATTCCTAATACCTTCAGTTCCTGATTGGTTTGAGCTTGGATAAGCTTAAATACCTTCATGAAGCTCCTTAAGCCATTGAGGGGCAGAAACTCTGCCTGCAGGGGAAGGAGTAAGTGCTGACTTGCAGTAAGCGCATTTACCGTGAGAATACCCACAGAGGGAGGGCAGTCAACGAAGACAAAATCGTAGGATTTGGGAAGCGATTTCAGCATCTTTTTCAGCAATTGTTCCCGCCCATAGATACTCACCAATTCTAATTCTGCACTTGCCAACTCCAAAGAGGCGGGCAATAGGTCCAATCCACAACTGTTTTTGATCGTCGCCGCCCAATCGATGGCATCGTCAAGTGCTATTTTTCTTAATGCCTGATAAATGGTAGGTGAAAGTTCATCTCGAAATCCCAGAGACTGGGTCAAGTTCGCTTGGGGGTCCATGTCTACTAATAGGACCTGCTTGCCCATTTGTTGAAGGGCAGCAGCGAGGTTGATGGCAGTGGTGGTTTTCCCTGAGCCTCCCTTTTGTATGGCGATGGAGATGGTGTACATGTTCTTGATAAAGGAGTTTGTTGAAACTTAATCCATTTCAATTTCTAACCAGTTAGATTCTATCGTATCTTTTATAATCAGGTCAGGGTATTGTACATAAGGATTGGAGGTTCCATGATAATAAACTTTCACCTGAAATTTTCCTTTGGGCAACTCCCACCAATCAAAAAGATTAAAGGTAGTGTGAATAAAATCTCCAGCCTTTAGCGTTCCAAAGTCTTCATAAGTTGGAGGATGTCTTTCGTATAGACGTGTTTTAATACCAGTATTTTCTCTCTCTTGGGGATTAATAATTTCAACATAAAGTTCTCTATTGTGATCCTCCAAATATCCCATACTTAGACGTTTATTAACTATCAACTCCTTTTCACTAATATTCACTAGGGATATCTCTAATTCATAGGAATTTCTCATGCCTTCTATGGAGGTAGCATGTAATTGTAATTCCAATTCTTTTTCTTCCATAGAAATGCTTTTACCTGAGGAGGCCTGAGTATGTTTTTCGGTTGACTGAATTTGGCAACTGTAAAAGAGGAAAATGAAAATGGAGAGTGTTTTTACCATAGAAATAAAATTAAGGTGGACGCACAACAGCTTTATAATTTGCTTTTAAGGTTGCATGAAGGATTTTTTGAGCAGGGGTGCCACCATTTATTCGTTTGAGGACTTTTTTCCTAACCCGTACAAACTTCGACCAGAATTTCTTTCGATCAGCGAGGGGCATTGCATTCCAGTTACTTACTGCCCGCTGTGCGTCACTCGCAAAGCCAAATATATGTCCTGGGGTTCCGGGAGCTGTTGTCTCTAAAATCTCTTCAGACATTCCGTGACTTAATATCTCAATCGATTCTCCTAAAAACTCATGGGTATGTGCAGACACAATTCCCTGTTTTAAACGACGGGCATGCTCAAACTCATGCGCTATGGTATGGACAACTCGCTCGAAGGCCTGACTTATTCCTGTAAGGCCTATTCGAATTCTTACGGGCTCATTTGGTCTGAAATCTGTATCGGCATTTCCACTTACTGAAGGCTCAAAAAAGAGTTGAAGAAGATTGTCTTTATCTTTAAAATTATAAAATTCAGTGATCAAACGGATCGCCGCATCATTTTCTCCAGCAGTTCTCAATTGCAGAAAAAAATGCTTCAAGGTATTTTTTCCCACCTTCCCATCAATGCTTCCAAGGCTGTTGGTGGCTTGTACTTCAGCAATACGCTGCACCAAATCCTCCCCAATAACCCCAGTAAGAGGAGAACCTATTAATCCCTGAAGAATATGAATAGCGCGAGGGTCTTTATAATTGGTTTTCATAAAGGCAATGGCCTTTGATTTCTTAGTAGCATTGAGACGAGTAGGCATTGTACTTACAGGAGCTACAGCAGGTGCAGGGCGGCTTTTTTCTGCTAGGATGACGTCTTTTAATTGCTTCGCACTGCCAAATGCTGTCGCACTGACACGAATCAATCTTTGATTGCCGGTAGTGAAGGTCGTATCAGCGGGAACCATTATAAAGGGAAATGCCGATGCAATTCTTATCGCACTCGGGTCAAACCGCACGGACAACACATCCCCCAGGCTAATATTATAAAAATCCAAAACGAGTTGAATGGCATGTTCCTGACGCCCCTTAGTCACCCTATCGGAAATCATTTTATTTAACGTAGCTTCCTCTACTTTTCCGTGGTCTGCAATGCCGTTAGCTGTTTGAAAATTGGAGACTGAGCGTGCTGAAAGCGGCCCAAATACCCCATCTATCCCTGCGCCTGTAATTATCTGCAGGATTCTCCGAGAACGTTCATCGTAGTTCGCTTTGGCAAAAGCAATAGCAGCTTTTTCTTCAGCAGAATTTAAAGCCCTTCGCTGAATGACAGGGGGTTTCCCTTTTTGCTGTTGAACATGGGTCAGTTCGTGACGAAGGAGTTCTTGGCCTGAATTGGAAGTTGGTTGATATTTGCCTTGCCCAAAAAATACATGATTGCCATAGGTAAAAGCTTCTGCTCCTAATAGGCGATTTAAAGCATGTGAAGTCTGGCCATGATGAATTTCTGCTTTTTTCTTATCTCTTCCTGCTTTAAAGAAAGCTTGATTATCAGAAAGGGTATCTAGCCCTTCTTTGGCAAAGAAAGGTTTAGTTCTCCTGCTTCTTTTGGTCCGTTTGGATTTTGGGGACCTGTTGCTTTTTCCTTTCACAGATTATTTTTCAGATTTATTCTGCTGCACCACATGAGTCAGCTCATGCGCCAACAAATGCTTGCCACTGCTACTCTCAGGATTGTATTTTCCTTCATTAAAAAAGACGTCGTTTTGGTGGGTAAAAGCCTGTGCTTTCAGTTCCTTATTCATCGCTTCAGAGTCCTTACCTGTATGGATATTGACATCGCTGAAGTCATGGCCCATCACAGCAGACATTTCTTGCTGTGTGGAAGTAGGTAGTTTTTGGCCTTTACCTTGGGACTGCTTGACCTGATGAGCAATGTGGGCACTGGCTGTGCGTGCGCCTGCCTCTTGCTTGGCGGCTCCCGCCATGTCTTCTTCCTCGGCACGCTGAAGCTCAGGTTTCTCCTTCAACTCCTCCTCGCCCCCCTGCGCTTGTAGCTCAGGCTTTTGGTCCAACTTTTCCTCCTCGCCTTCGCGTTGTAGTTCGGGTTTCTCCTTCATTTCCTCTTCGCCCCCCATACGGGAGATCATGCCTTCCTCCTTTTGCTGGATACCAGCTCCTTGTGCGGTAGCCCCTCCTTTTCCGTTTTGGTGATTGACGACTTGGTCAGCCATGGCATCGGCCTCTTGTTCGTATTTATCACCGGGAGCGCCTATCGTGAGTTTCGGTTGAAAAAAGGCACCCTTGGCGGGGGTAGGGTCTACTTTGGATTTAGCGAAAAAATGCTGGTTCTTTTCCCCGTCATTGTTATGCGGATTTCTGTGCCTACGGCTCTTTTTGCTGGAGTACTTCATGATACCTCGTATTTCGTAAATATGTGTAGTCAATATACTATTTTTTGCGGAATATTCTGCTAGGGATTTTATCGAAAAAGCCTTATCCGCTGACAGGGAATACCTCCCCATATTAAATATGGGAAGTTTTAGGGGGGAAAGGAAGAGAGAGTTTGTGAGTGGCGGGATAGGTGGGTGAATGGGGGAGAATATGGAATCAGCTTATACTAGCACCTAGCCTTTATATGTCCTCTTCAAACTTATCCCATGAAACCTCGCCAATGGCCCAATAAATTAACTTTGGGTCGTCTATTTCAACTCCTCCTTTGATCATTTTACTTGGATTATTTAATACATCGAAATAATAGTCACTACCTTGACTTACTACATAAAGCCTCGTATCATCAAACGTATCTTCAGATATTGATATTCCCATAGCTTCGTAATGGTCTATTGTCCAAAGTTTCTCTTCAGCTTTCGTAAACTCGCCTTTAAATTCAATAAGTTCTTCTAACGAAAATCGATAAAGAATATCGTAAAAAGTTTTTTTGTCCCCATTGGCATTTTGGATTAGCTCCCAAAAACGGTTTTTGGGATCTTTAAAATCAAACTGTTTTTCTTTCATAATAGATAAGAATATAAAAGTGATTACATCTTATGGCCGAGTATTGTTTTTTGGTATACCAGATCCTTCAACTCCTAATCGAGTACCAGTATTATCCCAAGGTAAGCTTTCTCCTTTAATAACCATTTTTTCTCTATATGCAGTCTCCATAAAAGTAAGGTTTTTATCCTTTGGCATAGAGTATACTTCAATTTCTAGGTTAATCCCTGTAGTATTCTGAGCAGTTTTATATTTTTCAAATCTTCCTGGTAGATTACCTTTTTTCGATTTCCCCACTTTTAAAATTTGTCCAGTATTTTTGTCTTTTAAAAGATAAACTACCCCTCCACTATCATCAATAGAACTTAAATCAGCTCTCCATTTCTTTTTCCCCATATCTATCTTAGTTGCCTTTGTTGGTTCAAAATGAGTCTCTATGTCAATATCTGAAGGACTTTTTCGAGATTTTAATTCGACCTTATTTTTTGGAACGCCGGGTCCTTCAGTTCCCAATCTATTGCCTGTATTATCCCAAGGTAAAGTTTTACCTTCTTTGAGCATTCTATCCCTCAAAGTCGTTTCCATGAAAGTAAGGTTTTTATCCTTTGGCACTGGGTATACTTCAATTTCTAGGTTAGCACCTGTATTATTTTGAGCAGTTTTGTATTTTTCAAATCTCCCCGGTAGATTACCTTTTTTCGATTTTCCCACTTTTAAAATTTGCCCAGTATTTTTGTCTTTTAATAGATAAACCACTCCTCCGCTATCATCAATTGATTTTAAGGCTCCCCTCCAATTCTTTTTGCTCAAGTCTACTTTTGTAGCTTTTGCAGGGTCATAATATTCATCAAATTTGATATGGGGAGGGCCTTCAAATTGTTTGACTTTATCACTTACAGAATCAGGTACATCAAATCCACAGTTTTTATCAGGTGTTTTTGTAAACCTACACCAGCCTTTCCCATCTTTCCGCCTTCTATAAGTATGCCCATTCGCCTCAATCTCTATATCATACTTTTGAGTATGCTTGGGGTCTTTTACTTTTTTGGGCTGACCTTTTTCAACCTCTATCATTTCCGCTTCAAACTCTTCCTTGGTTAGATTTTTTGCATCTTGTTTTTTTCTAGCATTATCTAAGGCCTTTTGATGCCTAGCCTGAGCTTCTGGTGTCTCAATTTTTTTGGTAGGGCTTACCTCATTCTTAGTGGAGCTTGACTGCCCGTCACTATTCCTTTTTGCGCCATCATTTATATCGAATTCACCTTTATCTCCTTGCTTCTTTTTTAATGAATTTTTTAAATAATTTCTAAATTTAACTAATCCTCCCTTTCCTTTTCCAAACCATCTGACGATAGCACGGTAAAGCCTAACAGGTGCAGTCGCTACACTAATAATACCTGCTTTTGCCGCATTTTTGACAAAAGCCAACCTCTGAGGAAAGGATTTTGTAACGGCTTCAGCCCAACCACCAGATTTTATCGCTGCTCCTGCCTTTACTGCTGCTACCCCTTCTATGATGGCCATAGCTCCTTTGAGTTCACCATAGGTATTTTTCTTCATTTCCTGAGTGTTCTCAAAGATGATTTCAGCTGTTTCTGCTGAACCCACGTCAGAGACATTTTTGAGGTATGCTAATCGGTTGAATTCGATAGCTAATATTCCCGCAATGACTGCTCCTTTCCCACAGAATGGCAGTATCGTTCCTACAATAAAAGGAACAGGTACAAAAGCGGGAGGGAAGAAAATTGAAACAATCGTCAAAATACCTGCAATTACGCCAGCAATTGCCATGATAGAGGATAACAATGTGGCGATACCCGTAGTTACATCTGCAGCAAGCTGTAATACTGCCCCAAGTTTATCTTTTTCCCATTTTTCGGGAAAGTTTTTGAATCCTGCTCCAATTTCTTTTAGTGATGTCCAAGGCCCTGTTACAATACCGACAGCCAAATTCCATGGATTGAGCATTTTTTTGACATTTTGCCAAGTGAAAATGCCCTGGATATCATCAGCAATGGACTGAGATTCAAGCCTCATTGCAAGCATGATTTTCTGTTGTGCTGAAAGTACATGCAGGTTTTTATTTGCCAATCCGAATACTTTTTTCAATCTCCCTTGGCGTACTGCTTTTACTACTTCATAATAAGGCTCCCGTTTGTCTTTAGGCGGCCCTCCCTCTTGGGTGCTTTCAGCGTCTTTCTTTTCCTTCTCTTCTGCAGCTACAATTGCATCAAGTTTGTCAATTAAGGCTACTTTCCGGTTTTCATCGAGCTTTTCTAGATAAGCATCTTGTTCTTCTTTAGAGAGTTGAGCTATATATATTAACTCTAATAAAAGAGCATCAGATTTTTTCTGCTCTTCGACTGCCTTCTCTTCTTGTTCCTTGATTTTCTTTTTACCAGGAACTTGGGAACTAAGCGTAAAATATTCACTCTGAGATGCCCCTAAATCCTTTTCCATTTCTTGGGAAACTTGGATAAGTTCAGTGCCTTTTTGATAGTTTTGTTTTGCGAATTCTCTGATCTTATCTGGACCACTGGAAGCATTTTTGATTCTCGAATTACTTTCAACATTCTTGGCTTTCATCTCCTCTGTCCTTGCTTTTAGCTGATTCAGAGATTCATTATTTTCTAGTATGGTTTGTTGAGATTGCTGGTTATGATTAGCTGCTTGCTCAGACTCTTCGATTAATTGCTTGGCTTTTTGATTCGCTTGAGCCATCGTATTATCAGCAGCATCTATTCCCTCGGTTGAAGAGTCAAGGTTTTCATTTTGTTCTTTTGCATCGTCTTTGGCATCCTCATCATCTGGAGGATTGTTTCGAGATTCACTGGCATTATTAGAAGCCTCAGCCTTTAATTTCTGCGTTTTTTCTTGATATTCACTAGTTTCTCCTTCTAGCTCCGTAGCTTTTTCTTTAACGAATCCTTCGCGGACAACACTTTCCTGATGCCCTTTTTGGGCATCATTAGCCATTAGGGTTCGTTGTTCATGGTTTTTTTCTAGGACTTTTACTCCTTCTTCAGCATAAGCAACATCTTCTTTTGTTTTATCTAAGATACCACCATAACCATAAGACGCTTTTTCTTTCTCATAGGCCGCTAATTGTAACTTGTACCCTTCTTGACTAAAAAGTTCCCCTATATAGCCTAATCCTCTTACGGAGTCGTCTGTAACTCCGTCTCTTGGTAATGGGTCACCTTCACTATCAATTGGAATTTTTATGGTTGGATGATTAAATGCCGAGGGTTTCTCCGGCTTAGGTAAGGTTAGGGCTTTTGATTGGTTTTGTTTCGCACTTTGAGCAGCCAATGCCCCTTTAGTCATATTCCCTTTCTTGCTTTCTTCACTTTGCTTCTCCGCTGCTTCTTTGCTTTCAGTGGGGTCATTTACTTTTTCTTCGATTTGGGCTTTTTGTTTTTGAGATTCTTCTTTAGCTAATGCTCCTTGGTCTATTGGAGGAGTGGTTTTTCCAGCAGAATTGAAGACTTTTCCCTCTCTCCTCATTTCTGCCCTATCCGGCTGATCATCTTCATCCCTATTATCCTCGGCTTTCTTTTTCTCTATATTTCCAAGGATGGATTTGCTATCATCAGGAACATGTGGTTCCGTAGGAGACTCTACTGTTTGCTCCTTTTTTTCAAGTCGTTGAATTTTATTAGAAGTGGCTCCTTGTTGAATGGTATGTGTGAGCTCGTGTGCTATTAAATGTTTGCCTTCGTTTGTAGCCGGATTGTATTCATTTTTATTGAAATAAATGTCCCCTTCGTTTGTAAATGCTCTTGAATGAATTGACTGATTCATCTGAATGGCATTTGAATCGTTATGAACTTTTATATGGCTAAAGTCTACTCCGAATTGCCCTTCCATGTCGGATCGAGTTTGATCGTCTAACGGTGTTCCATTGCCTTTACTTCGATTTAATTGGGAGTTGAAATCCGAAGTGGGAGAATTTGAACCTCTCGAATTTTTAGTTTTAGCATGTACATCAGGAGCTTCTTCATCACTAATTACGGGAGGAGGGATATCTATTATAGTGTTATCTGCCTCTCCTTTAGTTTTTTCATCAGAAGCACCCTTTTCTTCTTTTTTGCCCTCCTCAGATACTGCCTCTGGGGTTTCATCTTGAGATTCTATTTCAGGAATCATAGGAAATTCCATCATAGGACTGATTATATCAGAACTTAAGTTAGGATTAGAGAACCCCCGCCGCTGAAGCGGCGCCACATCGTCCTCCTCCTCGCTCGAATGGCTTCGCTGGAGAAAAGGTCCAGCCTTTTGCTGGACCTGAGGTGCCTGATCCTCAGGTGGCGATTCGAAAGCAGGCATCTGCTGGATGGCTGGTGCTTCGGTTTGAGGGGATTCTTCCTCCCCTTGCTTCTCCTCTTTTTCGCAAGAAGAACACTTCGCTTGAACCGAATGCTGAGTAGGAGAGACGGAGGACCCTCCGTCAGGTACCGTCGTAACTCCTTGATTTTGATTTTGATTTTGCCCCAATTCCCTCACCACCCGATCCGCTGTCGCGTCGGCTTCTCGCTCGTACTTGTCGCCGGACTTCCCCACGGTCAGTTTGGTCTGGACGAGCGGCTGTGCCTCCTCTGTACTGCTTTCAAAAGCAGGCATCCGCTGGATCATGGGCTTCTCAGCCTCGGAAGTTTGCTCTTCCTGCTCGCAGGAAGCGCATTTGCGCTGCACAAAAAAGGGCTGCTGGTCCGTCGGACTGCTCGCACCAAAGAAGCTATCGCTTCGCTTGGTGCTGGGACCTCCAAAAAAGCTATCCTGCTCCTTCGAGAAGAAGGAGGATTTGGGCTGCTGCTGTTGGCGGGCAGCTGTACTTTTATGGGCTTCTGCAGTCTTCAAGGGATTATTTCAAGGTTAAATTCGATCTTTAATTCAAAATTAATCATTCACCATTCAAAATTATTTTCCCTAATTCCACTCAACATGAAGGATCTCCTCTAGCCAAGGGAGTTTTATAAATGAAAGATTCCAAGGGAGCTGATTGAGGAGGATGTCCAAGGTGTGCTGTTCTACCAAGAGCCGCCAGCCATCAGGGCGTTTTTCGAGCTTGCCAGAACGTGAGAGAAACCCCTCGCGCAATGCTTCGGGGCTGCTATTGCCCAATGCCCCCCAATGCTTGATGACCGCTTTCAGAAGGTGATCGGCCTCTTTTTTTTCATGAGCAGGCAATACTATGTCCCGTTTGATGGGGGTTTCGAAGGGAAGGCCACAGAGGAATTTGGGCAATAGGAGCTCATATTCTGGAAGGTCTGTTTTTCCTGAAACCAGAAATTGGAGCAGGTGTACAGCCCATTTGTTCGCTTCTTCATCTTTAAATTGCTGATCTGCCAACAGACCCAATTCATCGAAGAAAGTCGTCAAGAAAGGGTGAATCAAGACGAGTCCTGCATAGGGCACATAGAAAGAATCGCCTACTTTGAAGGGGGTAGGTGACGTAACCATTTTTGAGGACTTTGTTGGGACCTGTTTTTGATCAGAAGATGCTAGAGAAGCATCTTCTGAGGAGGAGGGAGTTGTACGTTTTGCTATTTGCCCTTCCTTTTCTTTTTCCTTCGTCTGTCCTTGTTTTTCCAGCTCCTCATGAGAGGCAGGCTTTTCATTAAGCGTTTCTGACAGTAGCTTGGCGGCAGGATCATTCTGAAGGGGATCAGGGGTTGGAGCTGCCATTTCTAGTTCCTCCTTGGATAAGGGAGGGAGAGAAGGCGTTTGTTCAGGTCCCTTTATCGGAAGTTCTGTAGTGTCAGAGGATGCTGTTGTCTCAAAAGAAGTTGTAATATCAGAGGAAGCTGTTGTATGGGTAGAATGAGGTTGGTGACCCTGTTCAGAAGAGTCATCAGGTGCTGACTCGGAAGGAGGGGAATCTATGGAAGACCTGACCTCTACTTCTTGCTCGTCTATGAAGGAGGGAGGAGAGGTAATGGACTGACTATCAGGTAGTTTTTCTGTTTTGATTAAATCAGCAATCGCTTGTTGAAGAAGCGTTGTACTAGGCTTATGAGTAGGCGGATGTTGAGAGGAGGTAAGAGAGGTCTGTAGAATTGATAAAATAGTGGGATAAGAAAGAGCGGCTGTAGCCTGTAGGCGAAGAATGGTTTCTAGGATTTGTCCCAACGATGCCTGTGGCCGATCGATGAGGCCGCTTATTTGCTGAAAACAAGCCTCCCAAAAGTGCTTTCGCAGCGTCTTAGAGGAGTTAACGGGAATAACTTCCGAGGGTAGAGCGTGTGCCAATTGTTGCCATATATGAGCGAGTTTTAAGGTAAAATGGAGAAATGATGACTGGATCAATTCTCCTATAAACCTATCGGAAAACTGATAGATCAGCCGCTCCCTCGCTTGAGGATGATGCCGAATCATCTGCCATAGCCGCTCAACAGCATGGCGCATCTTAGCATTCCCCTCCCCTTCGAGGCTCTCTAACACAGCCTCCTGCCAAGCGTTGAAATCCAGACCAGTAGCCCATCCCAGCAAATGCCCATTTTTCAGAAAAACCTCAAAACGATGCAGAATGCTCTCTGGAAGAGAAACTTCCTCATATACTGATCCCGAATCTCGAAAAAAGCCTGACAGCTTTTCCTCCATCACCGCTACGAGCCGCAACGGCAGCTCAGTCTCTAATTGGTCACGCTGGATCTCTCCTATATCGATCTCCAACTGATCGATCGTGATCTTGACCTCTGCATCGACCATGCGGTCAAACAACTTTGACAATTCTGTGCGAATGACCCGCTGGCTCAGTTCACTGATCTCGTTTTGGATGGCATGGCCATCTTGTGCGTGTTCGATGGTGAGATCGAACACTTGCTTATCGATGATATGAGACGGTCCATCCATTCGGTATTAGGCTTTGTCCATGAGGGTTAAAATAGGCTTGAGGATAGCAGGAGCAACCTGAGAGCTGATTTTTATCCCATCCCAATAAGCCTTGAGTGCTTTCATGTCCACGCCTTTTTTCTTGAATCCTGCCAAGATGTCGGCAACCTGTTCCAGTCCCTCTGTCGAAGGAGATCCTTCAGCAGCTTGGGTCCATTTATCCAAAAATAAAGCAGTGACGATTCTGATCAATTGCTCATACGCCTTTTGGCGGTTACCCTTTGCGCGGCGCATACTCGTAAGACTCACCCCGATCACCTCTTGGTAGCGCTCCAACAAGCTGGCTTCCTGTCCCACAAAAGGGGCAAACATCTGGATCAATCGGAAGGGCTTGGTACGGCTCAGGGTCTTATCGGCTTCAAGGGCCTTCAGGTCTTTTAAGTAGTCTGCGTATCTTTGGGATAAGCCCGCTATTGATGGGCTTTCCGGAGTGGCTGTGCCCCTTCCAAGGACATTGGTCCCATCATCTCCTATCACAACAATGGTATCAACGCCATCCCCGTCAAAACCATCTCCCCCTCCACTAGAACGTGAGACTGTGTAGGTATCCGTATCACTTACGGTACATGGGCCATGTGTCACTGTACCGGTGAGTTCATAGCTATTAATAGCTTGTAGTTCATGTAGATCACTTTCATCAAATGTTAAGGAAGGATTTAACTCTATAGTACCAGGTTGGAAACTGGGATTTGTAATTGTAATGGTGGTTTCCGGGTCGCCCAGGTTCTTTATTATCACAACCTTGACGGTCCATTCTGGCATAGTATCAGGAGGAAGGTTCAGCATTAAGGATTTTTTAAGTGTGATCAATAATCCTCCTCCGTCTCCAATCAAAAATGGTCGTGACTCTATCTCAAAGCTGATTTCTGGCTTTTTAAATATTTTAGTCTTAGCAGTGCCGGTACCAGAACAAGTGCCCAAGGCTGTCCCATTATCCTTATAATCAACCTCAGAAGACAAATCAAAGGTGATTTCTTTTTCCCAAATAGGTTGTTTCTCGACATCTTGGAGAGTCACTTGTTGAGGGTCAAAAACAAATTGATCTACAGGCTGAGAAATGGCTTCTCCATCAATGTCAACATCAATGTCAAAGTTGATTTGGTTAGGAACCTGTCCAGTATTAGGTAAGGAAATGGAAGACGCATCCGAACATAGTTCGGCAGCTATATCGACCTGAGGGTCAGGTGTCTGTCCCACAAATACGCTTTCAGTCTTACTGGCACTACAGCCATTGACTGCTGTCTCTGTGCGCGTGATCTCTATTTTCATTAACCCATCGGTAAATGAACCGAGGTCTTCAAGGGTAAGTTGATCATCTATCTTAACGGATGCATTATCCCCAATCTTAGCAGTATAATGAGCATCAGCAGAAGAGGGGGTCAGGGTGAATAATTCTTCCAGCTTTTTAGTCCCATCTACAGCGCAGTTAAATGCTGTATCGACGGTGAAGTCAACATCTGGCGCGGCCTTGATATGAATAGATTCATGGACGATTACCGTACAGCCATTTTCAGTGTATTCATACTGAAGATAGAGGGTTTGGTCTTTAGCTAAAGGGAGACTTATATGTTGAGAAAAAATGAGCGTATTTCCCGTCAGTGGCGTAAAGCCATAATCTGTTCGACTTGGGTCTACTAAGCCCGGATCCCCCAAGAATACATAAAATGCACCCCCTGATGGGGTAGGGGAGAGTATGATAGGGGAGACACTTGGAATGTTGTCAGAACATATCTCAGATGATCCGGCTGGAATAGAGAAAGAGACTACAGGGGTCGGTTTGATCAAAATCTTCTTCCCTACTATACCTGGGCACCCAGTAGCAGGCGTATAGCGATACTCGATATGAAGGTCTTTTGTCGTTTCTCCTATATCATCCAGATAGTTACTCAAAATCACTTTTGATTCTGCCAACTTTTCAAAATCCTCCTTACCTGGCGCTACTCCTTGGTCGGTCAGGGCGGCCCAAAAGATGCCATCCTCATGGCTCAAATTCTTAAACTCAGTAGCCTCTCCTGGAACGATTTTATCTGTACATATTTCTATCTGATTTTTCCCTACATGATATTCTATATCAAAATAAACCACAGTTGCCGGGTGCACTTCTACCTCAAATGTATCTTTCACGCCATCAAGGAGATACGTGAGGAGAACGTTTTTACTTTCAGTAATTCCGTTGAATTCTTCACTATCTGGGCAAAACTCGTAGCCATCAGCGGACCTTCTAACGCCCTCTCCCATGACAAGTCCTCCTTCAGGATAGAGGAATATCTGATGACATTTTTCTGCTCCTTGACAGAATTCCGTTTTCTCAAGTAGAATCACAGGGCGAGGCTGTGGGATCATATAGGACAGTTGGGCCTGTCCGCCACAGCAGCGATAGGAAAGCGCAAAATCTGCAACGACGATCTTATCAGCTTCCCGTAGTTGGGAAATTTGCCAAGAGAATTCTGGGTCTGTGTGGATTAGATTTCGGAGAAGCTCCTTTTTTTGCGTGTTTCCCGTTCCTGAAAGGGTATCTTGGTCTATATAGGTAAGGATAAAGGTGCCGCCTCTGGGCACCCCCGCGAGGTGTGCGATCCCTGGATGAGCATCCGCAAAAGGCGCAAATAAGTGCATCCGCTGGGCTTCCTCTTTTTGCTTCAAAAAAGAATGATAGAGTGCTTTGAGGGCTTCGTAGGGAAGGCAAGCTTGGAGCTTGGCCAAGCGGTGACTTAGGGATACATGGTTAGCCGAATCTGGAAGATGCTTAATGAGGGATAATAAATAATAATAGAGGGTCTGGAAATCTGAGACGATGTCAGGGAGGGTAGAATAAATAGAACCCTTATTATCCGTATTATAGAAAGCTGAAAAAGAGACAGGTAAAGCAGGAGTGCTTTCAAAAGAATAAGTTAAGTTAGGCGTATCGCCCAGATCCGGCGGATCACCAAATGCCATAGCAGGAGCCTGTTCTTGAAATAAAGTAGCTAGTTCGTCCTGGAGTTCTACTAATCGTGAAGCAGTATAGGTATTCTCAGAGGTCGGCGATATTTGGGCGTCTCCTGCTCCTATTTTGATTTTGTTGTTGTTCAACGAATAGTTTTTCGCTTTTCTCCCAAGCATAACAGCGGGGTGGAAAATTCCTTTGGAAGTACTGAGCGTATCCGTAAGGGAATCAGCCAAGGCTGAACTCAGCCGAGTAAGTGTATCATAAAAAACTGATAAGAATTCATCCTCTTTTCCAACCAAAGCAGCGTAAGGATTTTCTGCTGGATCCTTTGGACTTTCCAAAAGCAAAATTTCTGCTGCTAAGAGACAGTGAATTTCTTCCTTGATCCCAGCATACTGAACCTCCAGCTCCTCAAAATAGCAGCCCACGGCTGCATCCTCGTCATGAAATTCCCCATCTAGCCGCAAAGCGATGATATCGAAGGGCAGGTTATAGGTTTTGCGAAACCGATTGACCTCGCTAAAGGCGTGGGAGAGGGTGTGGCCTACATGGCCTTCGATACGGAAGAAGGGATAGTCGTCGATATTAAATCGAAGCGGATTTTGTGCCTTACTGGCTTCGTCGAGGGTATGGTAGGATAATATGTCCTGCTGCCTGCCTTTTCGTGATAACTCATAATTCCAGAAGTCTCGAAGCGGTTTATTCCTGCCAAAAAAGGTAGCTTCTTTATTCATATAATACGGCAGACTACGCATCCCTAAGGGCGTATTCTTTTCCTTGCTCGGCACGACCTTGATGCGCGTAGAGGTTTGGGAGGGAAGAGCGGGATCCGACTCATATGCAGGGACATGGAAGGCACTGAGTTCTGTGAGGGTGTTTCCTAGAAGCGTTTTTTGGACAAGAGCCTGCATACGCATATAGAGGAAACTGAGCCTTCCCTGGTCTACTGTATGGTCTAATAATGCTTCTGCTTTTATAAAATGGGTGCGGTTTGTGCCTAAGACTGGTTTGTCTTCCAGCCCGCCAGTAGGCAGGTTTTCTGGCAACTTCCCCACAATAAGATAGTTCGGAAAACTGCGCATGTCTTCTTGGCAGATTTTCCTTTCTAGACCCGACACTTCATAAAATTCCTGATAAGCCGTAACAAGGTCCTTGATAAAATCATAAAAATACTGGAGGTCATAGACCTTATATCGGTCAGTAGTAGAAGAAGCATTAACAATATCCTCTAAGGCAGTTGTAAGCAAGGTTTCTAATCCCTCAAACCCACTTTCCCCTCCGCCGTCTAAAACGGTATGATATTGCTTATTCACCTCCTTGTAGGCTTTGGCAACTTCAGGAATCACCTCCTCTATCGCTGCTTTATAATACGCTTGCAACGTTGGCCAATCTGCTACCGTGATCGGTCTCGTATTTTTATCTTGAAAGGGCGTTATCGGAACCCCTTCGCCCACTCGCAAATCAAGCCTTGGACCATATAGGGGGGAAAGTACAGTTTCGGGAGAGGTAAATGCTAAAGGCGAAGCATTCAGTTTGGTATCATCAAGGTCAGGCTCTGCTACCAAAATAGGCGTCAACTTAATAGCCCTTGTGCTACCAGTCTCATCACAGCTCTGTAGGCACCCACCAAAGTCCTCGTCCTTATAACTTGCGAGCAGCAAGAGGTAAAAACAAGACACATCTACTATATTGCCTTCTCCATCGCTGATGCCTGCTGTGAGCAGAAGGGTAGGATTGGCATCTGACTCGTCCACTTGTTCTTGAGTCAGCAATTCATAGCAAATGATCTCTGTGGGAGAGTCTGGGATAATTCTGTCGTCGTGAATAAAGCGAGGATTGGGAAGTGTTAAGCTTCTCCAGTGGGTATAGACAGAATCCATCGACAGACTCATGAGATGCCCCAAGGAGGTAATGCCATAACCGTTTGTCAGGTGAATGTGAAAAGCACCCGGTAAATGAAAGCTGACTTCTGCCTCCAATCCACAAATAATCCCCTTCCCTAATAGCTGGGCCCTGGTCAGCCCGATCTGCTCGATCAGATAATCTGATAGGTCATTGAGGTGCTGATGCTTAAGCAGTTGGTTTGCCTTAAAGCGGGGCAGGGCAAGCTGTTGTTGGACGATATCCTCTAGTTCGAATGTCATGACAATACAGGAGTTATTAGCCTAATGTTGAAAATCCTAATACAGTGGGGTTCTCTCCGGGCGGGCCTTCACAGCCGAGCAGTCGACCGCCTGGGTATTCATTTGACAATTCTGATAGCTGCTCTATCAAGGCATCTTGAGCGGCAGAAAAGTCACAGTTCTGTTTGGGTAAACTTAAATTGCGGAGCCAGGTGCAATAGGCTTGCTCGAAGCTGCGCATGCTTTCCAAATTTATCCAGCATATCTTCAAGGCGATATGAGCGGGCAGCTCTCGCCTCATCGTAGTTTCAAAAAATGAGCGAAAATTGGAATTCCTGAACCTGCTAGGCCAGTAGGGCACTACCACACTCACCCAGAAGGAATAGGGGTCTGCCCCAGGCAAATATTGGCTGAACCATTCAGCCTCCTCTGGAGATTTGCTCAACACCAAATCTTCTCGTGAACACACCGAGGGCGAAGGCGCATTGCCCAGAAGCATGTTCCCCTTTTCGCGAGGCCGCAGCAGGATATGCTCAATCAGGTGAAACCCTTCCGCATTTACGGCATTGATGACCTCCTTGACTTTTTGCTTACAGTCAGTATAAGTAGGAAGGTCGCCAGGGTAAGTCGCAAGGACCTCCGCAGGATCGATCAAAGCAAAGCCAAACGGCCCTGCTTCACTTTCCTGTGTGGGCAGGTAGTAGCTCTTGTCCTGAAGCATGGGCATAAATGCTTCAAACGCATGTTGAGCTGCCGTTTCTGAAAGGAACCTCAATCTCCCATCTATCCAGGGAGCTCCAGTTTGTAGGTCATACAGGCTATAGGAAAAGCCGTCGGCTGATAGGTGGATCGGGTGCAGACGGGCCGCAGTGATTCGCTGGGCCTGAGCGAGCAGGAGGCTTTCTTCATCGTCATATACCTCAGAAGACTCAGCGATGATATCGCCAGAAGTATTTAGCAAAGCCAACCTCCATTTCTCTGCCAAATCCTGATAACGCAGGTAGCTATCTTCATGCCTAGCTTGCTCGACCCATTCATACACCTGAGGCGGGGTTATAGGCGTGGCTGTATCTTTCTCAGAAGTCATTGGGACTGACCCTTCCCATAACACCATATCTCCTGTGGAGGTGGGCGTGGCTATTTGCCACCTCTCTTGCTGAGTGCTTTCTTCGCTTTGGGAAGAGGAGCTAAGCTGGAGGAAGATGAGGTAAGAAAATAACGGATCAGCATATAGGACTCGATCATAGCACTGGTCGAGGGCAGTATTCCTGAGCTCAGGCGTAGAAAATTGCTGTGCGTACTCAGCTAGGAGATACCGCTCGGATACGAGATGGAGATGATAGCTGCACTTCGAATGTGTAGCCGGAGCGCAGACAAAAGCCGCTTCTGTTAACGCACGGTTAGCCATGCCTTCAGCAGCAGCCCAGGCATCGGATGCTGAACTATAGGGATGCTTCCCTTCCATCAGCATCGTGTTTTCCCAATGTTTGTCGTCACAAGGACTACTACTTGAGGGGTCCTCCACAGCGAGGAAATAACCTGGTAGCTGGTGAATAATCGGGTGGGTCAGGGGTAATATGTCTCCTAGACCGTATGTGCCTAGCAACTTATAGTCAGGACGAGGAATAAGGTATTGATTCGTTTGTTTAATTAGATGGTCGCGGGTAGCAGCGTGCTGATAGGTGAAAGGGTGAAAGGCTTTTATTTCCCCTTTATCAAATATAAAACTGAAACCCACTTGATGCCCAGGCAATTCAGGACTGGTAGGTGTCAAAGCAGATCCTTTGGAACGGGCGGCTTGCAATTCCTCCCAAAACTTCCAGAAGAAAGCCTCCGCTTGGGCCGCCGGACTATTCCCTGAATCATCTTCTTCTTCAAAATAGTCTTCTCCTTCCAATAAAGGATTGCAAAATTCATCCTGCAAGAGAAACCAGTGTTTTCCTTGGGAGTATGCAACATTAAAGGAAAGGTCTTTTTCAGAAAAATAAGCGACCCAATCTCGCTGACCCGCTTCACAGGCGTCTGTGTTAGGATAGGTCTCTAGCACCTTGACAGCGATATAAGAAGCATCATCTACAACACGCAAGTGGCAGTGACAAAACCCTTCTTCCACTTCATGTTGGTAAAAGGCCGCATCTTGCGCCCTGTCAAGGAATTGCAAAAATGCTTTGGCAGCCAAGGCTTTATCCGTATAAGCAAGCTCACTGCTCATGGCAGGACACCCTCCACGCTGAAGTTCGAAACTATATGTAGTAGGGGTGGGCCTGATCCAGGGCCAATCCACTCGCCCGCAATATTTCGCAGTTAACTCACTGGATAATTCTACACATTCCTCCCAAGAACCGCCTTCTTTAGACCTTGCCAGGAGTATCCCGTCCTCATCTGCGATTTCCAAATAATAGCAATTATCTGCATACAAGGTACAGACGGCCTTGCCATCTAGCACTTGCTGAACTGATACAAGGTAGGCGCTCAATGCCTCGGCTTTTGTCCGGTAGCTTTGAGGACTAGTCATGACACATTCTCCGGAATCTAGGTAAATAGAAAATCCCCAGGTATCCGTCTCCGATATACCATCAAATGCAGGAGGTGCTTCTTGAAATAGCTGAACAGTTTCCTGAATCAGGGCTTGAGCTTCAGCAGGGCTTACTGGCTTATGATGCCTTGCAAGTACTTGATAGTCGCTTCCTGACTGCTGGTCCGTAAGGATCAGGTCTACTTCGCAGTCGCCAAGACGTGGGAGCGTGCGGTAATAACAAAGGTTGGCGAGATAAGGGGAGGCTGCTTGATAATAGGATTCTGCATCCTTTTCGTCTTCAAAAAGCCTTTCTCCCGTCAGTAGAAATGGCCCTTCTGTGCTTTTTACGACAAACGTCCAACCGCGCTCATTGGCATCCAGCAGTTGGTTGATTTCTTGATAGACCTCTGTCAGAAATAGCATAAAAGCTCTTTCTTGGGCGCGCCGCTCCGGTTTATCTGAGTAGCTGATCTGATTCTCAGCCATACAAGTGGCCATAGAGATGGCAGCGTCATCTAGCGCAGGCGGCTGATACGATTCGTTTAACCAGAGATCAAAGGTAGGGCGGTCAGAGCCTTCCTCCATCGAAGGTCTCGTTTCCATTTGATCATCATAATGCGCTTCCATGATCCTGACCAAGGCACTGGCTGCATCTTGAGCAGACTCAAACTGATAGGTGCTTTGGAGGAAAAAATCTTTTGCTGGGTTGTTGAGGTAATAGCTGAAAGAAGTTGGAGACTCCGTCAGGGTGTGCTGAGGCAATTTATGGCTGATATAGGATGCGATCTCGTCTCTAATGGTCAAGGCATCTGCTGGATAGACAAAGTCTTTTTCCCAGCGTGCGAGGAAATCCCCCGCTGCGTCCTTTATCCCTAAAGCATATTCCAACCCAAACTCCAAATCTTCGACCTCATAGTTCGCAGGGTCTTGCGACTGGAGGAGGACTTGATACAGTGCCCAGTAGGCTTCCAGCTTAGTCTCATATGGCGAATATGGGATGAGCCTACCAATCGACATGCTTGCACTGTCGGGGATGTCGATCTCAAAGAAATACCCCTTGGGCGTGTTGAGTATTTGGTAGCTAACCCCCTGATTGTCAATTAGGTGTAAAATGCAGTGAAGGCGCTTGACTGCGTCCTCCTTGCTGGCATAGGATACTGGGTGAACAGCGAGCGGCGCCGCTCCTTTTTCTGGGTCGATTATCCTAAAACTCCAACCCCCTTCATGATGACACTGGACGAGTTCGTAATTATCGGGAGACACGCCTATCTCTAAAAATCTGTCGTAAGCTGCTTTGGCTTTTGGCTCTGTAGGATAAGTCTGGACACTGTCCACCAGGACCCGCCCTTGGCTGTCCTTATACTGAAACCCATAGGCGGCCGCTCGCTGGACTACTGTGATAGCAGTTAAGCTACGTCGATTGGTTTGTTCCAATCCCATCAACCGTGCTACTCGGTGTTCAAAACCTGATATATTGGGCGTATTCCAATGCTCCTCAGCCAAATAATTGAAGGCTTTTCCACGATTTCGGCTGATATCGGGGTATTGTTGGAGAAAAAGACTTTTGTCCCTTAAGATCTTCTCTGGCTTATACTGCTTGCCTTCCAAGGCATACATCAAAAGGACATAGTCCGTAAAATTTTCTGAAAATCGACTCAATAGATGATTGAGGAAACGCTCGCGCCTCGATTCGTAGGTATCCCGCGTTTCGGCTATATCTTGAAGGTAAGTGTGGTAATTGAGGGGTAAATATCGCAGGACAAAGGTAAAAGTTGGCACTTCTGGATTTTTGCAATCGGTAAGGGCTGGGGAGGCGCAGTCTGTCATCATACGCCTTTCATAGGCTTCCTGATTTCTTCCGAGCTGCGCTAATAGTTTGGCTTCTTCCAAGGCATCTTTTTCTGCTTTGTGGCCAAATCTTCCCCTAAATAAGATGCTCTCCTGATGGTCACTTACAGTCCCAAAGAAAAGGCCCTCTCTTTTTTCTATCCCACATACGGCCTGCTGATTTCCCAAAAAAGCTTGGGTTCTCGCCATCGCTCGATCTCTCTCAGCTAGGCTGATATAAGGCGTGTCCGCTGGATGCGTAGCGACCCATTCCCCTTCCTTATAGGTTGGATGAGCCTGCCTTTGATAGCTGTAAATCAATTCTTCTAACCCTGGGACTGCTTCGAGGCCCTTCGTGAAGTAAGAATGTTGGCGTGATCTGGGTCTGCCCACATGGTCTGATGTCTCATCAGGCTGGAGGGAGAAAAGGTCTCTTACTTGTGAGAGCTGTGCCAGATAATTGGCTAACAACTGGTCAAAAAACACCAAAAACCCCTTGAGCTGCTTTGCTTGGGCTTTACGTAGGTTGCCAGCATCCTCAGGAAGACCAAATTCTCCTATGCCATATACCAGCGGGAAATCATGCTGGATGGAGGTGAAAGCGGCCAAGTTCCGAGGCTCCCCTCTGGGGACTTCAAGGTCTAATTCATAGGCATCGAGGGCTATTTTTCGATAGTCCGCCAATTGTTTTCTGAATCTCTTATGGACAGCTTCTTGGTCACTAGCAGTAGGGAGGACTCCTTTGTAGAAGGTGATTTGAGATAATTCAGGGGTAAAAACAGGGTGGTATTTGTCCAATAAATTGAGGCACCATTGTTCCCCAGTATTCTGGCGGACCCCGTCAATAAAACTTGCGATTTCTAATCGCTTGATGGCTCGGATGCCCGGAATCTTGTGCAGAATCTGATATATATCTGAGGTGAAAATGGCGGAAGGATTTTCTAGCTGGGCTAATTCCACAGGGTCTATAAACCCATGACTGACCTCTCCATTCGGATCGATGAAGGGGCGTCCTGCAAATATCTCATCCGTGCTTTTTCCCTTCTTCAACAGTTGTTGGAGGGTATAAAAGCGGGGTTGCGGAGAGAAAAATGCAAATAGCTGTTCATAGACTGCCAAGAGTACTTGATCTGGCAAGGCTTCAGGGGCAAGCTCTAGGTCTAGACACAGGCCGATTTGCTCTTCGCCAAGAATCGTAATATGGAAGAAGTCCTCCCCTAAATTGCGATGCTTATGCAAGCGAGATCGCACCTCTGTGAGAATCTCTTCTACCGCTACCTCATGGTTGCCACAGGAAGTATCGATTCCTGCCGTCGTATCTAATTCCAGACAGACTTCATATAAGCCATTTAGGACGACGTTTTGGTCTGATTGTGTAGGTGGTTCTGTGAGTAAGGTCTTATTGGCGCAATCTACATATAAAGGCACCTCGCTCTCCTGAGCAGGGTATAACCAAGCATTTCTCACCCCATCAATATCAATCAATAATTTCCGGTAATCTAGAATGGTCGTCGGATTACAGCTGAGAATTTCGTTTGGGGTGAAAAAATTATCCTCAAGATTCTTTCTATTAGGGGGGAGGTAAAATAGGTCCTTTGGGGCCAAATTATTGCGGTAACCAAGGTCAGTCAACGCATAGCAGAGGATCTCAAGGATCGTAATTCCAGGGTCATGGATATTGAAATCTGTCCATAGTTCTCCCGACAATTGAGTAAGGTACTCAATGCCTTGAGTTCTGAGTTTCTCATAGTCCAGATAGGCTGGAAAACTCGAATTCTTTACAGGTATGGTGGTAGACGTTGGCATGAAAATCTTAGTCAGCGGTAGCCTGATTATCCTCTAAAGCACAGAGCCGCTCATCTAGTGTGGAAATGGTTTCTTGAAGGCTATTTATTTGAGCTTGTTGCTCCTTGATTCCTTGAAGGAGGACAGCCACGAGATTGGGATAGGCTATGGATGACTTGGTGCCGACCTTTCGCACACATTCGGGGAAAGAATCATCAACCTCTGTTGCCCAAAGGCCTATCTGCTCTCCCTCATCAGCACAATTGGTTGTTTTCTCTTTCCAGGTGAATTTAATAGGAGATATGTCACAAATACCGGGGAGTACCTCTGTAAGCTTGTCAACCTCAGTGATTCGTTTATCGTCCGCAGGGATGTAAAAGCCAAAGGCTTGGGCTTTGCCATGTATATCTAGCTGATACCCATCAGGGTCTTCTGTCCCTATACCCAGTTCGCCATTTTTGGTGAGGCGTGCGAGTTGTTCGCCGTGTGTCAGGTTAGGGTGAGGAGTCTTGGAGGATAATTCTCCCCCTGCTTTGAAAATAAAGCCATGGGCAGAGTCTGTCTGCAGGATGGCGTTGTCATTGTCTGCTCCTAGGGTAAGGTAGTTATCGCCTTTGCGGGTATTGATGATCGAGAGGGCGGGGTTTTGGGGAGATTTGGGATCAAATAAAAGCCTGCCGGCTACGCCGTCAGTGACTTCTAAAGCAGCCTCAGGGTCCTCGGTGCCTATGCCTACTTTAGGCCCTGGCTGGATCGTCAGGAGACTTTCCCGCTTGGAGGCATCCTCATCCCCAGAATATAGGGCCCAGTCTTCGCCTTTTTTGAACAAAAAGCCATCCGGCGCATCTGTGTGAAACACCGTCCGTTTTTCCTCCAACCGCGCCGAATAAAAATTGGTGTCACACGCATCTGATAGATTGACCAAAACAACTTCGGGGTATTCGCTCCCATCTGGCAGGGCCATCCATTCGCCTACCTTCTCTTCCAGAATATCGAGCATGGCCTTAGGTGCCCCTGTATTCACCCCCAGCTTGACCCTCCCTGTCATGGGGTCGACTAATGAAAGCACTAGCAGCTTCTCTTCAGAAGGCGCATCAGCCCCTGATCCCGCAGGGATAGCGTGTTTTAGGATAAATCCCATAGGCGCATCTGTCCACAAAGAAGCGTGTTGCGCTCCGCTAGCCATTGCAAAAGACGATGATGCCTCTGGCGTCAATTTGTGGATGGTGAGCGTCGGGTCTGCCTGTCCGTCAGGGTCAATTTGTAGCTGGCCGATGCTATCGGTTTTGACATCTAAGCGAGCTTCGGGACACTGCGTGCCTATCCCTACTTTGCCATACACTTTAGCATACATTATATGATCCCCCTCCAAAATCGCAGGCGCTTCTACTCCATCTTGGATGACGTGCCAGTCATCATCTTCTAAATGCAACTCCATGATATGCCATCGGTCGGTGTCAAATGTGGCCTTACAGTAGGTCTCATCTTTAGGAGAATCGGCAGTACTATGCTCAGCCACCTGGAGCACATACAATTTGGTTTCGCAAGTATCTGCCCCGTAAAGGACTACGTCCCCAGGTCTATAGGCGACCCCTGGCTGCCAAAGGCCATAAAACCTATCCTCTCGTCTATTCAGAACTGAATCTAGAAGATCACAAAAGTCCTTTTGGGTGAGGATATTCCCTGTTGCAAAGGATTGCTTTAGACTTTCCCTCTTTTTAATTGCCATATCGGATGTATTTTGCAAGTTATTTCTTAGTTGATTATCAGTATTTTATTCAAAATTATTTCCTAATCGCCAGTAGCCGACTCCCTTCATGTCAGGGTGTTGTGTGTTTTCCTCTTTGCATATTTTTGACTTATCGACAGGGCGAACCTCATGCACACCAGAAGTCAGAATTGAGCGTGACTCACTCGCTTTGATTTCATTCTGTATTACCCTGTATCTATCACCCATCCTGAAGTCAGCTATCACATCTACATAGGGCAGCTTTTCCACATAATTCAAGATGGAAGACTTATGGACGACGCCTCCAAAAGAAATGTCCTCTCCCTCATCAAAAGCCCAAGGGGCTAAGAATTTGTGTAGGTCTTCATGGAGCTGACTTTTGTAAAAAGATTCACTCTTTCTGGAGCGAAAGGCGACGTCAAAGGCGACAAAAATGCTTTCATACAAAGGATTGAGTACTTGGAGGCGGACAAAAGGAGAAGTCTTCTGTAAAAGGAATTGCCGAAAAGTCTCCAGTTTGCCGGGGGTGAATCGCGGATTGCGACGGCCATCGTGTGTGAGCTTACTCAAATCAGGAATGACAGCCAGGGTGACATATCCAGGTGCAAGGTGAAAATCACGTTCTTGAGGATCTTCAGAGTCTCTCAGGGCCTTTTTCCTTCCTAGGGTATGAGTAATACATTTTACCTTATGAATTTCAGGAAATTGCTGCAGCAAGATTCGCTCATAATCAAAGGCATTGACTGCTCTCCCTTTATGCTTCAGGTGCTCACTTACGCGCAGGTAGAAAGCATCTCCGCTTTCTTGTGGTTTCCCACCAAAACTGTCATATGGCTGAACCGCTTTTTTGAGTCCTCCTATTTCGGTGGTAGGTTTTTCTACCATTCCGCTAGCTAGTGGAGTGCTTAGTCGCTCAGTGTCATAGGGTTGAGCGGTGAGGTTTAAGGAAATGTTCAGATTGGCAGGCTCCAACGCTAAGGTCTGGACGCCGCCTCGGCCTTCGATCTCTGCTTTTAGCCATAAGGTATCTTTAGGTAAGCGGGTATTGTTCAACGTAGCTTCAGTGGGCAAGCGTAGGCGGATGCTGCCTGTTCGGTTAAAGCCTTCGGTGGTATCTGCTAAGACTAGCTGGTCGGGAAGGATACTGATCCATTGGTCCTGTTGAAGGAAATTCCAATTCACAAAGGCTGCTGGTCCTGCTTTTGGGGTCCCCATCACCACATTGACGTCAATTTCAGTTCCTGGGGGGATGCCTTTTATCCCCACATATAGTTGCGCATTTGGGACAAACGATGCCACAACTGCATGTGGGTGGATGGCCAGGGTTTGTGCGATAGCAGCTGACCGCTCTGGAGCAGCGACCTTCAACCAACTCAGCCCTGCGGGCATGAGGGAGTTATTGCGCGTAATATCACGTGGGATCGCCAGCTTCACCATTCCCGATTGTATCAGGCCAAATGTGCCATCTGAAAGGACATGGAAGTCTGGTTTCAGGACGTGCCATTCGTTGTCTTTGAGGTAAGACCACTCGATTTCCGCTTTTTCCAATTCTGGATTTGCCGTAGATTCCGCCAGTTGAAACAGCAGGTTGAGGCTGCTTCCAGCTTCTAGGTCTTCCAAGCCTATATAGAGGCTGCCCTCATCCGAGAAGCAAGGCAGCACGGACAGGGACAGGTCAGCCAGCGAGGCTGCAGAAGTCTCGTGTCTTTGATGGCCACCAAAGGGGCCTAAATGGATGAGCTGTAAGTCAGCAGGTTGGTGATCAGGGGCTGTTTGGTAGGTTAACGTAAGTCCTTGAATGACAGGTAGGTAGGGAGGCTTTGGGAGGTCTGTAAAGAACTCACTTCGTTTAGTTTTGAAGTCATCCGCCTTGATAGCAGAACCAAGAGTTTTGACTCCATTATGTTTATAAATCGCATGGGGGATCGCAGTCAATTTTGCATCGGGAAGATTGGAAACCGCTAACGCTTGATTGGCCATTACCCTAGAAAAATCATCGCCCCTAAAATCGCCCGCTGTAAGGGAAATATTAATAGGTTTTGCTAAGGGGAAATTGGCATTATGATTAACTATATTCTCTATTTTATCAAACAGATTTCTATCCGCCAAAGAGCCTATATCTTCGAAAGAACCTAAAGAATGCACCTTAACCTTAAAGGAGTCTATAGCGACACTTCCAGTAGCATAATACTCATAAATGTCGGGGATCTCAGTAGGATTATTTTCCCAGCTAAACCCCAAAGAAAACGTTTTCCACTGCTTCTCAAGCATCTCTTGATAGGCAAAAGAGAACTGAGACTTCACCTTAGGGTTACTTCCAAAAGGCAAAAAAGGCCCAGCGGGATCTGCCAGCCCTGCCGCAGTTTTTACCTCAAAAGCAGTTATATTGGAGGCCTTCACCTGAAGGGTTAGGTCTTGGATGATACTGTTTTTAAGTAAATGATAGAAAGAAAGAGAAGGCCCGTTTTGGTTTGAGATGGAGTCGGTAGGATGTAGGTAGTCTACCTTGAGCATCGGTAAGTCCGCGCCTATATCTTCTCCCAATACTTTGGAAGTGGCAGCAACTATAGGCGGAAAATCTTCAAGGAGCCTAAGTACTATCTTCAAGTCATAGGTTCCCAGATTGAGGTCAATATTGGGAACAGTCTGCTCACTAACTACTTTCATCCATCCTTTTTCCGTAGTCAGGCAGACCTCAAAAATTTGGGAATCGTTTATCAACGTTTTAATTGCTGTCTCGTCTATCAGGCTTATAATCTGCTGTCGGTAAGAAATAGGGATTTCACATGATATCGTAAGGACAATATCTCGCTTCCCCGCCTGTAACCATAAATCTTTGGTGGCGATAGCCAAGCTGAGCCTAGGTGGTGGATATGCGAGATACTGACGACTGACAGCATGGGAATCAGGTGATTCCAGACGACTATAGTGGCTGCCCAAGGTGTGCCAGCTCGGTGGGGTGAGCGTGTCTAGGGGTGCCTCTACTCCGTCGGCTGAATCCGCCTTAGGTGTGTGATAGAGCCCTTGGATCAGGCCTGTCTTTTCATTAGAACCTTGAGGGATAAATTCTTGATAGTCAATGAAAAGGGTATGGAGCTTTGAGATTTTAGCTCTACTAGCGACAAGCTCCTCAGGAAGCTGAAATAGAATTTCTTGCTTGTTTTTGTCTTTGCCCCCTTTAAAGAGCAGACCAGGATTGAACTTATACTCGGGTAAATGCTTAGCTATTTCTAAGATTAGATAGGCACTATCAGGGATAGCAGGCGATTCCTTGAGAAGGAGGGTGTCTTTGTAAAAAAAGTCTAAATGTCGCCGCGTCATGGTATTGAGGTCTCCCTGAAGCTGCTGGAATAAGCGGAAAAAAGCCAATACTAAAGAAAGATGGGGCGCATGTTGTCCGGTATTGAGGAGGCCCTTTTCTAAATAAGCAGGTGCCTGCTTGATGATTTCTTGGACGCCCTTAAATAAGCTAAAATACAGGTCTTCCACGCGGTCCAGAACCGCCCATACAATCCTCTTTTCTGCCCCTCGGATGGCCATGATCGTAGTGTCAGGGCGGGCAGAAAGAATCGTGCTTCTCCCTAGCTTTCCTCCCCAAGGTTGGGTCCAAGCAAAACTGTAATCCGCCTCGAAGGTGAGGCCCAATCGGATGGAAACCGCCTTCGTCACAGCTACCCATTGGGTCATAATCCCAATGAAATTAGTGCTGATCAGGTTTAATATAATGTTTTTCAACTCGTGAGGAACGCCTCCTTTGAAGCCATTGACCCAACTGTTGATAAGCTGGGCCAGATTAAGGCCATCTCCGAAGAGGGAAGCCAAGGCTTCCTTTTGGTGGAGTTGATCATTCCGTGCTGCCTCAATTGCGGCTAGGAAAGAAGTCAATTCTTTCTCCGGGTTGTGTTTGCTGATCCTCGCAATATGCACGGGCTCATGGAATATAAAAAAGGATTGCCAGTCTCCATCTTCTTGATTATCAGGAGAATAGTAGCAGACTTGCTTGGCAAAGTCTCCTATAAATACTAGAAAATCTGCCAGATTTCGCTCATCTACCTGGACATAATCAGGCTGCAAGGCATCTAAGTGCCGCTGCGCCTGGCTTTTGCCACTTCTTATAAGCGGATGTTCTATTCTGGCTATATCTCTCATGGGCTTAGCGTTCTATTCCTTCATTTACAAAAAATGGGTAAACATAATTGAAGCGTGAATTGGTGACCCTGACGAAGTAGTCGATTGAGATGATCATTCTCCCCTCTAATGCCGTTGGCGATGAGTCCTTTGAAACAGAAATATTATCCACTCTTATGCGAGGCTCATAATACAGCAAGGCATTTGACACCAGTTCCTTTATGTAGCCCACAAACCCGCTATTGACAGGTTCAAAGAGGAAATCCTGTAGATTGCATCCATACAATGGCTGGAGAAATCGTTCGCCAATGCTGGTAGATAGGAGGATCTGGATGCTTTGGTTAATATCTTCCTCTTCACTCACCATTTCTACATTGCCTATAGTCACGGACTGACTACCAAGCCCTCTGGTTTGGATATCTTGGCCTTTTCTGAAGGTGGGCGGGAAGGACCATCCGGTGCCCAAATATTTTTTTGAGTCCATATTTTTTACTTATCCGCCTATTAAAACCGTGAATTCTCCCAATACGATGGTGCCTCCATGAGCAGTCATATCCCCTAATCGTGCTGCAGGTTTACCGCCAATCATGACGGTAGCAGATCCCATCGCAATAGTGTCAGGAGGACCAACACACACCGCCATATCTCCGACTACTGCTGCGGGCATTCCTCCCACCAAGACGGTGGGGACCCCGGGGCCACTTATAGGACCTCCTACATGAGGCACTAGCCCCGTCACCATAGGGCAAGTATGCATATCCGAAACTCTTGCTGCTGGTGGCATATGGGTGTGTTAGTTAATTTGTACCAATGAACCCTTGAGCACTGCAATCGCTCCTGTAGAGACTTCTGCTCCTGCACTGCCTTCCGCCTTAAATTGGGTGCCGGCGGTCAAAGTAAGGTCTGTCCCACTCTCAGCCTTCAAGGCAGTTCCTGCTGTTATTTCAATATCTTGCGCCGCATTCATGATGATTTTTCCTTGACTATCTAGGGTGATTCCATCAGGATTCATTTCAATAGAATTACCGTTTTGATCTACTAGACTGATGCCTTGATCTTCCTCACTGATGGTGATGATATTCCCTCCTGGCGTATCTATGGTGATGATTTTTTTGTCATCGTCGAAGGTGAGGTGCATCTCACTGCGGGTAGTTAGTCCCTTGAGATGATTATCATCTGCTGCAGGGATGGGGGCAGGTTTGGCGCTACTATGCAACATGCCCAAGACGATGGGGTCTCTAGGGTCACCATTTAAGAATCCTACGATCACTTCATCTTCGATTTCAGGCCTGAAAACAAACCCTCTAGAATTCCCCGCATCTAGGCTCGCAAGGCGCGCCCAGACTCCCTGCGCCTCCGGGTCTATAACCGGTAGTTTGACAAGGATGCGATCCGCTCCATCAGGGTCGTCTTGTAGCTGTACCACGATGCCTATCTGGAGGCCATGAATGCCGGGGAGCAGCCCCGCAGCGTCAGGCTCTACCACATCCGGCTGCTGGTGAACCCATGCGATAGGAAGCCCTATCTGAATATGGGTGAACCAGGCCCCTGCAACTATCTCATGCTTGACACCCGCGACAAATGCCTTGCCATTGAAGCGATCTCCTAAGCCCTCTAGTTGAACCAGGTCACCTGGCTTGATCCCAGAGAACCCTATGAACTTGGCTCTGCCAACTATTTTGGCGAGGCGGCTACGTAGCATATATGCTTCAGCCCAGGCTTGCCCTTCCGCTTCTAGGACTTGTCCACTGTGCCGCATTATGTATTTTGGTAAGCCTATGACATTAGCCAGGTCTGCTCCTTGGATATTGCCTGGTTCTGTCAAGGAGACACTGCTGGAAGCTTGATTTATCATGGCTTGGTCGGCATAGTTCCAGGAGGTAGCTTCTATCTCCTGAAATTGAGAGCGGGCATCCATTTCCGCTTCAAACTCTATGAGATTCCCCCCATAAACCAAGGTCAAGACAGGGCCGCCCCCAGTGTCAGGCTTTTTGGCGATTACCTTGCCATCATCTGTCAGGACCAAGAGCGAGTTAGGAGCTGCTCTTGATAGGAGGAAGTCCCAGTCGGTGGCATGGTGTTGTACGATTTCCTTGTGCAAGACAGTCGTGGCGGCTATCTCCGATGAGATTCCATAGGTGCCCAGAATATCTTCAATGATTTCGCTGTCCTTTTTTTCCTCAAAATACTTGCTCTGCCTCCCCACGGTCATCTTGACACTCTGGTCTTTGCATTCTAATTTCAAGAGAGATCGGCCGTCTTCCCAGATGGACAATCCATGCTTGATGATAAGTCCTTTGAAGATGGTGGCCTCATTTCTGTCCCGTCCGATCTTTATTTCTATCTCCTGACCAGGGACAAATACCTCACTCGAACTCTGAGAAAAGGTTTCCTCAGCAGGGTCTCCATCTCGAAGTAGAATGCGAGCACTAGCAATGCGATTCATCTCTTTCTGGACAGATATGGACATTACCTGCACCGTCTCTTCAATCGGATTGCCGCCTGCTAGTAGCGTGAAACTTACTACATCGAAGCGTGAATCATTGGGTATGATTCGTTGATTATTCATACTTCATTTTTGTCAAAAGGGGGCATGATAAGGCTGGAACCAACTGTGAGATCCCTGAAATTGGTGAGGCCATTGATTCTGGCGAGCTCCATATAAGGCTGAATCTTATTATAGCCTTCAAAAGCTAAGAGAGGCAGTTTTTCATGTTCTTTTATAAGGTGGATTCGGGTTAAATCGGGAGAGCGCTTGTCTTCTTTTTTGGAACGCTTCTCCTGCTCGATATACTGGAGGAAAGTAGCTGAAATCTTGGCGCGTAAAGGGTCGCCGGTTCGGTCAAATAAGGTATAATTGATCGATACACTTTCTAAAAGACATTCGAAATGAAAATCCTTCCAGGATATTTTGAGAAACTTGGGCTTATGACTTTCACTATCCATATAGTGAGCTGTAGTAAGGAAGTCTTCTACCTGCTCCGTGACTGATTTGTCCTTGTATAAATTGCCTTCTACCGTGTTAGTTCCGTCCAGGAAAAAGTCCAGTTTCAGTTTCTCGGGTTCAGTTTGTTGAAATTTAGGGTCCGTCCCTTGGTTCCCTTGACCCTGCTTATCATTATGTTTGATCTTGAGGTCTCGGGTATATTGTTCAGGATTAATAGGGATATAAAAGGTTCCCGAAATCGTGGAAAACTTTTTGCCTTTGAAAGCACGAAGGACAATCTTTTCTACATTAGAGTTGTTCATCTTTCCTGTTTGTCTTTCAGTATCTGTAATACCCTTTCAATACATTCACTGACGATAGCTTCTTTGTCTTGACCACCGGCACTGCTTTCGCTACTCGATGAGGAGCTAGATTGTCCGCCTTGTTCGGCTACAGTCGCCTTGATATGAAGTTCTCTGATTTCTAAAGGCATAGTGCTTAAGAGTTAGGGATTTGGCGACTATATATCACCGCTATCCTTGGTACTGGAGGTAATTATAATTCAGTTCAAAAGTCTCTATCAGGAGTTCGCTTTTCTCCGCATTAAACTCATTTAATGACCATTTTACAGGGATTGCATGTATCGCTTTCCAAGTAAGCAGCGGCTTGTGGTCTTCATTGAGTAATTCGATCAAAATATTGGTAGGCGCGTAAGTTTGGGCTTCAAATGCCTGCATACACCACTCCGTGACTTTTGACATCTCCTTGGTAAGAATTCCTCTTTTCAAGACGAGGTTGGGAGTCTTGGTTCTGGTAGGCACTACATGTTCAAACCGGTTTTCCCCGCCTTCTTTGATGGTCTCTGTCTGGATTTCTTGGTTTAACCCAGAGACAGATTGAAAGTTAATGTCGTGCGTCTCATTTCCAAGATCAAAGGATACCTTGAAATGAAAACTTACTGGGAAATAGGCCATGACTAGTTATTCTCAATCGTGAGTCCTTCGTGAGCGAGTTCAATGCTTTCTATGGCGATTTCATTGCCATCTGCTTTGAGGTCCGTAGATTGAACCTTGACAGCCCATGCATTTTTTACCTTCCACACCACAATGGGATTGTGGGTTTCGTCGAGAAGGCTGATGATGAGGTCTCGACGATAAATCGACCCTGTAGAGCCACCCTCTTGGAAGAAAACATTTTCTTTCCACCAGTCATAAAACTCGTTGTCTGATTTGAAAGTGCCACGCTTCAGGGTGATGTTGCTGTATTTGGTCAAACCAGGCTGTTTGGTTTTATTGTATTCTGGGCTTGCTCCGTGGCGGTATTCAATGACTTCTGTTTCGACATCAAGCCCTGAAACTTCTGTGAATCCTATTTTTGTTCCGTTCCATTCTACCTGAAAATGAAACTTGGGTAATGGATAATCTGCCATGATATTTGATGGTTATATTGTAGGTTAAAATAAGGGGTATCTAGCAGTCTTTGGCTTCTATTGCGGCATCTAATGCCGTTTTGATCGAGTCAAATTTTGCCTTTATATTGGTCTTTTTTGCCTTTGCAGTAGCGTAGGCATCCTCCGCTTTTTTTAGGGCTTTTTCTGCATCTTCATATTTCTTTTTCAGGGTAGTGTAGTACCCATCTTCTCCTAAAACCCATTTCGCCAACCGCTCATTTTCAGTCTCTGTACCTTCAGAGTCTTCGTCCTTCACTGCGTCAAGGACGACGGTGAATCCTGCGGACTTAAGGTCGGATTTGAGGTCTTGTACTTTCTGCAAGATGCCCTTAAGCTGAATGGTGCCGACCACAGTAGCTCCTTTGTCAGTTGACCCCTTATCGCATCCTTCTACAGTTTCCTTGATCTCCCCATCTCCTGTTAGATGAACCATATGGTCAAGTTTGATTGCACAAGAGAAGGCTTTAATGGTGGCTTTAATGGCAGCTTCTACTTTTGGAAATGCATCATTTATTTTGCCAAATAATTCGTGCAAGCACTTCATGATAGATTTGCTGTTATCAAGGGCATTCTCCCCTTTTAGGCTATCATCTATCCGTTTGAGGAGGTCACTGACATGTCCATCTAGGTCTTCCCAACACTTAGACAAGTCTCGCATCGTTCTCACCAAAATATCAATCCCTTGGACTGAATAATCTGTGTTTATCCCTACTTTAGAGATGATTTTCGCTGCTTCATCTAGCTCACATACCAAGCTATAGACCAGCTTGCCAGTGACATTGATTCGTGTCCAGTAAGCTTCGATTTTTCCCTTTTCTGTAGCCCTAGACTTGGCCATCGCATCTGCTTGCGCTAGGCTAGCAGTAGCTTGGTCCAACTCGAATTGGTAACAAATCTTTTTTGCCGCTAATTCATCAAGGTATTCTTGTATGCTCCCAGGAGCTATGGGATTGACTTTTGTAATAGCCATAATATGATCTTGTTAGGTTATTTTTTGATTTTTTTCCCTTTGGGAGGAGTCGTATCTGAGGTCTCTAAAAAGGTGCTTTGCGCCATTTCGCACAGTTTCTTTAGGCCCTTCGGCTTCATGCTATCTTCTTTTGGAATTTCTTGCTGATCATCATAAGATGCGACTTGGGAAACGGCTACCCAGGTACCACTTTCCTTGCACAAGGTATAGGCCGTAGTACTACGAGTGGTCACATCAGTAGTCAGCGTTTTAGACGCTTCTGCCAATTCGGTTGCATTACTTTTGATATTGTCTGCAATGTCTTCGGTCAGGCCAGTTACCTTTTCCTTGATTCCTTCTCCTTCAGCGGTCAGGACTTCTACGCTATTGTACCCATTGAGTGAATAGACTTTCACACTGGCTTCGAAAGCAGTGTCTGCATAGTCTTTCGTAGCCTTTGCACATTGGGTAATAGCAGTCACCGCATCAAGAAACCCTTCTTCTCCTGCATCTTTATCTTCGACAATAGTATCAACTAATGCTTGCCGCTGGGCGGAGTTTTTAGAATCATTCACACAGCTCTCCAATCCACACGCTACTTCGAACATATCAGCCATCGCATCCTTAGCTTCGCGGATAGCCTTGACGGCTTCCTTTAGTGCTGCTTCGAGCTTTATGTCTTTTTCGACAGTTCCTTTTATACACGCTTCCAGTTCTATGATGTCCTGAGTAAGGGACACCGATACCCCTGAATGTCCCTCACTGGATATACCGTGATTGAAGGTGATATAACGCTCATTGGCCTTATAGGCACAATCATATAGGTTGAGAGAAATCTCCGCTGCTTGTTGACTCGTTTGATCCGCTGTGTAAGCAACCTTTGTGTTAGATTCAGCTTGGTCTCTTTTTGCACCATACTGTTTTTTACAATCTTCAAATATCTTAGAGGTTTTTGGGCATGGGGGAGCTTCACCTCCTCCATTACCATTTCCATTGCCTCCATTTCCGTTCATTTGCTCTGCCATAATGGGATAGAATTAAAGGGTTTATGCTTCAGGTAATTTGTGGGAGAATTTTAGGATAATAAATTCTGCTGGCCGTACTACTGCCATGCCTATCTCCACGATCAGGCGTCCTTCGAGAATGTCAAGGGCAGTCATCGTCTCACCTAGGCCTACATTTACAAAAAAGGCTTGCTCAGGGGTAGCTCCTTGGAGCGCGCCGGCACGCCATTGCAGGACCAAGAAGTTCTCGATCATAGCCTTGACTTTATTCCAAGTATTGGCATCATTGGGTTCGAAGACAAAGCGCTCTGTGGCTTTCTTAGACGACTCTTCTACCATATTGAAGAACCTTCTCACCGGCACATAGCGCCATTCGTTGCTATTGCCGTCAAGGGTGCGAGAACCCCAAATGAGCGTTCCTTTGCCCGCAAAGGTGCGGATGGCATTGATAGACTTACCAGAGGTATCCACATTGAGGTCAGCTTGCTGCGCATGAGATATTTTGAGCGTAGGCTTGATCACAGAAGCCAAGGCTACATTCGCAGGGGCCTTCCACACGCCGCGTGTAGCATCAGTTTTTGAATATTGCCCTAGGACCAAGGGACTAGGAGGCAGGATCATCGGAAGATCGCGGAGGGCTGCCTTCATCAACGCATACTGAATCCCATCGCTGGACTCATACCCATCCATCGTCCCGTCAGCTACGGCTGCAGCCCCATCCTGTGAGCGCATAATATTTACCGAAGTATGATCATAGGTATAATCAAAGATAGTCTCTACATGAGGCGTATAACACGCTCCATACTTGAGGTTGTCGAGTGGTAAACTTAGGCCGCGAAAGGCTGTGGCAGCATCTCGAATCGTATCAGTACCTGTAGGAGCCTGAAGGTCCATGACCGTAAAGCGATCCTGGAGCCTGCCACATTGGTCCAGTGCAGAAGTCATAATAGCTGCATAATCTGCAGGGGACAGGCTCAAGCTCTCTGGAAATACCAGCAGGGTTACCTCGTCTTCTTTTTCTATTTCTGCCAGTGGGCGGTTAAAGTGAGTTACATCAATTGTTCCATTTGCTTTGCCAGCAGTGGCGATATAGCAAGCTCCTCCTCCATTTTTATAAAATGCCTGTATCGCATAATACATATTGTTGGCCAGGGGAGCTGTATTCGATGCACTGGCTTCGCGGGAGTTGACTGTCCCTGACCCGTCGGTTGTCTCAGTCAGGGTCACTACAAGCCCTGTTTCAGGCTCGGCTTTTCCAAAAAAGCGCTCATACTCTAGAAGAGAGGTAATGCGGATGGGCCGCATAAGGGCAGGCGTTGCGTGGAAATCTTCAGCACCTACCTTTGCCATTTGGGTATAGCCCATAAACGCAGGGACTGCCGTCGCTACTTCGGCGATCGACGGGGGAAATTTGGATATTTCCTCTATATATACACCAGGAGTTTTTTGTTGCATAATGGATGATTTTTTATGAATTTTTGACTAATGGATTTACTGTTGAAACAAAAATATCTGCGTAGATCGCTCCAAATTCCTTGCTGATGAAGTCAAGGCTAGGAGCAGGAAGAATTATGGTTTGAATGCTTGGCGCCTGGAAAATAGTGGCTCCCGTGATCAAGGATCTCGGGGTTTTGGTGGCTAACACCTCAGGAGTGATCTCATCTAAATAGTTAGCTACTTTCGTCTTTTCAGTTGCCGTATAAGGCTTCTTTTGGGTATAGCGGAGGTGGGTTAACCTATTTTTTAAGCGAAGCTCAAAAACGGGATGGGGGTCACGTACCATACCTCCTGCCAGTAGGGCATAATTGGGATCCCCAGCGTCTAGAAAGAATTCTATTGCCCCCAGGTTTCTGCCACTTGACCATGTGTCATGGAGGTGTATTTTCTGAAGCGGCAGTGTTCCTAGATTGGTATCGATAGCCAAGTCATAGACGCCGTTAGGAATGGAGAGGGAGCGAGTATTATCCGCAGGGTCAGGCTTAGTAGAAAAGTCTAAACCCAACGGCAATTCTGGCCGGGTGATTTGCGGAAAAGAAATCTCCTTGATCACAACTCCTCCCTGCTCAAGTTTAACTGTGGCTGTATTGATCCCCACAAAATCCTGAAATTGATAGGCAAACTTTTTAGGCAACAGAAAACGATCATGCTCCGTGACATATCCCGCCACATCTACTGCTATCCAGTCTCCTGCTGCATTGCTATTGGTGTCCTTTTTGGCTGTATGAACCCTATTATTGATCATTGCCAGCTCTCCCATCTCGTAGGCATATCCCGCTTGGAAAGCGTCAGTAGATTCTGCTAGAGAAGGAAAAGCCTTATTGGAGTTAGGGTTTCTATTGGAAAGGTAATAGATAGCAGGAGAGGACATATCAAAACGGGCTTGGGAAATAGTCCATATCTTGGGGTCTTTTATCCGAACAACAAAATCTAATGAAAGCGTCGAACTAGGGGTAATGAAAGGGCGGAGACTATTATTTCCACTCTCCACTTGAATCCCTACAAACCCCCCAAGCTTTGTAGGGACAAATTTCATCTTATGCTTTTGGAGCTGAGCCGAGCATTCCGCTGTAGGCAGGAGTTCCAGGTGATTGTTGAGTGGATATTGGTTAAAAAGGAGCTTCTTTTCTAACCTGGCTTGTCGGTCTTGAAGGGATAAGGAAAAAAACAAATCATCGGGACCTTCTGCAAGAAAAAATTCATGCAGGATTTGCAATTCAAACAGCCGACGATATGTGATCTGAAAGCTCATAAAGTTAAGTGTCTTTATTGGAAGATGAGTTTGCAGAAATGTCCTCTACTAAAGGGGTTTCCATACCCGTTTTGCGTTGTATTTTGACAAGCCTTACCTTATACAATACTGCGGGCAATTGCTTCCCCCCCAATGATCCCCACAAGTGATTGAGTTGTTCAAACGTAAGGCTATAGAGGTCTATATATATTTTGAGATCTTGAAGCGCTAGGGCTGAATCTGTCCCTTGAGGACTATTGACCAAGTTCTGGACGATACTTGAATGCGGAGAATTGGCGATGGTGAAGTAGTTTTTTGCTTGGAAAAATTCTATGATCAAGGATAAGCGATCCAGAGAAATTTCGTAAGCATCCTGCTGATCATTACTTGGGGAAGAACTTATGAGCAAAAATAAATTGATATGCGCAGGAGGGCGATCGTACTCATAGCTCCCTGTAGCAGGGTTAGGACGTACATTGGGTAGGTTCTTAAGTGTGCTTTCTTCTTGAAGGTTTACGAGACTAATAATGATCTTATTAGAAAGATCTGGACCATTCTCAGTTTCCAAATTAGCTACATTATTCAGCACAATATCCTGATCCGCAATGGTATCACCTGCTCGCCGATGACCTACTATATAAGTAGCCAACTCATCTCGTAATATTCGTATAGCTTCTGCGATCATGGCTAGACTTAAGGTAATGGGTGGTAAAAGAAATTACAGACACCATTCCATTAATGGCGTCAAATAATATTGTTTCAAATTGGAAATAAACTAAACCAAACGACAGAGAGATTGTACTAACCACAGCAATTGTGGGTAAATGGTCCTAAATCCAATGTGAACAACAATTAGGCTTGGGGCACAGGGCATCAAGCATTTTTTAACTTATCAATGAGATCATCTTTCTTATTCCTAGATACATTGAGAGAGGATTTGTTTGACAAAATCACTTGACCGCCATCACCTTTAAGGTAGGTACAGATATGTGCTAAATTGACCAATGATTTTCTGTGAATACGCTGGAAGGGGAAATGACACAACTGGATTTCTAATTTTGCTAAGCTATGGCTACATAGGATTTGGTTCCCATCTATCAGGTGCAAAATGGAATAATTGTCTGCGGCCTCCGCGAAGATAATATTCCTATAATCCATCATATCATAGCCTCGCATAGTAGGAATAGGGATATTTGGTTGAAGATGTACTTGAATGCTTTTGGTTAGCCGCAGCATATCTTGTTTCAGGGAACGGTACAAGCTAACATCTATTACCCTTTCTACTGCTTTGACTAATCTTCGAGGGCTTATAGGCTTCGAAAGGTAGTCAGTTACTGAAACCGAAAAATATGTCTCCTCGGGAATGCCAGTAGAATCAAGTAGGATAAACTGAACATTTGACGATGTACTCCAATCAGAGAGGATCTCTAGCCCCGAATATTTTGACCCTCCTGTGTCAAAGAACACAAGATCTGGTGCAATCAGGTCAATTTTAGAAAGGCTATCAGGAATAACCGGATACTGGTCTATCACCTGTACTTGAGGGCAAGTGTGATGTATGGTCTGTAAAAGATGTTCGACAGACTTTTGGTGGTCATCAACAACAATTGTTTTAAGGAGGTGCATCCAGATAAAATTATGAAGTTAGGGGAGAAATATGGCAATAAATCACTGCGACAAAAACCGTATTTTTGTCAAATCGAGATATTTATGTGAAATATCTACTTTAGAGCGTCTTGATTTTAAGTAAGCCCTCAGATATATAATCTCTAGTTTTAGAATAAAAACTAGGATAGAGATCGAAAAAATTGAGAGGAATGACCAACAATGAATTGCAGGAATGACTGATGCATTCTGATACCTTTAGGGTAGTCGGGGACGGTTCACAAGTTAAATAGGGTAAAAAAGTAAGCCTGGATATCTAAGAAAAAGTGTCGTTCTAGTCAAAGTTAAGTAATTTTTCAGATTATTCCAAATGGGAGAACTTCATTTTTTAAATTCATTATTTTCGGTTTTTTGTCAAAAATAATGAAGGGACCTAATAATTTCCTCCAACTTTTGATTGCCCCATTCCCATAAAACCCATACCTTTGCGAAAATTCGCTAAAAACAAAAGTTCCTCTAAACTTATTCTTCAAATGTCTTCCTCTCTAGAAACTATTTCCGCCCTGCTCGGCGCTGATGCTGCCTCGCTCTTGGAGCACCAGTGCCAAACCATCCCTTCCACGATGTTGCATCATCCTGGCCCAGATCATATCGATCAGGTGTGGAAGGATTCCAACCGCAATAATAAAGTATTGGTGAACCTCAACCGGATTTTGAATCACGGTAGACTAGGCGGGACAGGGTATGTTTCGATCCTTCCTGTAGATCAGGGAATAGAGCATTCTGGCGCTGCTTCTTTTGCCCCTAACCCCATCTACTTTGATCCAGAAAACATTGTCAAGCTGGGGATAGAAGCTGGATGTAATGCGGTGGCTTCTACCTTTGGCGTGCTTGCTAGCGTATCGCGTAAGTATGCCCATAAGATTCCATTTGTGGTGAAGATCAACCACAATGAATTGATGACCTATCCCAATAAATATGACCAAGTCATGTTTGGGTCGGTTGAGGAGGCATGGAACATGGGCGCAGCGGCTGTGGGCGCTACGATCTACTTCGGATCGGAAGAATCCAATAACCAGCTCGTGGAGATTGCAGAGGCATTTGAATATGCGCACGAGTTGGGCATGGCGACGATCTTGTGGTGCTACCTAAGAAACTCAGGTTTCAAGAAAGATGGCACCGACTACCACGCAGCGGCTGACCTGACAGGCCAAGCCAACCACATTGGGGTGACCATTCAGGCAGATATTATTAAACAAAAACTCCCCACCAATAACGGCGGCTTCACCGCCATCAACTTTGGCAAGACACACAAAAACGTCTACGAGAAACTCTCGTCAGATCATCCGATCGACCTCTGTCGTTATCAACTCGCCAACTGCTATATGGGCCGTGTAGGCCTCATCAATTCTGGCGGTGCCTCAGGCGGCGCTTCTGACAAGGCAGATGCTGTCCGCACAGCGGTGATCAATAAGCGTGCTGGAGGCATGGGCCTCATCCTAGGGCGAAAAGCTTTCCAAAAGCCGATGAATGAAGGCATTGAGATCATTAACGCCGTGCAGGATGTGTATTTGAATGAGGGGGTGACGATAGCTTAGGAGACCGCTCCCTGCGGTCGCTACGAGACCATTCCCCGTAGGGTCACGATATATCGTGACCCTACGGGGAATGGTCCGCTACCCAAACACCTGAAACGCCACCCACGCAGCGAGATACGCTAGACCAGTCATATAAACAACCATAAGCAGGGGCCACTTCCAGGTCCCTGTTTCTCTTTTGGCGACGGCTAGGGTGCTCATGCATTGCATGGCAAAAGCGTAAAAAAGAAGGAGTGCGATGGCAACACCTTTGGAGTATCGCTTCTCTCCCGTGACGGGGTCACGTGCTTGTTGTAGGCGTTTGAGTAAGCCTTTTTCCTGATTGTCCTCTCCCACACTGTATAAGGTTGCCATGGTACCCACAAATACCTCCCGCGCTGCAAAAGATGTCAGCAGGCCCACGCCTATCTTCCAATCAAAGCCCAAAGGCTTGATAGCTGGTTCAATCGCATGGCCCAGAATTCCCGCATAGCTTGCTTCTAGTTTCTCTGCTGCTTGTTGGGATTTGAGCGTAGCTATTTGATCTTCATCAAGGCTGGGGATGGATAGTTTGAGGAAATATTCTAATTCGATCAGCTCCATGTCTTTGGAAGGTCCATAAGAAGCCAAAAACCATAGCGCGATGGAAATGAGGAGGATAATGCGCCCCGCCTCCCAGACAAATGCCTTGCATTTTTGGTAGATGGTCAGGAAGACTTGCTTCCAGCGCGGGATGCGGTAGACAGGCATCTCTGTGATGAATATGCCCTCGTTACGGTATTTTAGGAGTTTTTTGAAAATAAAAGCAAAAGCTAAGGCGGCTAGAAACCCCAACAGGTATAGCCCCATCATGATCAACCCCTGTAGGTTGAAAAAGCCCCAGGACATGTCACTCGGGACAAACATGGCGATCAGCAAGACATAGACGGGAATCCGCGCCGCACAGCTCATAAGCGGCGTGACGAGGATGGTAATCAGCCGTTCGTGCCGGTGGGGAATATTGCGGGCCATCATGATGGACGGAATGGCGCACGCCATACCACCTATCAGCGGAATGACAGACTTGCCACTCATACCAAAGGGCCGCATCAGGCGGTCCATCAAAAAGACAACCCGGGACATATAGCCCGATTCTTCCAAAATGGCGATGAAGAGGAAAAGAAAGGCGATTTGGGGAATAAAAATGACAATTCCCCCTAAGCCTGCTATGATGCCTTCTACCAACAGGTCACTCATCCAATGAGTGGGCAGACTTGTTTTTAGCCCGCCTTGGAGGGAACCAATTCCCTGTTCGATGGCGTCCATGGGAAAGGATGCCCAACTGAATAAGGCCTGGAAAATGACAAAGAGAATAACCCCAAAAACTGCGTAGCCCCAAATCGGGTGGATCAGGACTTGATCTAGTACGCGGGCAAATCGTGATGGGGTAGGGGACGTCTGGCTTTTGAGCGCGTCCATGAGCCCTTCTATTTTATCAAACCGCACCAGCATTTCATTGGAAATCAAAGCCTGACTATCCGTCAAATTGAGTTCCGCATGTAGGCGCTCTCCCAGGCCATTGAGTTGATGAAATTCTTGGGGAACCAAAAGCGCCTGATAGGCCAAGTAGTCATGGGAGGTGTCCAGTTGGGTTTTGATTTGGGCTAAAGCTTCTTGAAATCCCGACGGGATTTTCATAAATGGCTGTCGACTACTTGGCAAATCTTTTCCCAATACATGCTTCAGTGCTTTGATGCCTTCCTTTTTCACTACAGAAATCGCAAATATGGGTATGCCCAATCGATGGGAAAGCTGATCTATTTCTTGGCGAGGCACACCTTGCTCTAGCAGGTCAATCATATTGATGACCAGGGCTGTCGGAAGGCCAAGGTCCATGACCTGTGTACAGAGCATCAAACCGCGTTTGAGTTGAGTGGCATCGGCAACTACCAAGACGAGATCGGGATGATCGGGATGCTGAGCATCTCGAAGAATTTCGCAACTGACTTGTTCGTCTCTACTGGTTGGGTATAGGCTATTGGTGCCGGGAAGGTCTATCAGTTCAATTTGCTGCTTTTGGAGGGAAAGGACGGCGGATTTGCGATCGACAGTCACCCCAGGAAAGTTGCCTACCCGTTGATTCAGCCCTGTCAATTCGTTAAAAAGGGAGGATTTTCCACTATTGGGTGGGCCTATCAGCGCAATTTTCTTCATAAGACATTTAAGGGCATATAAGGTCAAAAAAGGTGGTTTTCTTATATTCCTTATATGGTTTAATTCTTCAAAACAGAAACCCACACATGCGCAGCATCGCGCTTTCGGATGGCGATTTTGGTTCCATTCACAGCGATTGCGAGCGGGTCACCAAAAGGGGCTTTGCTAGCCAGGACACAAGTGTCGCCAGGGGTGATTCCTAGCCTGACCAGTGCCATCTGGACTTCAGAGGTGTCTACTTCCATGATTCGGGCACTACTACCCTTGGGAAGATCAGACAGCTGAATATTGGAGGAAGCTATCTTCATCATAGGGCCGCTAATTTAGAATTATTCTAAGTAAGAACAAATGATGCTGAGCAATCAGCGGGAGAATCGCGATTTTTCCTTATATGCGTCAGCCAAAAGGCTATGCCTTAATTTTGAATGAATAGTGATTATCCCCGAACTTCAAACTTCGTCCGTTTTTTTGTATTTTTGATGCTATGATTACCAGTATAAGCCAACTTGATCTTTCTAAGAAATATACCTACGCAGACTACTTGACTTGGCAGTTTGAAGAAGTAGTAGAGCTGATACGTGGCAAGATTTTTCGTATGAGTCCTGCGCCAAGCCCTGCTCACCAATGGATGTCAGCAGAACTTCATTACCAGATCATGGATTACCTACGGGATAAAAAGGCCACTTGTAAAGCCTTTGCTGCTCCTTTTGATGTCCGCCTGCCTTTACCTCCTCAGCAACAAACGCCAGAAAAAATTGATACTGTTGTCCAGCCCGATATTAGTATAGTATGCGACCTTAGCAAAATCGATCAGCAAGGATGCCAAGGACCCCCTGACTGGATCATTGAAATCCTCTCAAAGGGAACGGCCTCCAAAGATCTTACTGAAAAATACAACCTCTATGAGCACGCTGGTGTGCGAGAATACTGGATCGTTCACCCAGATGAGCAGACCATTATCCCCTACCGCCTTGATTCAGAAGGTACTTATCAACTTCTTCGCAAAACGCCTTTTGTGTATCCAGAGAAAGTACCTGTGGGGGTACTAGAAGGGTTTGCGATGGACTTAGGAGAGTTGTTTGGAGGGGATTGAGTTATAAAAATGTCTGATCCGCTTACATCCGCGAAATCAGGGTAATCTGCGTTGCTTTTAACCTTCCAGTAATGGAATCAGAACCCCCCTTAGCCTACTTCTAGATTTATCTACAATGAATTCTAATCAATAACCATTACCCCAAACCCCAATTACCCCACTTGTTCCAAAATAATCTTCGCATGGGCAATCGAATTCTCGATATACCACTTACTGGTCTTCATGCCGCCGCAGACGGTGCCTGCGAGGTAGACGTTTGGGAGCTGTGTCTCAAAGGTGTCTGGATTGCGTAGCGGCATGCGGTCATCGTCATCAGTGATCTGAATGCCCATTTGTTGAAGCCATTTGTAATTGGGGTGGTAGCCAGTCATGGCCAGGACGAAGTCATTTGCGACCGTGACCTGACCATCAGGCGTTTCGATATCTACCTCGTGTTCACGAATGGTGGTTAAGTTGCTGTTGAAGTAGGCTTTGATGCTGCCTTCCTTTATCCGATTGACGATGTCAGGGCGGACCCAGTACTTCACTTTGGGGCTGATTTCAGGTTTTCGCACGACCAGAGTGACTTCCGCGCCTTTGCGGTAGGTTTCTAGCGCAACGTCCACCGCTGAGTTGGCAGCCCCTACCACGACGACCTTCCGCTCCAGATAAGGATGGGGTTCGTCATAAAAGTGTTTTACTTTGGGAAGATCTTCTCCTGGGACGCCCAAAAGGTTGGGGTAATCGAAGAAACCAGTAGCAATGATGACAGCCTTGGCAGCATAGGTGGCTTTGGAAGTCTGAACTTCATAACCTTTCGGTACCAACTTTTTCATGCCTTGTACAGGCTCATAGGTATGTACATCAAGGCCCCAATGATTTTTTACCCGACGATAATATTCTAATGCTTCACTTCTAGTAGGTTTGGTACCATGAGAGACAAAAGGCACATCGCCGATTTCTATTTTATCCGATGTGGAAAAAAAAGTCATATTTACGGGATATCGATAAATCGAATTTACCAGGCATCCTTTTTCTAAAATCTTGTAATTCAGTGACTTACGAGAAGCTTCTACGCCACAGGCAAGGCCAATCGGCCCACTTCCTATAATAATCAAGTCCAACATTTTTTCCATATAGGCATTCTTAGGGAAGAATTATTGATTAATGAATTGACTGATTATTTATTTTTTAATTTAAATGATTGATTGCCAGCAGATTATGCCTGATCTTTCGTCAATAAATTATCAGTGGGTATAAATCAATGATTCTAAGCGATCTCGCAAAGGTCGTAATTGTTGATAAAATATTTAGGCAAATACCCGTTCTTTCTCTTAACAAATTGGCGACATATCAAGATAGTCCCTATATTTGCCACCTGCCACGAATAAAACGCCATTTGGGACTCCCAAAAGGGCATTTTTCTATTTACATGCTATTCTTTATGGGATTCAATATGCGCCTGATGCTATTGGGAGTAAAAGAGCTTATTTAGAATAATTCTAAATAAAACACTTGGGCAAATTTTCCTCGCTTTGCCTTTTGAAGAACAAACCAGTGGTATTAACTTGCGGCCTGATTTCGGAAAAGCACTGTCAGTTCAGAAAGTATTGAACAAACAGTTGATTCATAACATACTGTCATTACTATGAGACACTTCGTCTTACGCCTTTCAACATTTATCCTTACCCTTTGCCTATCTGGCCTCCTAGGATTGAGCAGTCTTCAAGCTCAAGATGGAGACCCTGCCAATGGGGAGTCCCTCTACCGGACTAATTGTGCGACCTGTCACAAGATTGCTAGGAACCTTACAGGACCTGCCTTATCTAAGGTATATGAAAGATACCCAGCAGGGGAGGATCGTCTATGGCTATATGAATGGGTTAGAAATTCGCCTGGCTTGATCGCCGACGGGGATGAGCGAGCTGTTGCCTTATTTGAGCAATACAACAGGGTGGCCATGCTGCCTTTCCCCAACCTCGAAGACCAAGATATTGAAGACATTTTGGCTTATGTGAAGGCAGAGGATGAGAAAGAACCTGAAGTTGCCGTAACTCCAGCTGGCGGTGCTGCTGATCCATTAGCAGACCCTGCCTTTTATTATGCTTTGTTTGGACTGGTCGCAGTATTGCTGATCATTGCATTGCTATTGGTGATCATCACAGCAACGCTGGTATCTGCGGTTCGCGCTAAAGAAAACAAAGAACCACTTGCATTTGCTGATGTCAGCAATCGTGCGCGTGGCATGCTCAAAAACAACTTTGTCATGACGACCTTGGTTGTTGTGCTGCTTGTTGGCGGGGCATTGAAGTATATAGAATTTGCCCGAGATATTTCTCTCAACCAAGGATACATGCCTGAGCAGCCGATCGCTTATAGTCACAAGCTTCACGCTGGAGATTATAAAATTGAGTGTGAATACTGTCACTCAGGGGTAACTAAGAGTAAAAATGCCTGGATTCCTTCTGTAAATGTCTGTATGAATTGTCACAAGACCATTCAGGAAGGCCCTACTACAGGCACAGAAGAAATTGCTAAAATATACGCAGCCATCGGTTTTGACCCTGAGAAGGGCCAATATATCGAAGGATATGAACAGAAGCCTGTCAAGTGGGAGCGTATTCACAACCTTCCTGACCATGCTTATTTCAATCACGCCCAGCACGTCGTACTCGGTGGGCTGGAATGCCAAGAGTGTCACGGTCCTATAGAGGAGATGGAAGTGGTATACCAATATTCAAATCTTGGTATGGGCTGGTGTGTGAGCTGCCATCGCGAGGAAAAAGTGAAATCATTAGTTAAAGGGAAATTACAACCCAATTCTCTAGACCTGACGGTTGAAGACATGGGCGGCCTTAACTGTGCCCGTTGCCATTATTAAGGAAATTATTGATTGACTAATTATTAATTGGTAGTCAAACCAAGAACTCAAAACAAGAATATGAATTCACCTAAATATTGGAGAGGATTAGAGGAGCTAGAACAAAAGCCAGAATTTCTGGCAACGATGGAAAAGGAGTTTCCGACAGATGTGCCGATCGAAGATGCATTGAGCAACACTGACGAAGAAGCCCTTTCTTTCCAGACGGACCGTCGTAACTTCCTAAAACTCTTGGGATTTGGTATGACAGCCGCTACGATGGCTGCCTGTGTGGAAACACCCATGAAACATGCGGTGCCTTATGTAGAGAAGCCCGAAGACATCATCCCTGGTGTCCCGAACTATTACGCTTCTACTACTGATACAGGTATTCCGGTGGTTGTAAAGACGCGTGAAGGTCGTCCGATCAAATTAGAAGGCAACCCCGACTCTCCGCTATATAAAGGAGCTGTTGATGCGGTAGGTCAAGCCACTTTACTTAACGTCTATGATGTAGACCGCTTAAAAGGCCCTGCAAAAGGCGGAGATGATACCAATTGGACTACGATTGATAGTGAAGTCAAGGCAGCCCTTGCTAGCAGTAGCAAAGTACGCGTAGTATCCCGCTCAGTTCTGAGCCCATCTACGAAAGGCGTCATTGACGAGTTTTTAGGAGGATTTGCAGATGGACAGCATGTCACGTACGATCCCGTTTCTTATTCAGCTATTGCGGAGTCTCACGAGAAGGACTTCGGTAAAAAAGCTGTTCCAAGCTACTCGATCAATAATGCCAATGTAATCCTAGGCATCTCTTGTGACTTCCTGGGTACCTGGATGGAGCCAGCACTTTTCAATAAGCAATATGCTGAGACACGCGATCCCGATTCAGGAAGCATGTCTGTTCATTACCAGATTGAATCATTGTTGACGACCACAGGCTCTAATGCAGACCTTCGCATGCCTGTGAAGCCTTCCCAGATTGGGGCGGTTTTGCTCAACCTATATAATAAGGTGGCACGGACTGTAGGACAGCCTACTATTCCAGGTGTGCCTGACTTTAACCTTGCTGCCAATGTCCTCGACAAAATCGCCAAAGACCTCGCTGCAAATGCAGGCAAGGCCGTTGTGCTTTGTGGGGTAAATGATGTCGCCATGCAAGATCTTGTCAATGGCATCAACTACATGATTGGTGCTTATGGCAATACAGTAGATATTGACCGCCCTTCTTATTATAAGCAAGGAGATGATAAAGCGATGGCTACTCTGGCAGGTGAGTTGAGTAGTGTAGATGCCTTATTTTTCTACGATGCCAACCCCGTATATGACAGTCCACATGCAGCCGCTTTCAAAGCTGCTTTAGCCAATACAAAGCTTTCCGTTTCTCTGGCTTACAAAGCTGATGAGACGTCTATTCTTTGTAAGTACACAGCACCTGATCATCATTACCTAGAGTCTTGGAATGATGCCATGCAGGTAGAAGGACATTATACTTTAACCCAGCCTACCATCAACCCCATCTATGAGACCCGCCAAGCGCAGGACTCATTTATGCAGTGGGGCGGAATGACGGGTTCCTATTCAGATAGAATAAAAAATACTTGGCAGAGCAAATACACTGAGACTGAAGGCGGTAGTTTCCGCAAGTTTTGGGAAGAGACGCTCCGCAAGGGCGTATTTACTGAAGAGGTCACGACTGACCAGCCAGCTACTTTTGTAGGAGACATTGCTACTGCTGCCAATTCCCTCAAAAATAACAACACGGGTGACACCCCTGAGCTAGTACTCTATGAAAAGGTGAGCATCCGTGATGGTAAATATGCCAACAACCCTTGGCTCCAGGAAATGCCTGATCCAATCACACGGGCTACTTGGGACAACTATTTGTTGGTGCCTGTGCAGTATGCTACTGCCAATAACCTGAAGCAAAATGACGAAGTAAACGTCACCGTTGGTGGTACAAGCCTCAAGCTAGGTGTTGTCGTTCAGCCGGGCCAAGCCAACAATACCTTCGGTATCGCACTCGGATATGGCCGTCCAAACGGCGGACGTTGTGCGTCTGTCATCAAAGGCAGCCCAGATGTCTATCCTTGGGTAGAAGTTCGCGATGGAAATGTACGCTTTGAGCGTGCAGGGGTAGAAGTCGCCAAAACAGGTGGCACGTATGAAATCGCTTCGATTCAGACCTTCCACACCCTGTTTGATCCTGCCAAGCAAGAATCTTTTGGCAACTATTACGATCGTACTGAGGAGATCATCAGTGAGACCAGCTTCGACGCATACAGTAAAAATCCTGATGAAGTGAATAGCCACCGTGCAGGTTCTTATTTGAACAAGCGCCGCCACCTAATCACCCTTTGGGAGAGTCACTTTAAAGATAAATCTTCTGACCGCTATATCCGCTGGGCCATGGCCATCGACCTGAACAAATGTACAGGCTGTGGTGCATGTGTGGTCAGCTGCCAGGCTGAGAACAATGTGCCAGTTGTAGGGAAAGAGGAAGTCATGAATCGCAGAGAGATGCACTGGATTCGCATTGACCGCTACTACAGTGGTTCGCCTCAGAATCCCAATGTAGTTTTCCAGCCGATGCTGTGTCAGCACTGCGACAATGCACCTTGTGAGACGGTATGTCCCGTTTTGGCGACTATCCACAGTCATGAAGGCTTGAACCAGATGACGTATAACCGCTGTGTAGGAACACGCTATTGTGCGAACAACTGTCCATATAAGGTTCGTCGTTTCAACTGGTTTAACTATGTGGTAGGAGATCAATTCACTGAATTTAACCCTGCACACAAAACCAATCCACTGGGATACTTGGTCTTGAACCCTGATGTAACAGTCCGTTTCCGTGGGGTAATGGAAAAATGTTCCTTCTGTGTGCAGCGTCTCCAGGATGGAAAATTGAAAGCGAAGCTTCGCGCTGGTACTTCCCTCAACAGTGACGGATCCTCTGTGAAGCCTGTCGATGGAGAAATCCAGACAGCTTGTCAGCAGTCCTGTCCTACAGGCGCCATCGTCTTTGGTGACCTGAACGATCCTGAAAGTGCTGTTCACAAACTTTACAAAGAAAATCAACGCATTTACCATGCTTTGGAAGAAGTAAAAACCCTTCCATCAGTAGCTTATATGACCAAAGTTCGCAACCGTGATGCGGAAATCGTGAACTTGATGAAAGAAGGATATGGCGGGCTTGAGACAGGTGAGAAAGCTATGGAGGACAATAGCTGGTTGATGTAGAGGTAATCAAAATTAAAATGAAAGTAAAAGTTAAAATAAGCGATTCACCCTTTATATTTTCATTTTAATTCTCATTTTAATTTAAAACGAATAATAGCAATTCTTCCGATATGAGCCATCACGAATCACCCATCAGGCAGCAGTGGGTTCAAAACACGGACTACTACACGCAGATCACTGAGGATGTCTGTCGCCCGATTGAGGCGAAGCCCAACCTCAAGTGGTTAGCTGCTTTTGGTCTATCATTCCTGGTACTTTGCCTGTTTGTCGGCGCGGTAGCGTGGACGATATGGGAAGGCATCGGTGCTTGGGGTCTTAATAAGACTGTCGGCTGGGCCTTTGACATTACCAACTTCGTATTCTGGGTAGGGATTGGTCACGCAGGAACGCTGATTTCAGCGGTACTCTTGCTTTTCCGCCAGGCATGGAGAAACTCCATCAACCGCGCCACGGAGGCCATGACCATCTTTGCCGTAATCTGTGCAGGGATGTTCCCCATTATCCACATGGGACGTCCTTGGTTAGGACTTTGGTTCTTGCCTATGCCGAATACACGCGGCTCACTGTGGGTCAACTTTAACTCCCCGCTGCTTTGGGATGTATTTGCGATCTCTACTTATTTCAGTGTCTCTTTGGTCTTCTGGTACCTTGGTATGATGCCTGACTTTGGTGCATTGAGGGATCGTCTTCGCAAAAAAGGCCAAAAGATTGCTGCAAAAATATTTGCCACTTTAGCCTTTGGCTGGGACGGTTCTATGCGGACATGGTCTCGCTATGAAATTATCACCTTGATCTTGGCAGGACTTGCTACGCCTCTGGTACTTTCAGTACACTCTATTGTAAGTATGGACTTTGCCACCGCGGTCATTCCTGGATGGCACACCACGATCTTCCCTCCTTACTTCGTAGCAGGTGCGATCTTCTCTGGATTTGGGATGGTACAGACGCTGCTGATCATACAGCGCGCTGTCTATAAGCATGAGAATTACATCACCATGGACCACATGGAATCCATCGCTAAGATTGTTATTGCAACGGGATCCTTGGTTGGACTGGCCTATATGACCGAGTTTTTCATCGCTTGGTACTCTGGTTCGATTTGGGAACGGTACACCTTCGTCAACCGCGCATTTGGTCCCCTAGGATGGTCTTACTGGATCATGTTTAGCTGTAACGTAATTACGCCTCAGCTCTTCTGGTTCCGGAAGATTCGTACCAATATGTTCATCACCTTTATCATCTCCATCTTTATCAATATCGGGATGTGGTTTGAGCGATTTGTGATTATTGTTACCTCGCTGCACCGCGACTTCCTCCCTTCCAGTTGGTCTATGTATACACCGACTTGGGTAGAAGCCAGTATCTTGATCGGTAGTTTTGGGCTGTTTTTTACCTTCTATTTCCTTTTCGCCAAGTATTTACCAACCATCAATATGTTTGAGGTAAAGGCGATCTTGAAAAATCCCAAACAGCCTAAGCACACGATGGAAGAGACGGTGAATAATTGATAAGGGATAATGGTCAATTGTTAATGGTAAATGGTTAATTAGGAAAACCGATCCTGGAACAAAAAACTTAAAACTTAGAACTTAAAACGTTACTTATAATGAGTTCAAAATCATATTTGTTAGGCAAATTTTGGCACCCAGATCACGTGATGGATGCATTGCGACAGCTTCGTGATATGGGGGTGAAAGCACAAGACGTATTTGGGCCATTTCCCATTCACGAGATTGAGCCATTGCTTGACATCAAGCGTACACGGCTTACCGTGGCGGCATTTTGTTATGGAGCTTTGGGCGCATTGACCGCCATTACGATGATCTCGCTGATCTACGGAGCTATCTGGCCAATGAATATTGGTGGTAAACCATTTCTGCCTTTTCCTGACTATGTGCCGATCACTTTTGAGATGACGGTCTTGTTTGCGGCCCACGGCACCATCCTGACCTTCTTCATTGTCTCGGAGTATTATCCAGGGAAAAAGGAATTTTTGATGGATGATCGGCAGACAGATGATGTCTTTGTGATCGCCATTGATAAGGATAAAGTGGCTGCCAGTGCTATTTCTGATGTCAATGGGGTATTTACCAAAACAGGCGCTTTTGAAGTGACTGAAAAAGAAGTCTAACATTCCAATAGCAATAAATCGCAATGAGATATATTTTTATCACAGTATGCATCGCGGCACTCGCCTTTCTCTCCAGCTGTAATTATCAGAATGGAGAGCGAAACATCGAGTATTCGCCCAATATGTATCACTCTATTCCTCCTGAGCCTTATTCTCAGGCTGCCGACGACTGGGCCGAATGGACAGGTGTACGTGAGCAGACGGTCTTTAGAGATGGCTTAAATGCCCAGCGGGCACCAGAAGGCACGGTCCCCCGTGCTGAAGGCTGGTACCACAGTGAAGCTTTCCAACCTTATCATTTGGAAAATGATACGGCAGGCTATCGCATTGCTGGTGAGCAGTTGACCAGCCCACTGGAAAATGTAGGATATGCTGATGATGGAATTCCCGTGGATTGCACAAAAGAGAGCTATGAAAATGGCAAGCGCCTTTATACTGTATATTGTTCTCCCTGTCACGGAAACAATGGAGATGGTCAAGGTAACCTTGCGACATTGAACAATAAGCCGTTTGAGGGAATTGTCCCCACTTATAAGTCTGCTGATGGAACTGGCCTCAAAAATATGACAGCTGGAAAGATGTTCCACTCCATTACTTATGGCAAGGGCCAAATGGGCTCATATGCCTCTCAACTTACCCCTCAACAGCGCTGGGAAGTGATCTGCTATGTTCAGCATTTTCAACGCATGGATTAGGCTCGGAATGAACATTATTTTTAACAATAAAATATAAAGAAATTGGCACACGAATCACATTTTACCACCGAACAGTTAACCGAACGCTATGAGATGTCGCGGAAAGTGCGCATGTGGGTGTTGGGTGCTATCGTAGTAGGGCTGTTGCTGGTTCTAGCGGGCCTACTCACTGCTGAAGATCCAGGAGCACATCACGAAGCTGCTGATCATGCTTCTTTGGTAGATACACCAGCAGGCGATGTTCACAAGGTCCAGGATCATGGGCATGACGAGCATGCCGATGAGGCACATGGTGAGCATGGCGGTCACCACGGCCCTCAACACCATATCGGCAAATACACAGGAGCCCTCGCCAACTTCTTGTTGGTGAACCTCTATTTCCTCACTTTGGCAATGGGTGCCATGTTTTTCATGACGGTGCATCGCATCGGAAATGGAGGGTGGCATACCGTATTCAAGCGGATTCCTGAAGCTATGTCTATGTGGCTACCATTTGCTGCTGTAGGCTTACTCATTGTTGGATTCTTTGGAGAGCATCTGTACGACTGGATATTTGTCCATGAGATTGGACAAGACACATTGATCGATAAAAAGCGTGCTTACCTGAATGTGCCTTTCTGGGCAGCCAGGGGAGCTATTTTTGTAGGGGTTTGGACATTTGCAGCTTGGCTGATGCGTAAGTATTCCATCAGTCAGGATAACGCTGGAAGCGTAGAAGGGGGATTAGGCATTTTCAAGAAAATGACAACCCTTTCAGCCTTGTTTGTGATTTTCTTTGCTATCTCTTACACGCTGTTTTCCATTGACTGGATCAAGTCCCTGGAACCTCACTGGTTTAGTACCATCTTTGGGGTATATGTCTTTGCTGGTACTTTCGCTACAGCGAGTGCTGTGATGGGCCTTATTTTGCACTTCTTGCGCCAGCAAGGCTATATGGGCTATACCAATGACGCCCATTTACATGACTGCTTCAAATACGCTTTTGCCTTTACGGTATTCTGGGGATATATCTTTATCGCTCAGTTCTTGCTGATTTGGTATTCAAATATTCCTGAGGAGACGGGTTATTTTGACTTCCGTTTTGCACACTATAAGACGCTATTTTTTGTGAAAATATTTGCTTGCTTCTTCTTGCCTTTCATTGGCCTGATGATGCGTAATGCGAAGCGTAAATCTCAAACATTTGTTGTCATTGGAATCATCATGATCCTAGGTCACTGGATAGACCTCTTTGTGATGATTATGCCTGGCGCAGTTGGTGAACACTGGCATATTGGCCTTACTGAAATAGGATTCTTTGTCCTCTATTTAGGCCTTTTTGCATTTGTGGTACTGCGTGCGCTTTCAAAAGCCAATTTGGTTCCGATCCATCACCCTTATCTGGATGAAAGCCTTCACCACAGCACGGGTGCTGTTTAATTTATAGATTTCACTTTTTTTCGCTAGAAACGAATAGAAAATAAGCCAGAAAGAAGATATGGATGCGCAATTGCTTATTACATTAACGAAGGTATTGCTGGTGATCATTTTGGTCCTGGTGGCTTTCAATTTATCGATGGTTTTTAAAATAAAATCCATTGACCCCTTTAAAAATTGGAACGCGACAAAGATCAATGCAGCATTGCTGATGGTATTTATGGTCTTGGGGTTCATTTTTGCATCGTGGTCTTCCGTAAAATGGGCGCCCACTTTCACCTTGGTCACAGACCCTGCATCTGAACATGGTGTTCCCCTGGACGCGATGTTTTGGCGGACGATGGTTGTATGCATTCTTGTAACGATCATCACCAATTTCTTGCTGTTTTACTTCAGTTGGAAATACCAGGAGCGCCCAGGTCAAAAAGCACACTTTTACCCCCACAACAATAAACTAGAGCTTATCTGGACCTTGGTACCAGCGGTTGTGATGACACTGCTCATCGCAGATGGAGTAAAGAACTGGCACAGTATCATGGCTCCCGATGATGAAATCAAGGAAAATGCCTTGGATGTGGAGTTCTATGCGCGCCAATTTGACTGGACGATCCGCTATGGTGGTGCCGACCAGGAACTGGGACAAACCCACATCAAGTACATCGACAATGCAACTGCAAACCAGTTAGGGTTCAATTATGATGACCCTCGCACCCATGACGACATTGTCGTCACAGAGGTTCACCTTCCTGTCAATGTGCCTGTGCATATGCATATTAAGTCTCAGGATGTCTTGCACTCTGCGACCCTGGCTCACTTCCGTGTCAAGATGGATGCCGTGCCTGGAATGCCTACCAATTTCTGGTTTACTCCTACTGAAACTACTGCGGCCCGTAGAGAGCGACTAGGAAATCCCGATTTCAATTATGAACTCTCTTGCCAGCAAATCTGCGGGTCTTCTCACTGGAATATGCGTAGGGTAGTAGTTGTAGAAACTGAAGAAGAATTTCAAGCGTGGTTGGCTAGCCAAAAACCTAGCTACCAAGCTTATAAAGAGAAGTTTGAGAATAAAAACACACCTTCAGAACCGGCACCTGTAGAAGCACCAGCTGAAGAAGCTGAACCTGCTAATGCAAGTGCAGAAGATGGAGATGACAGGGCTACTGTCTCCACTCGATAATCATTTGAATTGCGTTCTATTACATTGTCTAAAAAGACCTGAAAATAAAATCTGAGATGGCTGAATCAACTTCACACGTTCAAGACGGATCATCAACCTTTCATGCGGACTTGCACGCTGCCCACGGCAGTGGTCATGACCACCATCATGAGCAAGGGTTTTTGGCAAAATATGTCTTCAGTCAGGACCATAAAGTTATCGCCAAGCAATTCCTGTTTACAGGGATGCTCAGTGCCGTGGTAGGTATTGGGTTGTCCATGCTATTCAGATTGCAATTGGCTTTTCCTGATACTCCTTTCCCAATCCTCGAATCTCTCTTGGGCCGTTGGGCACCTGATGGAGTGATTGACCCTAGTTTCTACTTAGCTTTGGTGACAATGCACGGTACCTTAATGGTATTCTTTGTATTGACAGCAGGACTGAGTGGAACATTTAGTAATTACCTCATCCCGCTGCAAGTAGGGGCGCGAGACATGGCTTCAGGCTTTCTGAATATGCTCTCCTATTGGGCATTCTTCCTGTCTACAGTCATCATGTTTGCGTCTTTCTTTGTGGAATCGGGGCCTGCTTCAGGCGGATGGACGATTTACCCACCATTGAGTGCCCTCCCGCAAGCCATGTCTGGTTCAGGTATGGGGATGACGCTATGGCTGACCTCCATGGTCTTCTTCATCGCTTCGGGACTATTAGGCGGTATTAACTATATCACTACTGTCATCAACCTCCGGACGAAGGGAATGACATTGGAGCGCCTTCCATTGAATATTTGGGCATTTTTCTTGACAGCAATTCTCGTGATCCTTTCTTTCCCTGTTTTATTGGCTGCAGCTCTCCTGCTGTTCCTCGATAGATCTTTGGGAACTAGTTTTTATCTCTCAGATATTTATATAGGTGGGGAGGTCCTACACCATGCTGGAGGTAGTCCAGTACTATTCCAGCACCTGTTCTGGTTCCTGGGACACCCTGAGGTATATATCGTCTTGCTGCCTGCTTTGGGGATAGCATCTGAGGTTATCTCAGTCAATTCTCGGAAGCCCATCTTTGGATATAAAGCGATGGTAGGTTCGATGATTGCAATCGCGGTCCTTTCCTTCATCGTATGGGCACACCACATGTTCGTAACGGGAATGAATCCTTTCCTCGGAACGGTCTTCATGCTCTTTACCTTGATCATTGCGGTCCCATCTGCGATCAAAGCCTTTAACTACATAACGACGCTATGGAGGGGCAACTTGCGGCTTACGCCGGCTATGCTCTTTGCGATAGGACTGGTGTCCTTCTTTATTACGGGGGGGATTACAGGGATTATCTTAGGAAATGCGGCCTTGGATATTCCGATGCACGATACCTACTTTGTCACGGCTCACTTCCACCTAGTTATGGGTAGTGCCTCGGCATTTGGGTTGTTTGCAGGGGTCTATCACTGGTTCCCGAAGATGTTTGGTAAGATGATGAATCCACGATTGGGGTATATCCACTTCTGGTTTACTTTCATTGGTCTTTACTTAGTTTTCTTCCCTCAGCACTTCCAAGGACTTGGCGGCGTAGCTCGTCACTATTACCAGTTTACTGCTTTTGATTTCATGAAGCAGTTTGTGGACTTGTCCAAGTATATCACCTACGCTGCATGGATAGGTGGTGCTGCTCAGTTGATCTTCTTTTTCAACTTCTTCAATAGCTTGTTCTGGGGCAAAAAAGCACCTCAGAATCCTTGGAAAGCCAACACGCTGGAATGGACTACGCCTATTAATCCTGGGCACGGTAACTGGCCAGGAGAGATTCCTACCGTATACCGCTGGCCTTATGACTATAGTAAGCCTGGATTGGAAGATGATTATGCACCACAGCATATTCCTGATGAAGACTTGAGATATGAGCCTGGACAGGCACCGCCTAAACCTACTCCTGCTCCTAGAAGAGAAGAAACTCCTTCAGAGACAGAAGGCTCAGATAACTTTTGATATTGATAAATGAAAGAAGAAGATAACCAAGGGGAAATGGAATTGAGGCGTTATCGAAGGATAGCGGGATGGACAATAGGGGCAGTTATCTTCTTGGTTTTGGTGGGAGGAATAGTGCGGAGTACAGGATCAGGACTGGGATGTCCAGACTGGCCCAAATGCTTCGGGAAGTGGGTGCCCCCAACAGACGTATCCCAACTTCCATCGGATTATAAAACGCGCTTTGAAATTGCTGGTAAAGAGATAGCGGATTTTGATCCCTTCAAGACATGGGTTGAGTATCTCAACCGCCTTGTAGGGGTATTGATTGGCTTTTTTGCGATTCTTACGGCTTGGTTTAGCCTGCCGCTTCGCCATACCCAGAAACGGGTGACACAGTTAAGTGTCCTTACTTTATTGATGGTGATTGTGCAAGGTGGAATCGGCGCTAAAGTGGTGAGCTCGCACTTGGAGACCTGGATGGTCACCATTCATATGGTGATTGCAATGGTGATTGTGATGATGTTGATTACAGCTTATTTGTTGTCACATCGATCCCAAATAGAATCGTGGGCTACTGCGCTTTCTTCCCTGAAGCCACAGGTGTGGTGGTTGGGAATAGGTGTCGCAGCTGTTACCTTGATACAGATTGTTTTGGGTACTCAAGTGAGAGAAGAGGTAGATATCGTCGCTGAAGCATTAGGAGAAGAAAGCCGATCAGTATGGACAGAATCACTTGGAACAGTCTATCTGATTCACAGGACATTTTATTACCTCGTAGTCGTGGGAATTTTGGGATGGATGTTTCAGCTAAAAGGAGCCATAGCAGCTGTTCCAATGATTAAAAAGCTGGCTGTGGCAATGTTAGGGTGTGTTTTACTTGAAATAATATTTGGCCTTTGCATGCACCATTTCGGCATATTGCCTGTATTACAACCCTTGCATCTGCTGTTTGCTACTGTACTCTTTGCCATTGAATATAGCTTGTTGGGAGCCTTATGGATTGCCCGAAAAAAATAAAAGTATATTGGAAAATAAAGCAACATATATAGACCGTACTGAGGGGCAACCGCTTAGTATTTCTTGGCGCATGAAAGCCAAGGGGTATGGGCAATTGCTCAAATTCAGGCTGTCATTTCTCGTAGCCATGTCATCTGTTTTTGGCTATGCGATGGCAGCTGGGCCAGCTTTCACTTGGTGGCAGCTGGGCTTGATGGGCATAGGCGGTCTCCTGATTACTGGCGCAGCTAATGCACTCAATCAGATCATTGAGAAGGAGTACGATAGCCAAATGGACCGCACTAGTGGAAGGCCCATTCCTGTAGGGGTATTGAATTCTTTTGAAGCCCTGTTGTTTGCGGTTTTGATGGCCCTTTCTGGAATTGTGCTGATAGGAACGATATTTAATTTAGAGGCTGCTGCATTAGGCTTCCTGGGCTTGATGCTTTATGCTTTTGTCTATACGCCGCTCAAACGGATTTCACCCATTTCAGTCTTTGTCGGGGCCATTCCGGGTGCTTTGCCGCCCCTGATCGGCTGGGTAGCATTTACGGGAACCCTAGGGGCAGAAGGATTGATGCTCATGACCTTCCAGTTTTTCTGGCAATTTCCCCACTTCTGGGCAATTGCTTGGTTGTTGGATGAGGACTATAAAAAAGCAGGCTTCAAAATGTTGCCTTCGAATTCAGGTAAGACGAAGTTCAGTGCTTCCTTGATTCTCACTTATACAGTATGCCTGATTCCCATGGCTTATTTGCCTTTTAGAATAGAGATGCTTTCGTTGTGGGCCGTGATTGCATTAGCCATTGCAGGTGCAGCTTTTACCTGGCCATCCTTCAAACTTCATCAGACGATGGATGCCAAATACGCTAAGAAACTGATGTTTGCCTCCTTTTTATACTTACCGATCATTCAAATTATATTTCTCGCTGGATAAAGAGAATTAAGATTTATTAACAAGCAACCTAGAACCTAGAACCTAGAACCTAGAACCTAGAACCTAGAACCTAGAACCTAGAACTTAAAACCTAAAACTTCCGCACATGGCATCGCTCAGCATGGGAAAAAGTAGCTACATTATTCATCCCTACAAATTCAATTTGTGGCTGTTTATCCTGTCCCTTATCATGGTATTTGGGGGACTGACAAGTGCCTATATCGTGGCGCGATCTATGGTGGACCAGCCAGAGTTTTTTGATCTACCTAAGGTACTTTGGTACAATACCGCTTTGATCCTGGTAAGCAGTGTGACCATGCAGATGGCTGCCTGGGCAGCTAGGAGGGGAGAAGAGAAACGGGCTTTGCTGGGATTGGTCATGACCTTTATTTTAGGAAATGTCTTTTTGGTAGGCCAATGGCAAGGGTTTCTGGATATGACTGCCGTTGGAAATTATTTCGTGAATTCGAGTCAAGATAAATCTGTCTCATTCTTTTATGTATTAACAGGCCTCCATGCCCTACACATTGTGTCTGCCTTGGTAGTGGTGTTGGTGACATTGATAAAGACGGTTTTGAAATCATTTAAACCAGGACGTAAGGTGCTTACTTATGAGATTTCTGCGACTTTTTGGCACTTTCTCGACCTGCTTTGGGTGTATTTGTTTTTGTTTTTGCTGTTTACGCAGCGATAGATAAGAATTATTGATTATTAAATTGATAGATTAAATTTTACGCTAGATGTCTAAGCTTAAAGTAGATCCCTTGGCGCTAGGACCAGATGAGCGACCCCTTCTCAATGCCAGTTATGGCAAGCTGATGATGTGGTTTTTCCTGATGTCTGATGCCTTTACCTTTTCCTCCCTGCTCATCGCATACGGAGCATTGCGGATCCGTTCAGGTGCACAAGATGTGCCTTGGGCCAATCCAGAGGAAGTGTACACGCACACCCCTGTGTTGTATGAAGTTTTTCACCTAGAGTGGCCGCTAGTCTTTGTAGGAATCATGACCTTTATCCTGATTCTGAGTAGTGTCACCATGGTATTGGCGGTAGAAGCTGGTCACAGAAGATCGCAGAAAGAAGTAGCCAAGTGGATGCTATGGACGGTTGCAGGAGGACTTGCCTTTGTTCTTTGCCAGGCCTATGAGTGGTATCACTTTATTGTTGGACATAGTGATGGAGCCTTCCGATTACTGGCCGAGAATGGAAAGGAGGTAGTCGCCCTCTTGGTGGCTGAACCCGGCGTGATGGCTTTGAAGAATTTCGATGGGGAAATCCTCGCGACAGGCTCCACTGCCTTTTCCAACTATGTAAATGGCCTAGCTGAGAGACCTGATGTAATGGAACTGATCCGCATTGCCAAAGAATACAACGCACCTGAGATTGGGGCACTGCTTCAGACAGGTGTTGATACCTATGGCGTGGAAGGGGTGCTCACCAGTGGCGGAGCCAATATGCTCGTCAACGAATACGGCCCACCGGCATTTGCGAACCTCTTCTTCTTTGTCACAGGTTTCCACGGTACACACGTATTCAGTGGAGTTGTGATCAACTTTATCATTTACTTGAATGTCATCAAAGGCACCTATGAGAAACGCGGCCACTATGAAATGGTGGAGAAGGTCGGCTTATACTGGCACTTTGTAGACCTCGTTTGGGTATTTGTATTTACCTTTTTCTACCTCATCTAACAGAAATTATGAACGCAATGGCTGAAGCAACTAACGGCAAAAAAGCTATATATCGTACCACGCTGATCCTTTCAGTGCTGACAGCATTTGAATTCCTACTGGCTGGCCTTAAAGGCTCCCTGTCTGAATGGCTAGGCTGGTCACAAGACACAGTCTGGCTACTCGTTGTCCTGACTTTTGTCATCTTGACGATCTTCAAGGCGTATTATATTGTCTCTGAGTTTATGCACTTGGGACATGAGATGCGCCGCCTGATCCTATCAATTCTAGTTCCCTTCATTTTTATCGTGTGGCTGATTATCGGCATGGTCATCGAAGGAGACTGGTACGGACGCTTGACCAAAGACGCTTATGGAAGCAATCAAATAGAACTTCCTGCATTAGATGAAATGCAGGGAGAACAGTCTGAAGTGACATATTATGGGTAACAATCGCTTTCAAGCCATTGTACTGGTTGCGATTATTGTCCTGCCCTTGGCGATCTTCTTTTTTTTTAAGTTGACGTCCACGGCCTATTTTGATAGCTTGCCTTATCAATACTCTATAAAAAACGGGGATACGCTCTATCATGAGCTCCCCGATTTTTCTTTTATAGACCAGGACGGTAATGCCTTCACGGATGAGGACATGCGTGACCAGGTCTATATTGTGAGTTTCTTTCGGGAAGATGTGGCCAATGAAAAGCCTATTACCAAGCTGCTATTTGCCCATTTGGAGAAGGTATATGAAAATGTAGAAAAGGCGGATTTGGTGAAAATTGTCTCTCTTACATTTGACTCTACTCTCAACCTCAAACACTTTTCGGATTCTATTGGAATCAATACCGACCGTTGGCACCTAGCCTACGGCAGCCGAGACGAAGTTTTTAAATTGGGCTTGGAAAGCTTTCGCCTCCCTGAGTTCAAATCCCACATGCGTGATAGCCTGACCTTTACGGCCAATTCTGTAGCATTGGTGGATAAGGAAGGCAAAGTACGTAAGTACTACGATGGGGTATACCTCTATGACATGGTCCGTGTGTTAGCTGAAGACCTGCGGGCTTTGTTGACGATTGAGTATAAATCGGATTTTGTGGATGAGTGAGGAGAAGTTCAAATACAAGTTCAAACTCAAGTTCAAGATCAAATAAGGTTCGGCTTATTTTGCTCCTATTTCCTGCTACGCAAGCTGTCGAGGATTTCCGGATTTTGGCGAGGGCTCTTTGCGTAATCCTCGACCATCCCCAATCAATAATTTATCAATCTATAATCAATAATTCCCCCACATGGAACAGCAGTCGATTAGCCCCAAACTGAAGCCCCTGATCTGGGCCGTGTCGATTATCGTTCCGTTATTGGTGGGTGGGCTACTCAGCGCGCGCGAACCAATTGTCCACTTCGATTTTAACACTTACATCTTTCCAAAAATTAATGCAGGCATCAATTCCATTGTGACGCTCCTGCTACTGGTAGGCCTTTATCTAATCAAGAAAAAACGCATCAACCAGCACAAAAAAGTGATGCTCACCGCCTTTGGCCTCTCGGCCCTTTTCTTGGTGTCTTATGTCCTTTACCATATCTCCACGCCCCATACTGCCTACTGTAACGACGGCCCCGTCCCCAAGGCCCTATACCTTTTTATCCTGATCACCCATATCGGTCTCTCCATCTTCATTGTTCCCCTAGCTTCTTTCTCTATCTTTCACGGCCTTAGCCTTTCTGTCGAGAAACACCGCAAACTCGTGCGCTTTTCTTTTCCAATTTGGCTGTATGTGTCGTTGACAGGAGTTTTGGTGTATTTGATGATCTCACCGTGTTATGGGGGGTAGATTAGGGTTTAGCGTTTAGAGTTTGGGGTTTTGGGTTATTGGCGGAGCAAATTCTTCCTTATAAAAAGCGTTCTAACCAAAAAAAGATGGCAAGAACAGATCAATCTGCTCCTGCCATCAACTGTTGTTGGGTAACCGAGTCAGCTTCAATTAGGTAGAAGCCGTGGGTTTTTATCCCAAATCAATTATTGCTTAATAATTTTTACTGTTTTGGTTTCTGCTTCGGTTCTTATCTTCAAGAAGTAAATACCCGCAGCAAAGTCACTCATGTCAATGCTACGCTCTGCAAGGCCTTCAGCATCAAAGTGCTGTACGATGAGCTCTTGCCCAACGGCATTGCGAAGAGAAAGCTGAACACGCGCCATAGCAGAAACTTTAACGCTAAGTGCATGCGTTACAGGATTGGGGAAGGCTTTGACAGTCAGTTCTGCATCCTGTCCCATTCCGAGCCTGCAATTGGGGTCGTCTACTACGGTGACATTGAATGAGCAACTGCCTACATTACCCTCTTCGTCAGTAGCTGTATAAGGGACAGTAGTAGTCCCTACAGGGAAACTTCCCCAGAAATTGGTAATAACAGGTCCTGTCAAAACAAGGTCACCAAAGGCTGAACAATTGTCAGAAACAGTTGGGGGAGTCCAACGAACGAGTGTCAAACGTCTTGAACAGTCTTCTGGGACGATGATATCAGCAGGGCAATTGGCAAAGACAGGCGCTTCAGTATCACTAACTTCCACATCAAAGGTGCAATTATTTGTGTGGCCAGCGGCATCAGTAATGGTGTACGTTACGGTAGTTGTGCCCATTGGATAAAAGCCTGAAGCGTCATTTGTACCATTGAAGTCATTGGTAATGGTATATCCTGGGCAGTTATCAGAAGCCATAGGCGGAGGGGCATTAAATGTCCCCCCTGTACAGAGTCCTGGGTCGTTGTCTACATATTCCACTGCGCCTCCGTCTTGTGTAATGTTACCTAAATATGCGTTGTCAAACATCACTGCTCCTCCGCCTGGGCATAGCATGATTACCACCATACGCACAGTAGCTGCGCCCGCAGGTGCTACGTCGTTGACGGTAGTCTTTGTCCAGACGTTTTGGGGGATAGTGTGGTTAATATGAGGCGATTGGGTGAAAGAAATGAAGCCGCCTCCTGCATCAAAATACTCTAAGGAGACAAAGGCAATACACCCTGGCTGCATAGCATCAAAAGATGCATTCATCGCATACACTGAGCCTTCGATATTATCACCAGGATTAACAGGGTGGTCTTGGAATATTCCACCCGGATTTCCAAACAGCTTCATATACCACTGACCGTCTTGTGCTGGTGGGATAATATTTCCATCGATACCAAATACGCCGCCAAAAGGTACCCAGTTGGCAGTGCCATACTGATTAAACCCAGTCCCAATTTCGAAACTAGGATTGATCAGCATATTGGGCGGAGGACCTCCACAACGAATTTCAGGTGCTTCCGTGTCATTAACGGTTACGTTTACCATACATGAGCTTTGGTTGCCTGCGGCATCTGTGACGGTCCAAGTCACAGCCGTCGTACCGACAGGATAGAAGTCTGAGGCATTGTCCGTATTGTTATAATCATTGGTGATAGAGGCAACAGCACAATTGTCGCCGTGCGCAGGCTGGGCTAAGGCAACTTGAGCACCACATTGGCCCGCATCATTGTCTACTGTCACATCACCTGCAGCTCCTCCGCCAATGACGAGGCTTGCATTGTCAAACATAACCGCTCCACCAGCATTGCATTGCATGATGACCACCATGCGAGCTGTCGCTGCGCCGGCAGGTGCCTGCGCGTTCAGGGTGAGTTTGGTCCATGTATCAAAAGGAATGGTATGATCAATTCTATTGGACTCTACAAAAGACATAAAACCACCACCTGCATTGAAGAATTCCAATTTGAGGAACCCGGTGCAACCAGGTTGCATACGGTCAAAAGAGGCATTCATAATGTAAACAGAAGCTTCCAAATTTTCACCTCCTTGAATCGGAATGTCTTCGAAAAGACCAGAATTACCGCCAAATAATTTCATGTAAATAAATCCATCCTGGGCTGGGGAGGTAGGGAAAAAAGGCGAAAAGATATTAAATGCAGCCCCAAATGGAACCCAATTCGTACTTCCATATTTGTCGTGGAAGGCACCGATTTCAAAACTGCCATTGCTGAGTAAATTGCCCGAACTGGCAGCCTGGGAGCAGTCAATAGTAGGAGAGGTAATGTCTGGGCTGCACCCCTGGGCAGCTAGCGGCTGATGTAGCCACGCGACCGTAAATAATGTGAGAACACAAGTAAGCAAGAACGATGAATAACGTTTTTTCATACTGAGATTTGAGTATTAATGGTTAAAATTTTTCATAGACGTGATTACCAATTCACTGTTTGACAATTCTATGTGTGTGTGTGGCAGTGACCAATACATAAGTACCGCTGGGCAAGCGGGATACATCTACCAATGTATGGTGGTCATCGAGCGTTTCCAATGTTAAAAGGTGACTAACCTTTACCCCTAATGAGTTATACATTGTAAGGTACTCACTTCTGGGTTTTATTCCTAATATGTGAAATTTATCTTTTGTAGGATTTGGGTAAATGAGGAATTCACGATTGTTAGGATTGTTTAAGGAGATAACTACGACATTCGATAATTTTGTCGCGCCGTTGAAATCTACTTGCTCCAATCGGTAATATAATTGGGCTTGTCCATGCCTTATTGAAGGGTCTGTAAAGGAATAGGTCAAAAGGGTAGTGGAATTTCCTGCACCATCTACGGTTCCAATATTCTGCCAAGTAATGCCATCATCAGATCGCTGAACACGGAAGAAGTCGTTGTTGATTTCATTGGATGTGACCCAATGTAGCTTCACCGTTCCATCATTCTGCAAAGAACCAGAGAAAGTCACCAACTCTACTGGCAACAACAATTTGGCGATGCATGGGGCGATTTCAGAGGTACTACCGTTTGCAGTAGTTTGGGTAGCCGTAAGCTTATCAGCATCTGTTTGGGATAAGCCCAAATTATGTGTAAATGACCAGCTAGTGCCTATGACAGTGGTAGACCCAATATAGGTGCCAGCTTCACAGTCGCATCCTGAACCTGAGGCGTCGTTTCTATAAATATGGATGGTTCTCCCATTATCTCCTACCCCCGTAATGGTATTGGCAGTTGAAGTGACAATGCCTGGTTCCCCTTGGTTCTCATTGGAAGTAGTGCCTACTCGGACGATCCCCTTGCCCAGGTTACAATAAATATTGTTGAACGTAATGGTATTGTTGTTTCCCGCGAAGGTATTGATAGTGATGCCATCTCCATCGGCACCTGGACGTTCGCCACGGGTATGGGCGATCGTATTCGCATTAGCCTGGCTCCCGCCAAAAATATTATCATTAGTGAAGACATCCACCATAACGGAATAATCCCAATTCCCTAAAGGAGAACCATCAGCGGCTAAGCCTATTTTGTTTCGATAAAATTCATTGTTATTGGATCCATTATAGAGCCATATACCTTCATTTCGATTATCTGAAATGATATTATCAATGATGTCATTATTGCTGCTGCCGTTATTGATAGAGACCCCCGCCCAGTGGTTGCCGATACCGATCAGTCCAGTAGAGTCGGTGCCAAAATAATTGTTTTGGATGACATGGTTACTGGTTCCCAGCAACCGGATTCCATCTCCTACCAGGCCATTGTCTGGGTCGCCACCGCCTACAAGGAACTGCCCATTGCCAGAAGACACATTCCGCTCGGCCGCCGTAGGCCCTCCGACAGTCATATTATTGGCTCCCGTTTCACTGACTATGCCGTGTTGTTCATTGGGAATGACGGTGGTACCATCTGCGCCTATGCCGACAAAATTGGCTTTGATGATGGCTCCAGTAGAGGTGCCCTGGAGCAAAATCCCATTCTGTACATTTCCAGAGGCAATATTCCGGGAGGCTCTAGTTGTCCCGCCAATGGTAGCGTCAATAGAGTTTAGAATAAATATGCCGCTATTACCATTGCCCATATTTACTAGACCCGTTGCATCTACGCCTGCATAATTATTTTCTACTACCACACGAGGAGAACAGATCACCATAATCCCTGATTGTCCATTATTACTTACCACATTTCTGGCAGAAGGACTTGTTCCCCCTATTTGTGTATCCTCATTCTCATTGATTTCTATACCGTGAAGCGAATTGCCAAGCGCTGTAAGTCCATCTGCTGATACCCCTACCATATTGCCCTGAATGACAGAATTTCTTGAGTCAGTAGACCAAATAGATATACCGTGGCCTCCATTGGCAGAAACGACATTTCCTTCCCCACTAGCAGTGCCCCCTACAGTCATAAACTCACAATGCGTGGCATTAATCCCTGTGACCGAATTGGGTCTGGCCGTAGTGCCATTTCCGGCAACGCCAATATAGTTTCCCTGAATTGTGATTTCGTTACAGTCGTCAAAGCGCATCCCATTGACGGAATTTCCTGAAACATAATTCCGCTCATTTGCACCACTTCCCCCTATTTGCCCGACGTCAGAGCTGGCAGAGGTTTCAAGTCCAGAGAGCGTATTGGGTACGGTAGTGGTAAGGTCTGCTCCCAATCCGATGATATTGCCTTTTATGGTAAAAGTGTCGCTACTGGTCAGTAAAATTCCCCTTTCTGAGTTCCCCGAAATGACATTGCCTTCATTGGCATTGCCTCCGCCAATGGTAAGCCGATTGGCAAGACTAGCCAAGATGCCAGTTCGATTACCCAGGTCTGTGGTTCCATTTAGCCCTACCCCTATATAATTGCCATTGATCGTGTTCCCAGATGTGGGGGTATTATCTAGCCGTATCCCTTCCTGGCTACAACCACTAATAATATTCCGATCAATACTCCCGCCACTCCCGCCGATCAGGTTATTGTTTGACCCTTCAATTTTAATTCCGTGCTCTGAAATAGCATTTGGTGCTGCAGCATTTCCCGTATTATTTACCCCTATCCAGCACCCGGAAATGGTATTTCCACTGGTATTGGCATCCATCCGAATTCCGATATTGGTCCCGTAGATGATTAACCCACGGATGGTGGATCCTGCCGACCCTGTCGTGAGGTTCAGTGCCCACCAGCATCCCATCGAGTTTCCATTCAGTTCGATCACAGGATTTCCGGCAGAAGCGCCGGATTGCGTGTAGCCATCAATCGTCACTGGGTCAGTGATGGCCATCCAAACTCCCCCAAAACAAGATGAATTGGTGATGACTGTCGATCCCGTAATGTTAAAATTGATGACATCGGCCCCTGCATTGGCATTAGCCAAGCGAATACATTTTCGGAGCGTATTGCTCCCATCTCCATGTGTATAACCGAAAAAGTTGTCCGTGTTAGCATTGCTATCAACCGTATAGGTAGCACCAAAGGAATGGACACAGAGAAGTAATATCAACCCAAAGAAATAAATCTTGGACATAACCTAAAGTTTTTGAAAAGTCTTGATTTTCTAAAACAACAAGGTTGTCAATCCAATGATTTTTTCCTTAAAAATTGCCCATACAATGGTACTACACAAAAAAAGCATTCCTACTACAATTGTACGACAGTACGTAAATAATTGCATGTATTCGCCATATTTCATAATTCTCAAGCTTTTTAATAATTATATTATAATTTTATAATCTTATTGCTTTATTAAATTATAACTTCTTTATTTGTATCTAGACTGATATAAGAAATTTGACTATGAAAAAAGGTATTGAAACAAAATTTACGGGATGGTCCTTTCTCGCAGCGGCCGCGCTATTATGGGCTGGCTGGATGCTTTTGCCCCATCATATAGGGGAATATTTTATGACAACAGACTTTGCTGCTATAGGGGAAAACCTATGGTATTGGATCTGGATGTATAGGATACATATTTTTGGATGGGTCGTCATGGGAATCGCCATATTTGCCCTGGCATCTATCACTGCGAAGAAACCCAATCGGGCTGTCATCATTCCAGGAGTTGGTATGGTGATCGTAGGTACTTTTGTCCTGGCTCTTGCCAGTGCCTTTTATTATTCTTACGGGGCCTGGGGAGTAGGAAAGACTGCTGGCAAGCCGCTAGCTGAAATCCAGCAATACACGGATAATCTCATGTTCACCAATCATTATGTCACTTGTCTCGTCCGTTTTGGGCGAATTTTTTCGGGGGTAGGACTCGTATTATTGGGGGCTGCATTTATAAAGTGGCAAATCGTCAGCTCATGGCTAGGTTGGATGACGCTCTTATTGGGCTTTTCAGCCATGATGGTGATCTTGATGATCCCTGACAATTTTGAAATCTATAAACCCCTGTTTCATATTAAAGCTGCCTGGCTGGCTATGATGGGCGTTTCGATCTTACGTGAAGGCGTAAATATGCCAGTAGAAAGCTCCGCACCTAGTTTGAAGGTAGGGTAAAGCAGAGAAGGATTATTTTCTTAATTTCCAAAACCCAAAACCCAAAACCCAAAACCCAAAACCCAAAACCCAAAACCCAAAACTCAAAACTTCTCCAAATACGCCTCCACCCGCTCCGCCACATTCGCACGAATGTCTAGCCAGAACAGATTGTAATCCGCTACGTGATAATCTTTGCGACGGATGAAAAACAAGGGCCTGCTGACCCATAGGATGCCCTCATGGGCCTGTGCATTGACGAGGTTGGGATAGATTTTCTTATAATTGGCCCACAGGAGGCCTTTGTGGGACGACTTAGGCGCAAGGAGGGTGTCACTCCGCCAAGAGATGGGATTGGTGACATGAGCACCTTTAAAATAGGGGTCGTAGTACTTGGGATAGTGATTTCTCAAATAACAATTCCATGTCACATAGCATCCTGTCTCGTCACTTTGGGTACAGGGTTGTAGGACGGCAAAAGAAGTATCAGATGAGACTGGCCAGCCTACCAGGTAAGCGGCTACCAGTTGTTTTTGCAGATCTTGTCCATCAATTTCATCTCGAATCAAGCGAATGGCGTGAAGGCTGCCCTGACTATGAGACGCTAGGATAAAAGGACGCCCTTGGTTGTGATGCTGGAGGTAATAGCGAAAAGCGGTCCGTACGTCACGGTAAGCGATGGCGAGGGCTTTGTTTCTAGAGAGGGTATCTTTTGCAAAAAAACCACTGTAGACCATCTGCTGATAGCGAGGTGCATATACGCGGCAGACGTGATTGAATACACTGGCTTGGTGTTTAATGGCCCGCTGGTCTGTGGCCTTGATGTATTTCTCCTGTTTTAGGTCGTCATTCCAGGTTTTTCCACCGACATAGGTGGTGGGATGTATGAAAAATACGTCTACCTTCGCAGTGTCCTGCGATTCGCCGCCTACTGTCTCAGGGATGGTGTCCGCAAAGTCTTTTTTGAGGGGGGAAGCAGACCAATTGTCGAGGGAGCTGTAGTCTAGTGCGGTCGGGGTGGGGAAGCCTTCAAATGGCTCTTTGGGGGCTTTGTAAGCGCTGCTACACGCGCTGAGGAGTAACAGGATGGCTAGGGAAAAGGACAATTGTTTCATGAATTGATTTGGAATTTTTTTGCAATGTACGATATTCTCATCTTAGGTGCAGGTCCGGGAGGTGCTACAGCCGCCATCGCCCTCGCAACTTCAGGACTGAAAGTAGCAATGGTAGATAAAGCGACGTTTCCCCGCGACAAGGTTTGTGGAGATGCCCTTAGCGGGAAGGTGGTCTCCTTGCTCAAATACCTTTCGCCTGAAAGCCTCCAGCAGCTTTATGATTTCCCTGAAAAACTGGGTTCCTGGGGCATTCGTTTTTTTGCACCGAATGGCGAAGCATTGGACGTCCCGTTTAAAAGTGCCCGTAATCCCCAAATGGAACATGCGCCAGGCTTTATCAGCCGACGGATGGATTTTGATGATTTTCTGTTCAAAGAAGCCAAGCGGCAACACGTCGGGCTGGAAGTACTGGAGGGGTTTCAGGGAAAAAAGGTGGTAGTTGATACGAATAAAGTGATGGTGAGTGATGGGCAAAAGGAACTCACAGCCAAACTCCTCCTCGCTGCCGACGGCGCGCATTCGATCGCTGCGAAGCAGCTGGCTGGGATCACGATGGACCGTGCGCATCATAGTGCGGCGGTTCGCGCTTATTATACCGGCGTGACAGACTTTCACGAAGAAGATTTCATCGAATTACATTTCCTCAAAGACCTGCTCCCTGGCTACTTTTGGGTATTTCCCCTGCCCAACGGCTCCGCCAATGTAGGCTTGGGCATGCTATCCAAGGACCTACGCCGCACCAAAACTGATTTGCGCGCAAATCTTCAAAAGGTTGTGGCTACCCACCCCGCCCTCAAACATCGGTTCAAAGATGCCCAATTGGAAGGGGTGATTTCAGGCTTTGGATTGCCATTGGGATCTAAGAAGCGTGAGATCTCGGGTGATCGATTTATGCTCATTGGCGATGCTGCTTCCTTGATCGATCCCTTTTCTGGAGAAGGAATTGGCAATGCCATGATCAGCGGGCGCATCGCAGCACAGCATGCGATGAAGTGCTTTGAGACAGGCGATTTTTCCGCCGAATTTCTCAAAACCTATGACGAGGCCATTTACAAAAAACTCTGGGCTGAATTGAACCTCAGCCACAAGATGCAGCGCCTCGTCAATTTTCCCTCTCTCTTTAACTTCGTCGTGCGTCGCGCCAACCGAAATTCTGCCATTCGCGATTTGCTTACCATGATGTTTGAGGAGTTGGACATCCGCAAGGAGCTGAGCAAACCTTCTTTTTATTGGCGCTTGATACGAGGGAGGTAGGGCAAGTTCAAAATCAAGTTCAAGTTCAAATTGGTTATCGTGTAAAAAAAATCTGGCCATTTCATAACAACAAAGTTGTCATTTCGACCAACAGGAGAAATCTAAAATGCCCTTTCGAATGGTTATTTCCAGGCTTCTAGACCACATTGCTAGATTTTTCCTCCCTCCGCAAAGCCTTCGGCTTTGGCGTCCCCTCAAGAGGGACCACTAGAAAATGGCTTCGCCATTTTGAGGCTCGTTAGCCCTCCATTTCCAAGGGAGGGCGTCGAAACGAAAGGGTGGGTTCAATGTGTCAAGGCAAAGCCTTCCAATGTCATCATCTTTTGGCGCGGGCGACAGCCCATTTGGCGCTCGAAATGACAGCAACGCTGTTTTGGCAATTTTTTTTACCCCTAAATGATCCCTCCAATACACCTAAAAGCTATTCAATAACAGTTACCTATTGATCCTACACGTTCGATCAGTATTTTTCCCCTCCCCATACAATTCTAGCGTTTCATTCCGTCATTGTTATATGAATTATTAATTAATAATCAGTCAATTAGTAATTCCTTTACACAACCATAGAAAGCTAAACGAAATGAAAACGCTAATGAAGCCAGTTGGACCCCTTATTCTTGTCCTTTTCACCATAACTGCTTGCAACAGTTTACCCTTTTCACATGCTTTGGTACAATTGGATAAATACGGTTACCAAGAGACACAATGTGCGGACCCATGGGGTGGGGGAGGGAGTGTCTTGGACTGTGAAGGCCTGGAAGAAGAAGTCGCTACTTACCTGGAGGATCACGATATAGGGGTAGTCAAATTAAAAGTCAATGGCGACCTTTCTGCCGAAGCGTGTGGAGGATGTATTTGTGAGACGGGCCGGGAAGTGGTCGTATATGTGGTTGAAGGGCAGGCTAGCGCTATAGAGGCGTTGGGGTTTGAGGCGATGTAGGAGTAAAGGCATTGAATTTCGAATGATAATTGAAGAACAAGGATTTTGGAAGGAAGCTTTCGAATAAAGCAACAAAAGCCTTACTCAGAAGGGCACCACAACCCAGCAATTTTGTAACTTGTGGCCATATGGATGCAATTACGCCCCTATATGGCCGCTTTATTTTTGGGACGCAAGTCCCCTTGCAGGTCCTGATGGATCGCCTTCAGCAGATCACAGATCAGTTTTTGGATCAGACCCCTTTTCACGCCTACCTCACCACCAAAGATGGGCAGACATTTTATGGGTTGAGCCATGAAGAACTGGCGATGCAATACAAGACCTACGAAGGGAATGTCAGGTCTTTCTCTACCTCTTCCATAGCGACGGATTTTCGGGTGGTGCGGGTGCATATTCACTTCGATCCGATAAGGGATCACGCCAAGGCGCAATTTGTGATTGCAGCGCGCGACAGGCGCGAAAATCAGCTGATCCGAGCCATCTTGCTCGGGGAGCCTTTGCCCAATTTACCCAAAACGGAAGGTAAATCTGCCAAGTCGAACGATAAAGAAGAACCGCTTGTGCCCTTTTTTCCCCCTTCTTCCGGATACAAAAAGGCGAATATCACCTTGAGTGACAATTTCTATTTTGACCGACAATTGTCCATTTATGCTTTACTGGCGCTGCTGGACGAGCTATCTGACAAGTTTATGGATTATCGGTCCTTCCACGCCCAACTGGAGACGACGGATGGGGATTATTATTTTGACATACAGCGGGAGGAATTGCGGTATATGTTCAACCAGCGGCGACATACGCTCTTGACCCTATTCTTGGACGTTACCAACCGTCAAGGTCATTGGATAGACTTGATGCTTTCCTTCCATCCACTTGCCAAAGGGCCCAATGCAGAGATCGAGATCAGCGCGCCTGCGAGCCAGGTAGATGACGTCACGGACCTGATATGGAATGCGCTGTCTGTAGAGGCAGGTCGTGTGTTCCCAGATGAGGTTGACCGAACCTTTGAATTTGATGTCCCTAGTTTTTCTGTGGATCAGTTCATTGAATTGTTTAATCGGGTCAGTGTGCGCTATGTGTTTCAGGTGCCGCCCGTGGTAGAAGTGGTTACCAAGAATCAAAAAGCCTATAAGGGGCTGAGTTTCTTCCAATTACGCCGCATTTTTAAGGAACACCAATCTGCGATTGCCCATATCAACCTTGAAATGCTGCAAGTAATTACTGGGCGTAATTGTAGTCTTTCCCTCGATTTCACAAATAGTACAGGCCACCTCAAAGTTTCCCTTGCCAACCAGGAGCATCATGTGTTGATCGAAAAGTTGGTGTTGGCGTGGTTTAGGTCTTTGGTGGAAAAAAAAGAAACACCTCCTCCTGGGCAAGCTGCCCCAGGCTATACCCGTCGAGTGCCCGACCTAAGTCGCCCTACGGCGACTTGCTTCCTGAGTCTGTCCAAGGACAAGGAGTGGACACGTACGTTGCAGTACGAATTGGAAAATACGCTCAGCAGTCAAGGGTTTCACACCTTGCGGGACCGCTGGGTAGACCAGGAAACCCAGACCGACCCCTTTCAAAAGATGCTCGGCCAAGCTGACCTCATGATCGTAAATGTTGATGCGGGAGCTTCAGACGCCATTTATAAGGTGGGCATCGCCCATGCGATGAAGAAGCGGGTGATCCTCGTCACAGACGATGCGGAGGCCATTCCCCAAGACCTACGGCAGTTACCACATCTTGTCTTCCACGGCAATACACGCCGCTTTGATCAATTCATGGCTAGGCTGATGGGACTGGTGGGGAGTGAGGTGGGGTAGGAAGGTTTTTGGTTTTGGTATTTATTCAAGATTGAATCGCCAGGTTAAGTAAGAATAATAAATAATGAACAAGGAAGTCAAAAGTGTTTTTCTGTAAGGTTTATCTAGCGGATTCTTCCCTTTTTCCTTTATTATTTCTTGTTCGTTATTTGTACTTATCGAGGGTTGAGAATAGTATTTGACTTCCATCTTTTTTAAACTGAAAAAGACTTTTTCACAGAAGTTACTTATTCTCCCTCCATTTCTCCATCCCCAACAAAGCCACAATCACCAACAACGGAAACACTGGCAGGGCAAAGCGACTCGCCCCAAGCGGTCCGGTAAGGACAGCCAAATACAAGATGGGGGCAAGCAAAATGACCTTATCTATCAGGCTGATTCGTCGATGTAGGCCAAAATAGAGCATTCCGAGGAATTTGATCAGGTTGAAAATGGCGATGAGGACCAGGAGGAATACAAGCCCTAGGGGTTGGAGCTTGAGGTAACTGAATATTCCAGTGTAGCCTTCTTTACTATAATAATACAGCAACCCTCTGCCCTTGCCTTCTCGCTTTTCTCTGCCGAGAAATGTATAAAGGTCAAACCGTCCTGGGTCGATGAAAAAATTGCCTATACCTTTGAGATGGAGCTTGAAATAGGCCCATTTATGGGCAGAGAGGTGATGGAGGCATTGGGTTTGGATAAATGATTCGCGCGCTGCATAGTCAGCCATTTCGTCCGCTTGGTAGGCGATGCCATCCACGACGGAATCTGCGTAGGCAGTGCCTTCGTCTGAAAGAAGGCTGTAATAGGTGTTGTATTGGAGTAAATTGATGATCTGGATGCTAGAATAATGGAAAGTGCCCATGCGCTGTTGGTTCCATTTCCCTACGCCCAATACCACTAAAAACGGGAGGATCACACTCAGGCCATGCCCCCATCGAAAGCGATGACTTTTCCAGAATAAGAACCCTATGGTGGCTAGGCTGGGCACGGCATAGACGTACATCACAGGTTTGGTGAGGATGGCCAGGCATAATAAGCCATGGTATATCCATAGGTATTTTCCCTTTTTCTCCGAATCAAATTTCACCAAAGACCAGACCATGCCGAGGATGAATCCTTGTAGCAGGAGTTCGGTCATGAGGAGATTGGCGTAGATCAATTGGGCGGGGTAAAACAGGAGGAAGGGCAGGAGCCACCAGCGCTTCTCGCTTGGAAACCCTTTTAATGATAAGATTTGCAGCAGCAGCCAAATATTGAAGAGAGAAATCAGGTTTTGGAACAAAATGACCACAAAATCACTGTCCCAGAGTGATTTGAGGGCGATGATGAGAAAAGGATATAGGGGGCTGCGCTTGCTGTAATAGTCGGTTCTGATCGGTTGATTCAAATCTCCGCAGTAGTAAGTCCCATGCTGCTGAATGTTGTCAGCCAGGATCAAGAACTCCGAAGAATCAGCGACTTCCAGCCGCTGATGGGCTATTTGGTACCCAAAATAGCCAGCGTGGATGAGGAGGACGATCGTCCAGAGGGGGGAGAATGATAGAATGAGTGATTGATAGAATGAGTGAATGCGTTTTTGCATGAATCCTCTCCCTTAATTCTTCATTTTCATTTAAATATACCCTTTATGTAGGAATGATTGCAGAATGTCGAACAAGGATTGATGATTTATGAAATAAAAGCAGCTTTAGGCCATCAAAAATCCTTGTTCATCAATTGATATTCTGCAATCAACTCCCTTCCCTTTCCATGCTATAAGGCAGCGGCGTGTAGGTCGGATCACCTAGCTGATTGGGGCTGAATTCGGATTCGTCTTCTAGGTAAATATCTGCGGCACAAGTTCCTTCAGTGATGATCGTCAGGACGTGAAAAGGAGCCTCAGAGGTACTAGGAGCCTGTATGGGTTTATAAGGTGGAACTGGCGGCTGCGCAGTGCCGAACAGAAATCGTGTGTCATAGACGGAGTCGTGATAGGTAAGGGCTAGATCACTTTGCGTGACTTTACGGGCGAGCATGGTAGACCACAGGGTATCCAATGGAGTTGTCATGCTGGTGATCGTAGCACAGTCTTTGCGGTAAGTAATGGAGAAGTTGACAGCGCTCACATCGATGGCTTCTTCAGAACTTGCTTGTAGGTAAACTTGCGTAATCCACTTTCCTTTCCCATCTTCTGATGTTTTATAAGTAATTTTGATCTGCTGCGCAGTCAGCAATTGGATTCCGAACAGGCTCACGAAAAGAAATAAGATGAGACGTTTCATGGTTTTTAGTGCTTATTTTGTGGTTACAATTCAGTAAATAAAACGATTATATAAATGAGATCATTTGAATGGCTAAATGTTTGATTAGATTTTATAGAAAACTCAACATTCATCATTCAAAATTCATCATTCAAAATTGTTTCCCAAACCTGATAGGAGATTATGCTTGCGTATATCATCAAACGCATATTGTTTTTTATCCCAACACTTTTCATCATATCGCTGGTGGCGTTTATGATCAGTGTGAATTCTCCTATAGATCCTGTCAATAACTTTGTGAGTGAGCCGGAAGAACTGGGCTTTCAGGTGAAAGATTTCCAAAGCCAACGCAATTTACAAGATTCTCGCCAACGTATCAGGGAAAAATTTAACCTACACCTCCCCGTCTTCTACTTCCGCCTGGCTAGCCTTGCAGAACCAGACACTTTTTACCGGATCCACGATAAGCAGAAACGAAAGACGCTAGGCCAATTGCTGGACCGCACAGGGAATTGGTCAGCGGTACAGGGATATTATGGACAATTAGCGACTTTCTACCAAGGACATGGTCATGCCTTTGCGGCTATTCAGGAACTGCCTTATGAAGAACGGCAAGCAGCGACAGATGCGCTTTCTACCTCTATGAGTATCACTTCAGCCCTGCTCAGCACCGCTAAGCCCGAGGGGATTACTCATCGATTCTACCAACTAGATACGCTGTATAGTAACCGCCAATACCTTCGACTCCTGCACGATGAGCTGCTGAAAGTCCGTTTTTCCTATGAACAATTGTATACGCAGAAACATTTATGGAAAAAATATGTGCCTGTAATTGTGTGGTATGGAAGTAATAACCAATACCATAAATGGGCCAGTGCTATCTTGACAAAACTGGACTTCGGGCGATCCTACCAAAGTGGACAGCCTATCTCTCAGCGGATTGGAGAGCTGTTTTTTTGGTCATTTATGTTCACCCTCATCTCGGTGATTTTGGCCTATTTGATTTCTCTCCCTTTAGGTATTTTGAGTGCGGCCTTACATGGCAGTCGATTTGACAAAATATCCACGGTGATTGTCTTTGCCTTTGACTCCTTGCCCAACTTTTGGGTGGCTACCTTGCTGCTTGTCACCTTTGCCAATCCAGATGTATTCAACTGGTTCCCATCGTCTTTCAATATCATCCGGACAGGAGATGAAGGGTTAATCGAACTATTTTTTCAAGACATCAATCGCCTGATATTGCCCTTGATAGCCTATACTTATGGACAAGTGGCCTATATGAGTCGCCTCATGCGTTCGAGTATGCTGGAGGTGATCCAGCAGGACTACATGCGCACAGCGCGCGCCAAAGGGCTGCGCGAACGCATGGTCCTGCTTCGCCACGGCTTTCGCAATGCGAGCTTGCCCATCATCACCCGCTTTGCGGGAGTACTGCCAGCGTTGCTGGGGGGGAATGTCATTTTAGAAACGATTTTCATGATTCCAGGCATGGGACGAGAGGTGTTTGAAGCATGCTTTGCACAGGATATTCCCATGATCATGGCTGTGTTTACCTTGACGGGATTTCTCGCTATTTTGGGCTATCTCGTAAGTGACTTACTATATGCCTGGACTGATCCTCGGATCAAGTTTCATAAGCAGGAGGGGAATCAATGAGAGAATGAGAGAATGATAGAATGAGAGAATGATAGAATGAGGGGATGATAGAATGGAAGAAAATGATAAAATGATTATATGATAAGATGATTAAATGGAGGAAGTCCGAAATGAAATATTATTTTCTATCTCTCTTTTTTCTGTTCCCTGCTCTCTTTTCCTAAAACCCAAAACCCCAAACCCAAAACCCCAAACCCAAAACCTAAAACCCAAAACCCAAAACTTCCCCTTCTTTTGACTCCTCAACCTCCCAAAATACACTCTAGACGCGATAATTGGCGACAATTTCGAAAAAGCAAGACTGCTTTGGCGGCTGTGATATTTTTGAGTGTTCTGGGATTGACAACGCTATTGGCGGATATTATTGCCAATGATCGACCGCTTTATTGTGAGTATGAGGGGAAAAGTCATTTCCCTGTTTTCACTCCTACCAAGGTGGACAGTATTTATGATGAGTTGAAAAATAAGTATATCCATTTCTCCTATAATCGCATTGACTGGCGGAGCCTTCATTTGGAAGCAGTCGTATGGCCCCTTATCCCTTACGGACCCAAGACGATGGATTCACACAATAAGGGCTTTAAAAGTCCTGGCTCTGCTCAGGTATTTATGAATGCATTTGGGGAAGAAAAACCGCTAACGGGCAGGTTCCGCCACTTGTTAGGGACAACAAAAAATGGGCAAGATGTGCTGGCCTCTATCATTCATGGCGCAAGGATATCCTTATTAGTGGGGGTGGTATCGATGGGGATAGCCACGTTGATCGGGTTATTTTTGGGAGCTATCGCTGGCTTCTTTGGGGATACCCGCTTTAAGCGGTCTCGTGGCATGAGCTATATGCTCATATTTGGACTGTTTCTGTGTTATTTCTATGGATATTATGTGCGAAAATATACGATAGAGGCAGCAGGGGAGGAAAGCTTCGGGGCGATGTTGGGGCAAATAGGCATTACCCTGTTGATCTCCATGGGAATCCTATGGTCCTGCAATCGTTTGGCAGCAAAAGTGCTGAATCGGGTGCCCTTTTTTGCTAAAAAAGGAACTATTCCTGTCGATAGTTTAGTCTCCCGTACCATTGAGATACTTCGTTCAGTCCCTGTGATCCTGATCGTAATTTCCTTCTCTGTGATCTTCAAAGGAAGTATTTGGTTTGTCATGCTCGTTATCGGCTTGACTAGTTGGACGGGCGTCGCCCGTCTAGTTCGGGCAGAACTGCTACGCATTGTCAACCTCGATTATATCGAGGCGGCACGCGCCCTGGGCTTCCCCGAATGGCGTATGATCCTACGTCACGCTATCCCCAACGGCATGGCCCCCGTCCTGATCTCTATCTCCTTTGGCATCGCAGGGGCCATCATTTCGGAAAGTAGCCTTTCCTTCCTCAATATCGGCGTAGCCGCAGACACCATCACCTGGGGCAAGCTCCTGCGCATGGGCAGCTCTAATTTTGAAGCCTGGTGGCTCACCGTCTTTCCTGGCTTTGCCATTTTCCTCACCGTGATGTCTTTCAACATCATCGGCGAGCGGCTGCGAGATGTCCTCGATCCGAGGAGTAAGTAACGTTCGAGCGTTCAGGGTTTAGGGTTCGAGTGTTTTCTTTTAGTGATCGATCTGTTATGAAAAGCTTTTCTATCCTATTGGTTATTTGGCTTCTTTTCCTTGGTGAAACTTTTTCTCAGCAATTTGAACTATTTGATATACAAACCCATGAGCCTTTAGCGGTAGAAGTTATTTATAAAGATATTAAGGGTTCAGTGGTAATCTTGTTAAAAAACAATGACAGCACTTGTTTAGATTCTATATTCTTTGAAGGGCTATTATGGCGAAATACAGCGAAACCGGCATTTGATCAAACCCTAATATTGACTTTCCCAATACGTAGAGGGGTAGGCCATTTTTACGCAAAACTGATAGCCATTCAAGTAAGTCGAGGGAAATTCATTCAAACCTGCCACTTAATTTATCGCGAAGAGCTCAAATTCCCCAGAATTGATCCTAAATTGGAAACCTATAGAGTAAAATATGAATACGAAGAAAAAGGGCAAGTAAATCTCTCCGTGACATTTCAATTAGAAACGCAAGATGGAAAAAAGGAGAATTGGAGGGAGGATTTTGAGATACCATTTAACCAAAAGGAAGGTATTTTTTCAAATTTCACATTTAGCCTGAAAAATGCTGTGATTTATCAAACTAGCGAATCGATAACAGGCCAATTTTTTGGAGTTAAGGAATGAAGAAAAAATAACTTTTCAGTTATTCATCTATAACTTACTGAAAATCAGTTCATACTTTGATTTTAACTTTCATTTTAATTTTTATTCATTCCTAAATTACGGAAGTATTCTTATGTATTTGTAGATAAACAATGGTATTTGTATGACAGCCAGAATAGCCTTCGTACTTTCTAATTGTGAACAAACTAGTGTTCTTTCAATTTAGCATTGTGGAGTTAACGGGTCGGATTACGCCAAGAGCCAACTCACCCCTTCGATAAACTCAGGGCAGCGCGTCCGGAAATCCGCCCCAGCAAATCAAATTGCTTGCTATGCAAGCTGGCGTGGATTTCCGGATTCGAGACCTGCCCTGAGCTTGTCGAAGGGGGTTGATTTGTGTGTAATCCGCGCCTCTGTCTCCTCCACATTTCAGTCTTGAAAGAACACTAGGAAGAACGGGGATTTAAACAGATAAAATTGATTCGTGGAAATTTGACCCCAACCCCAAAACTTAGAACCTAGAACCTAGAACTTTCTTTTGAACTTCATCTACCCCACCTCCGCTTACTGGCTCCTAGCACTTCCGCTGCTAGTAGGAGTGCTGTGGATGGTGAAACGTCGTGGCACTCAGGCGTTGAAGACCTGGTTCGAACCAGGGAGCTATCGGATGGCTTTTCCGACAATAAAGATGGTCTTAAGGTTAGGGGGAATTGGCTTGTTGATGTTTGCGTTGTTAGGGCCTTATGTCAAGACGGAAGAGGAAACGGTGAGCATTGTGGCGCGGGATATATATTTTCTGCTGGATGTGTCAGCCAGCATGCAGACAGAAGATGCCTATCCTTCCCGTTTGGAAGCGGCCAAGACGGCGCTGAAGGTGCTGGCAGAGGACCTCAAAGGGGAGCGCATGGGTCTCATCGTTTTTGCAGATAAAGCCTTTATGCAATGTCCCTTAACCCTTGATCATGACGCGATTAAGCTATTTATAGACCTAGCAGATACGGAGCAATTTGCTGAGACAGGGACAGATTTGCGTACGGCTTTGTCTGCTGCGCTATTTCGTATGCTTGAACAGGAGTCAGGGGAAGAACTGCGTAGCAAATCCTTGGTGCTCGTTACGGATGGAGAAGACTTTGGAATGGAATTCTCATCTGTGGTGAACCGCCTGGAACAGGCACAGGTAAAGGTGTTCCCAGTAGGGGTAGGTAGCTATGAAGGGGCAAATGTCCCGCAAATCGTCCAAGGCAAACGCCGTGGCTTTTTGCAGCGAGAAGACGGGACTACCGTCTTTTCACAACTCAAGGATGAAAACCTCAAGGCCTTAGCGAAACGCTTTGGAACCGAATATTTACACCTGCAGCGGCCCGAAGTGGATGTGAAATCCTTGGCGGATGAGATTCGCCTGCTCGCTCCTTCCGAGATCGACGATCAGCGGCAGAAGGTTGAAAACGACCGCTATCAAGTGTTTTTATTGCTTGGCATTTTGTTTCTTACCCTGAGTCTTTTCCTAATGCCTATTCGAAGATGAAACACCTCCCATCACTCTATCTGACCTTGTTTCTAATGCTTTCCTTTAGTGGACCGAATCTTTTGGAACAGGCAAAGGCCCTATTCCAACAGGGAAAATACTTGGAGAGCAAGCAACTATACAAACAGGGATTGGCACAATACCCTTCCCAGCGACCTGCTATCCTCTACAACATGGCCCAATGTTATGAAGCCATGGATTCTATTTCTCAGGCCCTATCGCTTTACCATCGAGTGACTGCCACAGGTGATGCAGACCTCAAAGGCAAAGCCTTCAACCATATTGGCATTCTACTCGCCAACCAACAAAAATATCCGCCTGCGCTTGAGTCCTTCCGCAAAGCGATTGATGCACAGCCCTTTTCGCTCGAAGCTTCCTATAATTATGAATTGCTGAAGCGGATTATGGAGGAGGCGCCACAGCCTCCTGCACCTGATCCACGGGTTTCAGAGGAGAATGATCCTGCCGCAGGGGATGAACCCGATGAGGGAGAAGAAACGGATGCTGACGAAGATGCTGACCCCGATGGAGAGCTAACGGAGAATTCTGATGATCCGCCAGATGGCCCTTCTCCCGAGACTTCGTCTTCAAGTACTTCTCAGCAGCCTCCACATGCGGACTTACCTAGTTCTCAGCCCATGGACACCCTCGACCTTGAGGCGGCGCGCCGCCTCCTCGATGGCCTACGCGAAAATGAACGCCAGTTTATGCAGCAGCTCAAGCGCCGCTCGGCGGTCCCGCCGAAGGCGGGGGAGAAGGTGCGGTGGTAGGGGGGATGTCGTTTTTACGGAAAATAGTTCTGATACACCCCTAATATTCTCCCTATGCTTCTCGAAAAGTATGGGCAGATGTTTATTTGAAAAAAAAACGATTCAGTGCTATAAAATTGCGGGGAAGAGGGGTAGTTAGAATCCTTTTTTATTATCTTGTTAATGGCCAAATAAGCACATTCTACCAAACCATAAATCGCATGAAAAATATTTACCTATTCTTCACTTTCGTACTTATCACTTCTTCCCTTTCTGGGCAATTGATCTTTAATGAAGTATTGTATGACGCACCTGGGATTGGGCTAACTGGAGATGCCAACCAAGATGGGGTTTATTCTCAAGTCGATGATCAGTTTATTGAGCTATATAATACTACAGGGGCAAACCTCGATATTAGTGGGTATACGATCTATGATGCCAAAAATAGAGCCTTACTGGTTCCCAATCATACGGTTCCTGCTGGAACGATCTTGCCACCAGGGGGAGTATTAGTAGTATTTGGAGGGGGAAATCCAAACCCAATTACCGGCAATTTTGGAGGAGCAATTGTCCAAACTTCGACTTTTGGAGACTTGGATTTGACTGCATCTGGTGATCTAATTTGTGTAGATAATGCTGCGGGAATAGGGATCGCTTTTTTTGATATTAGTCAGTTTACACTAGACCCAAATGAGTCCTATACCCGCAACCCCGATGTGACTGGGGCATTTGAGAAGCATGGTGACAATACCTCAGTTATATTCTCACCAGGTCTAAAAGTTGATGGAACGCCATTCAATACTACTTATAAAACAGATTCCCTTATCATTCAGACGATAGGCCAGGTTACTACCATAAATACCCCTGGAGGAACCTTACAGATGTTTGCAAGTTCACTCCCCGGAAATCAGCCTACAACTGCCGTTACTTGGTCCGTCATCAATGGGACAGGCACAGCGTCAATTAGTGGCAGTGGCCTACTCACGGCCATATCCAATGGAAAAGTAACCGTCGTGGCAACGGCTACTGATACAACAGGCGTCTCTGCTTCTCTCGATATTACCATCTCAGGGCAAAATGCGCCAATAGATGATCTATTCGCTCAGGAAGATGTGATACTATACCCCAATCCAGCTACCGATGCTATCGTAATTAAAGCTTCCGTAGCCATTGAACAGATCGAGATTTATTCCCTACAAGGCAAATTAGTTGAGCGAATTACGGATATGAATGGCCCCATTGATGTTCAGCATCTAGTGCCTGGGGCTTATTTGATTCGTGTTTCTGCTAAAGATAAATGGGGAAATAAGCTGTTAGTGAAGAAGTGATGCTTTTTGCCATTTCCCTCACAAAAAAAAATCTGCCGCAGCGCGCAGCAGATCAAAAGCTAAATGGGTACAAGGGGGTGGAAAAAATCGAAATTAAAATGGAAATAAAAATTAAAGTATGAGTTGATTATCAACTAGTTGTATACTCAATGGTTCCATTTTTCTTTGAAGTTTTCCTAAGCTGTCTCGATAGGGTAGAATTATTAATCAATCAATTTCTCAATTAATAATCGAATTAGGTGGATTCGATCAAGGGGTGATTATCTCCCCCCATGAAGCGATTGAGCGTCACCCAAGATCTGGGTGTCGGGTGTGGTGTGTACCCTGGTAGCTCTGGTTTGTTGTATGCTGCTTTCAGGTGATTCATTCACGCGGGCTTCAGCAGAGGTCTGTACTGTACCTCTTACGACGAGGGTAGCGTGCTGCATCTGGTTGAAAACAGACTGTTCCATATTGATGAGGTCGTTGCCGATAGCGCAGTGACCGTAGTTGTTGAAGGTGCCTACATTGACGGCGTCACCTGTGGTGATGAAATCCGCAGAGGTCATGTTAGATGTCAAAGCGTGACGGTGCGCGGAGAAAAAGCTCAGGTGCGTTTCAGCAGAAAGCTTGTTAGTGAACTGACCGAAATTGCGGATGCCACGAATGCGGATAGCGCCAGCATTGGTGAGGGTGCCTGTAGGGTGGATGATAAATTCGCCATCAGAAGAGGTGATTTCCGCACCAAGGGAAACTTCCATTTCTCCTTGTAGATTGACTTGAAATCCTTGGAAAAGCATGTCAGCTTCTATCTTTACCAGGTCGCCAGCAGCGATTTCAGTGCCTGGGTAGGCAGGATACCAGTTGGCTGGATTGATGTAAAGATTGTCCTCAGTGGCTAGAAAGTGGTATTCTTTAGCAAAAGTCTGGCTGAAACTGACGAAGGTGCTTACAAGAAGGAGAAGGAAAAGTTTAGTTGTGGTATTCATGGCGTTTCGGTTTGGGATGGCTGTAGAGGGAATTATTGATTGAATGATTGATAGATTAATAATTTAGGGGGTGTTATTAAATGTGTATTTACTAGGTGAATCAATCAATGAATAATCAGTCAATTAATAATCTTTTTGTTTGTTATTGCCATAATTACAAATGCCATACCACTAAATCAGAACATGTTAGGCCACGGGATAAAATGTCCGAATATTCGGATATAAGTGTTGTTTTTTCATGTTTTCGGATAAAATAGCCCTTGGACAAAAGGGCGATAGAAGAAAGAAAACGCCGTTTTTTTACACTTCTTCTACCTTCCCCAATTCAGTATAGTACAGAAAGCCACGTACATCTTCATAGCCAATTGCCTCCAATGCCTCTTTGTAAATACTGACCTGTTTTGTATACAATTGTTTTTTGTGTCCAGTTTTGTAGTCAATTACTGTGGCTTTATTGTCCTTAATCATGACGCGATCAGGACGGAGGATAGGCCCACTGGACGTAATGATATCAGACTCATTGCGCACTTCCCATGAATCGTCGAACCATTCGATCACTTCAGGCAGGCTGATCGTCATGCGAAGCCGCTGTTCGAAGGCGGATTTTTCCGCATGGGAGATATAGCCGCTCAGCGCCAATCTCTCCACAGCCGCCGGCACATCTGCCAAATGCTTGACATGGGCCAAGGCCTCATGTAAGAGCTCGCCTGCCTCCAGACGTTCCGTCCGCTCCATGATGCCCGCCTTCAAATAGCGATTGGAACTGTAGCGAATGCGAACCGTCTGGTTCCAGTCTGCAAAAAGCGTGGGACGCTTGGAGAGCAGAAAGCTGTCGATGGCTTGCAGGTCCTTGGGTTTATAGGGCTGCTTCTCACCTCTGATATAGTGATTCCCTTCCTTTTTCTCTATTAATCCCAATCCTTCTTCTCCCCCCACGCCAATTACTTGCTGGATGAGTTTCCCCGTCCGATTTTTCTTGCCAGCCGTTGTGAGCACGTACAGGCGGTTTTGGGGACGGGTAAATGCCACGTAGAGCATATTGAGGTTGTCGAGGTAGCTCATGACCTTTTCATAGAGATGATCTCCGTTGAAAATGGAGTCTTCCAATCTTGGACCATAGCGGATCGGCAAAAAGGGAAAAGCATTATACGGGGGCGCTTGGGGCTGAACCCAGATGATGCTCCCCGTTTTGGGCGCGAGGTCCCAATCTGCCAAAGGCAAAATGACCACAGGAAACTCCAAGCCTTTTGCCTTGTGGATGGTCATGATCTGGACTGCATCGACCTCGGCGGCGCCCGCGATCGCCTTTTTATGTTTGACTTCTTCCCAATAGGCCAAAAAGCCACTTATGCTACCATCCTGTGCGCTCCCGTATTCCAATGCCGTATCGAGGAAGCCTTGTAGGTAGGCGTTGGGGTAGGGGAGGTTGGGAAAATAATGCAATAGCCGTTCGAGGCATTCGTATACAGGGAGCTGCCGAAGGGTGTTCCGATGCCTGAGAAATAATTCAGGGAGAAACTTCTCCCCATCGGTAAACAACTCATGTGGCACCACATGTTCGGGCGTAAAGTTTAGCTTCTGTTGTCCTTGAGGCCGTTCGCGGCGTTCCACCAGGTAGTGGTAATATGCCGCTCGCGCCAAGTGGATGGAATCCCCTTCATAATTGAGATGACTCAATATGGCATGTAACAACAACACCCCAGGATGCACCTCTAGCTTCAGGGATTCTGCTGAACTCACCTTAATATGGTGTTCTTGTAAATAGGCAGCTACGCGCTCTCCATCAGAATTGCGACGCACCAATAGGCAAATATCGTTGGCACGATAACCTTCTACCAACAGTTCTCTGATCAGGGCTTCACATCGTTCCATGGCCTGGTCCTGCCATGAAGGGGTTTCTGGCGGATCGCCGCGTTTTTTGTCATCAAAAAACGTGATCGATACATAGCCACGGTCGCCTTTTTTCATAGGCTTCTGGGCTACTGTATTATAAGCCTTTTCAAAGACCTCCCCATTCAATTCTGGGAATTCCTGCCCCAACGCACTGGCAGCCAATTCGAAAAAGCGGTTATTGAAAGTGACCACCTCAGGCGCCGTACGCCAATTATTGAGTAGGTGACGGGTGCTGACTTGCTGGCCGCGTTCCTTTAGCTGCTCCTCGACCACCCGCATGAGCAAGGCCATATTGCCATTGCGCCATCGATAGATGGACTGCTTTACATCGCCTACGATCAGGCTTTCTGATCCGCTAGCGAGGGCCTCTAAGACTAATGGTTTGAGGTTCTCCCATTGCATGTCAGAGGTATCCTGAAATTCGTCGATCAGGTAGTATTTGTAGCGCGTGCCCACCTTCTCATAGACAAAAGGCGTGTCTTTCTCAGAAATGATGCTTTTGAGCAAATAGCTGGTATCGGAAATGACCAGGCGATTGTTTTCATTGCGGTAGTTCACCAACTTACTTTGCAGGTCGCTCATCAGCCCAAAGCTATGGATGGTCTGGGAGACGATATAGGCAGTGGTATAGGCGAGAAATCCTGCGTCATAATGTGCCACCATCTCCTCCAGCAAGCGCTGAAGCCCTGCATCCAAGACATCGAGGATGGCCACAGCGGTAGGAGCTCCGTCCTTAAACCATTCATTTTCACCCCGGGCAGCTTTCAGGGCGCGGGCACCAGGAGCGTATGCCTGGTCTTTGAGGACTTTGTAAAAATAATTGGGGACACAGCCTTTGGCGCCCCATTTGAAGTCTGATGGGCCTAGACCAGCACTTTCCAGCAGGGCGACGGCCTCTTTCGCCCGCTTATGCATGGCCTGCTCAAAAGTGCGTCTACGCTTCCAGACCTCCTTTTCCAACGCTTCTACTGCTTGTAGGGAAGTTGCATGGGTGCTTTTTTCATCTGATTGGGCGGCAACTAGCAAGGCTTGAAATTGCTCTTTGAAGATTTCGAAGCCCAGGTTTTTGATACTGCTTTCAATTCGCCAACCCTTTTCATCCTCCATATTTCGCTCCAAATACCCTTCTAGTAAACGTGTTACTTCAGCTTCCAATCCCACCTCTCTAAAAGTTTCCTGGATGATGTGATCCAAGGTCACATCCAATTGCATGTCTACCTCATAGCCCAGGGGAATGTTGAGTTCTTTGGCAAATGCCCGTAAGACACGCTGAAAAAAGCTCTCGATGGTGCTGACAGAAAAACTGGAATAATCGCTCAATATAAGGTTGAGGGTCTTTCTGGCTTGGTACGAAATATCGATTTTATCCGCTTGCCCCCTTTCCTCCAAAAATTCCTTAAGCAATTGATAGGTAGGCAATTTTGTCAATGCATCCCCGCTAGTATGCGCCAATTCCGACAGATTCTCGATGATGCGCGACTTCATCTCGTCGGTCGCCTTATTCGTGAAGGTGATCGCCAGGATGTGCCGATAATTATACGGCTCAAGCATGACGATCTTGAGATACTCAAGGACCAAGGTAAAGGTCTTGCCAGAGCCTGCGGAGGATTTATATTGTATGAGGGCGTTCAAAGAAAAGTTTTAGGTTTAGGGTTCAGGGTTTTAGGTTTTAGGAAAAGAGAGCAGGGAACAGAGAAAAGAGAGGTAGAAAATAATATTTCATTTCGGACTTCCTCCATTTAATCATCTTATCATATAATCATTTTATCATTCTCTTCCATTCACTCATTTCTTCTATGAACTCTACAGGCACATGCTCGGTCAGCCAAACCCCGTTTTCACTTTGATAAAAATGATGCCCTGCGGTAGTCATTTCGCCACTTTTGACGGTAAGGACAACCGGTTTTCCATGACGGCTGCCCACTTGTGTAGCAGTCTGTACATCAGCAGAGAGATGCACGTGATGACGGTTGCCTTTGAGTATTCCCTCTTTGAGGATATTGGCTAGATGCCGACGAGCAGTCCCATGATACAAAAAGACCGGCGGAGCTATCGCCTCATAGCCTAGCTGGACCTCCAAGGAGTGTCCCTGACTGGCACGGATCTTTGTCCCCGACGCATCAAAAGCGAAACGCTTCTTATTATTGTGTTCCACAATATAGTTGAGGTCAGCACGCTCAAGCGCACGACCATTGGCTTGCAGCTTTTCTAACAGATCTGCTACGTTGGCCCAGCCCTGTTCATCGAGGGTTAAGCCAATAACTTCTGGCTTATGTCGAAGGACTAAGCTGAGGAATTTACTGCGTTTTGTGAGTGTTTTTGTATCCATAGTGTTGAGACCGTTCGGGCTTCGAAGACTCAGCCCTCGCTGCGAGACTTGTCCTGAGCTTGCCGAAGGACCGGTCGCCCTGCGGGCTCCCTGCGAGATCGTTCGTCGTAAGCTCCTCACTGCGAGACCGCTCAGGCTCGAAGACTCGCCTTCGCTACGGGACAAAGGTATGACTGTTAGTCTCTTGTCTCGCAGCGAGTCTTCGAGTGATCTCGTAGCGAGCCTGAAAGGCGAGCGGTCTCGCAGTGAGTGCCGCAGGCGCGAACGATCTCGCAGTGAGGAGTGCAGCGACGAACGGTCTCAAATTACAGTTGATCTACTAAATTGGCAAGGACACCGAGAATTATCCTTATTTTGTGTAATCCCTTCAACGCTTCAGAGTATCCTGCGTGAAATAAGACTATGAAATATTATCATTTACCCCTCATCCTCATTTTGGCCCTTCTTGCCAGCTGTGCCAGCCAAAAAGAGCAATTCCTGTCAGACTACCGTTCCTTCATCAAGGAGGTAGACGAAGACCATAAATCCTTTTCAGAAAAAGATTGGGAAAAGCGCAACCCCAAATTGAAAGCCTTTTTGGAAGAAGACTTTAAAGCCTTGGAAGAGGAGTTTACCGAGGAAGAAAAAAACGAGATCGCTGGCGGTGCGATGCGTTATTACCTCCATCAATACAAAGAAGAAGCGATAACTGTGATAGAATCAATAGATGAAGAGCAATTTGAAGTCCTCCAGGAGGAGCTTTCACGCATGATGGAGGCAGGCATGGATTTGGGGGTCGAATTTATGGAGATGAATGTGGAGTTGATGGAAGACTTTGCCAGGATGAATAAGAAATTGATGAAAAAGCTTCGCGACAAAGGCATTTTAGACCGAATGGAAAAAGCAGCGAAGGAGATTGAGAGGAGTTTTGAGGAGTAGAGACCGCTCGCCCTGCGGGCTCGCTGCGAGAACCGAGACCGTTCGTCGCGAAGCTCCTCACTGCGAGATCGTTCGGCTCGAAGACTCGCCTCACTGTGGGACATGAGAAAAAAACTTGCCTTTAGTCCCGCAGCGAGTCTTCGAGCGGTCTCGGATCTCGCAGTGAGGGTGCAGCCCGAACGGTCCCGCAGCGAAGGCGAGTCTTCGAGCCTGAGCGGTCTCCTACCTTACCATAAACAACTTATTGCCAAACTGCTGGACCAGCCGTGCCCCTTTGGCTGATGCAGTATCTGCCTCCTGGAAATTGAGCACCGTATGGAGCTGGAGGTCGGAGAAGACTTTTACCTCATAATTGTCAAGCAATAAGGCTTCAAATGCTTGGGTTCGTTGAGGGTGGTGGTCTGTGCAAAGCAGGAGGGAAATCGCAGAATTCTGGATGAGGTTGAGTTTGATGCCAGACTTATAGGTGCGGTCAAATATTTCGCGCATATGCTGCTCATCCATAAAGGAAAAGTCCTTGGGCGTAATCTCAAACAACACCTGCTTTTCCTTGACTATATAGGAGGGAATGAGCGTCGCGTTGCTATGGGTAGAGATCCGGCTTCCCGGAGCGTTGACATCTCCAAAACACTTTACATACAATGGAATCTGCTGGGTGAAGATAGGCTTAATGGTCTTGGGGTGAATAACAGTTGCCCCATAAAATGTCATTTCCACTGCTTCTTCGTATGACAACTCATCTATCTTCACCGCATCTGGCATACGCCGAGGGTCGCCATTTAGGATACCAATTACGTCTTTCCACACCATCATGCGCTTCGCTTCCAGGCAATGTGCAAAAATTGCTGCGGAGTAGTCAGAGCCTTCTCTGCCCAATGTGGTAGTCTTTCCCTCTGGCGTAGAACCAATGAACCCTTGAGTAATCAGCACTTGCCCGTCAAGCACTATCGGTTTGACATCTTCTTGGATACGTTGCTTGGTGAGGGACCAGATGACATTGGCCTGCTGGTAGATGGCGTCCGTCTTTACGACCGTACGGGCGTCAAGCCACTTGCAAGGCGCGCCGAGCGTCTGCATATAGCCTTCTACGATCGTCGTAGAGAGCAATTCGCCGTAGGCCACGATCCGGTCATAGGTCCGCGCAGGAAACTCCTCTAGCAATAAAATCCCATGGACGATCCGCTCGATCTCGCGGTACCAAGCCGCCGTTTTGGCGAGGATAGGTGCCCTGTCCTCAAAGAGGTCGTGGACCAGTTTATTGTGGAAGTCCTTGATGGACGCCAGTTTCTGGGTGGCCCCAAGCTCATCGCCTTTTTTGGCGAGGGCAGCCAGCTCTTCGAGGTGGTTAGTGGTCTTGCCAGACGCAGAGATCACCACCAGCAAAGGTTCGCTGCTATGGTGATCGATGATCTTAGCCACATTGCGGATCGCATCTGCATTTTTGACTGAGGCACCGCCAAATTTCATTACAAGCATTGGAAGAAGGTTCTATGTTTTAGGTTCAGGGTTCAGGGTTCTGGGTTCTGGGTTCTGGGTTCTGGGTTGAATTTGCCGCAAAAGTCTTGTTTTTGCGGATTTAATCAAAAATTTTCCCTGAAATAAAAAGCCCCTCTGAACCCTGAACTCTGAACCCTCTTGAACCCCCCTTACCCTCCCAGGCTGACTCCATTTCCAAATGAAGGCAATACCAGCTTATAATAAGTTGAGCGGGCATCAGTAGGCTGTCCCAGCAGGAGGAAATTGAGGTCGAATCGGATGGGCAAGATCTTGAGGATACGTAGTTCTATGCCCGCATTGAGTTCGAGATAGGGTCTCCTGTTTTCTCTTAGGAGAAAATGTGCGCCAACATATTCCTTCAATTTGAGGGCGCGGAGCCCCGGGACTTTATTGAGAAGGAAGCCATTAAACGCGTGCTCGGCGTGGGCTTCGAGGTAGGGCAGGGTAGTGGCCTTTTCGTAATAGGGAAGGAGGAAAAATTCGTCAAAATTCCCATCGTGTATGACCGTTTCATTTCCTTTGAACATAAAGAAATCTGGCAAATATACCTGTGTTTGGTCCAGGAACCGCCCTGCCGTCGCTCGCCAGTCTGTGGTGCCAAATACCCCCAAATTGCTGCTATGGGAGATGCTTGCTGTGATTTTGTCAAATTGTACATCTGTATTGTCGCCTAAAGAAAAGGCTTTGCTATACCGCAATTCAAAGGTAGGCCAGGCCGATCCCAAAGATGTACGCCCGTTGGGCGTCCGTATGTAGCGGTTGAAAGGTTGATATATCAGCCTTACATCACCTACCAACCCTCTATGTTCGGGGAGAGAAAAATTCGGGGCATAAGTCTCCGTTTTGTTCCAAATACTGTAATCGCTGGTATTGGCAAGGCTGCGACGGTTGAAGGCGGCTATTTTGCCCGCAAACCGAAGGCCATTGAGTATTTCTTTTCGATAGAAAAGGGAGATAAATTTTTTCTGATAAAACCGTTTGTAATTGACCTTCCCAAACAAACTATACCCCGTATTTAGGTTGCGGGATATCTGGGGAAAAGGGCTGAACTCAGTGATGTAGTCCCCTACTTCAAATTTGATACGCCCTCTTCGCTTCTTTAACCCAATATCTGCCGCCACTTTATAACTCAACTGGTTATTGCTAAACCCATATCGAAATTGGGGTTCAATAGCCAATCTATTCCCTTTTCCAAACCGCATCCTCCGGACTGCGGAAAGCTCAATATTCCACCCTTCAATGGGATTAAACCCTATGCCTGAAATCAAAGGCCTGATTGTCAAACTGGTCTTCTTGCGGTAATTATAAAAGGTATGGCCTGATAGGAGCAAGTTGCGGAAGTTGACCTTCCTGCTCCTCCGACTCAGCGAGTCGAGGTATTCAGGAGAATTGCGGACCGCTTCCAGGCTGTCTTTGAGTTGGTAGTCGCTGGCTTCGGCGATCGTCAGGGGAATGGGTCGCAGGCTGTCCCAGAATGCGGGAGTATGTGCAAGGGCAGAGTCATCGATGGCCAAGACTTCTTTCCCGAAATGGCGTTTTTCAAATTGTGCTGCTGTATTGTATTCGGAAAGAAGAGACATGGAAAACCCGTCAAAGGGAATGGTAAATCCAAAGAGATTAAACGAAAAGCTAAAGCCCATTCGAGACTGGAAATACACCCATTTGTCTGCAACTTCCATATATACCTGCTTGATCTTCAACGTATCCATCAGGTCAATGCTTTGGGTCTTGGTGATATAGACGTCTAGCTCTTTGACCGCGTAGAGCGAATCTACGATATAGATGAACCCCGTGAAGACGGGGTCGTGTTTGCGTTTAGGGATCACCTGAATCTTGTAAGCGTCTACGCCATTTTCGCGGATAGTCCCTAGCAGTTTGTATTTATAAGAAAAGAAAGCGCCATTGGAAATGGGAGAGATAATGCCACGATCGGCGATGCCTTTCATGACCGTCCGATCTTCATAGGGATCGTATCGGTTGATATTGTTGCCGATAGGGGCAAATTGTTTGGAGTCACCACTGATGCGGGAGCGGAGGATTTCCTCCTTGCGTTTGTTGGGTTCTTGGACGGAAATTTTGGAGAGGCTTTCATTGAGGAAAAGGATTTTGGAATCCATTTCGGGGTTGTCTTCAGAGACTGTGGTCGTATCCATGGCCTCTCCGTCATTGGAGACCACCACCCCAAAATCCCCAATGGTATTGGGGTCAAAGTCATCGGGAAATTTGATTTCCGTTTTGGTGTAAGCGCGGTAAGTATAGGCGGGAAAAGGGCGCGCATTTTTCTTTTTGTTTTTAATCGCCAGGCGGATGATGGCGTAGGCCGGGTCTTCCTCCCCAGGCGTAATGATGACATCATCCAGGAATACCTGCTCCTCCGCCAGTTGATAATTTTTGACCATATCTCCTTTGACCGTAATCCGATCTTGCTGCGCAGAATATCCGATGTAAGCAACTGTCACCTCATGTGTACCCGCAGGCAAGCGTAAGCGATATTTTCCTTCCTCATCCGTCACCGCACCGAATTTCGTCTCATCCAGGCTGATACTGGCATAAGATAATGGCTGCCCTTCGGTATCAGTGATGGTCCCAGATATGGTATAGAGGGTTTGGGCAAAAATGGGGGAAAGGGCTCCTAAATAGCAGCAGAGGAGCAAGAGGCTTCTAACAGTACAGATGTTCATGTAAAACAAGAATTGGGTAGGTCAATGAATAATTTCTTATTGCCCGGATCGATAGCTAGACGATACAAAGGTGCAAAAAAGATGCATTTGATTGTCCATTCATCTAATTCTAAGTAATTTAGGGTTATGAAAAGATACCCTGTTGGCATTCAAGATTTTCAGAAGCTACGAGAAGGAGGATATTTATATATTGATAAAACGAAAGTGATCTATAAGCTTTTGAATAGTGGAAGCTATTTTTTTCTATCGCGCCCTCGTAGATTTGGGAAGTCTCTTCTGATGTCAACGATCAAGTATTTTTTTCAAGGAGAAAAGGAACTCTTTCAGGATTTATGGATAAGTAAAAATAAGGCAAATAATTGGGAGACTTATCCCGTCCTTCATTTCTCCTTTAGTACGCTAAGTTATAAGGATTTAGGGTTGAAAAAAGCGTTGAACCAGGCTGTTAATCTTAAGGCTGCGGAGTTTCAGGTAACGCTTGAAAGGGAAGGATTAGGACAACGATTTCAGGAACTGATTCAGAAGCTGGGGAGTGGAGAAAAGAAAGTCGTGCTGCTGATAGATGAATATGATAAGCCATTGATAGATTACATCGATCAGCAAGCGCAAGCAGAAGAGAATCGTTCTACGTTAAAAAATTTCTTTTCCGTTATCAAGGATAGTGATTCATTTATTCATTTTTTGCTGATAACAGGCGTATCCAAATTCAGCAAAGTATCTATCTTCTCGGACCTCAACCACCTGCTCGATATCACCTTGGATGAACGATTTGATACGATTACGGGCATTACCCAAAATGAATTGGACAAAAACTTTGCAGAAGAATGGCCTGGACTGTCGCAGAAATTTGGCGTTTCTCCCGCCGAAGTGCGGGAGGAGGTGAAAAAATGGTACAATGGCTATGCTTGGGGAGAAGAAAAGGTATATAACCCATTTTCCTTATTGAGTTTCTTTACCGCAAAAAGGTTCACCAATTTCTGGTGGGAAAGTGGTACCCCTACTTTTTTGCTTAAAATTCTCCGTAATGAATTTCAATACAACCTCGAACAAGTGGAGTCAGGTATTGATGCCTTTGAAAGCTATACCTTGGACAATATGGGCTGGCGTGCCTTATTATTCCAAACAGGCTACTTGACGATCCACCAATATGAGCCAGATTATAGATTATATACCTTAGGGTACCCAAATTTTGAAGTCAAAGACTCCATGCTTCGTCATCTCCTAGGGGTATTTCGGGAAGCCGGAACTGGCGATAGTCAAATGCTCTTCGCCAACCTTAAGCGGAGCTTGGAAAGCCATGATATGAACCGTTTGATTGACACCATTAACACCTTATTTGCCAAAATCCCCTATCAACTATTCCTCTCCAAAAAAGAAGCATTTTTTCACGCAATTCTTCACCTTAGTTTTTCTGGTTTGGGCATGATGGCCCAAGCGGAAGTCAGCACTGCCCAGGGACGGGTAGATACTGTCGTCCATACGAAAGACAGGATTTATGTCATGGAGTTTAAGTTAGATGAGCCTGCGGAGGTGGCACTGGCACAAATACAAGAAAAAGGATATGCTTCCCCTTATTTAGGGCAAGGAAAGGATGTGATAGCCTTAGGGATTAGTTTTTCTTCAGAGAAAAAAGCGGTGGGAGCCTGGGTGGAGGAAGAGGCGAGAAATGAACGCTCCTAGTTCATGTATTAATCCACACTCACTGGCCCACTACGATCCCCCACCCGATACCGCCCCATCAGCGGATAGTGGTCCGACTGTCCCGCCCGAATCACCTTGACTTCAAGGGGAGTTACTTGCTCATTGAGCCATTGATAGTCGATGCGCACTCCAAGGGCATTCCAGAATGGAAATGTCCAGCCCAAGCCATGACCTGCCTCTGTGAAAGCATCTCGAAAATGCGCATGCAGGAGGCAGGGAATGCGGCTATGGGGAGCTGAGTTCATATCAGCTGCGAGGATAAGCGGATGTGGATAAGACTGTGTCTGCTCGATCACTTCTTCCAGGAGCGCTTGATGCTGTGGGATACGTTCTGACCCATTACGGACTAAGCGCCGAAAGCGAGATTCTACGCTATTGCTATCAGGGTGGATGCTGGTAAATTGAAAAGAGGTAAGGTGAAAATTGGCGATTCCAATAGGGCCATCTGGGTGGCTCAGCGTAGCCAAAAAGCCATTATTGGCTTCCTGGCCTGAAAGGAAAAGCGTATCCAACTGTTGGATGGGGTAGCGAGAGAAAAGGGCTGTGCCCTGATAAAACTTGCCCGACCGCAGGTGGACATAGTGAGGAAGGCCCAGTTCCTTGGCCAGGTAGGCCGTCGCACGAGGTCCCTTTTCTCGGGTCCGGTAGTTCCGAAATTCCTGAAAGCAGATGACATCTGCTTTCAGGGGCTTGACCACTTTGAGCACTGAATCTATATGGCTGCCACTAAAATTGAAGTTGCGGATATTGTAGGAGACCAGTTGCAGATTGTGGGAGGGATCGGAAGTGGTAGGCGGATCGGATTGCTTCCAGTCTTTTGTCCCGATCCAAATACACAAAAACACGCCTAAAAGGGCTGCCAAGATCCCTTTGGTGCTTTTGCCCTTATACATCCATAGCGCCAACATATGAAGCGGCAGCCCAAACACCACAATGGCAGGCAATAATTGAATAATGGGAACCAGATGAACGGAAAGCCAAGGTGCCAGCCCTCCCAACACGGTCAGGAGGAGCCATAGTCCATAGATGGTCGAAAGGAAGAGAAACGCAAGGCGTTTAAGCTTTTTCATCTTCGTCTTGGCTCGAAGCGCGAAGCAAAAGCTCCTTTTCCTTGCGGCTCAGGCTTTCATAGCCTTTATCATTGATCTTGTCGAGGATGGTATCGATGATATCCTGGGAGATCGGGCCGTTGGGGGAGGTGGTTTCTACTTCTCGGTCTTCTTTGGTCGTTTGGCTGCTATAACTCACTTTTACTTTGGATCGAGATTCGGGCTTGCTGGGTTGTTTATCTTTGTAAAAATCCCATACCCGCTCTATGACGTCAGTTCCCTGACGCAGGAAATACACGAAGGAGAATCCAAATACGCCTGCCAGCAATGTAGCTACGCCTTGTGGAGTCATCACAGCGGAGAACACAAATACTTCCAGCAAGAACAATACCACGGCTACCCAGACGATTTTGACACGGCCAAAGAGGAAAAGCTCAACCGGGTAATTGGGCACCAAAGTCGCCACAGATACAACTAACAATATCATGAAAGGCGTCATGCCAGAGAGATACATGAAGGTCCCGTCCGTAGGACCAAAAACCATGGAGAGAAAAACACTCAACAGGCCAATCGTAGGGATACTCAAGATGAGCATTCTACGCGTCCGTTGTTCTCCCATAAACTGCTGGTGAATTCGCCCAAAACTCCAAATAATCAGGCCATCAAAGAGGAGTCGAAGGAAGGGAAAGTCAAAATATTTCAGCCCTTCAGGGCCAGAAGAGAAGAAATGATTCAGGTAGAAAAAGGGATACGTAAACAAGGTCCACGGCTGAAAGAGCAGCTCCTTGCCTGAGGCAGGCAATACGAGATAACTCATGACATCTGAGTAGTAATTATGTGTTCCTTCAGCACCTGCTGTGATACTCGCCAAGATGCCTGTAACCAACCAAATCAGCAATTGCAAGGCTGCCCCTCCGCCCATCAAGACGATCACCCAGCCCGTAGTCTGGTGTAGATTCGTAAACTGTCGAATTTTTCGTTGCAATTCCATAAGGGGTAAATTCAGAATGATTAAATGATAAGATGAGAAAATGATTAAATAGATTGTAGCAGTTTCTCAACCATAATTTGTCTTAACTCGCAGTGAGTATTACGTGTTAAAATACACATTACATTTTATCATTTATTCATCTACTCATTTTATCATTTCTTCAAAAAAGGTATATACTTTTCAACATAAAAAAACAGCATGCCTGCGGCCATTCCCGTCAAGTGTCCAAAGTGGGAAATTCCCCCCAAGGCGCCCAGGTCCATACCGATTGCTTCTAGAACGACCAAAACCCCTGAAATGATGGCTCCCCAGATCACTAATTGCATGGCTCTAACAGGGAGGAAGAAAAATAGCAGCAATTTCTGATTAGGAAAGTACATCCCAAAGGCCAGGATTAACCCAAATAATGCCCCACTGGCACCCACTACTGGCACAATCCCTGGATCGAGAAACGCTACAAAAAGCCCACCCACCAAGCCGCAGAAGAGGTAAAACGCCAAAAAACGCTTCTCTCCCAAGACCGACTCCATCAAAGGCCCTATACTGATAAGAACAATCATATTAAACAAAATATGCATGGTGCTTCCATGATTAAAAAACCAGGTCAGCAGTTGGATGGGATTAAAGGCACGGGTATTGTATCCTAGGTCAGGCCGCTCCCCACTTGTCACGACGTTGTGCAACCAGGTATCTCGTACGGCTTGATCGCGCAATTCTAGCGATGTCCATTTCCTGCCATTATCATCAGTCAGCCCACTCCGCAATAGATAGGTCTCCCCATCAATATTCACTGTATTTCGAAATCCTAAGAGGTCAGATTTGTGGAGGGAAAAATAGTCATGCCCCACCTCCCCCAAACTGGGATTCACCATCGGCAATGCCATCAATAGCAGATACACCAAGACATTGATGATCAGGAGGTTCAGGACGATGGGAGACAATTTTTGTTGCATCATGATGCGTAAAGTTAAGCAAAGAAATCTAGTAGTTCCTCTGAATGAATCATTTTGAAAGTGGGCTTTCCCGACGGATTGAAACTCGGCACTTCGCACTGGAAAAGGTCCTTGAGCATGTTTTTCATCTCAGCCATTGTCAGTTCCTTCGCCGTCGAGATCGCCGAGCGGTTCGCTACCGCCCGGGCAATGCCCTCAAAGCGTCGCTCGTGTACATTGCTGGTCCCCAGCGTCTTCATGTCACTGATGACTTGGGACAGAATGTCCTTGACCTGCCCCGTCGGAATACCGGCAGGCGTACCATACACGATCTTGGCATTTGGACCAAATTCCTTCATATCAAAGCCCATCTTATTCAAGATATCCTGGGCTTCTTGGAGGGCAGCATAATTGATGGGGGAATATTCAAATGTTTGCGGAAAAAGCAATTGTTGGCTGGGGAGTTTGGGCCCTCCATCAGAGGCCAAAAAGCGCTCGTACAAGATGCGCTGATGGGCGCGGTGCTGATTCACCAGATAGAGTTTGCCATCTCCCTCCGCCAGGATATAGGCGTTTTCCCACTGTCCAAAAATCCGAAACTCAGGCGCCTGCGCTTTGCTGGGCGCCTTTGGCGTTTGAAAAAGCGTAGGCTGAGCCACGACGTTATCGGAAGGTGGCAACGGTGCCTCCGACTTGGGTTCTTCAGGCGTGAAAGCAGGCCCTTCCCGCTTATAGAGCTGATCCCAAACGGCAGGATCTACCGGCTCGCGCTTGCGATCGGCCGTGCGTAGATCGCCTATGGTGAGGTTGCTGTCCCGATTTTTGGGAGCGGAGTCATAGATCGCCTTTTTGAGGGTCTCATCCGTGAAGTCCATATTGGGCGCAGCGTGTACGCCGCCCAAGCTCCGCTTCACCAAGCTATGCAGCAAGACGTAGATCGTCCGTTCATCGTCAAACTTCACCTCTGTTTTTGTAGGGTGAATATTGATGTCCACATGTACAGGATCTATTTCCAAAAACACACAATAGAATGGATAGCTGTCCTTAGGAATGATCTGTTGATAGGCTTGCGCTACTGCATGATTGAGGTAATTGGATTTGATATAGCGATTATTGACAAAGAAGAATTGCTCGTTACGGTTTTTGCGATGTAAGCCTGGTTTGCCCACGAACCCCGAAATACGCACATAGCCCGAAGCCTCTTCCAGCCACGCCAACTGACCGTTGAGGTCCTTGCCAAAAAGATGGGTGAGCCGTGCTTGGAGGGTGCCGATAGGCAGGTCGTAGACTTGGGTGGTGTTGTGGGTGAAGGTAAAATGAATGTCCGTATTGGGAATGGCTACCCGAATGAATTCATTCAAGATATGGCGCGTCTCTACGGGATTGGATTTGAGGAAATTGCGGCGGGCTGGGACGTTGAAAAAGAGATTTTTGATGTAAAAGGTCGTGCCAGGCGTCATGGCACAAGGGCCTTGGTTTTTTACCTCACTGCCTTCTATATCGATTTCTGTCCCCAATTCATCTTCCCGCTGGCGGCTCCGCAGCCGGACCTGCGCCACTGCCGCAATACTCGACAGGGCTTCTCCCCGAAAGCCCAACGTCCGAATCGCAAATAAGTCCTTTTGGGATTTGATCTTGGAAGTCGCGTGGCGTTCAAAGCACATGCGCGCGTCCTGAGCAGACATGCCTGAGCCATTGTCGCTCACCTGGATAAGGGTTTTGCCCGCATCCTTTATATGAACATCGATGCGAGACGCTCCCGCATCAACGGCATTTTCTAGCAACTCTTTGACTACCGATGCTGGGCGTTGTACCACCTCCCCCGCTGCTATCTGGTTGGCTATCGCATCTGGAAGCAATTGAATAATACTTTCCATAACTGTTCCTCAAAAATGAGGATTTTCAATCAGGATTACCAGTAAATCTACTGAATTGTTTATCTTAATCTCATGAAACGTTACCTCCTGACCCTTACCCTTTGTTTGAGCTGCTTATTTGCCATAGCTCAACCCCCCAAATACAACTCATTCCAAGCTAGAAATGCGTTTTATTTCGAAGCAGGTGGCCAAACCTGGGCTACTTCCCTCAACTATGAAAGACGTTACCATCTTTCAGAGAATGCACGCCTTCACTGGCATATCGGGGTAGGGCAAGGCACCTACCGCTTCGCCCCCGAACCCAACTTCGTCGACAATTTCTCTGTACCCGTTGGCCTATCATTGTCTATTGCTGCTGCTGAACACCAACTCGAAGCTGGCCTCGGCACCACCCTGCGCATGCAATTCGACTTCGGCTCCGGCGGCAACAACACCAGCAATCCCGTCTTCGAAGGCAAACTCAAAATGATGGGCGTGCCCCACATCGGCTACCGCTACGCCCCCCCCACAGGCGGCCTGCTCATCCGCGTCATCTACAGCCCCATTTTCCGCTACCTCAATCACAAAACAACCCTCGACCACCAGTGGCGGCACTGGTTTGGCGTGAGTATAGGCTGGGCGTTGAAGAATGCGGCGGTGGGGTAATAATGGTTAATTGTCAAGGGTTGTCAAGGCTCACTAAGTCGTGCTAGGCAAAAGGCTCACTAAGTCGTGCTAGGTAGGTGGCTCAAAAAGTCGTACTATGGGGTTAAATAATGCTATATTGTTTAAATAATATCACAAGGGGAACTTT
>JAUIKF010000026.1 GCA_030430575.1 Bacteroidia bacterium | reverse complement strand
CTATTTTTAGCACCACGCTAAGTTAGTACGACTTTATGAGCTTTGCACCTAGCACGACTTAATGAGCCTCAACCTTAGCACGACTTAGTGAGCCTTTTGCCTAGCACGACTTAGTGAGCCTTGACAAGTTTCACTTTTAATCTTCAAGGTAATCCCCTCCCCATTTCTAATGAGTCTCCCTCATTAAATTCACTTCGTCTCCATAGTTATTTATTATGAAATTTGTAATTTATATATAAAATTATTTTTATTTTAAATAATAAGGGTGCTGATTTGGGCTTCAGTTAGGTAACAATATCGAAGTTAATGCCATGTCTTGTTGATGGTTGTCGTCGTAGAGGCGCGATAAATCGCGCCTCTACGACGACAACCATCAACAACCAGACAAACCAAACACCTAAAACTACCCTTATGAAATTATTTCACCTTTCGATGACGCTTATAGCCATCACCCTCATTTCGGCTCCAGCTCATGCGCAAATCCCTACCCTGCTAGATTCAGTGACGACAGTCATTGAAGCACCCGTTTATCATGAGAGTCATGATCAGACGCCTGAAAAAACCACTTTTTCCCCTGAGGACTATGTACCTATACCCCTGCCCGAAGGCCCCACGGGTCCTACGCAGCTTCAGCGACCCAACCAAAGCGTATCTTTCGACCTATCGTCTGGGGAAGAGGCATATTTACCCCTTGACAATAGCCAGCAGCAGGGCAATGAACTCTTCCTAACAGGCGGCACGAATGGCATGCCCAGTGCCTTTCATGTAGATGCGGATGATCCAAGTCCGGAAAACTTTGGGAGCCTGCGCCGCGTCTTGACGCCCAGCGACTACCCTTATTCTTTCAGTGTGAAGCTGTTTGTAAGCTACTCCAATGGCTCCAATTATGTGTGTTCTGGGATTCTCGTCAAACCCAATTGGGTACTGACAGCGGGGCATTGTGTCCACAGCCAAGATGATGGCGGCTGGGCTTCCTCGGTACGCGTTGTTCCAGCCTATGAGAATGGGGATGAGCCGTATTGTTATGCCAATTCTAGCCGTTTGCACAGTTGGACGGGCTGGACCCAGGATGAAAGCTGGGACTGGGATATGGCCTATGTCCGTCTCAATGGCTTTGTGGGCTGCTTGACAGGATGGGCTGGCATGGGGTGGAATACGGATAACAATTTCTTTGAAACGACCACATTTGAGAACCCTGGCTACCCTTCAGAATCCCCTTATAATGGCCGATATATGTACACTTGGTCAGGTGATTATGACAATGTCTTTGACAATATCGTCAAATTCAACCGCGAGTCCTTTGGGGGGCAAAGCGGCTCGGGAACCTACCGAAAAAGCAATAAATGGGTCTATGCCGTACTCTCACATGGCAACAGCACCAGCACAGGCCAGACACGGATGACTTCAGCGAAGTACAACTCCATTATCTCCAATATAGATGGCCATCGTCCTTCCAGCCCTGACCTTGTCCCAGTCAGTGTCAGGACTGATGGTGTGTATCCAGGACAGCAGCTGAGGTATCTTCATTTTCTGCTGTATAATTATTCCAGTAGCCGCTTTTCAGGGAATGTCACCTACGATGTCTATATCAGCACCAATGACAATATCTCGACACAAGATGTATTGCTAGGAACAGGGACCACTGGTTCAATTAGCCTCGACGACAATGAGAGAACCTGGATACACATGGCCTCTCCACCCTACCTCCCCAATTGGGTGCAAAGTGGAAGCCGCTATTATATCGGGGTAGTGATTCGGAATAATGATGCCAATACCACCAATAATGACACCGATGGGTGTGATGCCAAAGAGATCCGTTTATGGTCTACAGGTATCTCTAGCAGCTTTGCTGATGTGCAGCTATCTGTATATCCCAATCCTGCGAAGGAGGTGATTCGTGTGGAAAATGCTGCTATTTCTCGTTCAGAGAAAGGAATGGTCAAGATATATGACCTTACAGGGAAAAGCTTGCTTAGCCAAGAGATGGCTGGGAATTCTGCCTCATTCGATGTTTCTACTCTTCCTACAGGTACTTACATCCTCAGATATGAAGGACACAATGCCCGTGCGTCTAACCTGTTTATTAAGGAATAAAGAGATGCCTTGTTAGGTTAACCCCCATTTCTAAACCATATAAGACATTTAAGGGCATTTAAGGTCAAAAGACAGATTCTTATATGTTCTTATATGCCTTATATGGTTTCTTTCAGGCAACTTTACCCCACCTTCACACACCGCATCGAAACCCCCAGCAAGGTCTCTTCAATATCGTGGTTCGAAAAGGTCACCGGCTCGCCCTTTTCTTGAAGGGCAAGTGTATAGAGCAAAGGAATATAATGCTCCGCAGAATTGACGCTGATCTGGGCGGCGGTTCCCAGCTTGTGATACTGGATCAGGGGTTGGTGGTCACCTTTTTTGATGGCTTCCGTCACTGTATGATCAAAGCTTAATGCCCAGTCTGGCGCTGGCTGATTGAATATGCGCAGGTAGCGCAAATTGTGGACGATATTTCCACTTCCCAGGATCAGGACGCCCTTTCGCCGCAGGAAGGCCAATTGCTTGGCAAGGTCATAATGCCATTGCAGGTCACGGGTTTTATTCAGACTCAACTGAAAGCAGGGAATCGAAGCATCGGGGAACATTTTTACCAATACACTCCAGGCGCCATGATCCAGGCCCCATTCGTGTGTTGGGGCAATTTCTGAAATCGTGGCACTGATTTCCTGGGCCAGTTCGGGGCTTCCTGCGCTAGGATATTTCACCTGATACAGGTTCTGAGGAAAGCCGTACATGTCGTAGATCATCTTGGGCTTTTCTCCTGCAAATACCTTCGTACCACCTGCCGTCTCCCAATGCGCCGAGATGATCAAGATCGCCTTGGGCGTGGGCAGGCCCTTGACCATCTTCCGCCAACCATTTGTATAAGGATTTTCCTCAATGGCATTCATGGGACTACCGTGCCCCATAAAAAGTACAGGCATCTTGGGCGTGCTGTCCAAAGGACCTAGTGCATGATTAAGTGCTTTCAATGGGAGTGAATTGAAGGATAGGGATAAAGCGGCCAAAGCCTTGAGAAAAGTATTTCGATTCATGGGTGACGTTGTAGGTAGTCATGAGGGAAAATTGTTCATCAAGGGCTTTGATGAATAAAAGAAAAGACCACGGATTGCACAAATTCTCACAGATTTTCTTCTTTAAATCTGTGCAAATCTGGATAATCCGTGGTGAATGTTATCCCTTATAATGGCCTTACCACTTCACCACGCGTCGCGTGATGGCCTCTCCTTCAGCCTCAAGTCTGACCAAGTAGATGCCCACAGGCAACTCCTCTAGGCTCAAAGACACCTGCTGTTCGCCACTTCCCAATACATGCGTTTCTGCTTTAAGCTCACGCCCTAGCTGATCTATCACGCTGATCATCAGGGAGGTATGCGCTTTTAGCTCCAACTCCACAAACAAGTCATCAGCAGTAGGATGGGGATAAAGCTGCAAGACCGTTCCAAAGGTCACTTCGTCAATGCCTGTCGACAGGTCCACCGTCTTAGAATTGACTTCAAAGTCAATTTCCGTCACAGAGGGCACGCCCGCGCTGATCGTCACCAGCTGATCCGTACTCGCCTTGCCTATGACTTCTACATGGACTTTGTAGGTGCCGTAGGCGATGTTGGAAAAGCTGTATTCGCCATTGGCGTCTGTAGTAGTGTGAGTGACGGGCTTGTCTTGGGCATCAAATAACAAAATAGAGACTCCTTCTATGGGATCGCCAGGGCCTTTGTTTGCGCCCTGGGAGATCAGACCACCGATGAAGCCTGGGCCACCGGGGTTGGTGCCTTTTATAAAGTCAAAATCTTTGCGCACATGGGTGGTACTGGTTACAGCCAGTGAGTCCGCATCTTGCCAGTGCGTTTCGTAAGGGAAGACAGAATAATAGGTAGGAATCTTGGTTGCGTAGTCAGGATCGCTGGGCAGTGGAGCGGCTTTAATATAATAAGTCCCATCAGGCAAATTATTAAATCCAAAATAACCTGTGTGAACGGAGTAGGTAGTATCCACTGCCGTAAGGATTCCAAGGGTAGGATCATGCGTGATCAAATAGAAAACCGCAGTTTCAATCGAATCAACGATATCCCCCCCCTCCCAAAGTCCACAAATCGTGCTCGGTATAGGAGGTACAAGATCAAGGGTTTTAATTGAATTATCATTGCCTCCTATATTGTCATCAACCCCTTGCTCCAAGTAATAAAGCCCTGGATAAGAAAAGGTATGGGTATAGGTTGAGGAATCGGGAAAAACGATTGACTTAATGCTATCCCTTCCCGTGTAGGGGCTATCTTCACCAATATTCCAATACCAATAAACCAATGGCCAGTAGATGCCCCCAGGGACTGATTGATCGACAAAAGTAACCGTAAGACCATTGGCTGAATAAGTAAAATCTGCATCCAGTCTTTTGGGCCTTTGGAGGCATTCATACATATTGGCATATTTGGTACCCCCCACAAAAACAGAGTCCTTTTGAAGAGTGCCGTTACAATCGACAAAACTCATCCTGATACCTGCTTGTGAAGAGTTTCCTGTAACGGTAGCGTTAAAATCTCCCCAAACATCCGTATAAATGGTGTCAGAATACGTGAATCCCCCAATTCCTGTAAGTACTACTGGATAGTTGCCATATGGATCATGACCGACTTCATGGACGAACCCTGAGACGTTTATAACCTGTGCTGGGAGTAAGGAGGTAAATCCTAATAATAAAAAAAGTAAGGTAATTTTTTTCATAATTATTGGGTCTTGATAAAGTGGAAAAGGAATCTGCTTTTTCCTTTATGGAGTTATTTGCAAAAACAGCAGTTTCTAAAATACCCTTTTTTCCTCCAAAATCATATTTTATTTATACAGAATGATATTAATCACCAAGTAATAGAATAACAGACCACTGAATGACCGCACAGATTTTTGTCACCACACTGATAAAACCTTAAAGGTCTTTCTTTACAAACCCCAGATTTGTTTATCTTTTGAGCAAAATTGAAAAAGGATCCTCCACTTGAACCCTTAACCCCTTAATCTTTTGGCCCACTACCTGCATGTCATCTCCTTCGATGTCCCTTATCCGCCAGACTATGGCGGAGTGATTGACGTGTATTATCGGATCAAGGCATTGGCTGAGGCAGGAGTGAAGGTGATCTTGCATTGTTTTGAATATGGGCGTCCCCCACGGAATGAGTTGGCGGAAGTAGCCGATGAGATGCATCTATATGCGCGGAAAAAGCCGCTCAGCTCGCTTCCTTTAAGAAAGCCTTATATCACGCTATCCCGGAGGTCCAAGGACTTGCTAAGCCGCCTGCTGGAAGACGACCACCCCATCCTGTTTGAAGGATTGCACTGCTGTTATTACCTCGACCACCCTTCCTTGAAGGATCGCAAAAAGCTTGTGCGGATGCACAATATCGAGTGGCAATACTACCAACAACTCGCCGCTCAGGAAGGCGACTTGGTCAAAAAGCAGTACCTCCAGTTGGAAGCTAAGGCACTCCGAAAATACGAAATTGTCCTTTGGGACGCTGACCACATCCTGGCGATTTCCCCTAAAGATGAGCAGTATTTGGCCGATAAATATGTCGGGGTGCATTACTTGCCTGCTTTCCATCCATACACCCAAGTGACTTGCCTTTTGGGAAAAGGAGACTACTGCCTCTATCATGCCAAGCTCAGTGTGGCTGAGAACCATCAGGCGGCCATGTACCTCATCCGTGAGGTATTTGCAGAGATGAGCATTCCGCTGATTATCGCTGGCTCAGATCCCCTGCCTGAACTCATCCATGAGCTCAACCAGCATGAGCACATCATGCTGCGCCATAATCCCGGCGCAGGCGAGATGGAGGCATTGATGCGTGAGGCTCATGTTCACATCTTGCCGACATTCCAAGATACAGGCATCAAGCTTAAACTTCTCAACGCCCTCTTTTCAGGGCGCTTTATCCTCGTCAATCCACCCATGGTAAAAGGCACGGGCCTGGAAGGGGCCGTTGCGATTGCAGAGACGCCACGTGACTTCCGTGTCCTGACGCTTCGCCTCTTCCGTCGGGATTTTTCCCAAGGGGAGATCGATCAGCGAAAGAAGCTGCTAACTGAGCGCTTTTCCAATCGGAAAGGTGCGGAGCTGTTGGTGGGGTTGTTGGGGGGATGAAGGGGGAACAGAATAGGAAAAATTGAGCGGATCTAAGCCCCTCAATCATTTTAAAGACCTCGGAGATTTTAATCCATTTTGCTGGTTGAATCTCCGAGGTCTCTCTTATTTCGGCTACTTACTTCAAGACAGCTAGTTTCGTCGTCCAAGTCGTGATATCTGATGAGAAGCGAAGCATGTAATAACCTGTTCCCAAGTTATTAAGCTCCATGACATGCTCATTTCCAGAGGCAAAGGTATGCTGAATCAGTTTCCCACTCAGGTCAAATAATTCCAGTGTAACTGCTGTCCCCAATTCTTCAGGCCATTTGATCGTAACACGGTCTTGGGCAGGGTTGGGAAAAAGGGAAGGCTCAAGGGATTGAACGGAATTGGCGAGGCGGGTGCCAGGATTGAAGAGAATATCTTGTGTCCAGAAGTTGCAAATATCTAACCGACCATATCCCAATTCATAACTCCAAAGACCAAGGGGTTTATTGGGGTCAGTGAAAAAGCTATAATTGGGTTTGTCGCAATGGCTAAGAAGTATATTTCTTACTTGATATTGCTTCAATTGTGGATTTGCTTCTAACATGAGTGCTACTGCACCAGATACTATAGGGGCTGCAGCAGAGGTACCATTAAAGGTATAGTGGAAGTTAGGGTCCCCAATTCCTGAAATCCCATTATAGCCCCACATTCCAGGGATATCCGTAGTGACGATATATTCTCCAGGGGCTACCATATCTAATTGAGGGCCAAAATTACTATATACAGCTTTGAAATCCCACGTTGTGGTAGCACCTACGGAAATGGTATACCCAGAAGCACCAGGGAAAGCTACTTGTCCATAGTCATTGCCCGATGAAGCTACAACGACACTTCCCAAACCATTTCTTCCTAAATTTACGGCATTTGCTAATGCATTTTGGATAAGGTTTGAATAGGCACTTTTCCAAGACAAATTGAGGACATCGCAGGCTCCCTGATTCCATGCCCAATCAATAGCCGAAGCCTTAATTGTAAAATTACCTTGAGTTAGTCCAGAAGTAATTACAGGTACAATTGTGGCATTAAATGCAACTCCAGTAGGACCGTAATTATTACAATTCGCTCCAATAATACCCGCACAGGCAGTCCCATGTTCCCCGCCAGGAAACCCCGGCGGAAATATTCCAAAAGGGGCTATTGGCGTACCGTTTGCAGCAAACCCAGGGGCTATGTTATTGAGATCAGGATGCATCACTATTCCATCATCAATAACAGCTACTCGGATGCCTTGCCCGGAGTAACCCTCATCCCATGCACAAGTAGGATTGACACCAATTCCAACAGCAGTATTGAATACGCCACCAGGAACTCCAGGATTAAGGTGTGACCCTGTACTCTGTAAGTGCCACTGCATATGGTAATCTGGCTCAGTTATACACGTTGCCGTATTTTCCATCCAAAAATTAGGCTCTGAAAAGGCAAATAAGCCCGTCTCATGGAGATAATTAGCCATTTCAAGGGCATTTCCAGCAGCTGTCTTGTCTGCCTTTAGAATGTAAATATCTTTGTCAAATTGGTAGGGCCCTGAAAGCGCTACCCCTACTTCTTCGATAAGACCATGAAGCTGAGACATGGAGGTAGAAGGTAGAAGCTTGACAATGAGTTCATCTGTGAACCCGATCTCAAGAGATGGCATTTGTGGATCGCGTAAATAGAGATTGGCAGTAGTTATCTCTGAAGAAGAGGTCAATCTTGCCAATAAAGCCTCTACCTCGCTGTCAGTTTGCGTCCTATTGAATTCACAAATCGCCATGTTGTAGGGCTCTCCCACAAATTTATCCGCAGATAATGGGGCAATCGTTTCTTCAAGGGCAAGTAAGGTACTCAACTGCTCCATACTTGTGCCAGGCACAAATCCGACCATCATTTTTGACTTATCGAGTTCTAGCTCAATCCGCATATTTTCATAATAATAATGCTGTGCCTGGAGCATAGAGGCGTGAAGAAGGACAAGAAGAATTAGGGTTAAGAATAATGGCTTTTTCATTTTGGATTAGATATTAGGTTAGTGAATAATAGAAATTAGGGCAAGAATGGGGCGGCTGCTTGCAAGGAGGTAGAATCTATATTTTTACCCACTTCAAGCTTTGCCAGCCTGTGGTTGTCTGAACAGATATCAAGTATATATTTTGAGGTAAACTGCTAATACCCAGTCGGATGGACCGAGAACCTGTCCATTGGTCAGGGGATTGTAAGGTGATGCTTTTCCCACTGAGGTCACGGATTGAAATATTGAGGATTTCATCTGCTTCAATGGTTGAAACGGTCAAGTAGTTCGTCGCAGGGTTAGGTGATAAGGTGACTGCTTCAGCTTCCAGTTGGGGAGAACCAACTCTCCCTTCAGGGTCTTCTATGATAATCACTACCTGAGGAGGAGGGTTCTGAGCACATATGTCAGCCACTTCACCAATAAAGAAAACCACCAGTAAACTTGAAATGAGGTATTTGATTTGATTTTTCATCGTCTCAGGGATTAATGTTGTCAGAATTTCGATTCATTAACACAACATTACCCTCCTGGTCTGCAACTTTATTGCAGCCCTCAAAAAAAAAGCAAAAAAAATTAGGCACCGATGGGTGCCTATCTTTTGGGTTCTTGTATGGCTTGAGGGTTCAGGCTTGGGGATCCTTTTCCTTCATTTATTTAAAGGTAGTCTCCTTTCCTGCCTCTTTTCAACCCCCAATGTATAAGTGGTGGTGCTGGATGTATAAGTGGCTAGATTTTATTTAAACGCTCCAAAAAGCTGTCCTTTTTCCTGCGAGAAATAGCGATTTCCGACCCGTCGAGCATGACTGCAGTGCCCCCTTCCCCTTTTTTATAGGCTTGCAGATAGGATAAATTAATTAAGTGAGAATGATGGACACGGAAAAAGTTGTAGGACTCCAGCATATTCTCAAACTCTTTGAGCTTACGGGAGGCAAGGATTTGTTTGCTTTCACTATAGACAATTTTGGTATAGTTCCCATCAGCTTCACACCTGACAATCTGGTCTACGGTCAGGAATATCAGTCCATCTTGTGTTGGAAGTGCGATTTTAGGATTGGGCTGATTGGGGTTTTTGAGATTTTGGAGTAAATGAGAATAGCTCTCGGCATAAAGTTGATTATGGAAATGTTGCTCAGCTTTGTTGACAGCTGAGATGAGCTCTTGGATATGGATGGGTTTCAAGAGGTAGTCGAGAGCACTCATTCGGATGGCCTTGACAGCGTATTGGTCATATGCTGTCGTAAAGATCACCCGAAAGGGAGGTTTCTCGAAAGCTTTGATTAATTCAAATCCAGACTTGCCTGGCATTTCAATGTCGAGAAATACCAAGTTTATGTCTTTTTCCTTAATTAATTGAACCATGGCTTCGTCAACCGAAGCTGCCATGCCAAGTACCTCTACATTGGGGCAATAATTGGACAATAGTTTTTGAAGTCCCAATCGACTTTTTTGCTCATCATCAACCAGTAATGCTTTTAACATAGATGAATAATGTAATTTACCCTAAATCAGATGTTAAAAATACGCAAAATTACTTAAATGGGATGCCTGATTTCTACACGGGTGCCACAGGGTTGCTGCTTTTCATCAAATAAATCGACTGTGAGAATGCTGATTTCAGAATTATCCAAGGTATTTAACAATTTTACCCGATCTTCCAATAACTGCATTCCCCTGGACTTGTGCCCTTTTTTGAGCTGTTCTCGCAAAATTTTGGCTGCTGCTCTTCCGACGCCATTATCTTCGATGCTACAGCTGAACATATCCTCCTCTTCTGAAAAGGTGATTTTCAATAAGCCCGTTTCCTTTTTGTGCCTCAACCCATGATTGATGGCATTTTCTACAAAAGGCTGTAGCAGCATAGAGGGAAGTTCTATGTTGTCCAAATCGAGGTTCTGGTCGATATGAATCTCATAGTCAAAATGGCCTTCAAACCGCAGGCGTTCTAGCTCAATATATAACTCCAGCAGTTCCAACTCCTCGGTGAGAGGTATATAGCGCGTATTGGAGGCTTCGAGGTAAAGGCGCATCAGGCGGGAGAATTTGGAGAGGTAATCATTGGCAGTGATTTCGTCTTTGTTGAGGATGAAATACTGAATGGCATTGAGGGCATTAAAGAGGAAATGGGGATTGAGTTGTGTCTGTAAGGCTGAAAGTTGCAAATGGGCCATTTGCTGGTTGAGCTCGTTTTGGGCAGTGGCTTTTTCGCGAATAGAGCGTATCCTTGCACGAATGATCCATCCGCTCACCAGGAGAAACAAAACAGTCATGCCAGCTATCGCCCACCACCGCTGCCACCATGGTGGCAAGATTTCGAAGGGGATCGTTAGGGGGGCTGACCAGTTACTATTGAGGGCCTTAGCTCGAAATTGGATGGAATAGATATCAGGTTGAAGGCTTGAAAAAGAGAATTCGAGGTTTTGGGTAGGCACCCATGGAGCGTCCTTCTTGAGACGAAATTCTAGCTGAAGGGCATCAGGCGTTGTGTATTCAATCAGGCGAATGTTGAAAGAAATATCAGCATCTGAGGAGTAAGATGCCATTGCACTATCTTGGTAAGTCGCATTGACTACAAAATCTTCAAGAATAACTGGTGGCGGCGGTTTCAGGTCTATTGGCGCAAGGTCTTTGATTACACATAACCCCTCACTTGTGGCTATCCAAAGGCGATTTTGGTAATCGAGGAAAAGATCGGTTATATCATTGGAAGGTAATCCTAACCGTCGATTAAAGTGGAGGATCTGATCATCCAATAATCGAAAAACCCCTTTAGGTCCACCTAACCATATCGCCCCATTTTTCTCAAAAACCATTTTATGGCCTTTATCTTTCACTTTGTGATTTAAAGGATGGGGAATAAACATGTCACCATCCCAATATGCTAGTCCTTTCTTGGTAGATACCCATAAGGTAGATTCATGGTCATAGGCCAAATCGTAAATGGTAGAGTCAGGTAAACCTTCTTTAATGGCATACTTAGTGACTTTTTCGTCTTCAATGTGATGCAATAGATAGGGAGATGCATACCATATATCTTGTGGATTTTTCGCAACTATATCACTGAAATCGCCAGTCATCCTAAAGTTTTTCAAGCTAGCAAAGTCTATGCGCAATAGTTGTTCGCCTTCAGGATTGATAGAAATTCCATCTATTTCGCTAATGTATATACAGCCCGTGCTATCATACCCCAGGTTGGAGCTCAGAGAAAAAAAACGTTTCGTCCATTGATATGTACTCAAATTTAACTCCCAATTCCCTGTAATAGCACTAACAACTATTCGAGGAGCAGCATACTGCCTGGAAGGTGAATAAAAACGAACTTTTCGAACTTCTTTATTGATAAATGGGGCAACCTCATTCTTTACATAACTTTCTTGCCATTTATGGGCTTGCTGTTTAAGGCATACAAGTCCTTGTGTAGTCCCTAGCCATATTTCATCCTTTAGCCCTCCCGCAATCGATTTTACAAATCGTTTTCGAGTATCTAATGTCTTGCTTAAGTTTTCTACCTTACTGTGTTGAAGATAAAAGAGCCCTCCACCATTAGTTGTCAGCCAAAAATTGCCTGCAAGATCTTTTTGTAAAAAGCTAAAGGCCGCAGGACTATTGACCTGTTCATCTAGTCTTGCTAGTTTTTGTGTATGGATATCAAAAGCCCATAAGGAATAGTCGTTCTTATTCACCCACATAATCACCCCTTGATCACTGACCTTAAATTGGTGACAATTTATTTTGGGACTCTGATACATCAGTTCAAGTCTTTTTCCATCCCAACAGTAGAAGGCACCAGTAGCAGCTAGGTATACTTTGCCATCTGAAGTGCCATCAATTCGTTCAAAATGTCCTTGGCTTAATGTCTTGAATGCCCCATCCCCCAAATATTGGTAAAAGCCTGTTTGGGTAGTCCAAAACATTTCCTCTTTCGGCGTAACATAGGCCCGAATGGGGTTCAGGGGATTCAGCTCAGCTAGCTTGTAAGAGTTACGATAATTTTGAGTCCATTCTGATTTACTGATCCCCCTTACGAGTTCCAACCCCTTCACTGTCTGCTCGATTTTACTTTCTATCCCGATACTGTCTTTATAGTGAATAAATACATTCTGATTGAGGTCTTTTCTATATTCAAGCAAAAATACCTCATCACGAAAGAAGTGAAGCCGAGGGTGAAAAAGATGAGAACGGAACCGAGGTGACCGCCCAGGGAATGCGAATGAAATTTTGTTTTTTTCTACTTTAGAAACTTGGTTTCGATAGGCTGAACAATAAATCTCCCCTTGTCTTCCCCGAGAAAGGGTGATGATATAGGGGCTTCCCAACCCGGCCTCCTCTTCAATGTGCAAAAACTCCCTGCCATCAAACCTAGCCAAGCCATTGTCCAGCCCGATCCACATGAAGCCATCGTTGTCTTGCAATAGGTCATACCCAATATTATGTGGCAAGCCATCATCTATCGTGTAGTGCCGGATCAGCCAATCTTGCGCTGAAAGCCCTCCAATACCAACGACAAGCAGGAAAAAGGATGTCAATAATTTTTGGCAGAAAATAGCACCTTGCATCTTTCAAAGATAAAGAAAGCAAAAGGGAAATGATAGGATGAGGGAAGAAGGAAATGATAGGATGAGGGAATGATAGGATGATAGAATGGCAAAAAGTCCAGCTTTCATGCATTCACTCATTCCCTCCTGCACTCATTCTATCATTTCTTCACCCTCTCATTTTCTCCCAAACCTGAAGTCGACTTGTAGTTTGCCAGGGTGGGTGTAGACATAGCTTCGCTTGTCTGGCTGATAGGCGATGGGCACCCCCATGTCTTTGAGGTAGCTGAGGTACGCATAGAGCATTCGCTCAGAAAGGTTGAGCCGCTGCGCAAATTCTTTTGCAGAGCCTGTATTTCCCTGGGCTATCCAGTAATCCATGTTTTTGAGCAGGTCGAGGTATTTGTCGAGTTTCATGAGGATAGGGCCGTTGAGAATGGGTTGTTGCCTTAGGTTCTTAATTCTAAGGTATCACCCTTTTCTGCCCTATTCTAGGGAGAATGTATAAGTGGTCGGGGGGGATTTATAAGTGGAGCAAAATTCCTGAAAGGAAATCCAAAAGCCAGCCGAAACCGCCATACGCCAAAAGGCCCCCAGGACTGGCGAAAGGGCTGATCAAAATGAAGGACAATTTTGATGATCCGATGGAAGATTTTAGCCCTTATATGTAATGGGAAGCTGTTTCACGGATCTCTCAAATCTATTCTTATCACTTTTCCATCAGAAGCATCATTCAATAAGATTGATTCAATCTTTGACACCTTTTCTCTTAGGGTTTTATATCGATTGTCATGAGTAATATACTGTTACTACTTCAAATGCACCAGAGAAGTCATTTTTTAAGGGTGCAGGGAGGTTTTCGTCTAGCAAAATAATTTTCATGCCGCACTTTTATTTAGGACAAACAGGTTCTCAAAATACGTCAACAATTCGTGCGCTTGTGACCTGCTGACAGATGGAAAATCGTGTAAAAATTCATCAAGGGTATCACCGCCTTTTAGGTAATCAAATAAGTTTCTAATCGGAACTCTTGTATGGGTAAAAACAGGTTCACCGCTTTGGAGATTGGGAGATATGGTGATGACTTCTGAAATATTCATGATGTATCTTTTGATTTGCTTTTTATGCAAAATAAGCGTTTTAAAGCAAAGAAGAAATCACCAAACAGCAAACTTTTAAATACAGGCTCATGATCGCCCAGTCCCTAGTGGAAAATATGCCTATCATAAGTGCAGATGCGGTTTTTGATGGGGATGGGGTGAATACGGTGTGGTGAGGGACATCCTCTCCTTAGCCAGTCCCTCAACCCACAAATAGCTAACAGGTTTTCCGCAACCTGTTAGCTATTCGAGTGCCGCCCTGGTACCCATATCCGCACAGCAAGAAGTCCCAACAGATGGAAGAAAATCTGTTGGGACTTGCCGCTTGCGACGGGCCAGTGCCTCGTCTCATAATGTTGACAGGCGTTGCCTGATGGGGGCTTGTGTTAGAGAAATCCCCCGCCGAATGGCGGGGGATGAATGGCTTCGAGGATTAGCCACAGGCTAGTGCATGGGCGGGAAATCCTCGAGAGTAGGGGGAATAATTGATATTATATAGATTTATTTAATCAGGGGTTTGGCGAAAATAATTTCAATTGTCCTCCCTGTAATTCCAATAAACCTCTTTCTAGATTAACAAAGATAGGGCGTGGAGCGTCAAGGGCAATTACTGGCTTGCCGGTAAGATTTGCAATCTTCTGAGCGCTTACTCCACCGAAGCATGAAAAAAGCCTAACAGCACCCATATCTCCATGATTTGTCTTAATATAGTCAGCCATATCTTCTGGTGAGTATGTTCTTTTTGCTATTCCATCAAAAAAATGAAAATTCCCATCTGGGCTTCCATGTATATGGATATCAACAATCCCAGCTCTTTTTGGGAAATCAACTCCAATAATCGCTACATCATCTCCAAAGTTCGCTGATCTTCCAGGCCGCCCAGGAATGATATGGTCATCTACTAATCGATTCGCATCATTAAGGAACTCATCTGGAGAAGTATATGTACTCCGATAATTAACAGTGCCCTTTCTTCTTGCTTCTCTTGAAAGCCTATTGCTAGTACTAGAGGTAGGAATGTTTTTTAGTTTGACTAATTTATGTGCAGAAGGTTTTCTTGTGAGTAACATCTCACCCCAGTCTGCATAATCCATTAATCCTTTTGTCCATTGCTCTTTAGTTATATCCTCCCAACTTCTATCTGGTAACAATTGCGAATATGCGAGGTTCATTGTAAGAGATACTCCATCTATTGGTAGTAATATCCGAATAGCTGCCTCTCCCTTTTCAGAATTGGATACATTGTCACTTGTAAAGTAATTATACATGTTTACAACACCATCCCATGCTCCCTGAAGAGTGCCACTGATACTATAATCGCGACTTCCAGACCAAGCTCCTTCCATAGGGTGGGCTGCTTCTAGCCCTTCTAATTCAACCATATGGATTACCATATTCTCAGAAAAGGCATAAGGACTATTCCACGGATACTCAGGCGCCAGCGGATCAATACTCAAAAACCGCCCAATCCTCGGATCATGAATCCGATACTTATAGGATACCGCTCCTCCAAAGAATTCCTCATCCTGTTCCTGTCCTTGGAACCCATACCGATGCGCCGCATCAAATCCCCTTTTATCCATTCTTACCCCAAAGGGATAATAGTCACTACTCATCACAATATCCGCCTCGAAGAAAGCCGTCCCATTGTCACAGACAAGAAACTTCCGATCAGAAATCACAGCCAGCACATTGCCCAAGTGATTGGTCTGCTCATAGCGTTTTTGCCCAAGGAAAAGCGGATTTCCATCAGTCGTAGAAGCCGCAGGCGGCGTGTAAGCTAACGGAAGATCAAAGGACGTAATCTCTCCCTGATTCACGATTGCCTTAAAGGCCCGCGCACTCAGCAATTCATCTACCTGAATCTGTCCAAGGCGAGCCGAGCCATACAACGGCTGCTCGATCAGCGAGATCCGTTCAAAAAAGTCCTGTGTTGTCACAGTTCCAGCAAAACTGCCAGGCTCAGTGAAGTCACCAATTGACTCATAATCAAGCTTATACACCGCCATGACATTGCCCGTGGCATCGTGAACGTAGTAAGTATACTCCCACTCGGTCTGATCACTTCCCTGATCTTTGACGACCTTGACAAATCGATTGCCCGCTGGATTATAAGCAAAAGCGAGATTCTTGGGCAGGCTGGGATCATTCCCAGCGCGGGTGATATGGCGGATTTTGCCATCTACGCCCCACTCAATGCTTGCGATGTCTTCTGCTGCATCCGCAGTCAGGTTGCCGATCTTGTCATAGGAATAGTTCCCCGTTACTTGAGCGTCAAAATCATCGGTATAGTCCGCCTCATCTACCCCGTCATCCACAAAATTCAGCTGATTGTTGAGAGTGCCATAATCATAGGCCAAGTCATCCATCAAGGTCGGATCACCCTGTGAAGGGGTACCGTTACGCTTGAGGGTTTCAATGTTGCCATTGGCATCATAGCTGTACTCGGTGGCATAATCATCGGTTGCCTGCCAGTTCCAGGCAGCATTGCTTCCAGAAGGATTGGCAGGATCACGGAATACCTGCATGTTCTTGATCCGCTGTAGCTGATCGTAGTAATAGCGTGTGCTCTGAATCTGGGCTGTGCCCTGATCATCGGTTATGGCTGTCACCATTTGGTTGATATTGCCATTAAAGAGTTCTTCGTGGTTGGGGGCATGTACATTGCTGCCAAGGAAACTGTTTTTGCTGCTTCCCCCTGTCAGGCCAATGCCTTGATAGTCCCCATCGAAATACTCGAGGGAAAACCCAAAGGCGTCTCTGGCAATATGCTGGTGTATGCCATTACTGGCAGCTGAGTAGGCATTGGGGTCACTGCCACTGGTCGGTTCATAACCGTCCCTTCCCATGTCATTGCTAGGATCGAGAAATTGGCTGTTTACGCCCTTGATCCAGCCTTGGATGGTGTAGGCATAGTCCATACCTGCTACTTGCCATAGTTCAGGACCCAGCTCTGTACGTGCGAGGGGACCGTGCTGATAGTACGCGTACTTAGCCTCTTGGGACCAGTTGATGCCATCCCGGCTGGTCTCGGTTGTGATCAGACGGTTGTCAGCGTCATATGTGTAGCGGTGGATGAGTTGATCGGCTTCGTCTTTTTGGTAGGTCACCTGCGCTACATTGCCTGAGATGAGGTCATATTCGTATTCGATGTGCTTATACTGGTGACCAATGCCCTCCAAGGCAGGAATCTCCTGAATCAGGTGATCCACATTGCCGTGGATGTCATAGCTGAAGTGACTGCTGTAGTCTCTCCAGTCCTCTACTTCGTCTGTGTAGACAATGGAGGCTACCCGCCCGCGCAAATGGCCTTGGCCATTGGGGAAAAGGGCCGCGATGCCTGAAGGAGATTCGTTGTAATAGGTCTCTGTGACAAATTCCTTTGTATTGCCCGCCGCAGTATGCCAGGTTTCGAGGTTCTGGAACGTCACATAGTGATTGTTATGGATGGGGGGAGCTGTTTGGGTTAATTCCCCTGCTAGTTTAGGCCTTCCTTGTTCATCGTACTCAGTGAAGGAAAAGCGATCATCCGCTTCCTGCTGTGCATTCTGCGACACCACGATCCGCCCGAGTTCATCATACCAGAACTGGGTATAGCCGCCGTCTGGGGTATTCTGTTCAATCAACTGCCCGAGGCTGTTGTAGTTGTAGAAGGTGCGCATCTTGTGGTCTGGGTTGTTGTTTGCAAAATCGACAACCACCCCTTTGGGGGGCACAGTGGCTACGAGGCTACCTGCCTGGTCATAGTAGTAGAGGGTGTATTGGTACTGCCAATGCTCAAACTCCATGTCGAAAATTTCTGCGATGCCCGATCCGAGGCACTTTTTGTTGTAAGCTTCGATAAACTTCTGAGCCTCGTCTTTTTTGTAATTGCTGTAAGCGAGTTGAGCTTTGTAGGTGGCGTTTGCTTCCAGCAATGCTTGGCAGTCTTCCTCTTCGATGGGAATTTCGATAAAGGCAGGACGGTTGCACAAGGGGGCATCTGGACAAGCAGGCATGCAATCCCAATGGCCTGAGACGATGAGTTGGGTGGTGCCGATGGTTCCATAAGCGTAGAAGCCGGTTGATCCCCATGGGAATCCGTTTTGTATATTGCTTAGGTTGGCAAAAGCAAAATTAGGGTAATGAGGTGGTAGCTTCAACTCCATGTCACAGTCTGTCTGCTTACAGTCATCGGCGTAGTTGATGAATAGCCTTTCTCCGCAGAGCGGGGTGAAATTGACCGTAGTGGAATTGCTGTTGGCAGTGGTTGAAGGGAAGCTGATAAAAGGGGTGCTTGCAGCGGCTGTGGTGGTATGGTCTTCCGTGAGTTGCTCATCGGTGTGGGTGACCACAAAGGTCCGCTGGTTACATGCTTCTTTGGTGTGATCTTCGAGGCGGTTGAAAAGCAAGGCTTGATCTGCGAGCATGACAACTTCATCAAATCCTATGGCTTTTGCCATCATATGGCTGCTGCCAGATACTTCGCGCATTTGCGCCCACTGGGCATCGCCTGTTGCATCGATTGAAAAGACTGCGGGACTTTTGTTTGCCACAATATCGGAAAAGGCGCCAGAGAGCAAACCAGAAACCAAGATGCTCCCATCGATATAAGTCTCCATGGCCATGCTTTCGAGTTGGAAGGTGACCGTCTCTGTGGCATTTTGTAATTTAAACAAATGCTGCCAGTCGATTTCTTTGTCATCAGGATCATAGGCCAAGACACTCGTCATCCACCGCTCTGCGCCTTCTTCTTTGCTTCTGAGCAAGATGGCATAGCGCCCATCGAGCATCTGGCTGATCGAATAGCCATTGTCAGAGCAGTAGAGTTCGATCTCAGGGAATTTCTCCACATCGGCACTGATGGGATTTCCCGTAGCGGAGAAGGGGGTGAGGATGAGGTGACCTGCTGCTTCATTCATGCACAGGAAGACAAATTGATCATTGGCATCCTTTGCGAGCTGGTTGAAGTAAGGCGAAGTCAACTCCTCTGAATAAACATTGCCTCCTAGGTCGTCAAAATTATGAGAAAAATTGGTGCCCATAAAGGTTCCATTGTCGATGACCTGGACCAGGGTGGTTCCCAGTTTCCATTCTTCTGGCGAGGGGTGTTTATAAGAAAAACTGGCGACAAAGGCATTGGCCGTGGGCTGCTCAACAATCCCTGTTAGCTGGTGTATTTCCTTAGGATGGCTGATTCGCTGCGCCCATTGCTTGGCCCCTGTGCTGGTGAAATTGGCTACAAGCAATTCTGGCTGGGTGTCTGTTGTCAGGCCAAAGAGCCAGATGTCTCCGCTGCTGGCAACTGCCACGCGGATTTGATCGAGTTGTAAATCGATGTCGAGGGTGGTGTTCCACACGATCTTTCCCGAAGCATCTTGCTTCAGGATGAGGGCATCGCCATTGGTGGCATGGCCTGCGGCGATGAGGCCGCCGCTGCCATCGGCAGCGAAGGTGTTGATGCTTTGTTCAAATTCACGGGCATAGAGCACGGAAGAGGTATAGGAAATGTCTCTACATCTATACGGTCTTCCCGGATCGTCATAGATATCCTCGAATTCGGTTCCTGTGAAGGCAAAGGTATAATTAGGACTGCTCAATTCCCCTGCTGTGGTAAGTTCTCCCAGCCATTCCCCCAACTCAGTGGTCACGGCATCACGTCCACAACTGGCAATAAGGGCTTCACAAGTCTCCATCTGCAGGAGGTAGTCAGCCGCTGTGAGGTTAAATCCTTCTTGTTGATTGATATAGGTTGCGAGGAGCAAATCCCCATCTGGCTCATCTCTGAGGGTTTGGTAGTCATTGAAATAGCGGACGAGGGTAAAGCAGCTCATGCACCCGCCGCAGGCGATCTCGGCGTTAATCGGCATAGCCAATGCATGTAAATAATCAACCCCTTTTTTCTTAAAGTCAGCTCCTTTGCTGTAAGAAACCCCTGCGCCATGTGCTGCTACAAAGGCTTCATTACACTTACACTTGGTGCTTTTGTAGTTGAGGAGGTTGATGTCATAGGTATGGTAAAAAAGTTCCTCTTCGGTGGTGACACCATTAGGCAATGTGTTATTGGCTTGGGCAGCTGCAAAATCGATTTCATTGTCGAGGATTTTCTGGCAAGCACACTCATCGAGGATGGGGAAGTTATCATTTGCCTGGCTATAGCTATGGCCATAGGGTCCTGGCCGCTCGATTTGAAGAGCGCTGCACAAGGGCTCAAAATTGCCGTCCAGGGGATCAGAAACTGAAGCTTCGGATAGCCCCAATACACTAGCGATGGCATGTGCGAAAGAAGTGTAGTTATTGGGCGAAGAGGTGACGCCAGGGGGCAAGGTACTTGCCCCAAAGGGGTGTTCGGAGTCACAGCCTGCGACGCAGACTTCTATCAAGGCAGCCTTTAGGGGAGCTTCCAGGGCTGGGGTCAGGGCACCGCAGCCACTGAGCTGTTCGATCCATCCATCGGCCATGCCTTCGCAAGTGGAGGTGCAGGCATCGGAGGTGGTGCTGCCAGCCTGTCCCTGGATATCTGTCAAGATATCTTCAGGGTCTTTGTCCATATCGAGGTCCAGCATCCCGCCAATGGTCTGGTTGTAGATGCGCTTGTTGGCATCAAAGAGGTCTTCGAGGAGCTTGCCCGCACAGTCTTCTGTGTTTTCGAGGCGGTCGTATTCCATGGCTTCAGCCAGGGCACTCAGGTACATGGTGCGGAAGTGGAGCCAGTCGTCATTGTTTTTGTTGCAGTCACTGGGGTGGTTAAACAAAGTAGTGGTGCTGATACAATTATCAAAGGCATTGGCCCCCACGCCCAGATAATCACACCCGCTAGAAAGGGCTTTGAGTACTTCTTCAAAGGTGAGGTAATTAAAGCCTCTTACATGCACATACCGATTCCATGTCCAGGGGGTGAGCTGAGCATTTCGTTTGGGAGCAGCGATGTCATTCCAGAAGTCGGTAGCCCCTGCGGGGATGCCAAATCCTGCGGCAATCATGGCCGAGGTATTGGGGTCAAAATTGGGGTATCCATTGGCATCTACCAGGTTCAGGGTAGTGACTTCGTCATAAGTGTCCATTTCCTGGAGGGCCTTGTAGAATCGTTGGGGAGATTCATTGTCTATGCAGTATTCATAGTAGCAATACTCGGGGTGATGAATGACCATTTTTTCCGCCCATGCATCTTCCCAATAATAGATAAACTCATCATAGTCGAGGTCATCTGGGGTGGTGGTTACTATTTCGCCATTGCGGGTGACATCCACGGTGATGCTTCCAAAGTCAATATCTTCCTGATAATCGATGTTGAAATCGTTGCTGGGGTTGAGCAAAGAGTATGTATCTGTCGCATCCTCCGCATACTGCCCGCCAGGGGTTACATCGCCCAGCATGAGTTCATAAGTGGCTTCGCACGCTCCTTTAGCGGCTGCACATTCCGCCTGACAGGCATTCCAATCAGCCAAGAAGAGGGCAGGATCGGTGTAGTCATCAGGAGAGATGGACTCCAGACACTGGAATCCACACATATCAAGGTCACAGTCATTCTGACCAATCTCTAGGATGGCCTGATCGATAAAGGTCTGCTCCAATTCGAGGCATCCATTAATATTTTCATCGAGGTACTCCGCTAAAGCTGTCTCGCGGGCTTGTCGGTTGACACAGAGGGTCTTGGTGATGGTATAAGAACCTGCTTGTAGAGGAATGGTCTCCAAAATGTTATCGGCGTCGGCCCCTGTACAAGCTCCATTGAGTTCACCAATAGTCTCGGAATGAGACCAGGTAGTAGTCCCACAATCATTGTCTATGACACTGATGGTGAGGTCATAGACACATTCCCAGCAGGGGCAACCTGTGCCTTCATTGAAGAAATCACCAATGAGGTCATAGGTGATGACATGGTCTTTGGGGTAATCGACGAGGTGGGTAAAGCTCGCCTCCAGGCATTCGGTTCCGTCCTGAGATACGGGGGTATTCTTTTTGACCAGATCGGGCTTCATCATATAGGGAGTCCCGATATTATCGAGGGCCGTGAGGTTGTCAGGGCTTTCGCCAGCGAGAGAAGTGGCGACGGTCTCCCCTGCATTATTGGTGATAGAGACACTGGCTTGTCCATTGGGGTCGATGACCATGGTTTTGACATAATGCTCGGCATCGCCAGTTTCATTAACCCCAAAGATGGCATCCAGTTCTTCCTGATAGGGGACGCCATAGTAGTAGCGGCTGTTTTTGCCGCCGAGCTTGTTGGTTCCGCCAGGACCTGCTGTGGCGCGGACGCGGCCTGTGTTGTCAGGGGTGTATTGGGTCTGGCTAAAGGGGTAACCTTCGGCATCTGGCACATAAGCCTGAGCACCTTCTTTGTCAGGATTCTGAGGGGAATAATAGTTCGAAGCCCCAGAGATGGTGCTCATCTCAGAAGTGACGACGGCACAACTGCCACTGGCATCTAGGTCAAAGGCTTCATAGTCGTAGACTTGCCCTGTGGTGGTCTGGTTGAGCAGGGGGAAGTAAGTAAAGAGGTCTTCCTCCAATGGTACGGGCAGTACTTGAATGGCTGGACGCCCTTTGTGGTCGTAGATCGTCTCGGTAGCCACACTTTTCCCTTCTGTATTGAGGCGGCTCACCGTCTGGCGCCCGCGCATGTCTCCACTGGCGTATGAGATGACGCCTTTGTGCTTGCCGTCCTCGGCATAGGATTGGGTGAAGCTCCAGTTGAGGGAGGAGAGGTGAGATTGATTTACCAGAAAATGATTGTCAAAAGGCGGCGTCCCGATGCCAGGGATGGCACTGAGGTTGCCTTTGTCATGGACAATGTCCCAAGGACCTTCGACCCGCTGGGCGGGTGCTGTGGGATCGGCAGGATCAATCTGGTAAGTGACCCCACGGACACGGCAGACGAGCCAGCCGGTATGTGGGAAGATATAGGGAATGGTGTATTGGGTCTCAGGGGTGCGGATGCGAATGCCGTTTTGGGCAAAGTCATACTGACAGTTGCTCGGAGAGGCAGCCTCAAATTTGGGCGCTGGGGTGGCATTGGGGTTCCAGACCTCGGCATTGCTGACGACGGTCCATTCCAATTCGTATTCATCGGCCCATTCGACGGTATTCCAACTGAAGGTGATCGTACCTTCCCCCTCACCAGAAGTGGTGGGGTCTTGCAATTGGGCAGAGACGCTGTTCATGGTGGTAGGCACATTGGCATCAAATTCATAATACCGTTCGACCATCAACTTCGCTTCCAGCTCGATGAAATCGGGGAGCTGGTTGGTGGCGGGGCTTCCGCCTTGAGTGATCGAAGTGCTGAGGATCTGCACCATGCCTCGATACACGTTTTCGCGGAGCATAAAGCTCCCCGCTTGGATGGTGGCACCACGTAGCATGCTGTGGTTGATCTCCAAGGTGCGGGTATCGATATATTGAGTGGTGACACCATTATTGTCCACTGCATCACTGGTCAATTGGACCTCGACCGTCACAGTGAATTCGTCTCCCAGACAGTTGTTCCAGTCGGCACCGAGTACAACTTCGAGGGTACTATGGGCATTGGTAAATCCCCAGGTACTGCTGGGGTTGCCGTTCATGGTGTTCCATTGGAGGTCTTCGACGACACCTGGCAGCGGGCCGGAAGTTACACTAGTGGTGAGTTGACTGCCCGTCCATCTCTGAATGACGGGAAGCTCTTCCCGTGCCTCTGCCCGAAATATCAGGGCGAAGAAGGTGATCAGTAGGCACAGGGTTATTTTGGATGAAAAAGGATGCTTTTTCATGAGGATATAGGCTTAGAATATTTGTTATTTAAATAATATGGACTATTGGGTTGTATGGTCTTGTAGGGACAGGGCATGACCTGTCCCTACAAGCCAGAAACCGTTAGGTCATCAACCCGCGTAATTTGCCAATCGATAGCCCCGATAAGAGGCTTTCATTTGAAATCCACTTTCCGTCTTGTTCACAAACCGCGACTCCGAAAAGTCATTGGCTTGAAAGGTCGGGTTGAAATTCAGTTGGTGAAATTCCATTTCCATGCGTGCTTCCGTGCCCTCGATGCCTTCCATATAGACCGCTCCTGGAGCTAGGAAATAGACCATTTTGGTTAGTTTGTGGGTGTTTTTGTTGAAAATGACTTCCACCCGGGAGACGCGGCTTTCGTCATCTTCCAAGACATACTTGGCATAGGTAGCGTCGAGGTCGACAAACTGATAGGCAGAGAAATCTTGGCCTTCCTGTCCCAAGCCAAGCAAATCCTTTTTAGCTTGAGTAGGATCAAAAGGCTGAATCATCATCACCTTCATTTGGTGATTCATGGTCATGGCATATTGCTCATTGAAGAGGGTTTCCATGTCCCCAATTCGGTGATAACATGCTTGGTCCTTTTTTACTTTGATTTCCCCTTGATCCACCTTCACAGCTTCTGTAGCCTGATGAGAAGGAAACCAAGATTGGGTGATTTTCGCCGCATAGGACGTCTCTTGAAACTGCGCAAACATGCGACCGAGGCCAGCTTGGGCATCCTGAGCTTTTAGAACAGCTGAAGTCCCCATAAGACAGGTTACTAGACAGATATATATTAGCTTTTTCATTTTCATTTTGATTTTCATTTTAATTCACTTTTGACGCATGAGACTCACTGGATTGGAGGGTCACGATCCCTCTTTCTGTCTCGCGCTTCACGCTTTTGAGCGCACCTTCGCGGTTATCATACTGATAGAAAGTGCAGTAGCCATTGGCATCTCCCTGAGCCATGAGCTTGAGGGTCACGGGGTCGTAGACGTAAGTCGCCATGCTGGCATGGAAGGGGTGAATCCGCAAGTCATCGATGTAGGCATCCTGGTAATTGCTCAATTGATTCTTGATGGTGATTTGCACATCACGCGGGTTTGTCACACCGCCCAAATCAAATTCGATCTCTATCCGCATCCATCCATCGATCAAGGGGCTTCTGTCTTGATGCGTAATGGGTACAGCCACTACTGGACCACTTATAGGGGCAATTTTTACCTCAGCGAAGACAGCATCATAGTCACTTTTGAAGGTTGCGCCATTGCCATAGGCTTCCGTGCGCACCCAAAAACTGGCGAAATATCGGCTATGTCCGTCTTCGGCATCAGGATTTGGGCTAAAAGCACCTGCGCAGTCACAAGCCCTGCGGTAGTAAGGCGCAGCGGTAGAGACTTCGTCACAATCACTGCTCAGGTTGAGCGGGGCTGTGAGCGAGAGGTTTTCTCCACTCTGTATGCGCACGCTCTGTTTGCCAGAGTGCGCCATGAATTCGGTGAAATCGAGTTCACTATTCGCACTGTAGTCAATCTGAATGTGGTCTTCGCAATTGTCGGTCAATTCACCTGTATCTTCAAAGTGCGCATAAGCAGCTTCTGTATAGCGTGCATTGCCTACCACAGCTATAGGTAGCTGGTGCTTATAGCCTAGCAGCGCGGCACTGTACCGGCCGAGGGGATCTTGCTCCTCTACAGACTGCCCATAGGCCAGATTCTTGGTGGCACGAGCTGCCCAGGTCCAGTTGGTTTCATCGATCTCCCAGCTTTGGGTGCCAGTGTTGTACTGGTAGAATGGCGAAAAACTGGTGAAGACACCGTCGTTGGCAATGTCAGTATCAATGGCTTCTCTATTGACGGGAAGGACATCCAATTGAGGCGCTGTGCGGCCTGTCAGGTAGGTATAAGCGCGGTCTGTGCGCCAGTTGCCGAGCAATCCTTCGAGGAAGGGGTTGACGATGTCACCAGGGTTCCCACAAGGGTAGGACCAACCAATCTCACAATCCATGGTAGGGAAATCTGAGCTCGTCGCCTCAAAGGTGGCGACTTCCAAAGAAACTTCGCCGTCACAGACATATTGAAAGCTACCATCCATGACAAAAGTTGTCTCAGGTGTACAGGTCTGAGGATCTACAGGCGCAGAGCGGTAGTCATCAAAGTCTTGCAGAATATCCAGACAGTAGTCGTCGGTGGTGGTTTTGGTCAAATAGATGGTGGCAAGGGTGCTTGCCCCTTGACCTATCATAATGGTCACCTCGTCGCGACAGTCAGGGTCGCTGGTAGGTGGATAGTTGACTTGATACCACTGGCTTTGGCCTGCTACGGCACCGATTGCCGCTCCCAGTGCAGAACTGGCAAGATTGGTATTGCCGTTAAAAGGAATGTTAGTGATGGTGGTCTGGGTTTCGTTGAGCCATGTCCCATTGTCGATCAATACATTGAGCAAAGCCATGAAGTCCATGCCTGCGGCACTGGGCCGACAGTGACAGCCGTAATCGGGTACTCCACATAGCTGCTGGGCCTGTTCGGTAAACTTGACTGCACCTGCGCCCAGGATTTCCGTCGGATTCAGGGTAGTGGAAGGATAAGGATCGGCTTTGGCCGTAAAGCTGCCCATCGATACGCTTTGCTGATTGGCGAGGCCCGAACGGACGATCTTGATTTGTGGCCATCTGGTGATGATGCCACCTGTTGAAGTCCCAATAATGGAGTTATTGTCCATTTTTACCCCATTTGCTCCAATGATGGTAGGGTTGTTGGGATCAGGATCAAGAACCCATCCGATGAGTGGAATAGGGAAATTCTGTTGGACAATTGAAGGCAAATTGAGGCTAAACATCAACACATCCCCTTTGACAAACTTGCCGTCCAGTGCTGCTTCACTGATGGTTTTGTTTTTCCATGTAGTGCCCACATTGTGGTAGGCTCCTCTCAACTGGTCATAATACCAGTGGGCAGGATAGTTGAAGCTATATACAGGGTCATCAAACTCGTTGAGGGTTTTGGTAGCGAGGACTTCGCCTGTCTCTGCATCCCATGCTTCATTGTAAGCTGTGCTGGAAGCACCGTTGGTATAGGTGACGACCTTTTCCATCAAGCCAAAGTGACGCACCACCTTGGTCGTGACCAGGGAGCGGAAGCGGGTCTGGGAGAAGGAAGGAAGTCCAAAGAAGCTTGGGAGGGCAAAGGGAGTAGAAACATCAATATTAGCTGATGCAGTAAATCCTACAGACTCTGTTGCTTCTTCTTGTTCATCTACGACAAAATCAACTTCCACGCCAATCCTGGCTGTTTCCTTGTCCCCCTTTTCATTGATGATAGGCACGTCTTCATTGTACAACTGATTGGCTTGGCTGGCATCATATTCGCCGAGTTGTAGTTCATTGCCGTTGCCGTCATCAACCAATTTGGCGGTTCGGTAGAAATAATCTACCCCTGAAAGCGGCTCCTCTTGTCCTTCACCGTAGACTTTCATGCCTTTAGACTTGCCATGCATATCATTCAATTTGATGACATAGCCTTGGGCCCCTGTATAGAAATCATAAGAGACTACACCAAGTCCCAATGCACTCAGGTTTACCGGACGTCTATCGTCAATATCTGAATGGCTATTGTGGTTAATAATGGCAGGGTAGTCCTTGGCCGTATAAAATTCATGCACGACATGTCCGGTACCGTTGTGGGTAATTTGGGCATGCTGCAAATCAGAGACTTTCACTTGACTGTATACAATCGAAGGACCAGGCAAGAAGCTTTCCCCTATTGGGCCTTCCATCATGAAAAAGTCATTTTGAGACAAAGCGTTGGGCTTGGAGTAGCGGATGGGTTGTACTAAAGGATTTTCTGAACGGGCCAAGCCTGGCTCGTTGGCAGCTACCCCACTACTGATCTCAATCCCCAGGTCAGCGTCCATGACATGGTAGTCGTACTGCTGGCCGTAAGTCGCATCTTTGCCGCCTGTCATGGCTTGCCAATTGTCTGTCAAGGTGACCTGCTTGACACGTGCTCCACCGCCTACTTTTTTTCCGATGGGGGTGCGAAGGCGTACCCAGGATTTCTCAGGAAGGAATTTGTCGGCAAATCCTCTGTTACGCATCATGCGCGTAAAGCCAAGGAACATGCCTGAGATGTCAGCTCCATAACTGAATAGCTTACCGCCAATATCGAGTAAGTTTTCATCTTCGTCCAAAGTAGTATTGGACCCTGGATAAATGTTTTCATTGAGGTTATTGCGGATGTACATCCATGCATCAAAACAGATCGGATTGATCTGGCGGCCCGTATCGTCATTTCTGTCACGGATGTTGACCGTTTCCAGTTCGATCCAGGCTTTGTCGCTGCCATCGGCAGTGAGGCCTGCATTTTTGATGACTGCAAATCCTGCCAATCGCTCATATTCACGAGAACTATGCTTATTGCGATCAACAGCCAATTTCACATTATAATACATATCCTGGCCGATCAAGCCATCGACATATCGTTTTTTGAAGACGGCATCATTGGCCACAGAATTGTCCAACTGTACAAAAAGGAAGTTGTGATTGTCATGGCTTACAGTCCCAGACTCATCATAGAGGAGTTCTGTTTTATTGGCGTAGTCACTATCTGGGCCTGCTCCTAGCAGGGTAAACATCTGCATGGCGCGCTGGTCTTGCACATAGGCATAGTCTTTTGCCTCATATTCTACCGCGATCAGGCCGCCACTCGGCGTTTTGATTTCTACCAACTCCCAAGCCGCCGCTTGCTGATCTGCCGTGGCACGGTCACTTTGATCTACAAAAGGAAATACCTTATTGGGCAGTCCATTCGCACTACAGTCATTGGGCTTATAGTTGCCCCAAGCATCGCTGGACTGGAGCGTATAAGAAGGGTTAAAACTATTGTAGGTAAATTCGTAAGGATTCAAACTGGCTTCATTAGAGTTGCCATAGGTAAACCACACTTTTTCCAAAGTGAGTTTGCCTGCGGTACCATTTCCATTGGGAACCCCTGCACACAGGTCGTATGAATAGCTAAAATGAACCTCTTTAATTGGAATATCTTCCTTGGTAGGATCAGCCCTCAAGGCTTTAGAAAAAAGCCTGATTTTCTTCAAGACTTGTGGATGGGATGCAGCGTTAGTTTCCTTTTCGCCGAATTCATCTTTAACGCCCCAGCCTGACTGAGCATTTCCATAAGGGTGATTGAGGTCATCATTATTTTCATCATAGTAGACAAATTCGGCTACAAAATGCTTGGACTCGATGGAATGAGGGAACCACAATTCCTTTTCTCCATACACGATACTTGCTTTGTCATCTCCATTGTTCCCCGTTTTGGTTTCGAATCCTTCTTGCCAGTTGGCTTGATTGTGCCCATAAGGCGTGCGCCATTTGAAGGACTTATTATTCTTGAAATAATTGAATTTGTGGGCTGTACCATAGTCATCAGGGGTTATCCCGTCATTGTCGCGGTCCACATAGTCTGCAGATACAATGCCTGTGAGGAGAAAGGCATGGGCATAAGCAGGGGTGATTTTTTCCTGATAATATTCATCCAACCCATTTTCATTTCCCTTCAAGTCGCCAGCATCATAGTCTGCCAGGTTTTCGCAGCTATTGATAGCCTTTAGGGGATCTGTCGTAAAGGTAATCTCCTTCTGAATCAGGTTATAGGCAGGAATGCCAAAGATATAGCGGTTGCCGCCAGGGTTGGTGACAGTGATTTCGGATATATGGTGCCTCTTGGGCGCTCTTGGGTCATTGAGGTTGCCATAGCGGTTGTCAGTATCAGTGGGAATTAATTCTTCAGTGGAGGTATTATAGTCAAAAGCATTTTTGGTAAACAGGCGAATCTTCTTATCCAAACCAGCCACTTCTGCTTCTCTAGCATTCAGGGTAGAAAAGAGCTGATTCCTTCTAGCTCGTTCTTCACGGGTTTTGAAGTCACTGAAGATGTCTTCCGCTTCATTTTCCAGTTTGCCTAGGCTGATGCCCCTGGCCCCATCAGGCATCGGCCATAGCATAGGCTTGACCCATTCTTCTCCGCCAATTCTGTTATAAAAGTCTGGATCAGTTTCTACACTGGGTTCACCGACTTGCTTAAAATAATAAGGCTCATAATCTGCATCATTAGTCGAATTGGATTGGGTAAAAGCCAGTTTGTTTTGCAATAAACGACCGTCTTCTTCCCACTTTCCCTTGCGGGTCCACACGTGAGAATAGTTGAGGTTAAATCCCGTATGTGCCGCCGCAGGCCCTACCCCAAGCTCAACACCTGCGCCGCCCATGTCACTGCTAGACTTCACAGCAGGACTATATACTGTCCCAAAATCTGAGCGGTGCGCACGGAACTGTCCGCCCATTCCTTGAGCAGAAACCTGGAACATGTCATAAGTCTGTTGGGCCAACGGCAAAAACTGACTGCCTTCATATTTGCCATCTCGTTTTTTGCGGGGATAAAAAGGCCCTTCCTTTTCGCGGTTAAAATCCAACATTGCCTCTTCTGCTTCTGCCTTAGGCAATGCATTGGCCATGCCTTGGTTCATATAGCCATAGGCACTTCGCTTAACCGTCTGTTTATTCTCAGGAATATATTGCTTGGTATAATAGACGCTCCATTTAGATTTTGGGAAAATGAATGCGGCTGAGGGCCCAAATCCAAACAGTCCATTGACTGAATAGGTATGAAAGGGAAGCCCAGTAGAAGGGGTATAAGCGGGCGTACCAAAACTATAAGAAGATCCGACACTTTTGTTTGAATAACCTAACTTTTTCTCTTCACCAACCTGCTTCTCCCATGACTTTTCTTGTGAAATTCCATAACTAAGGCTTTTTAATCCTTTGCGCGAATTATAATTAGCTGAACCAGTAAAGGAAGTTGTTTTTATAGGTAGATTATTTCCTTCTGTCTGCTCATCTTTGGATTGATCAGCCCCATCTGTTTTGCTTATACCTACTGAGGGATTAAAGTCAATACCAGAACCAGACTTAAACGAAAGTCCTAGACCTAAACTCAAAGATCCTTTAGTAGTATTAGCTACTGCAATGCTAGGGGAAATACCAAAATCAAATCCTACTCCAGTTCTGTTATTCGTATAAAACCCTAAAGAAAGATTAAGTTTTGTGCCCCCTACTTTCTTCCCATCTATTTCTTTTCCGCCAATCTCTGCAGGAAAACTTGGAGTTAAGCCCACTGTTACATTCGGCTTCATCGTTGTTGTCTGCTCAATCTTATCGCCTGCAAAGTCGTCGGGCAAGCCGCGCATATTGCGGGTCACCTGGCCGATATTGAGGTTCCATCCCAGACCGACCATACTGGCTTCCTCTTCCATGGAGCGCCCAGAATTATAAGAGAGATTGATGGGATAACCCTCAACACTCATGAGAGGGATATTGTAACTGAAGTCTCCTGTGGAGACGTTGACCAGTTCGGAAACACCCGCGGGCGTGAAGCCCTGCACTTCTGGCTGGCTAGGGCCGCTGGTCAGGGCGTAGGCCCCGTTGGGGAAAAACACCTGAAGCAGGTGGGTCACGACTACGTAGACCACGACCGTCTTCAAGAATAACTTATTTCGAAATATAGAAATCATGATGATGTTGATAAATTGATTTTTGAATTTGAGCTTGAGTTTGAACTTTTCCTAAGGAATAATCAGTCAATCAATAATTCTTCCCACCTGCTGGGGTCCATGCGCAGGCTGAGCTGCCCGATGCCCAGGACCTTGTCGGCATAGTGAAAAGAGAGCATCTCCTGACGATCTGCCTTGGGAAAGGCCAAGACAAACGTATAGTCCTGACTCATCCCGTAGTTGGGTTCGTGGTGATATAGCAAACAAGCTAGACTGTCTTGTCCGCTCTCTACCCAGAAGTCGCGCTGCGCTTCAAAGGAGAAATAGGTGCTCCCCATTTCGTTTTGTAAATCAGCTACGTTGAGACGCTGCGCCCCCGTTTCCGTTGGCTGTACCTTGAATCGGAAGTAGTCCGATTGGCTACGCTCGGTCACCCAGGATTCCCATTGGGGGTCATTGATGGCCTCAGGGCCTTTCTCAAGCAGTACCAGTGCTGCTGGGGGCATATATTGCAATTCTACCTGATAGCCATTCACCTCTGTGGCTGCGCGCATGCCCTGAGTGGGGTCTTCGATCTGCTGGAGGAAACTGGCAGGACTCAGATGCTGCTGGCTGCACGACCACCAAAAGGCTCCGATCAGGGAAAGTGAAAGGATAATGATAAGGGACTTTTTCATGGTTTGACAGGGTTATCTGCGTGTTGATATTGAAATTTAAGGACGTAAGCGCGGTCTTTGGCGTCAAATACCTGGAGCGTATAATAGCTGCCTGCTTTGAGGCCGCCTTGTGGAGGCAGCTTGAGGATAAATAAGCCATTGCCTAAAGTGGTAAGCTGTGTGCTGCGGACATCGATGCGCTTCTGGTCATCGTTTTGCACTTCAAATCGCGGCATGTCTTCGGCATAGCGCGCCATGAATTTGAAGCAAACCTGCCCTTGGGCACGGTAAATACCAGATTCGGGTTGACGCTTGAGTTCCACGAAGTAGGTGGGAATTTCTGTGGCAGCTTTTGGGGTATCATTCGCCAAGTTAAAGTCCCATACTTCACTCCTGCCGATGCTTTGGCCTTCAACGAAGGCTTCCACCTGCCAGACATACTGCTTGCCCCATTCTAATGCTGGCGCAAAAACGGGATAAGCCATGCTGGCCATCATGACATTTTCTTGTAAGAATAAGGGCTGGCGTTGGCGCAAGGCAGCTTCCGGCGACATGCCTGTAGGCACCTCCGCCAGCCTAATGGTGTAACTGAGTTGACTGCCAGGCTTGATAGGGGCAGGAGGTGTCCAACTCAACATGGGCATGGGGGTCTCTATTTTCTCTCCGTCAAATGGGTAAACCAAATAAGGAGGTGTCATCGGATGGACGGTAATGGTCTCACATGATTCTGCCAAAAGGCGACCGTCTGTTGCGGCATGCACTTCAAGGCAAATCTCAAAGTCGCCTACCGGGCGGTCTTGGACCTGCCCTGTATGTCTCGGGCCGAGCAGACTCAGGCCTGCCAGGTCAAGGCTGTTGAGACCAGGGTTCAGCGTGATGGGCGCAGTCTGATCGCTGAATGTCAGCGAGTTGCCCTTGCGCACTTGCGCTTGCAGGAAGACTTCCTGTGGCTGCGTCTCAGCGTTCACTAGGACTGCTTGTCCCTGGAGGCCAGTCTGCAGGCTGCCCGTTTGGGGCAGGGCTTGGATGGTGATGTTTTGGGCTGAAGCAGACATAGCAAGCCCAAGGGATAAGATCCCTAAGATTATATATATGGGTTTCATGGGGGTATTAATTGGTGATCGTTGTTAGATAGTCGCCTCGGCTATTCTGATAGGGTGCTGGCCCGAGTACATGCCGTTCGATAATCCGATCCTTTTGGGATTGGAGGAGGGGGAATGATGGGTCAATTAAAATGTAATAGTAATGTCCCCAGAAATAGGGATAATACTTTGGTAGAGTCGGATTCTGATGAAAACTATGATACTGAATGTTAAATGGAGTAGCATCAATGAGTTTGTCAATTGTATTCAAAGAGAAGTTAGGTGTATTTGTTATATAGAGATGCTGTAAATAAGGCATTGAATTGGGTACTTTCAAATCTGCCCCTGTGGATTTTCGAATCTTAAGAAACTCAATTTTTGAGGCCTTAGAGAGATCAATTATATCATCTGTACATTGGGCAATGTGAACGTAATATAAGTTTTCCAATTGGTCTGTTTCTATCTTTATCTTGGTGCATGAATTAGCAGGCTGCGAATCAGATAATCCCAAATATTCTAATTTCGGGCAGTTATTTAAGTTTAGGTCATTCAAAACAAATGAGTCACTAAGTCTAAGCACACGTAACACAGGAAGTGTTCCTATATGAAGATTGATTCCAGTACCATGGGAGGTGTAGTCAAGATCTGCTACTTCCAATTTAGGACAATCTTTTAAAAGAATATCTCCTTGTAATGGGTTTCCTGAGATGGACAACATGGTAAGATTAGGGTTCCCCAGAACTATCTTTTTAATGGAATTACTTCCCCGTAAGATCAGGTTTTGGAGTGCTGGGTTTGAAGTAAAGTCATACGTAATTGGGCTTGTTTGACTATTTGCTCCTTTTAATTTACATCTTTCCATTCTTACATCTCTGAGGGCTTGTAAGTTTTGGACATCAACATACTCAAACTCATTTGCCGTAAGAAATAAATCTTTCAAATTGCTACATGCCGTTAAGTCCAGTTCTGTAGGGATTGCAATATCATTATTACTTAACCCCAGTTTTTCCAGCCCTGTCAATTGATCAATCATTCCAACTTCCACGAGTTCTTGATTCCCTGCTGTCAATTCAACGATATCATTACCACAGGTTTTGACATCAATAGTATAAGGGATTTGAGGCTTGTTTGGGAAGGCTGCAACTGTATAAGTAGATGAGGGATAAGTAAACGTAAATGTTTTTGCTTGACCAGCTGTCATAGACTCTGTTGTAGTAGTCCCAGAAGGATCATTCCAGTCAACGATCACAATATTATTACTTTTCAATTTTAGGGTAAATTCCACTTTATAGTCTATTACCCAGTTTATTGGATTATTAGGGTCATCTTTTACTGCTGAGATGCCACGATCTGTCTTCATCGTAAAAGCCACAGGCACCGTCTCTCCCTGCTCTGGGCTAAGCCCAGCGTCAGCAGGACCAGCAGCATGTACATGCCCTGTCATGAGCAAAACACTTACTATCAGGATGAGTGATAGCGTTTGGGGGAAAGGGAACTTGAATTTCCCGTTGAATAAGACATTTTTCATTATGAATGATATTAAGGTTAATAAGAAACTGTCCAGCCTTGCGTCCCTAAAAAATTAAGGTGAGCGGTTGCAGTAGGAGAAAAAGTGGTATTAGTAAATATGAGGTGATCCTTGAATCCCCCATAACCGATAAGGGGGTATTGTGGGCCAGGGTGTGGATTGGTGGGGATCAGCAATCTGAAAGCATCAATCTCGGAAGAAGGAAGAGATGTGCCATCAATAGATACTATGTATAGAGAACTTAAGACAACATTACCTGCCGTAGGCAAAATGAGTTCATCTACCTTTGGCCCTAGCTGAATACGCTGTAAATCAAGAGATTGACTTATATCAACGCTTCCTTCAATATAATGTCCAATTACGACAATTTCGAGGTTCTCAAGACCACTTAAGTCCACACTGATAGGCGTATAGGGTGGGCCTCCCCCTTTTGAGATGCGAATCATCCTTAAATTGGTGCAAGTACTTAGGTCCAAATTGGCATTTACCTGAGATTCATATAAATCCAGGCTTTCCAATTCTGTTAAGCCATCTACATTTACAGCCATCCCACCCCCATGATGAGAGATGCCTATCCCACATGTTTTTAGCTTAGGGCAATTAGTTAAATCTATTGTTCCATTCAGTGGATTGCTATGAAATTCCAGATTTGTGAGGTTAGGATTATCAAAAATGGCATTGGTAAAAAGATTTCCGGGCATTCTAAGGTCTTCTAATGCGGGGCAGGTACTGAAATCGAAAACGCCAGGAATTTCACAATTACCAAATATTGTCTTCAGGTTAGTCAGGTTTGTGATATTCAAGGCTGTGATAGGGTTTCCACTTATTTTCAAGGTCTCCAAGGGTTTACTGGCAGTCAAGTCCAAAGTCCCGCCGATATTATTTGATGTCAGTCCCAAATGTTCTATCCCTGGCAAACCATTGGTTGATATATCAAAAGTCTGTACACCTTCATCTGTCATAGATAAGTAAGAAATATCACTCGCACATGTCCGGAGTGTCACGGTATAATCACAAGTACCACTGGTACAGGTTGTATAAGTATGGGTAAAGGGGATATTGTTAGGAGCTTTTCCATGAACCGTTGTATGAGGGCTTCCATCTCCCCACTCAACGATAATAATATTGTCTTTATGAAGCCTTAGAATAAAGTCCAAATCTATGTCGACATCGTGAAGTGCAGGGTCAGAATTTGGATTATTGACTTTCTTTACATCAAAAATTATAGCCACTGGCACTGTCTCCCCCTGATTTGGACCCATCCCAGCATCAGCAAGGTCAGCAGCATGTAAATGCTCAATCGCAAGCAAGACACTTAGAAGCAAAATAAGTGAAAAGGCTTTTGTCAAAAGGAATTTAAAGTTCATACTAAATAGATGTTAGGGAGCCGCCACCCTCTGGAATTAATAATGAATAATCAATCAATTAATAATCCCTACCACTGAAACTGTAAGCTGCTTCGGGCGAGGAATCGGTCGGCTTGGGTGAATGTATTGTTAGTGGATGAATAGGTACTATGTTCGAATCGGAGTGAGAACTGAAATCGCTGAAGGATGGGCAGGCGCGTTTCTACAAAACCGCCGTACCGGCTGCTGAGCTGCGCTTCGACCAGCTCCTGCGCACCCAGCGCGCCCAGGCTCGCGAAGGCTTTGCCTATCGGAAACTGGCCCGAAAGCTCTGCTTGCTTGATCGTCATTTCCTGCGTAGGAAGTCGGAAGTGCATATAGCTGAGGCCTGCATTCAGTGCCCAGGCACTAGGGAAGGCTACCATCTGGCGAAATGTCGCCATCTGGCTGGCAAAGGCCCCTTCGAGGTCAGTCTCCCGCCCAAATTGCCCATTGAGCATGAAGGTGCTCTGGCACTGGGCTTTCCCGAGCTGAAAGCCGTGATGGAGGTGCAGGCTCAGCAGGTCTCTGCTGAAGTTTTGCTGCGTGAATTTCACGCTGTCCTGCCCAAAGCTTTGCTGTGCTTGTGGCGCATAGCTCAGCTGAAGGGAAGGCCAGTTGCGGCCAGGGCGGATCGCAAGTTGAATGCCCGTGGCACGGGTCACAGATTGAAGTGCCTTATAAGGCAAGAGATTGTCTCCATCTCTTCTGTGGAAGAGGTTCAGGGAGACCTTGTCCTCCCAAAAGCTTTGGGACAAGCTGAATTCATACCGTTGGCGGTCTGCCACGAGGAAGGGCCTGCCCAAGCTGATATAGCTGGGCGGCGTATGCTCATAATGCCCTGCTATTTGAGTGGACTGCGCTAATGCGACTTGGGCAGATAAAGACCAAGCCGTTGTAGGGGCTACTTCGCCAGTTCCTCCTTGCGTCCAAATCGGTTGGATCACTGTGCCGCCCAGGTCATTGCTTTCAGCACTGAGGGCTGTTTGCATCACCTCTCCAGCAAGCTGGATGCGGTCCTTTAGGAAGCTGAGGCGCGAAGTAACCCCAAAGAGTTGATTGTGCCGAAAGGCAGGTGCCAAATGTGCTGTTTTGTTAGTTCTTTCTCTTTCCTTGAAATCCGCAAATACCAGATGCAAGTGATTGCCTTGTGGATGACCAATTCCCGCACGAGCGGTGAAACTTTGGGTCGCAACCCCTTGCTGCGTAGAGTCGAAAGACCACCCTGGGGCCATCATTTGGCCGATGCTGACGGCGGCATACGTTTTCCCTGGAGCTATGGCAAATTGCAAGCCTTTTACCCCTACGCCTTCCATCGAGAGGGTAGTCATTTCTGGGTAATGCAGCCCCAACGCAAAGCGATCCAGCTTGCCAAGGACCTTGTCCTTGCCTTTCAGGAAACCGAGTTTTTTCAGTTTTTGGGGGTCTTTCAGGTGCTTTTCCCAGTCATTGGTCTTTTCTTGTTTGAAGGCATTTAGTTCCTCACGATAGTTTTGAAGTTTTTTGGCTTTGGCTAGATAGGGCTTGAGGGATTCCGCCTTTATTTTAAGCTTTTGATACGTATCATATTTGCTTTTGAGCGAAGTGAATTGCTCATATTTTTCTGGGTGATGGGCATATAACGAGTCTTGGAATCGCTGTACGGCTTCTGCTTTGTTCCAGTCCAACCCTTCCGTTTCTCTTGACCATTCCTGCTCCATTTTACTAAATGTCGCTTGCTTCAATACTTCTTCCACGCGATCAAGCTCCTCAACTTTCTGAAGGATTTCTTCTGCTTGTTGCGGGTCAAAATCAGGAAAGCGATCTTGAAGTTTGGCGAGAGCAGCCTGTTTATCTAAGTGGGTCAATCCATCCAGGCGATCCAGCAGTTTTTTGTCAAAAGGAAGCCCTTTGGCTTTATCGGTCATGGCTTGCTGAATTTTGTCTTTCGCTTTTTGCTGAAGCCATTGCTGAATTTGCTGGGGATCGAGGTTGATGGAAAAGGAATTGATCTCGTATGTGCCGGGCTGATGTTCGGTGGAAAGCATCAATTGCCCCTGGATGGGCAGCCCATCCCAAGAGAGGGTAGGCATGAGTTCCCAGCGCACATAAGAAGCGGGGGTTCTTTGAAAAAGTAGTTGCTGGTTGCTGTACTGCGCCGTCAGGCGACTGGTGCCTCCAAGTGCTAAACGCTTTTCAGTAGGCTTATGCGCAGGATCGAGAATCGTGATCATCTTGCAATGTTGCCCCAGCAAATGCCTGCTACGCGCATCTATGACCTCAATACAGAACAATTGAGGCCCATCCGTGAGGCTGTCACTGACAGGCGCATCCGCCAATGCCACCTCCGAGATGACCAAATCCTTGGCCTGAAGAGACGTGATCCCCGAAGGAAGCATCCACCCTTTACTCTGGGCTGCCCAGAAGGTAGAACCATCTGCAAGACTGACCCAGGCTTTGATGAATACTTCCTGTTGTTGGGGAAAATGGGATTCAATTTCAAGCTGCCACAGTTCTCTTGACTGTAACGTCTCCACTTCTTCTGTCAAGATATTGACAGAGACCTGTGCTGAGAGACTTCCAGTGAATAGGATCACCAGTGACAGAAAAGAAAAGAATATATAGGGCTTGGCATTCATGGAAATGGGAATTATTTATTATTAAATTGACTGATTATTAATTGAAAAATAAAGAGTTATATGTTGATTATCAGTTGTTTAAAATGATTTAGTGAATAATCTATCAATTAATAATTCCTTCATTTTTGGGGTACTACAAATCTATCTTCATAGCAAAGAAAAGGAGGGGGTCTGCAATTTTATTGCAGTCGTTACTCAAACTTGATTTTTATATGAAGATGGCCTGGATTTGAATAGAAATAGCTCTTTTTCAGCGGAGAGTATTCTATGGGAAGCCCCCTGTCTCGCATATAAGCAAGGTAGTCGTGGAGCCTACGCTCAGAGATGTTGAGCCGTCTGGCAAAGTCCTTAGCAGGACCTGTCCTAGAAACAGAAATCCAATAGTCAATGGTTTCGAGAAGGTTGAGATACTTGTCTAGTAACATAGTAGGGATTGTTTGGATGATTAAGGTAAAAATTAGCTGATGCCCGTATTTTCACCTATATCAGACGTAATCCCTAAAATGATCTAAACAACTTTTTTATTTTTTTTGCCAAAGGCAAAAAAAAGTGAAGCTGCCAGTAGCATAAGCAGAAAAAAGACGCCTAAAAATACAACAGAAACAGGCCAAGAATTGGCTACGGCCTGGTTTTCGCCATTGAGGACAAAATTGGCCCAATAGTACGGATGGACCTGATCGGGCGGGGTCGTGGCCAGAAAATCTTTCTTGGCTTGCCAGATAGCTTCTGAGGGCTTAGCTCCATTTGCAATAGCCGCATAAAAGCCTGTCAGCAAATCATTGGCTGACCGTCCATCGACCTTCCAGTGGCTGAATAGCACATTTTGGCAGCCTGCATAGCGAAAAGCACGCGCCAAGCTCATGACGCCTTCGCCCACGGCGAGCTTGCCATATCCCGTCTCACAAGCCGAGAGCGTGACAAGCTCTGTGTTGAGCGAAAGATTGTACAACTCGTAAGCATGGAGCTTCCCGTCCTCTTTGTCATTATTGGAAGGACCAAACAACAAATATGCATAGAGGGAATGCGCTACATCGGGGATGCCATGCATGGCCAGGTGGAGGATGCGGCTGTTGGCAGCAGCATGATGAAATAATTCTTCGGTAGCTATCGAATCTACATAGGCTGTTCCGCCCATTTGTTCAGCAATGGCTTGTGCCTGGGGCTGATTGGTCGACAAGGCTAGGGCGCCTTGGTAGGCGGGCGCAAAAGCACTGAGTTCTTGCGTAAAAGACCTCTCTTGTTTGGAATCTGTCGTCAAGAGGGTCGCAGAGTAGCCGTAATTGATCTGAGTCGTTTTGAGCAAGTAGGGTAAATCGCGGAAGCCATCCCCAGGATTCACTGCTTCAGTCAGCAATACCCCAAAAGGAAGAAACCCTAACTGCCCGTCTGGAATGACACTCAGGTGCGCAGTGGTTGCCGCATCAAAACTTTTTGGAAACAATACCCAATACAGTGCTTTTGCATGATGGGCAAAGGTATCTTGGTCGTTTGCACCTGGTGTGTGTAGCAATTCCAACAAGGCGGAAAAATGTTTTTTTTCTGATTCTCCAAAAGATTGACGATAGAACTGACTGTTATTTTTTGAAAACACAAACTGATACAAAGTACTATCTCCTTGGAAATAAGCGATTAACTGATGCTTTTTACTCCCTAGTAAGGCTTGAATCTGCTTCGGGGTTGTCGTAACGAGGCCATACTTTAGTTGATAATAATTGGGGTAATCCCGCTCCATTTTCTCCACCAATTTTCTGAAGGCTTCCTCCAAATCAAACAGCTTATTGCGCCATTCGTCCACCAAGAGGCTATCCGTGGTAGGTTTTGCTTCAAAAATGCGCTTCCGATAAGCTGCAATATCCGTACGAAGCTCAAGTTCTTCATCAAGCACTGCTGCTGGCAGTCCCCCCTCTATCCGCGCTTTGCTATCGCGCAAAGCCAGGCTCAGCAAGATCGCCTTGCTCCGCTCGGAATAGGCAAATGCCTGTGCCAGATGTTGCTCATCTCCTGTCTGCTCATACAAGGTATAGCAGTTGTCAATAGCACGTTCGTAGATGGGGCGAAATTCTTTGGAAAAGAAGGACCTTGACTCTGCGGAGCGAAGCTCCCGCAGCGTCCGCCCAAAAAGGGAATCTACCCGCAGAAAGCAAGCCTGGGCAAGTGCTCTCCCTTCGGCAAAACCTCCGTGATGGTTGATAAAGGCTTTTGCCTTTTTGGCGAGAATAGAAATCGAGGGAATGGGGTACTGGAGGTCATTAATGGGAGGAAAATACTCAGGCGTTTCATCGCCTGTCATGGTCTCATGGTTGGCAGCAAGGGCTTGCTGATAGTACTGAAAGGCATTAGGGTAGTCTTCTTGGCCAGCATAGGCATCGCCCATTTGCTCAAACAGTTTGACAAATACGCGATGTTTGATTTGGAATACCGCTGCCCATTGATCTTGTGCTGCCGCTAAATAGGAAATCGCTTCCGTATACTGGTCACCTCTCATAGCCAATTCTCCTCGCCTGACCAGGCCCACTTGGGGCCGACGCGGATTTTTGGCAGGTTGTATCGCATCTGCCTTATCTAGGAAGAAAGCTGCACTATCCAGCTTCCCAAGTTCGGTATAGCACTTGGCCATCTTGAAATAGGTATCCACATAGTCACTGACATATAATTGAGGGTCGTTGAGGTCTAGGACACCAAGGCATCTTTTTAGGGCATTTAACCCTGATCGAAACTTGTTTTGATCAATATAACTGCTAGCCTGGGTAGTATGAACTATGGCGATATTTCTATCAGATGGTTCCCTGTGTGTTTGATATAACCTCAACAGTCTCTGCCTATACCGCTGACTCTCTTCAAAGTCTCCAAAATAGTCATAACAAATGGCTAACTGATTATGTGAATAGAAATAGCAGATTTGAATATATGGCGCTTCTTGAATGCTATCAGGCAACTGGACGATACGATCTATGAGCCCTTGGTATTCTGTGATTGCATGATCATATCGACCTTCAAAAAATAAGACGTTGGCATAATTATATAAACTGAGGAATAGATATGGGTGGAGGGAGTCAAGTGTCGTTTTTGCTTCGATATTAGATAAAATGGAATAGTGACGAGCAGAATCAAATCGGTCAAGTGTAATATAGGTGTTGGTGATAGCTAACAGCGTGTACACCAGGTTTTCATTCATTTTTACCTTTTGGAAGTGAAGGCCTGCCTTTTTGAGATAGATAATACTACTATCTGGTTTTTGGTTATTGAGGCTGACTCCTTTATCAAATATCTCTTGAGCCTTTAAGCTGTCTTCCTTGGTTTGAGCGTATCCTTTATTTGAAAAAACACAACAAAACCCACAAAAAAGTACTATACAAAAAGCTTGTTTCATAAAACGTTCCATAAAAACAGATTTACCTTCCCCAAATAGATGGAGAAGGCAAATCTACAAAATGTTTTTGCGGTAAACGGACCCTTTAAAATTGCGCATAGGCAATTTTAAGTGGAGGGGTTATAGCTTGATAAAATTCTTGATGGTGCTGCCACTTTGACTGGTGACTTTCAGGATATAATACCCTTTAGCAAGCCCTTCCGTAGCCAGTGTTTTTTCTACAAATCCACCTTGTCCAGATACCTCTTCGCGTAGGACTGCATTTCCCTGAACATCATATACCGTGAGGCCATAAGCACCAACTGTCTGACTGTCTTCAATGCTGATATTCAACTGTTGCCTCACAGGATTAGGGCTGAGAGATACTTCGAGGGTCTGGAAGTATTCTGTGGCCTTTCTGTAGCTCAACGTACATGACTGCATAGAAGCGAAAGCGGGAGGGCTTCCTCCGCTTAGGGAAATAGAGGCCGCGTCATAGATATCATATATTACAGGAGAAGTATTTTTATACAGTACAGGATAGGCATGGGGTTGAGTTAATAGTAAATTCCCAATCCCTTCTTCCCCTTCCATTTTCCCATAAATCTCAATCCTCACTTGCAAATAAGGCTGCGCCTTTGTGGCCAGCGCAAAAAATGGGATAACAGCAAAATGGAAACTATTCATCTGTGGGGTAGCCAGCACATTTCCAATATATGTATTGCTATTGGGAGCAGTTAAATAAATTGCATTTGATACGCCACTCGTTATTTCCCATACAGCTGCAGATGCACACGTCAAAAAGCCATGGGAAGACGGCTGGTAAAATCCAAATTCATAATTTCCATTATTTAGCATAAAGTAGTTGCCAGAAAACTGACATGAACCAGGTGCGCAAGCAGTCATCGGATCTAATTTTTTTTCTATATAAGCCTGATACCCTGTAGCATTGCTATCAAACACATTCAAGTCAGCACTCGGGCCTTCTCTGTCTATATTATAATCATGAACATAGACCCTCACAGTAAACTCATTGTAAATAGCCCAATCGCCATAATTGGCAATGGCTATATTATGCATCAGGCTGATCACGCCACAGGATGAAATCGGTGATTCAGCATTGGGCAAAGGGGTTTGGTTGGCAAAATGGGTGGTAACCGTAGGATAGATCTTATAGCCCATGTCACTAGTTGCTGCTTGAATGACCAGGTCATTGCCTTGGGCATTTACAGCGAAAGAGAAAAGCATAGAAAGCAAGATGAGGAAAAAGTTTTTCTTGGAAAGTACCATGTGGAAATGTTTTAAGGGTGAAATGCCTAAAACCTAATCATAAGGACTCCTGATTACTAGAGAAAGTGCCCTAGAAATTAAGCTTAATAAAAGTAAATGTGATGACGGAACGGGTTGAATTTTCCAAAACCCCATTGATAGATTTTGGAGAACAGCTACCTATATCTTGACAAATTTCTTAACCTGTGTGCCACTTCGACTCGTGACCTTCAGCATATAATAGCCTTTGGCTAGCTGTGCGGTAGTGACCGTTTTTTCCACAAATCCATCTTGTCCTAGTGCTTCTTCATGCAAAATAGCTGTTCCTTGAAGGTCATAGATAGCGATCTCAAAAGGAGTAGCTGTTTGGTCATCTTCGATTGTGACAGTTAACTGATCGCGGACAGGATTGGGGCTAAGGGACACATCGAGCAGATTTGCTTTTTCACTGGCAAGTCGATTAATTGGACTAGCACATGCTTGCATAGAGTCTAGGTTAGGAGGCGTAGTACCATAATAAATAGAAGCCACTTCATAAAGGGTATAAGGAGTCGTTGACCCACGACTAAGCGCAATAGGATTGGCGTGATCTTCTGTGGCTAGCAAACTCCAGGTAACAGGATTGCTGCCAGATTGTACCCCACCATAGATTTCTATTTTCATCGCTATTTCCTGTACAGCATGGGTGGCAAGGGCATAAAAATAGGCCGTGTTTGCATAAAAGGTTTGCATGGAGGCAGAAGCAGAAGTAATCGCACTCATCACTTTTGAATTAGAGATAGGGTGAGAGTAAACCTGACTGGTCGAGCTAGTAGCACTATCCACTTCCCATACCCCTGCTGAAGCACAGGTCAGAAATTCCTGCTGGGTGGAGTTGTAAAATCCGAATGAAGGAGTAGCTCCATTCAGCGTATAAAAATTGCCCGAATATCCACAGGAAGAAGGAGTAGAGCAATGTGTCATCTGCATCAGTGCCGTTTCGATATAAGGCTCGTAAGCTGTGGAGGAATCCGTAAATAAATTGAGGTTAAACGAATGAGACGTAGACTTAACAAATATTCTCGTTTTGAAGGTATCATATTGACTCCACGGACCTGTATTTGTAACGGCGACATTATGTACCAAACTCATTACCCCACAGCCATTTGCATGAACGACTGCATCAGGAAGCGGTACGTTATTATTGAAAAAGGAGTCTATTCCCATGGCCAGCTGGACTTTATACCCCATATCATTGGAAGATACAGAGATGATGAGGTCATTGCCACCTTGCTGGGCAGACAGGGTCAGAGAGAAAACAAGAGATAATAGGATTAAAGCGTAATTTTTTTTAGAGAGGGTCATGTAAAGATGATTAAACATTATAAGGGATTAGATTAATCATTAGGGCTGAGAAGTGAAAAGAGCAGGTAGATTGATGCTTATTTTTGTTGCAAAAAATCAATTTATCCCCATTAGACGTAACGGCAACCTGCTCATCAACAATTTTTTTATTTTTTTTTATCTTGACTCAAAAAAACGTAATTACCTAATATTAAACGACCTAGAATGTATAGGTGGCAAGGATGAATTTATAACTGGTAATTCCTCATTAAGACAGGTTGTTTCCCCCTAAAGTCACCAATATTCCTCATGAAAATATTTACCCTTATCCTCCTCTCCTTGCTTCTCGCTTGCCAATCCCCTTCAACAGAATCTGCCACATCCGATGTAGCCAAAACTGCCATCTGGCCCGACGCCTGGCTCGGCCACTGGGAAGGCACGGTCACGCTCAGCTTTGCAGACAATGATCGCAAGCGTGAAGTAAATATGTCCCTTGATATTGCTGATACAGACACAGCCGGCCAGTGGAGCTGGACTATCACCTACCGGGATAGCAGCCTTAACGATGTGCGACCTTATACCCTGATCGCCCAAGACTCGACCTATCGTCACTTTATCCTGGATGAAAACAACTCCATCCTCCTCGATCAATACCTGATCGGCAATCATATGATGAGCCGTTTTGCCGTGGATAATACCCTCCTCCTGGCCAGCTACTACCTGGAAGGAAATCAGCTCATCAATGAAATTGTCACTGGGCCGATGGACGACCCCAGGATGAGTGGGGAAACCTTGCCTGACAGCATTAACGTTGAAAACGTTCGTTCCTATCCGCTGAAGGTCCTTCAGCGGGCGGTTTTGAAGAAGTTTTGAGTTTTGGGTGCTGGGCACCTCATGTATCATTGTTCCTCTTTTTTGAACTTGAACTTGCGCTTGACACTTGAAATTCTCATTTCACCTTTTTAGTCCCTTCACCCATTGAACTCCATCCCCTACACGCACACGAATTAAATACACCCCTTGTGGCAAATGGTGAAGGGGCAGTGGGATTTGATGAGCCCCCTTTCTCAAAAAGGTCATATTTCGACTGGTCAATTGCTTACCAGATGCACCAAATATGGCTATTTCTATAGTATTAGGCGCAGGAAGGTTGAGATTTAGCTGGGTAGTTTGTTGAAAAGGATTAGGGGAAAGGATCAGGGAAAATGGAGAAAAAGGTGCACCTATGGAGGTAGAAACATCTTTCCATTCAAATATCTGGATGCCGCCATAGTCTGAATAATAAGGCGATACCCCTGGAATAAATACACCTGAGACGTCTACAAAGGCAAGTGCCACTTGATTGCCGCGTACATCAAGCCCCCAGGTCACAAGGCTATCCCCGACATGGGCCAGGGTGCCTATGCGTTTCGGAGAAGTGGGGATAGAGATGTCAAAGGCCAAGACCTCGCTGTCCCCACCAGACATAAACAGCAGCTTGCCGTCAGGACTGGCAACGAGCTGGTTGGTATGGCCAGGACTTCCTGCCCAAGTTGTAGGCTGACAATCCCATGGATTGTGCCAGAAGACTGTATACGGAGAATCTGGCTGGTGGATATTGACTACCTCCAATCCACAATAATCGATTGCGATAAATAGATAATCATCCACTGCGACGGCATTATTATAGGCCGACTGTGTCAGGCTGTCCATAGACGCATTGATGTACTGGGCGACTTCTATGGGATTTTTTTTATCTGAAATATCAATAGACCGCAACCCCCCAGCATCGTAGCAGAGCCAAAGTATGTCTCCTGAAACCGCCATGCCGCGGGCATTAGGATGGGAGAAGAGGCCAGGGACACGTGGAAAATTGGGGTCGGGAACCATCTGCGAGACAAAGTGAATGTCCGTTTTGTCCGAAACATCCAAAATCAAGAGGCCTTCTTCCATGGCGCCTAGGTAAGCATAGTCGTCATAAACTTGGACGATAGCTGCCCCTTGCCTGAAGGCTACAGAATCCCATTGACTCACAAGGTTCAATTGGTCTGGGGTGTGAATGTCGATGATGGCCATGCCTGCATTTTGTGGAACAAGCCCTTGGAATCCGCCAAGGGAGGCATATAAATGTGTCGAGTCTAGCCACAAATGGGTAGGCCGAAGTCCCCCAAAAACAGCCGGTAGCAGGGTATCTACAGGCACTGGCATTGCCGGGTCTGCGATGTCAAACACTACGACCCCCAATTGATTATTGGCAGTGTAGAGGTAGGGTCTGCCTTGGAGGTCAAATAGTGCTGTATAGCACGAGAAGGTGGACGTGTATTCGTGTTCACCTTTGAAGTCAAAGTGAATACTGTCGGGGACTTGGGCAAATGAAATAGTAGAAAATAACAGGGAAAGTAGACTGGTGACAATCGTTGAAAGGTTCATTGTCAGATAGATAATCGTATACAAAATGCCTTTTTCAACGCATGGACGCAGTTGAAAAAGTTGCCCTCGATCTTATGACAAACGAGCACAAGGCTTCCCTTATTTGCCTATCTTTCTTAAAACAGCCCCGCCACAGAGGCATAGGTCCAGGAAAGCAATTGGATGGCCAGATAAATTAACAGGCCAATCATCAGAAGAATGCCCAGAAAGATCACGCCCAATATCCAAAAACCACTGCCTTGGTGTTCTCCGGCTACATAATGTTCACGCAACAACCGGTAATTGCGGGTATTGGCGCGATTGACAAAATCAAAGGCATCACCAAAGAAAGGGATGAATCCCAACAAAAAATCTACTGCTAGATTGAGGAGCATCAAAATCACGATCTTCCCACTGGCGCCATGTCGTGCCATGGTCATGACCAGTAGGCTAGAGATCAGCAAGGTGATAATATCTCCCAAAAATGGGATCAAACCAAATATGGGATCCAGCCCAAAGTTGAGCTTGGTCCCTGGAATGCGAAACTTGCTGTCCATCAACTCTGTGATGCGCTCGATCCACTGGAGTTCAGGGATGGGTTCAAAGATAGGAGCTTCACTCATGCCCGCAAAGATAGGCAAAAGAATTTTGTGCTAGTAGAGACGCGATTTATCGCGTCTACAACCGCATAAGCGCCACACCGATGCCCATATTCAACAGGTCAGATGGCCCTGGTAGAGGAGCTGCCCATTGCATGCTAGATCGCACCTCAAGGTCTAGCCCCCATTTCTCTGCTAAAGTAAATCGGCGTCCTACAGTGAGTCCGAGGGGGATGTTGATAGGGTAGCTAATAGATGATCCTGAGAAGGTAGTGACTTCCCCCTCCTTATTATAGCCAACCCTAAAGGCCCATTCCAAAGCAGTATGAAAGGCTAAATAGTTATCACCTAACCGTACGCGGAGGCCTGCTGGGATTTGGAGTTGTTGATATTGAAGATTGTTTACGTCCCCTATTAAAGCAGAACTGGTATTTCTTTGCTCAATAAGCCTTACCCCACGCGTCATCCAGTACAACCCTGTCTCAAAACCAATTTTCTTTTGCACGCCCGTAAGCAGGACCAAACCACCGTTGAGGTTGAACTGAAGGGATTCGCCAAAAGGGGTATCATTGTCTCCAAGGGAAGTGGAAAAGGTAGGAATGGCCTTGATCCCAAATTGGAGTTGAGCTTGAGTAGTAGAAAAAAGGGTTATAATGATTGCGACAAGAAGGAGCAGTTTTTTCATATCAAATTTTAGTAAAAAGTGAATAAAAAAGGTGTCATTTATATAGACGCACCCAACTGCCAAGTGCCTGGGTATCGATTACGCACGGGGCCAACACACTATCTGGAAATCCAGTCCAGCGCATCTTTTATGTGCAACGCAGCGCGCTTAAAGCGCGCTGTCGTGGATTTCGGCTTGCTGCCCTTGCTTGTGGGTAATCCGCGATTGGGTCATACAAACTGCTACACCCAATCAATGAAAAATTGGGTTCTCTGACAATTTTAGTGGAGTGCCCACTTTGGCTTTCACATCTCCTGATCCCCGCAGGCCCCGTCCTCTTCAAAGAGGACTTCCCACAAGCCCTGGTTGGCGCGAAAACCCCTTTGAAGGGGTTGAGGCTTGTGCGATCGGGGATGTGTTTGCCAGAAGCGACAAGCTTCCCACGGAATTTGTCAGAGAACCAAAAATTGAACAGCCTCCTCCTAAACAATTGAACAATGTTGAACCTTTGAACGGCTTAAACCTCCTTCACTCCTTCCTCGCCAACCTCGGGATCAAGATCCACCGCAAGGACACATAGGAATTCATGAACTTCTTCCAATCGGTGGCATACGTACCTTCCAGGCAGGCCATGCCCAAGGTAGGCATGGAATACGGCGCATCTGAGCGGATGATACGCCGCACGGCCTCCTCCATGGTCGGGTTGTGACCAAATATCATCACCGTATCAGCGCGCTGAGGGAGCTGTTCGATTTGTCCAAACAGCCCACTAAGGCCTTGGAAATAGATGTCTTTCTTTACACGGATGGTATCAGGATCATACCCCACAGACTTGGCGATAAGCTGTGCTGTTGTGAGCGCACGGTTGGCTGGGGAACTGATTATCAGATCTGGTTGGAACCCATGAGAAGCGAGCAATGCCCCTTGACGGTCAGCATCCGCAATCCCACGTCCTTTCAAAGGACGATCAATATCATCTACGCCTACAGGCCAATCAGACTTGGCGTGGCGACAAAGTACAAGTGTTTTCATTCAAAATTCAATATTCCTTCATTCAACATTAGATACTAATAAACAAAAAAAACACCCCTTATAAAAGAGGTGTTTTTAAGTATCAGCTTTTGGTTTGGAAATCTGATAGGTTACTTAGTTACTACCAGTTTGATGGTCTGAGATTCGGGTTTATCTTCTGAAGTGTATTCAACTTTCAGGAGGTAGACGCCTGGATTTAGGCTTTCAGTTTCAAAATCAAACTTCTGAAGTCCTGCCTGCCCTTGAGCCTGAACCAAGGTGCCAATCCGCTGGCCAGTCAACGTAAAGGCTGTCGCCTGGACTTGTGCATCATATGGCAACTCCATACGGAGGGTGGCAGATCCATTGGTAGGATTGGGGAATACAACCGCATTCACATCGCTAAAGGAAGGGCCAGTGGGCGTTTCATCTCCTTGGCGGAAAGTAAATTTCGCATCTTTAGTAGACCAGATGCCATATCCATGGGTAGCAATGAAAAGGGTATTGTCGTTGCGAAGGACGTAGTCACCAGTTTCTTCATCAGTAATAACGCCTTCATATTTCCGCACAAAAATATCATACACAGGGATATTGCCATAAGTAGCTGGCAACTCATCTGTGAACATATTGGAAAGAATCGGGTTTGGAGTAGCTGGGTTGACATCACGAGTAGAGAAAAGACTTGTCTCTGTTCCAATAAATAGCGCCACGTCAGTTTCCGAGCTATTAGGGCTTTTCTGATATTCCACCCAAGAGCAAGTATAGGTTGGCTCTTTAGGGGCATTGCTCATATAGAAAAACTGTGGTGAAGTCGTCGCATTGTCTACCACCCAAGTATAACTCAAAGGGGTAACCCCTCCATACCCAGCAAAAGTGATCGCAAGCTGGTCTGGGTTCTTGGGATTCACATCAATATCAGAAATCCAACGTCCTGCCATAACTGCAAATGGAGGCATTGCATTTTGAGTCAATTCTGCCACATTCTGGGTGAGTGAAGCATCAAAAGTTGAGAAATCAGTAGCCCCTTGAATTCGGAAGAGTCGACCTTTGCTCGTACCTACATAGATGATATGGTTTTCATCTCCTGAAACGGTCAGCGCTGTAAAGTACTCGTCCCCTGCATTTCCAAGAATCTTATTGGTCAGACGATCCCAACGAGGCAAAAGACCATCCTTTTGTCCCAATGCATAATTTCCGATCCAGATAAACTCGCTGGAAGCTAGGAAGAGGTAGTGAGGAATGTTTTGCAAAGAATCCTTGCCTGGATACTGTCTGAGATCAGCAGGATTGGTCACACTCGGTGGCGCAACCACGCCGTCTGGAATATACTCGTCTAGGACGAATTGGGTCTGTGGAGACAATTTGCCATTGTCATTCATCCCGCCTCCTTCATTGTCTACTGAACTACGATCTACGATCCAACTGAGGTTGGTTTCAATACCCATGAGCGGCCGGACACCTGAGGTGTCGGCATTTAGTGGGAGTCCATAGAAGCGCTCAAAAGTACTTGCAAATGAGCCGTCCGAACGGGTAACTCCATTGTCAGTTCCCTCTACGATGACACTCCCTTGGAAAAGGTATGAAGCGGCAACCTGGCCATTATTGGCACGATTGACTGTTCCAAATCCTTTCAGGGACGGAGGCCCTGTAGGGTTAGTAGTCGCGTCATAAGGCTGCTTCCAGAAATTATTATTCAAAATTGAACCATGACTTCTAGTCCCAGCAATGATGGACTCCTGACCTTGTAGGCCTATAGATCCTACGCTATAAGTAAGCGTGGCACCATATCCTTTGGTCCGCTGATAAAACGTCTCCCCGCGGTCATCGCTACGGAAGATTTTGCCACCCGTCCCTACGTAGAGTATTTTAGGATTTTCAGGGTGAAAAGCTACTGTATAGATAGGACTTGGTAGATAATTGCGTGCCAAGGAATTGGGGTTGAAAGACTGAGCGGACTGGTCCCATCCTTTGGTCTTGTCATAGACAAACCAGTTCTGGCCAGCGATGACGACACCGTCTTCATCTTCAGGAAATACCTTGAGGACAAAAGCATCCAATGAGGATGATCCCAAGGGAGAGAATCCTGGGCCTCCCCTAGGGGCAAACACCTCCCAGGTCTGTCCACGGTCAGCAGAACGCCAGACTCCATTGAGCTGGGTGCCACTAGAACGGCGAGAACTAGCTACGTAAATAACATCAGGATTGGATGGAGCTACTTCTATCTGTACACGGCCATCGCTGAAGGCATTCCGCACAAATAAATTAGGGTCCATAACAGTGACAAAAGATGCTCCATTGTCCTGTGAAATATACAAGGAGTCTTTGGTGGCTGCCAATACAGTGTTTCCACTCGTCTCTATATCATAAATGATAGAAGACTCGAAGGAGGCCGGTCCTGTAGATTTTTCCACGGTATTTAGGCTATTGCCTGAATAATAGATGCCTTCCCGAGAACCAATAAGCAGACGCCCATTGTCTGCGATTTCCAGTTTCTGGATGCCGAGGAAAGGGCCATCATTATCCAGGGTAGGGAAATTAGCAGGATCGGTCAATGCATTGTCATTGGACCAGGTGCTACCGTTGTCGGTAGACACATAGATGCCTGAACCAGGCAAGCCCATATAGCCGATGGCTCCGTCAGGAGAGGAAGGATCGAAATCTGAGCGACCTAGCAAGGCATAAGGGATAAAGGAGGTCTCTCCTGTTGCTACATAGATGGTGCTGCCACTGCGCACCATATAAGTAATGGTAGGATTACCAGTGTACGATTGTACTTTGAACCAAGAAAGGCCTTCATTGACAGACTTCCAAAGTCCTCCACCAGAAGAGCCAGCTAGCAGATCGCCATTCGCGTCAAACAGGATGGTCCGGGTCTTTTCTCCCAAACCTTCTGGGCCGAAATGTTGCCAATTGTATTGGGCAAGCACTTGGGCACTGCAAAAGAGACAAATGATTATCGCAATAAAAGGGTAAACGAATCTTTTCATGCGGTTTATGTTATGATTATTACTCCGTAAAATAACTATGAATTCGGAAACTACACAAATTTACACAGCGCATTCCAAATAACTGTCATCCAGCTTCCAAATAAGTTAATTCTTCTGGTTAAAAATAAGTTCAAATTTAAGGTTCAGTTACATGGAAAAAAAGGAGAATGAAAGAGAAGTAAAAATAAATAACAAGAAATAAGGAAGTGAAAAGGAAAAAATGACGCGCTCCTTTTCTTATTTCATTCTCTCCTCCTATCATTCACGCATCCGCTCATTTCCCCTAAAACCCACCAATGTAGTTCCCCCTACAAATGCAAATGTCGAGATCAGATTTGTGATAAAAGTCCCCACACCAGTCCCCTCAATGCCTATGGCTATCATGGTTTGCTTCATTACCCAAAAACTCCCTACATATAGCCCGACGGCCAGCGCCATCCGCGCCATATAATGCCACCAAAGGCCCTTAAGATCAGGAAATCCGCGAATAGCTACTAGTATAAACGAAAGCCCCGTGCCCAACATAGCCCCTGACATCGCAGCGCCGATATTGCCCAAAAGGCCCCAGAAGAGTAGGGGAATCCCTATAAGACCTCCCCAAAGTGCCCAATACTGGCGAAAGGCAAAGCCCTTAAGTTGACGAAAGGCGGATATCCGCTGCGGTTTGAGGAGCAGTTGATACGCTGCAAGCAACAAGATACCTCCCAGTACATACCCCCCCAGTACATCCGCCAAAAAATGTACCCCTAAGTATATCCGCGACAGCGGAACCATGATTAGCATGACCATCCCTGTTACCTGTAGCCATCGCTGACGAAAGATGAGCATTAAGCTTCCCCACAGAACCACAGTGATGGTAGTATGTCCAGACGGGAACCCATTGGAAGTCCCTTCCAAGCTGCGAAAATGTGCCACACCAGGAGCTGGCAAGGCCGCAAAAAAATTATTTGCGTCCAGCCGTGACGCAGTTCTTGGATGTTTTTCGTGACGCTGGGCGTGAGAGGCATCCAGAATTTCGATCCCAGGATCGATGTGGTAGGGCCGCGGCATGTCAAAGCTTTCCTTCAACCCGGTAGTGATCAGTGCCGTGAGCAGCGACAGCAAGAGCAGCAAAATCCCCTTGCGATAGTCCAACCCAAAGAGCAGCACTGCAATCATCCCGATCAGTACCACTGCATGCCCAAAGGCAGTGAAGAACTGCATGATGGGGGAGAGGACCTCGGGCCAGAGGGACTGGAGAAAGTGGTGGAAGGTGGTTTGGAACATGGGGAGGGAAAATGGTTAATTAGGATTAGGCCATTAATTACTGTCCGATTTTCATTTTACCAAATTTGCAAAAATAACTGGATGGACTGCAGAATATCGATTGCAGAACAAGGATTGTGGAAGGGAAGAAGGTTTTTTACATCAAAAATCATCATTCCTTGTTCGATATTCTGCAATCTTTACCTAAAATCCTCGATAGCCATGCGATTGAGTTCGAGATGGAGAAAGGCTCTTGTCTCACAGCGAGGCGAGTCTTCGAGCCGAGCGGTCTCGCAGTGAGCGCAGCGAACGGTCTCGCCTCTCGCAGCGAGGGCCGTCCTCGGCCCGAGCGGTCTCTTGTCAATTCCCCCATCCTTTGATAATTTGCAGGCAAAACAATCAGACATAAAGTGATAACTCCTATTATTTTCACTTTAATTTTGATTTTTATACTTCGATAAACTCAGCACAAGTTTTCATTCTTCTCACATGTCTAGCCCAGCACGTCTCGCCTGGCGAAAATTTCGCCGCAACCTCCCCGCCATGCTGGGAATGGGATACGTAGGGCTATGCCTCATCGTAGCCTTGCTGGGCTACGCCCTCGCCCCCGACAACAGTCCCAACGCCAACTTTCAGGCGCTGGAACTCGCCAAGCAGCCGCCAGGGAGTACGGCGAAGCTCCTGATGGTGCCGCAGGCAGGGCAAGAAGCGCATGGGTTTTCGTTTATCCACCTCCTCACAGGCAAACCCCAGCCCTTTATCCCCATCCCTTTAGCTCCTTCCAACGACCTCACGATTTCGGAAAACCAACTCCACTATACCGCCCTCTCAGGTGCTACTAATAGCATGTCCCTGACTGCTTTTCCAAAAAACAATACCATCGAAAGCATTCAACAAGCCTACGTCAAAGAGGTCAGCTTCTTGCTGGGGACGGACAGTTATGGACGAGATTTGCTGAGCCGCATCATGATCGGCACGCGGGTAAGCCTGGCCGTAGGCTTTTTGGCGGTTCTTATCAGCCTCGTGATTGGCATCAGTTTAGGGATCGTCGCTGGCTATTATGGGGGCTGGATAGATAAGATCGTCATGTGGTTGGTATCGGTGATGTGGTCTATTCCGACGTTGTTACTGGCCTTGGCGATCAGTTTTGTACTGGGCAAAGGATTTTGGCAATTATTTGTGGCCATCGGTCTCTCGATGTGGGTGGAGCTGGCGCGTATCGTGCGGGGCCAGGTGCTGAGTGTGCGGGCACTCCCTATGGCTGAGGCGGGCCGAGCCTTGGGGTATCCGTCTGGGCGGATCATGTTTCGCCATATTTTGCCCAATATCACCAGCCCGATCATCGTGGTAGCAGTAGCTAATTTTGGTGCAGCGGTACTGATCGAGTCAGGATTGAGTTTTTTGGGCATAGGTGTAGAAGTGCCTATTCCGAGCTGGGGACGCATGATCTATGAAGGATATACCTTTATTATGTTTGAGAATGGGCAGTGGCTGGCAATTTTTCCCGGCGCCGCGCTGATATTTCTCGTAATTTCTATTAATTTGATCGGAATTGGACTGCGAGATGCTTTTGATGTGAAGTTGTGATGAAAAATGTGTACGATACTACGGACCCCCAAAAACTGCTGGAGCTGAAGCGCCTGGAGACGGCTTCCCTATTGGACGTCCTGCGGACCATCAATCACACCGAAGTAGACATCAGCAAGCTCTGCCTCATCGCGCGCAACGTCCTGCGTGCCCAACTAGGCGTAAAAAGAGTCATCTTTTTTTATGAGTTTGAAGGCCGCTGGGTGGAAGGCATCCGCTTGGCGTTTGACGAAATGAGCTTGGATGCGATTGAGGAATTGATCCAATTCACGAAGACGACCCGTGTCACGGCGGGATTTGCCCCTTCATTATTTGAGATGGAGGCCGAATTTGTGGTGCCTATTATCAATAGGGGAGAGCCGAGCGCTTATTTTGTGGTGGCGGATTTTGCCGTGAGTGAAATGGAGGAGCAAAACGACCTGATCTTTATTGCCACGCTGGGCAATATCCTCAACGTTGCGATTCGCAACCGCCAGTTGATCAAGGAGCGTATTCAGCAGGAGTATATCCGCAAAGAACTTGAAGTGGCAGAGACCATTCAGAAACAATTGCTGATCTCTGATTTCTCTAAATTCAAGGAAATAGATGTGTTTGGGTTAAATATCCCCCACCACAAGATCGGTGGAGATTTTTATGATGTGATCAAGAAAGGCAAAGGCACGACCTTCGTCGCCATCGGCGACGTAGCAGGAAAAGGCATCGCCGCCGCCCTGCTCATGTCCAATCTCATGGCCAACCTCCGGGCCTTATGTGCCCAGCACACAGACATCGTCCTGATCGTACGCGAACTGAACAAAATCATCTTTAATATTACCCAAGGTGAGCGATTTGTCACCTTTTTCCTGGCACGGATAGATCAAGATGAAAAACAATTTGCCTATGTAAACGCAGGGCACAACTACCCCATTTTGGTCCAGAAAAACGGATATAAAGAACTCTCCGAAGGCTGTATGCTGCTGGGAATCATGCCAGAGATTGGCATCAGCACGGAGACCATTGACGTCACGGCACAAGACAACCTGTTTATGTTTACCGATGGAATCGTCGAGCAAGAAGATCCCAAGGAAGAGATGTTTGGGACGGATCGCATTATCCAAACCTTGATGGAAGCAGCAGATAAAAGTTCAAAGGAAATCGTCAACCATTTTGAACACGCGCTTTTGAGCTATGCTGATGATACCCCTGTAGTGGACGACATCACCATGCTCAATATCAAGTTTTTGGGATAAAACAGCATAAATTTCCTTACTTTTGCCCCACCAAATTTTTTAACGATTTATGAGATTGTATTCCCACGAGGAGCTAGGTCAGTTGGATGCCAATGCCACTGAACTAGCAGATCGCATTCAAAGCGGACAAGCTTTGATTGGCGTAGTAGGCCTAGGCTATGTAGGCATGCCCATTGCCTTAGAATTTTGCAAAAAAGGCTTCCAGTGCATCGGCGTGGATGTTTCGGAGAAAAAAGTCGAAGCACTGAATCGAGGCGAGAACTTCATCGAAGACCTGAAGGATGAAGAGGTGAATGAAATGGTCCAAAATGGCCGATTGCGCGCTTCTACCTCTTATGAAGCCCTCGCCGACGCCGATGTCATCTATGTGGCTGTCCCGACCCCTTTTGATGCCAATAAGGACCCAGACTTGAGTTATATCCTTTCCGCAGGTGAAGGCATTGCCAGTATCCTACAGCCCGGAAAGCTGATTATTCTGAAAAGCACGACCTTCCCTGGAACCACAGAAGAATCCTTTGCCCCTATTCTTGACAAGAGTGGCTATAAGGTAGGGGAATACTATCTTGCCTTTAGCCCAGAACGCGTAGACCCTGGCAATACGACCTGGCACACTGGTAACACGCCTATCGTTGTAGGCGGCGTCACAGAAGCCGGCGGCATCCTCGCCGCTTTGGCCAATAACCAGATCATCGAGAAAGTCTATGTCGTCTCCTCACCCAAAGTGGCGGAACTCGAAAAATTGCTCGAAAACATCTTCCGCAGCGTCAACATCGCCCTCGTCAACGAACTCGCCATGCTCTGCGAGCGCATGGGGGGCATTGATGTATGGGAAGTCATCGAAGCCGCGGCGACCAAGCCGTTTGGGTACATGAAATTTACTCCTGGGGCAGGGGTGGGTGGCCACTGTATCCCTGTAGACCCATACTACCTCTCGTGGCTAGCCCGTGAGCACGACTTCGAAACGCGCTTTATCACCCTCGCCGCCAACACCAATGAGAGCATGCCTTACCATGTGGCGAACCTTGTTGTGAAGGCCATTGCGCGACAGCCCATTTCGCTCTATGATGCAAAGGTGCTGATCGTGGGGGCGTCTTTTAAGAAAAATGTCAAAGACATCCGCAACTCGACCTCCGAGGCGGTGATCCTCCGCCTATTGGAGCAGGGAGTGACACAGATTGATGTCACAGATCCGTGGGTAGACTACTTCCCGGTAGGTGGGAAAAAATACCCTTCTGTAGATATTACCCCAGAAATGTTGGCGTCTTATGACTGTGTGGTGCTGATCACCGATCACGATGCTTTTGATGTGGAGGAAATTGTCAACCATTCCCGCTACATCATCGACACCCGAAACATGACCAACGGGGTCACCCATAACCGAGACAAGATTACCGTCTTGGGCGTGACTGAGCCGAAGGTGAAAGTGGAGGAATTAAAAATTAAGAATTAAAAATGAACAATTGAAGAGGGATTTGGGAAAAGGTCTCCTAAAAGAATTCTTCCATTTAATCATTTTCTCATCTATTCATCTTCTCATTTTCTTCCCCATTCTATCATTCCCTCATCCACTCATTCTATCATTCCCATATGCCTCACCTCCGCGACCTTATCGAGCAAGAAATAGCAGCTTTGCGACAAATCCCATTGGATGGCGGCATAGAGCGAGCTGTGGAGGTATTGTATGAATGTGTGCATCAAAAGGACGGTAAAGTCATCGTCTCAGGCGTAGGGAAAGCGGGACAGATCGGCATGAAACTCGCCACGACGCTCAGCTCTACAGGAACAGCTGCCTGTTTTCTCAGTCCGCTGGAAGCGCAGCATGGAGACCTGGGAATCCTGCAGCCCCACGATGTCCTGATCCTCATTTCCAATTCAGGCCAGACGCGTGAAATGTTGGAACTGGCGGCGCTAGCTGAGCATTTATACCCTACCATTAGCATCATTGTCATGACCAAGAACCCCAAGAGTGAGTTGGTCAATCACGCCAAAGCCGTCTTGCTCACGGGGGACACGAAGGAGATATGTCCGTTGGGCCTTACGCCTACGACATCCACCACGGTCATGGCCGTGATCAGCGACTTGGTGACGGTATTATTGATGGAAAAAATCGGCTTTACCAAAGAAGACTACGCCCTCCGGCATCACAGCGGCTACCTCGGCCAACAGGCAAAAAAATCATGAACCCATTTATCCTGATCTGCGGCCCGTGTATCATCGAAGATTATGATACGGCCCACCATATTGCGACTACCGTCAAAGCCTTGTGCGAACCGCATGGCATTCGCTATATCTTCAAAGCGAGCTACAAAAAAGCCAACCGCACCAGCAAAGACAGTTTTATGGGCATTCCTGCGGAAGAAGGTTTATCAATCATCCAACGCGTCGGCAGAGACGTAGGCGTCGAGACGCTGACTGATGTGCATGAAAGTGCCGATCCACCCATGGTCAGCCAATATGTAGATCACCTGCAGATTCCCGCATTTCTTTGCCGCCAGACAGAGCTGCTTTTCGCTGCCGGTAACACCAATTGTGGGGTCAATATTAAAAAAGGGCAATTCCTTTCGCCCGAAGCCATGAAGTTCCCCTTGGAAAAGGTGCAATCCACGGGAAATCAGAATGTCTGGCTCTGTGAACGCGGAACCACCTTTGGGTATAATGACCTCATCGTAGATGCGACAGCCATTGCGCGGATGAAGGAGCTGAGCGTACCAGTAATCATGGATTGCACACATGCTACCCAGAAACCTAACCGCACGGTGGGTACCACGGGAGGCGATCCCCGTATGATCGAGACAATCGCTTTATCGGCAGTGGCGACAGGCGCTGATGGCCTGTTCATTGAAGCACATCCCGAGCCTGGGATCGCTAAGAGCGATTCGGCTACGATGTTGCAACTGGATCGACTGGGGCCGATCTTGGAGAAGGTGATGCGGGTGAGGGGAGCTATCCAATGAGAGAATGAGAGAATGAGAGAATGAGAGAATGGAAGGAGGCTTTTTGTCCAGTATATTTTGCAAATTCTGTCCCTTATTCCCCTTTAAATTCCTTCTACATCGTAACACCAGGCACTCTTCTATAAATTGACCTCATCTCAATTTCAATACCCAAAGACCGTAATGCTATAACCTCATCTAGTGTGGTGATCGTTTGAATTTGCCATAGATCAGCTTCTTTACGGTAAAATATTTCCACTATCGGTTTTGAAGGGTGAACGATTATATATTCTTGGAGGGAGGGTAAATGCCTATAATAAGTGAATTTGTCCCCTCTATCAAAAGCAGCAGTAGATTTCGACAGTACTTCAAGAATCAAAATTGGGTTGATTAGCGCATTTTTATCTTTTTCACTAGTTTGAACTTCACCACACGTTACAGAGGCATCAGGGTAAAAAGTTTTATTGATAGCTTCGATATGGACTTTTACATCACTTGTATAAATGTCACAGGGTTTATTGGCTTTTTCTAACGCATTATTGACTGCTGAGATAAAATTCCCACACACCTTGCCATGAAGCGGCGTCCCACCCGCCATTGCTACGATAAACCCATCGTGATATTCATATTTCACATCCGACTCGGCTTCCAAAGCCAAGTAGTCCTCATAGGTACTATTTCCTAGTGCTTTTTCAGCCATGGTATTTAGGTTCATTTGAACCTAAAGATAAAGAAAAAAGCGCATATCCCTGTTCTCTTATCTGTGAATATCTTAGATCTGATGAATAAACATCTTTGTTGGTTTTCATTTTGATGTTTTTCAATAGTTACGATTTGGCGAAAAACACCATAATACTAATAATGGAAACCTCTAGGTTACCATATATCCAATTTACAGGCATTACATTAATGCTTTTTTCCCTATATTGGGAACATTAACCCCATTTTATTACCTTTCCCCATGAAAAAACACTTCCTTTCCCTTCTTGCACTTTGCTTAATTTGTCACCTTTCTCTTGCCCAAATCGCCATTACAGAATTTATCGCTAACCCCAATGGTACTGATAGTGATAACGAATGGATAGAACTTTACAACTACAGTCCCACAACGCAAAATATCAAAGACTGGCGGATCAAAGACGATGACTCAGGAGATGTGCTGATCAGCAGTTCGAATTTGTTCATGGGTTCAGGTACCTACCTGATTTTGGCACGAAACAAAACTGCCTTTGAGGCACTGTGGCTTGGGGGTATCGCTAATGCCAAGGTCATCCAAGTAAACTTCACCAATGCCAATACCGATGATGAGATCATCCTGGCAGATAACGCGGCCAATGAGATTTGGCGCCTTGCCTATAATGGGGGCCTATCCACAGGAAAGGCCACCTTCCTAGAATACGACCATAGCTTTTGTGACCCTGTGACCAATTGGGGAAGCAAAGGCGGGACCGTCATCAATCTATCAGGCAATGACGCGGCCTCGGGAACGCTGGGGTACGAGAAAAATAACAGCACGGCTGATTCGGAGGTATTTACTGCGACCAATAATGACGTAGGGAGCCCCTTGGCAGGCGATTATTCGCCTTTGCGCTATTGTGGCAACATTACCGAATCGGGCAATGGCGCTTGGACGAGGATACCCTGCGAGTGTGTGCGGATCAATGATCTTCTTGTCGAGAATGATTATACCACCACAGACCTCTCTAGTCTTTGGCGACTCGAAGAAGTCCTCACCATCACTTCTGTGAACAACCGTGGCCTGATCCATACCGATGGGGCCAATAGGCTGAAGACGGCAGACTTCATCACCTTTGACAATGACCGCAACTTAGAAGAAGTGAAAGGCTTTAATAGCCTTACCAGCATAGGGATTCTCTGGTTGAGAGATGTAGGCAAATTGAAAAGGACCAGCGGCTTTCCAGTCTTGAAGGACATGGGTAGTCTCTTGATATGGAATTCCGATAATTTTGAGCCGCTCGGACTCGGCGGTTTTCCGCTTGTGGATAGTTTTGGCATAAGCATTCGACAGGTAAAAAGACTCAGGGACTTGGGGGATTTCCGTCCCTTACCTACCTAGACCAGATTAGCCTTTCCGATTGTGATTCTCTGCTTTCGATGAGTGCGCTCAGCAATGTCCATCAGGTAGGTGGCACCTTGGAAGTTCATGGCATGACCCGCTTAAAAAACCTCGACGATCTGGCAAATATTGACTCTGTCCTGGCATTTTTATGGATTAGGAGTAATGATTCGCTCAATGACATCTCAGGATTGGCACAGGTAGATACGGTCGGGCGAAATTTAGATGTGACCAATAATCCTTTCCTGGACGACTGCTGTGTATTGGAAGATATTATTCCTGATAAAATATTTGGGGACATCAATATTTACAATAACGCCCCCGGCTGCAACAGCCAAGAAGAGATTACGGGTCCTCTTTCTTTCACCTGCCCGACGGGCACGGTCAAATTCGACCTCGATCCCGGGCAATGCGCGATCTATACCGTCCCCGACGACACTTTGGACCCCGCTTCGGACAATTACTGGGAAGGCACCAATGACTTCAACGGCTTGTCTACCCTTCAAGGAGAAACGTTCCCCAAGGGAAAAACCACTGTGACATGGTCTGTCTCCGATAAATGTGGCCATACAGGGACTTGTACCTTCAATGTACGCGTCCGTGACCGCGAAGCGCCTGTTTTCCTCAATTGCCCTCCCAATGCTAACTATGTCCTGCCATTTGGTGCTACGGGTCAAGTACATACTTGGCCTGCGCTGGAAGCAGTAGACAACTGCACCAGAAAGAAGAAAATCGTGATTGACGTGTTTCCTTTGAGTGGAAGTACCTTTTCCCTCGGAACTACCACCGTCAATGCCACCGCTACCGACAAAGCCGGCAATGTAGGCCCCTGTGCCTTTGACGTCACTGTGACAGAAAATTGTGGGGCTTTGCCCGCAGGCATGAGTAGCGAAGACATTGGAAATACGGGAGGGGTGATAGGCAAAAATTGCTACGACCCGACACACGGAAGCTATGAAATCTTAACGTCTGGCAGTGGCATTGGTGCTTATTCAGATGGGTTCCATTTTATCTCCCTTTCAAGCAACGATGCCGCGACAGACATCATCGCACGTATTTTGGTCAATTCACCCAAGCCTAAAGCACTAGTAGGCGTCATGATTCGCCAAAACAATGCAGATAACGCGGCGAGCGTTTCGACCCTCCTCAAAGGCAACAACGCTTCGCTGATGGTCAATCGGCCTTCTACAGGAGGATATGCCTTGGGAACAAATGGCCCCACCCTATCTGGCCCAGCATACTGGGTGCGCTTGCAGAAAATAGGATCGGTCTATTATTCCTCCGTTTCAACCGACGGCAGCACCTGGACACAGATCAACCAGCAAGCGGCTGGAATTTCGGGCAGTTACCTCGTGGGTATAGCAGCTTCTATTACCACTCCTGGGCAGACCGCTCAATTTGAAGTGGATAATGTGTCGGTGAATGGAACGGCTTACCGCTTGGGTAGCGATGCGATGAATCCATTCGCCATCATCGCTTCCCCCAATCCCTTTGGGGATCAGTTGGCCTTCCAAGTGGAAGGCGTGGCTGTAGGGACACATTATCAGGTGTCCTTGCTGGACCTGACAGGTCGTGTGATCACCGCTGTAGAGACGTTGGAATCCAACGTCTCTACAGCGGTGATCAACACCCAGGAAATAGCCGCAGGCATTTACTTCCTGGAGGTGCAGACCGCTGATGCGCGCAAGCGCATCAAGGTGGTGAAAATATAACCCCTTTGACATATTTCAAAAAACATCTCTTCATTGGTTGGTACAATGGTCTTGTTGTACCAGTCTTCATTTCCATTAACACCTTTATTTATCATGAAAAAACAATCCACTGATTTCCAATCCTTTACCTTGCATGTAAATTCACTTAGATTTTTCAGAAGGCTTTTTCTATATGCCTGCTGCCTTTGCCTCCTGCCAGGGACATACGCCCAGCTACAGCTAGGCGCTGACATCGATGGAGAAGCGGAGTTTGATGGATTTGGAAATTCAGTCTCAATCTCTTCAGACGGAAGCCGGATTGCTGTAGGGGCATCTGGTGGCGGCTATGTTCGGGTCTTTGATTGGAATGGAGCAACATGGGTGCAGGTAGGTGCGAATATTGATGGGGAGGCTGCTCTTGATAACTTTGGAAGAGATGTTTCACTTTCCGCTGACGGGAACCGCCTGGCAGTGGGTGCGATTTCTAATGACGCCACGGACCCTGAAGCGGGCTATGCGCGGGTCTTTGACTGGAATGGGTCAGCGTGGGTGCAGGCAGGCTCCGACATTGATGGAGAAACTGCGGACGATAAATCTGGTTGGTCGGTTTCATTGTCAGCTAACGGGAGCCGCCTAGCGGTGGGAGCACCTGATAATGACGGCACAGACATTAATGCAGGCCATGTACGAGTCTATGACTGGAATGGGACGGTCTGGATACAGGTAGGGGCAGATATTGATGGTGAAGCTGGGGATGATCGATTCGGCTCTGCCGTTTCCTTCTCCGCCGACGGGAACCGCCTAGCGGTAGGGGCGCGCCGCAATAACGGCACAAGTTCTAATGCAGGCCATGTGCGGGTCTATGACTGGAATGGGACAGCCTGGGTACAGGCAGGGGCTGACATCGATGGAATATCCAGTAATGATAACTTCGGCATTTCGGTTTCCTTCTCCGCTGACGGAAGTCGGCTGGCAGTGGGGGCACGGGATAATGGTGGCGAAGGCTATGTGAGAATCTATGATTGGAATGGAGCAGCCTGGGTACAGGCAGGCTCCGACATTGATGGAGAGGCTTCGGGGGATCAATTTGGCATTGCAGTCTCACTCTCCTCCGACGGGAGCCGTCTGGTAGCAGGGGGAAATAGCAATGACGACGCGGGTAATTTTGCGGGCCATGCACGAGCCTTTGACTTAGCAGGCCTGCTACCCACAGGCATCACCAGTACTGACATCGGAGACGTAAGTGGTACCACCGGTACTGTCTACTATGACGGTGGCGTATACACCGTGACCACCTCTGGCAGAGGCATCAAAGGCACTGCCGACGGCTTTCACTATATCTCTCAGTCCCACACAGGGGACATCGATATGATCGTGCGGGTCACAGGTATTCAGAATAATAGCAACCGTCAGGCTGGGCTGATGTTGCGTGATGGAAAGGACGCAGATGCGGCTCATGTATCGTTGATCATGAATGGGCAAAAACAACTTAAGCTGCTCAAACGCGGAAGCAAAGGAGGTACAACAGCTACCGCCGCCACCAAAGTGGGCAAGAAACGTGTCAACCTATGGCTGAGGCTGAGCTATTCCAGTACGACCCATTCAGTAGTTGCCTATCAATCTAGGACTGGTGTATCCAATTCTTGGATATATGTTGGGACAACCCATATGATGTTGCCAGGGACTTATGAGGCAGGCATCGCTGCCAGTAAGGGCGGAACGGGTAACCCCAAGGTATTCACATTTGACAATTTCTCCATCAATGGCACGGCGTATCGCTTTGCTGATAGCGATGTGATGAACCAGGTCACCATCATCGCCTACCCCAATCCCTTTGGGGATCAGTTGGCCTTCCAGGTGGAAGGCGTGGCTGTCGGGACACATTATCAGGTGTCGTTGCTGGACCTGACAGGTCGCGTGATCACCGCTGTAGAGGCGTTGGATTCCAACGCCTCTACAGCGGTGATCAACACCCAGGAAATAGCCGCAGGCATTTACTTCCTGGAGGTGCGGACGGCTGATGCGCGCAAGCGCATCAAGGTGGTGAAGAAATAGGGGGTACATTATGGGTTCTATGTTTTATGTGCTAAGTTTTAGGTCAAGAGATATCCCCTAGAACAAAGCACATAAAACACAGAACCTCTTTTAACATGGTATTTGGTCCTAGAAGTAAAGAAAAAAGCGCATATCCCTTTTCTCTGCTCTCTTTTCTCTAGTCAATTCTCCATTACTTCCCTATATTTGATCCAAATACCCACAGATTTGAGCACTGATATTCTCAATCCCCACCTGCAGGCACGGCGTGCTGAAGTAGACGAGCTGGTCAAGGAAATGCATCATTTGACCTTGGACATCGGCCATGAGGAGCTGGCACGCACGCTGAGCGAACTACGCAATCGCATCAATGAGCCTTTCATGTTTGTGATTGTCGGGGAGGTGAAGTCGGGCAAAAGTAGCTTTGTGAATGCCTTGTTGAACACAGGCAAAGAAGTCGTAAAAGTGGCTCCTGATCCTTGCACGGATACCATTCAGCAGGTGATTTATGGAGAACGAGAAGAGACCATTGTCCTGAATCCCTTTCTAAAGAAAATCCTTCTTCCTGTAGAGATCCTCCGTGACATCGCGATCGTCGATACGCCTGGCACCAATGCCATCATAGAACACCATCAGCAGATCACGGAAGACTTTATCCCAGCGAGTGACTTGATCGTCTTTGTGTTTGAAGCCAAAAACCCCTATAGACAGTCAGCATGGGACTTTTTTGACTATATCCACCAAGACTGGCGGAAGAAAATGGTCTTTATCCTTCAGCAAGCGGACCTTATGTCAGCAGATGACCTGGCGATCAATGTGGAGGGCGTCAAGAAGCAGGCCATCAAGAAAGGGATCGAAACCCCCAATGTCTTTGCGGTGTCTGCCAAGCAAGAATTGGAAGGACATAAGGACGAAAGTGGGTATATCCCTATGCGTGACTATATCACCACGCATATCACGGGGGGAAAGGCCCCCATGCTCAAATTGCAAAACAACTTGCAGACCCTGCAGACGATCGGAGAACGTATCCGATCTGGGCTGGATGACCGCGAGGCACAGCTTGCTGCCGATAGGCAGTTCCGTCAGGAAGTAAAGGATACCTTGGAGGACCAAGCCCAGCGTTCTCAGCATCAGGTGAATTTGTTGGTAGAAAATCTGCTGGCAGAATATGACCGCCATACGAATGAAGGCAAGGAAATGCTGGGCAAGGAGTTGAGTTTCTTCTCTCTTGCTAAGCGAAGCTTTCAATCTGTTTTTAGCAAAAAACCGCCGATCAAGACCTGGCTGAATGAGCTTTCTACAAAGCTAGAACAGGATTTGAATAATAGTTTTGACAAAAAACTCCGCCAGGGCGTCGTGGACATTGCGGGAAGTATCCAGCAAATGGCGAAGCTGATAGACCTCAAAATCCGTCAGAGCGAAACCGTGCTCAAGCACGATCATGAGGTATTTGGGCAAATCGCCGACAAGCGGAGCGAGGTGCTGCAGGAACTGCAAGCGCAGTTTGGGACGTTCATGGACCGTAGTGAGAATTTTGTAGGCGAAGCCGTCTTTGACCAAGACCCCAACTTCTCCCCAACCATGGTGAAAGGTAGCGGAATCGCAGCGATAGGCGTAGCGCTCACCGTCCTCGCCAATTCGACGGTATTAGACGTTACGGGGGGACTGATTACGGGCGTCGGCTTACTCTTTGCAGGCGCGACCGTGAGCTTCAAGCGCCGCCAAATCCTTGACGAATATCAAGCTGAAATCAACAAAAGCCGTAAACGCCTTGAGGTAGACATCAGCGACAAACTCAATCATTATATCGAAGACATTAAGCACAAAATCGACGAGAATTTCCTCAATTTTGACGTCTTACTCGATCAGGAAGAGGCACAACTTGCGAAGCTCAATGCGCGTTACAGCGCTATAGCCTCGCACATCCAACGGATGAGGGGAGAAGAATAAAGTTCAAGTCGTTCAAAAGTTCAAGCCGTTCAACTGAAATCTCAATATAGCGAAAGGGTGCTTCAGTTTTAATTCTTAATTTTCCATTTTTCATTCCCCATTCTCTTCCATGTTTGTTCAAAAAGCAACAGCACTGGTGTTTCGGCGACCTAAGACAGCTCCACAGTTACTAGCTTTCGAGTGGAAGGGCAATCCCCAAAATAGGTTGGAATTGCCAGGGGGAACGGTATACCTTGGAGAGCCTGTCAAGGCTGGGGTCGTTCGAGAATTGTGGGAAGAAAGCGGTCTGAAAGACCTCAAACTGATTCAAAAGCTAGGGACTTATAGCTATTATAAACCCAAGCTTAAAAAGACGGTAGAGCGCCATTTCTTTATGTTTAAAGGGCCTAAAACGCTACCTGATACATGGGAGCATAAAGTCAAAGGAAAAGGAGGCGATAGAGGAATGAAAGCATGTTATCGATGGTTAAATGCCGAAGAAGCCTTGCTCCTCGATTGGGAATATCATGCCTATTTGACCCCACAGGCATTGCCCAATTTTTTTACCCCTGAAAAACTGCTTGGCCTTACAAATGGTTCTATTTCTTTGATGCCTCATACCTTCCTATGGCAAGAGGCATTTGAAGCGGAAAGGCGTCTATTACTTGGTTCGGTAGCCAAACATGTTCTCGACATTCAGCATATTGGAAGTACGGCGATTCCAACGATCCCCGCAAAACCTATTATCGATATATGTATCGCTGTTAAAAGCTTAAAAAAGGCGAAAGCCTTGATATTACCGCTGGAAGCCATGGGCTATAGGCATAGGGGAGAAAATGGGATTCCTGGAAGGCATTATTTTGTCAAAGAACAAGGAGAAAAGCGAACCCACCACCTGCATGTGTTTGAAGAGACCAACCCCAAATGGGCGGCCCATCTGCACTTTCGCGATACGCTGCGTAAGAACCCCGAACTCGCCCAGGAATATGGTCGGCTCAAACTACGCCTCTGGAGAAATTTGAAGAATGACCGAGGAGCCTATACAGCAGGGAAAGATGTTTTTTTTCAGAAGTACTTTAAAAAAGAAGTGATTGGGTAAAAAGAATGGTGAATATCGAACAAGGAATAGTGAGTTTTGATGTAGAAATCCCTCTTCTCTTCCAAAATCCTTGTTCTGCCCTTCGACGAAGCTCAGGGCAAGCAATCATTACTCTGCAATCATTCCTCCATCATCTCCCGATAGCTCGCCTTCGTCTGCGGCAAGGGCCCTATCCCAAACTCCTCGTCTAGGACCTTGCAGCACTGCTGATAGGTTTTGATGGCCATGGGGCGGTTGCCTTTTTGGAAATAGGCCTGCATCTGAACGCGATAGGCATCCTCCCAGGCATGGTCGATGAGCAAGGCTTGCTGGGCCAGCCGCACACTTTCCAGAGGATTTTCATCAAGCGTGAGCTCGGCGAGTGTGATGATGGCCCCTAGGGCAAGCACCTGGAGGCGCTCGCGCTCATCACTCGTCCAATCTTCGAATAGCCGTTCAGGCAGATATTCGCCCTGATAAAATGGCAATGCCGCCTCAAAGGCCGTTTTGGCGAGGAGAGGATCCTCTTCCAGGGAGTGGTTCCCAATTTTGATCAACCGCTCAAACGCATCAGCGTCTATCGAAATATCCTCCCGATTGAGATGGTAGGTGAGGCCCTGGCGGAGGACAAAATGCGCCTCTGTACGGCTTTTCCGTTCGGGTTCAAGGGTCTTGTGGATACCGTGGAGGGCGACCTTGAAATCGCGGTTTCCCGCATCTACATCAGCATCTTCCCAAAGCCGGTAGATGATCTGCTCCTTGTGCATGGACTTGCGATGACGAGTGGTCACAAGAAATTGAAATAGCTGAACCGTCTTATCTCGTCCCCATGCTTTGGGGGGAATTTGGGTGTCCCCCCGCCACACGGCGAACTGCCCCATCGTCTGCACACGAAGGGGGGCATGCGTGGCTTTATGCACCACGGCCGCTATATGACTTTCGTCAAATTGCATCAATCTTGTCCTTGACTAAGGGCGTCGACCTTTTGATCCAATTGTTGCAATTTGTTGTTGAGGGCAGAAAGGGTCGTCATCAACTCTTGGAAGTCCGCCTTGGAAGCGGGTTTCCAGGCGTTGGGATCTAGGCCCTGTCCGATCGCCTCGCTGACCTGACTGACCTGATCTTGAATCTGGTCCTGAACAGACTTGAGCTGGCTTTTGGGGTCTTTGATCGTATCGAGGATCATCTTGGGGTAGGTCGCAGACATGCGCTTCCAGAGGTCAAAACTCTTAGAGAGGATGCTCTCCTGCTCAGTAGAGGACTTGTCCTGCATAGCCTGGATGGTCAGCTTGGCGAGCTGGCTCTGGATGAAGTCTACGACCTCTCCAAACTCTGAAAAGCGCTGCTCTTCGCCGCCCTGGACGTGGCGGATATGCCCCCGCCATTGGACATGGGATTCACCCTGTTCATCTTCAAATATCTTCTGCGTGAAGCGCAGGACAAAGGAGGCGGTTTCGTCTTTTGGGGTCATGGGGAGAAATGATAGAATGAGTGAATGATAGGATGATAGGATGATAGAATGAAATGAGTAAATGAGAAGATGAATAAATGATAAAATAAGGAGAATTGCTTAGATTTTTTTCTCAATCAAAAAAATATCAAAGTCGATGCGACAGGAAAGGCCATATTTTTCGCAGAAATCATAGGTCGCGCAAGCTTGTCCAAAGCTAAGGCCGTCTTGGGCTGTGTAGTCCATCCCTGCCAGGATTCCTCCTTTTTTTAGCCTGGGATACCAGCGTTCCATTTCATGTAAGAGAGAATCGTAATCGGGCTTGTGATGGATGAAGACAAAGTCCAGACTTTCAGCGGGGTAAGTAGCGGAATGAATTGGCGTGAAGTGGACAAATTGATCCAACCCTAACTGCTGAAAAGTAGCTGCCAATTCCTCTGTCCCTGCCCAAGCGACCGCATCAAATCGGATAGCCTTCCCTGAAAGTGCTACCAACTCAGCCATGAAACAAGTGCTTTTCCCTCCATTTACCCCAGCTTCTACACAGTACCCTTGTTCTAGACCATCGACTATGTCTAAGAAGAGGTGTTTGTAGGTAAATGATCCAGGAAATATGTGGAAATGAAAGGGCTTGTCTGGCTTTGCCAACAGCTCCGATTTCCATCCTTGAGGCGCATCTTGTAAATGTACTTGGGCAATTTTGGAAAAAGAGGAAAACGGAAAGGTCGATTGGGAAAGAGACCTGTTGGCCCGATCAGGCGTCACACCGGAAAATTTGGGAGGCTTTGCGAGCAAATTTTCCGCTTTATACTGCATCTCCCAAATGCCCGAAAAGGCATGGTACACCCCAAAATCGCCGGTTATGTTTCCTAAGGAGTTGAGGTGCTGAGGGAGCAATCGTGGGGTACAGCTTTCAGCTTTCAAGGCCGCTGCCAACGGCAATTGGTCATCGGCAGGATTGACAAAGGGCTGATCTAGCCCTTTGAGATAGAAGCTGCGCCACCGCTCGGCGATAGCTTGTGCATTTCGAAAAGCGAGTACGCCATTGTTGAGCCCAAAGCCGCCTAGCAGGTTCGGCCATGCCGTGCCAAACACGGCTGAGTAACGTTCCGCTTGCTCCATATCGGATAGCTTTACGTCGCGACCATTGGCGTCTCGCACATTGAAATACAAGTAGTTGTGGTAGGCGACAGGCGTCTCTGCACAGCCCCAAACGAGGGGACTTGGGCTGACTTCCGCGCTTTGGAGCATTTCTATCAAAGCTTTTGACCCTTCCCCAAACAACAAGTCTGCATCTAGTAGAAGTACAATGTCTTCATCAGCGGTAGCGACTATTTCCATCCGCAAGAGGCGATTGCCGATGGTGGCCTGAGAATCCCCAGGAGGGACCGTATCTGGGACTTCCTTCCGCACTACCGATACGAGGGTAGATAGGGTGGAGAACACTTCTTCTGCTTCGTCAAAGCCCTTTTCCCCTACATACATCACGGTCACTGGTACCTCATGATACTGCAAAAAACTGCTCACAGACACGTAGGCTGGTAGGCGGTAGTTGTAGTCTATGATCCAGTAGGCGCGCATGAGGAAATGATAGAATGATTGGATGAGGGAATGATAGAAGGGAAATGATTAGATGATAAAATGAATAAATGATTAAATGTTGGGTAGGAGAAGGGAGAAGAGACCGCTTTCGCTCAGGGAGAAGGGACTAGCCACCCAAACGCTCTTATCCCTGCTCCCTTTTCTCTATTCTCTGCTCCCTTATCCCTCTTCCATTCTTAATTTCTTCGTCCGTCGACGGCGGCTAGCCAGCGGCCATTGGAGAGCTGTTGGAGGTCTATGTGGTGCATGCTTTTGTGGTTCCAGTTATGGAGATGGCTGGCGGAGAGAAAAGGACTTTGGGGGAGTTCTCGTTCAGAATAGGTCGTCGGGCTGAGTGCTGTTACTTCAAAAGCGCGCACTTGTGCGCCGTAAAAAGGCTCACAGTCTTGGGCAAAACGGATGATCCGGTCTCCCCAGACTAGCACGCGCCCACCTGGTCGAGAAACACTGGCATTTTCACGATGGACAGGGCTGTGAGAATGGGGAAGCCATGGGCCAAGCGGACTATCAGCCATATACAATTCGAGTGTGTCATGGGTTTTTGGCTTCGGGCAAGTGAATAAATACCATTTACCTCGAAATTCAAAAATAGAACTGTCGACAAAGGTGCCATGCAGCAACTCCTTCACAAAGACCCACTGATGAGGAAAAGGATTAGCCTTATATAAGCGAATCGAGTCTGTCTCGTAGGTTTCTGGGATCATGTAGAAGTCATCCTTCCACCGAAACACATACGGATAGGAAAGGTGAAAGTCTTCTTCCAGGACTGTCTGAGGAGTACCCCAGGCGAAGCCATCCTGGCTCGTCGCATGCGCGATGATGCCCCTGCGACTGCCCATCGGCAGGATTTCGAAATACATATGCCACCGCCCCTTTTCCTGAATCAGGAATGGGTCCGCCACAAAATTGACCGTATCCTTTGGAAAATTCTGGCGTGAGATCACGGGATTCTCAACTGCTGAGGCAGGGTGTAAATCAAAGGGAGATTCCCCTTCATATATGCCGATGGAATAGGTAGGAGGAGGAAGAGGGTTCAAGGGTTTAAGGGTTCAAAGGTTCAAGGGCTGTGGCTGCTCCGAAAATTCCTTTTAAGGAATTTGCCCAATTGCGACGGGTTGAAACCCGGTCGCAATAGTAAAAAATGGCAGACAAAGAACTATTGCGACGCGACTTTAGTCCGTCGCAATGAGGAAAAAGTCAAGTTTGACTTTCTGGAATAAACTCATAGTTCAACAAAGTAAATATACCCTAAAAATCGCTTACACTTGAACCTTCATCCGTTGAACGCTTCAATATACACGCATGCTGCATCTCCGCAGGATAGTCTGGCGGATAGGGAAAAGCAGGCGGAGGTAAGGTAATGGCTGTGGGAAATAGGGTGTGGATATAAGCTGTTCGGAAAAAGGAGAAATACGTGTCTTGATCAGCCAGGTTATAGGGCTGATGATCGTCTTGCTCGATGTAGAGGTCGTCACGGTTGAGGAGAATGCTCCAGTCGGCATCCCGATTCTGGGCCATGAGTTCTGGCCGGAGGACACCGTCATTTAAGCGGCGTACGCGCTTCTCAAAATTCGTCATGTCCAGGTAGCCTGGGTGTTCGGTGGATGCATTGAAGTCTGGATCAAGGTAGGTGAAAATGAGCTTTCCATCAGGGGCGAGAAACTTCCGCAATTCTGCAATGGTATCCAGCAATTCCTTTTTCCCTGTGTGGGAAAAAATAGAGTAAGAGATGATATAATCAAACCTTTCCCCTAAATCGGGAATAGGAAGATCCCGAATACCTGTAGGGTTAAAGGAAAAATTATAGCGGTCATAAAACACAAAATGCGCCGCTGGGTGGCGCCTCTTCCCTTCCTCAATGGCATCTCGGGATACATCTAGGGACCAGTAATGGTCGTGGTCAATGGTACACTTGGGGTCGCCGAGGATATTGCCCACATTTCCCCCAAAGTCGAGGACTTTTTTGCCCCGCCAATCAGGGTGACCGAGTTGATGGTCAAAATAAGGGAATTGCAGGGTAGCAGTTGAGATGAAAGACATGAAGAAATTACTAATTGATAGATTATTGATTATAAATTCTATAGGTGAACCCTTGAATCTGCTATCTCCTGTCTATACTGTGCCAGATAGCCTTTGGCCATGTTGAGGTAGTGGAAGCGCTCCATCGCCAGAGCGCGACAGGCATGGGGATGAATGTCCTCAACCAGGTCAATAGCTCGGACATAGTCGTCTATCGTGTCACATACACAGCCCACAGATGCCTCCATCAGTTCTGGCATAGCGCCATTGGCACTGGTGATAATAGGGGTACCCGACATGAGGGACTCTGCAAGGACTAGAGGACAAGCTTCATTGTACTGAGAAGGGAAAAGTACGGCTTTAGCGCCTGCAAAAAGCTCCGCTTTTTGGGTGCCGGACACTTGGCCGACGAAGGTCGCGCCATGGGCTTTGCAGCGATCGCCAAATATCTGCAAAGCTGCAGGGTCATCGCTACTTCCTGCTACAAGCAGGCGTATGCCTGTTTGCTTGGCGATCGCCAAGGCGATGTCAAGTCCCTTTTTTTCCGCTCGATTGATTCCTCCTACAATAAAAAAGAAATAATCGTCTTTTGTCTCAGAATAAATAAACTCATCTGGATCGATGCCATTATAGACATACCGATCCGAGCCATAAAGTGTGGCGAGTGTCTGGGAGACATAAATCCAGTTGTCTACTGCCATATCAAGGCTTTTGCCTTGAATCCGCAAGTCTGAATGCAGAATTCTGACCCAAGGGTGATCCGTCTCTGGAACCCCGTCTACAGGGCCGTCATTCAGATGAATAAGGTCTACGCCTGAAGGCATGAGTGAGGTAAAATGCACGCCCTCAGGCAATAGACCTATAGGGTTTTCTTTGAGTTTATAGTAGACCTCGTGTCCTAATTCGGCAAGTCCTTTGACGAGGTAATCGTGGACACAATGAGCGGCAACGCCATGTAGGCGGCCAGGGTATTTGTGGTAGGAGGTGAAGAGGATGCGCACGTAGTTTTGAATGATAGAATGATAGAATGATAGAAGGAAATGAGTAGATGAGTAAATGAATAAATGAGAAAATGGTCGAATGACTGACAGTCAATTTTTATTCAAAATTCAACATTCACTCATTCAACATTAATTCCTGGGCGCGCTTCTTTTCCTTCTCTCGAACCAGGGGGAGTACTTTTTTGCCAAAATAAATCATCTCTTCTTCCTTGGGCCAGCCAGAGAATATATACTGGGTGATACCCGCTTCGCGGTATTCCATGATGGCATCAGAGATCTCTTCGGGGGTGCCTACCATGGCGATGGTGGGCGCACCAAAGGTGCGTACGGCCCCTGTCCACAGCCATGGGGTGAGCCATTCTTTGCTACGTGCCGTCTCATACATTTTCATCATCATGACAGAGTCCGAACCCTTAACAAAGTTCTTCTCTTTTCCTTTTTCATTCAGGTTTACATCGACGCCTTCGACCAATTTATAGGCTGCTGTGACGGCTTCTTCTTTGGTGTCTCGTGCGATGATGGACAGTCGGAGACCTACTTCTTTACCAGCCTGTAAGACAGGCTGGGCGTCTTCCTTGATCCGCTCAGGGGTGTCTGGTAGCCGCATCCAGCAGTCTCCTTGGGTGATCGCTACGCGACGGGAAGCCTCAGATCCTCCCGCAACAAATAGGTAAGGATGGTTTCGGTCTGGAGATACAAAGGGAGTGCGTATTTGTCCATCTACAATCTTGTAATAGTTCCCGTCAAAGTTCACGGGGCCATCCCCTCGCCAAAAGGCGTGACAAACGGCCAGAAACTCCTCTGTACGCGCATAGCGCTCGTCATGGGGTAGAAAGTCTCCATAGTAGCCCTGCTCCTTGGGAGAGTGACCTGCGACGATATTGAGCAGGATACGCCCGTTGGTGAAGGCAGAGAAGGTGTTGACTTGCTGGACAAAATAAGTAGGGGAGATCATGCCCGATCGGATGGCCACCAAAAACTTGATGGACTCTGTAAATGGCACGATGCTACTGGCTAGCATCAAGGGATCGGGCTTCCCATAGCTGATATCTGTCAGCATGGCTTCCATGCCCGCAGCTTCTGCATTGGCACAAAACTCGGCCTGAGCCTTGACATCTGGACGAGCTACGCTGTCCAGTTCGAGTTGGCGCGAACGGCTTACATTTCGCGGTTCGCCTCCTTGTAATAGTCGCCAATGAAATTGTATCATAAGGGAAGGGTTAGTTCTAGGTTCTAGGTTTTATGTTCAGGGTTCAAGGAGGGGGAAATGGTAGAATAATTATTCATTTTCCATTCTCAATTCTCCATTTTCTTTTCTTCTTACATTCGGCAAGACATGCTCCCCAAAAATCCTCATCTCGTCCATGTCAGGCCAACCTTTCAGCAAAAACTCTGTCACGCCGATTTCCTGAAAAGCTAGAAAGGCATCTGTGACTTCGTCATAACTGCCTACTATGCTGATCCCCGTAGGACCCAGATAGGGAACTGCGCCTGTCCACAGCCATGGGGTGAGCCAGTGTTCTGGTTTTTCTCCCAAGGCCAAAGTCTGGTTAAACGCTTCTGAGACAGAGCCTTTGGCGAAGTCTTGGTGGGCTTTGATGGAGGATTCGCCCAAAGGGCGTATGAGTTCATAGGCAGCCTCAATGGCTTCTTCTCGAGTCTCCCTAGCGATGATGGAGACGATCAGGCCAACAGCGGTGTTTTGGGCTAAAAGTGGCTGAATTTTGGGTGCCAATGTTTCAGGGGCTTCTGGGAAAGTGAGCAAGCAGTCGGCGTGTTTGGCTGCGAGTTCTATGGCTCGGGCGGATTTGCCACCTAGGTAGATTTCAGGGCGCGTTTGGGTAGGGGAAACAAAAGGCGTATTGAGCTGTCCATCTACAATGTCGTAATATTTGCCCGAAAAATTCACCGGCCCATTCCCCGCCCAGAAGGCCCGCAAAATGGTCATGAACTCATCCGTGCGATCGTAGCGTTCATCTGCGGGCAATGTATCGCCATAATACAAAAACTCCTTCGGCGAATGACCTGCCACCATATTCATACAGACTCTGCCCCCTGCCACAGTGGAGATTGAGTTGATTTGCTGGGCGAATAGGGTAGGAGAAGCGACGCCAGAGCGCGTCGCGACTAGGAAGCTGACCTTATCGGTCTGAGGACCAAGCGCTGCGGCCAAGGCCACGGGATCTGCTCTGTGAAAGCCAAAGGCCGTCAACAGGTGCTCTATCCCGCTATCAGCGGCTTGCCGACAAAACGCCACATGTGCTGCCATATCAGGCACGCCCGAAACAGCAGATCGAGCCTTAGAACCACGTAAGTGATCTCCCGCAGCTGACATACTCCAATGAAATCTGAGAAAAGACATGTCTGAACGTTTGAGTGTCTGAACGTCTGATAGTCTGGATGTCTGATTAGCATAAGCATTACGTTCAGACAATCAGACTATCAGACACTCAGACCTGTATTAATTTTGCCTCCATCGCCTTACTGACCAGTTCTTGCATCCGCTTTCCGCAGGCGACATAGGCCGCAACGCCTTTGCCGTGTGGGTTGGGGACGTCAGATGCTGGATCCAGGCAAAAAGTTTTAAGAATGGCAGGGGGGTATCTTCGAATGATTTCTGTACGGTGGGCTTCTGACATACAGAAAATTTTATTGGCTGTTCTTATTTGTTGAGTCGTGAGTTGCTGGGAAAAGTGAATTGGCGGCTTCACGCCCAATTCTACCAATGCATCATGGGCATCCTGACTCAGAGGGGTGCCTTCCTTGGGGGAAATGCCTGCACTGACCACCTGGATGCCTGCTTTGTCGATATTGATGCCTCGCTGATGTAACTGAGCTGTGAGTTGTGACTCGCAGATGGCCTGGGCCATCGGTGAGCGGCCCGTATTGCCTGGGCATACAAAGAGGTATACCGCTTTGGGAGCTGCGGCAAGGCTGCCCATTTTTCCCCATCCAAAATACTGCTGAAAAACAGGGAAACTCAGAAAGCAAATCGCTAAAACAAGGATACTAGCGCTAAACAACTGGGCTGAGGAGACAAAGCTTTCGCCGATGATTAGGCCTAATAACAAGGAAGCCACCACGCCCGCAAGCAAACTCGCACAGCGGTTGATGGGAATGCAAAAAGTGTTTTCCCTTTTATTCAAATAAATCCTTGTCCCAAAGATGTACAGACAGGCATATAAAGCACCGATCCCAAGGGCTGGAAGGGCTATAGGTGTCGCTAAGAATGTCACAAAACCCGTTTGCAGGTCTTGCATGATATTCCCATAGCCTATCAGGGCCAGGATGGCGGGAATCAGGACGATAGCTGCCATGGCAACCAGCATTTCTTCCACAAAGAAACGGTAGTTGGTTTCACGGTCCTTGGACTTGGCGATATGGGTCATGTATTGCAAGCGAAAAATATAGCCTGAGAGGTAAAAGGCAATGTTTAAGCCTGCAACAATCGTCAACTGATAGCCTCCTTTTTCCGCGAATATCAGCAGTAACGCCAATAAACTCAGCCCCAGCGCTATCCACGAATACCAGTGCACCTTTCGCCCAAAAACCAGATCTACTACAGGAGCCAATAGCAATACCCCGCCGCGCATGAGCAGGGCCGCAAATACAATCGAAATTCCTGTAAAGCTATAGGCCAGCGTAGTGGTCATGATAATAAAGGCCGTGCCGAGCCCAGAAAAAAGGGTCCATCGGTTACTGACAAATGGGATATTGACCCCAAGGACTTTATGGTGGCTCGCATATTTCCACCAACCCATAATGGACAGAATGATGACAAGGGCAAAAAAGGTCCCTATGACCACGGTTGGTAGCATTTCAAAGCCTGAAATGGGCCCTTCTACGCCTGGGACAAGCCCACGCGATAGGGCCTTGGTCAAGGCGCCATATGGCACATAGAAAGCAAAATAGCCAAAGGCAAGGCCCCAAATGGTTATCGGTATTTTTCGAAGTGAGGTAAGCATGAGGAGGTGAGGAGAATGAATAATGGAGAATTAAGAATGAATAATGGAGAATGAAAGAGACCGCTCGGGCTTCGAAGACTCAGCCCTCGCTGTCAGATCGTTCGCTGCGCTCACTGTCAGACGAGAGACCGCTCGGGCTTCGAAGACTCAGCCCTCGCTGTCAGATCGTTCGCTGCGCTCACTGTCAGACAAGAGACCGCTCGGGCTTCGAAGACTCAGCCCTCGCTGTCAGATCGTTCGCTGCGCTCACTGTCAGACGAGAGACCGCTCGGGCTTCGAAGACTCAGCCCTCGCTGTCAGATCGTTCGCTGCGCTCACTGTCAGACAAGAGACCGCTCGGGCTTCGAAGACTCAGCCCTCGCTGTCAGATCGTTCGCTGCGCTCACTGTCAGACAAGAGACCGCTCGGCTCGAAGACTCGCCTTCGCTGTCAGACTTGTCCTGAGACTTCGGCGTGAGCTCAGTCGAACGCTTGCCGAAGGGTTAAAGGCATTTCTTTTTGTCTCTTTGTCTGACAGCGAGTCCCGTTTCCCGTAGGGTCACGATATATCGTGACCCTACGGGAAACGGGGTTCATAGCGAGGCCCGTCCTCGGGCCGAGCGGTCTTCCTTCCCTGCATGAAAGAAAGAAGCATCGTGAGCTACGCCCAGGTTCGCTTTTCCTACCATCGCCAGGACCTGGTCATCATTGTCATGACGGACATAAAAGGAGAGATCGCGGTAGATGCGTTCCAATGCACTGGGGCGGATCAAGCTGCGTGCCCCACAAATGTGAATGGCATGATTGACCACTTCCATCGTCAATTGCTCGACGAGGTAGCGAGTGCTATTGCCGGCCAGTTTGGCTTCCTGGATCTCACCTGTTTCCCACAGGTGTGCGGTGCGTGCCAGCCACATACGGCATGTTTCGAGGTGGATGGCCATCTTACCGATTCGATGCTGAACATAAGGGTCTTGCTGAGATTGCTGTTTCTGGATATAGGCTAAGGCGTATTCATAGGCAGCTTCTGCGCCTCCCAGAAAAGTGGCTGTATATTGGGGCGTAAAGCGCGTCTGCCAGTCTTCATGCAGGTATTGGCCGGGGGTGCCGATTAGGTTTTCTTTGGGAATAAAAGTCTCTTCAAAGCGTACCAGATAGCTCACAGAACCTTTCATGCCCATCGGGTCCCACCATGAGTCGTCGACCGTGACGGACGGATCACGAAGGTCACAAGCGAGCATGATCAGGTCTTGGGCTGATGTGGCATGCCGTGCGCCGCCAGGGCCTTTGGTACTGACCATCAAGATCGCCCAGTCGGCACCCGGTGCACTGGAGCAAAATACTTTGCTCCCATCCACATAATAGCCGTCCGTCGTTTCCTTCACATACGTGCCAAAGCGTTGCTTTTGGCCAGGCTTTACGACTTGTGGCTCGCCGCTCCACACAGCCCAGTTATGCCCATGGTTCACAACCCCCTCAAACCAACGGGCCTTTTGGGCATCGTCGGCGATACAGTCGATGAGCAGCATGGCATTGGCATGGCCCTCAAAGCAGCGCGCCAGGGCCATATCAGCCTTGGCGATTTCTTTGACAATCAGCCAGTGAGTGAGAATGTCTCCTCGGTGGTGACCTAGCCCAAGACCGCCAAAGGCCTTGTCTACCAGGCTGGCTGTCAAGCCTGCTTCAGAGAGGTCTTGAAGACTCTCTTTCGGAAAAACCATCTCACGATCGTGATGATCTGCCCGCGCCGCAAGGCGGGCTTGGGCGATTTCTCGTGCCTTGGCTACTAATGCTTGTTGATAGGAGTTAGGTGATTGTGGCCTCATGATATTTTGTGGAAAAATTCACGGATGAAAAAAGAAGTGCTGCCGACAGTGATATAAGTGGCAATGATGATCAAGCCTTTATTGAGGTTGCAGGCAAGTTTGAGTTCCTGATCAGCATCCTGAAGCGCACTGAAGAATCCAATCACCTTGGAACTGTCGGGAGCCGCGTGAAAGCATTGCATCTCGACAGTGCCCATCTCAGGAGAAAAGTAGCCGCCTGCTGCTCCTTGAAGAGTGAGCATTAGTTGATTATCTGCTGCTTCAAGCGTAAAGGTGATGATGCCTTTGGTGAGTTTATTGGTGTTTCGCCAGGTGCCTGGCAAATATCCGAAGTCGTGTGGTTGAGACATAGAGAAGAGAATGGAGAATTAAGAATGAAAAATTAATAATGAAGAGAGAGCGCTTCGCTGTCAGATTGTTCGGCCTCTGGGCCTCACTGTCAGACCGCTCAGGCTTCGACAAGCTCAGCCTTCGCTACGAGATCGCTCGAAGACTCGCTGTCAGACTAAAGGCAAGCAAGTCTCTTGTCTGACAGCGAGGCGAGTCTTCAAGCCGAGCGGTCTGATAGCGCAGCGGTCTGACAGTGAGCGACAGCGAACGATCTGACAGCAAGGGCGAAGCCCGAGCGGTCTCTCATCCCGCTGGCGCGAAGAATTCACGGTTGTAATAGTTGAAACGAGGGCTTCCGTCTTTGAAGGTGGTGTATAACTGCAAGACCAGCGTACCTCGCTTGACATTAGATACCATCTGAATTTTCATGGTTTCAAAGTCATATTCGGTCCTAAAAGCGAGAACTGTCGACGAGTTTACAGCGTCGGTAAAAGGGATGCATGGCGATTCCCCCCATTCGATAAGGCCATCTTTGCCCACCCCATAGGCTGTTAAATAGAGGGTGCCATTCCTTACTCCCAAAGACAGTTTTTTTGCCAATCCCGTCTCTGGATTGGTGTTTATCCAATCGCCCAGGTAAGGGGTGAAGTCTATCTCAAGCGGGCCATCTACTGTGCCCAGTAAGTCTTCTGTTTTAGTGTAATTCATTGGAAGAGAGTTTGATTGTCTGATTGTTTGAGGGTCTGAGGGTTTACTTTGTACTTTGTAAATTCTTGTTAGTTATTTTTACTTTAATCTTTAATGCGGCTGTTCTGGAAAGTCAACTTTTACTTTTTCTCTTTTCGCAATCAGGCAAAACTCCTTTAAACAGGAGTTTTAGGAGCAGGCTCAACACTCGAACCCTCGAACAATCGAACACTCGAACGTTCCGCCTCCCCCGTCATCTCCTGAAACTGCTGCGCCACTTGATACTGGAGCATCTGACGGCCATCAATAGCTTTTAGCCCTCGCAGGCGCGCCATGCGAATCATCTGTGTTTCATGAGGCGCGTAAGACATGTCAATGACAATGCCATTTGAAGGCATTAAATTAGGGTCAAAAGCGAGTTGGTTTGGCCGCTTGCCCAGCGGAGTTGCGTTGATCACCAATTGGTAGGTGCCAGGGGAAAAGGCCTTTTTTAGGGTAAAAGGAAGGACTAATTGTTGAGCTGCAAACTGTCCGCGCTTGAGTGAGCGATTCACCAGGGTGACTTGGGCACCATTTGCTTTCAGATAGGCAGCCATTGTCCTGCCTGCCCCTCCACATCCGACAATTGCTACTTTTAACCCTGATATGGCTATTTCTGCGTCTTCTAATGCTTTTTTTAGTCCAAAATCATCTGTTGAGCTTGCCAACCATTTCTGCCCTCTTTTCACCAACAGATTGCTAGCCTGAGAAGCCAAGACGTGGTCATTGTGACAAGTGTCAGCAGTTTGGAATGCCATTTCTTTCATGGGGGAAACGGTCGTGAAACCGCAAAACTCCAGGCCCAATAGCGAGCTTGCCTGGTTACTTTTGATCATTTTCCAAAAATCTGCAAAGACTTCTACCTGCATAGGCAAATACAAATAGGGCAAGCCCAGTTGGCGGTAGGCATGGTTGTGGAGTCGAGGAGAAAGCGAACGGAAAATAGGATTCCCCACAATCCCAAATAACTGTTTGATGGGGTAAGTATTGGGTAAATGGTAGTCTGAGACGAGTTGGGTATGGGTGAAAAATGTTTCTGCAGGGGTTGATTCTTCCACAAAATAAACCATTGGCGCGCCTAAAAAAGCGGCCACTATCTGCGTCCAGCGACCGATAGGTCCTGCGGCATAAGTGATGAGGTCTTTAGGAGAAGATTGTTGAGATAATAAGGCTAAAGGAGGAATCTCGTCCCCTGATCGGGTAGCAAAAGGTACCAACTGATAATAGGCCGCTGGGACCTGACGGTAGCGCGCCAAGCGCGCTGAAAGGGCCTCTAGCTTGCTAGCAGCTCCATGCCATGAAATCAGCCGCTGAGCAGGCGAAATATGCTTCAAGACAAATGGCACCAGGTCCCGTTCTCCTTCCAATTCGATTAGGTTGAAAGATGCTGCAGCCTGTACAAGCGCTTCATGACGAGTAGCAAGGCTGCCCAGATAAGCGCCTCCTTCGGCCTGACTCCGCAAGGCATATATGCTTGTTTCACCCGAAAAAATGTGTGCTGGGAGGTCCGTCTCTCCAAGAAGGTCAGCACGCACGTAGTTCCCGTTTCCACCGACTAACGGCGCTAAATCCTTCATGTCATGTATGATGCGAATCATCTTCTTCATAATTCCTCCTTCATGTTATAATTGCTTCAAATACGCTAATAAATTAGTCATATCCTCCATCGTCATTTGGTAGCGCGGCATTACTTGTTTCAGGGCTTCTCCGTCAGGGTTGAGTCCCATCGTGATGGCGCGTTTGAGCGTTTTTTCTGTGTAAGATGGGCGCTGCCTATCTGCTGATTCGGTGGCATGACTCAGTGCTTTCCAAGTGATATTCGGCGGAGCCATTTCCCCGCCACTTTGCCCCAATCCCTTCTTCCCATGACAGTTCACACAAGGCATCACCGTAGCAGGTACCGAAACCCCCGACATCAATGCCGTTACCGGCTGGTCTGATGCTCCTTTGCCCGTCATATACAGCTTCTTTCCCGCCGCTTCCGCTGGCGAGAGGTCCATCTCCACTGCGAAGCTAAGGCAGAGGAGGAGGAGAAGAAAGTTCAGGGTTCTGAGTTTTAGGTTCAAGGGAGTATTTTTTGTTTCGTATTTATACTTTGCTCTGATAAAAAGCCGCCTTTTTTCTCAACAGCTTTGCTGTTGGTTTTTTCATTTTCATTTTAACTTTCATTTTCATTTGTTCCCAACGGCCTATAGCATTCCTCGCCAGCGTCAGATGACACCCTTGTAGATAGCTCATACCATGCGAGAAATTCCCCCTACAGTTTATCTTCGATCACCGAGTTCAATACCTCAATGATATCCCCAGGCGCAGCCAGCCCATTGGCCTTTTTCCATAGGCCTGTATCCATATTTCCCATCAAAAAGATGGTGTCATGGGCTTCTCGATTTTCTACATATTTACCCAATTTTTTCAATACCACCTGTACATTCTGCACTTTCCCCGATAGGAAATGCCAGCCTGCACCTGCTTCAAACTGTTCAGCGTAAGTAGCTAGCTTCTCAGGGGTATCTGTGAGGGGATCTACTGTGATTGACAAAATGACCACTTCTTTGCCCATCTTCTCCCCGAGATGACGCTGCACCTCCTTCAACGTCGTGTGCATCGCTGGGCACGAACCAGGGCATTCCGCAAAAAACGGATTGATTACGACGACCTTTCCACGCATCAGGTCAGAATAGAGGCGAAAAGACTCCCCATGTTGATTGACGAGGTAGGTATCTGTGAAATAGGATTGGTCTTGCCGGCCTTTTGCGTCAAGCGGCTCTTCCACGGCAAAATATTTTTCGAGCTGGGAAGCCAGTTTGTCAGGCGCTGCAAGGCCATTGGTGCGAATCCAGTCGCCTCCAGATTCCTTGCCCATGAGGATGATGGGCGCATGCTCTTCCTTCAAGGGCGTAAAGACCTTGAGGTCTTTGAGGAGCTGATCGACGGTGGCTTTATCGCCCGTCAAGAGCGTCCAGCCTGGCCCGGCGGAGAAGTTCTCACTCCAGGCTTTGAGGCGTTCTGGGGTGTCATTTTGAGGATCTATGCTAATAGAAATCATCGCCAAGTCTTTTCCGACATGGTCTTCCATGCGTTTCTTCAACTGGGCAAAATTGGCGCCCATGGGTGGACAGATTGTCTTACAGGTCGTAAAGATGAAGTTCATCGCCACGACTTTGTCCTTGACAAGTTCATGGAACTTGACCGTTTCGCCCTCCTGATTCAGGAGGCTCACATCGGAGATGGTGACATCGCCAATTTTGACGCTGGTCTCTGCGTTGCCAGGCTCACAGCAGGACTTCTGCCCAAGGGCTATGTTTCCGAGCCAGATCATGGCCACTGCCAAAAGAAAGGTATGTTTGAGTGAGTTCATGTCAGATTCAATTTTGAAAGATTTATATGGAATAGAGACCGCTTTGCTAAGAGAATAGAGAACAGGGATAAAAAACCTTCATTTCCCTTCTCTCTTTTCTCTGCTCCCTTCTCTCCCTAAATTCCCCTCAGTACCAAATACTGAGGATTGTTAAATGCCAGTCCTTTGGACGGGCACCCTACATAGATATAATAAATGCCTGTATCAGGCAATTCTACTTCACAGGTATAGACCCCTTCTTCCGTTTGCTCGTCAGCCACTTCCTCAAAAAACCAATTGCTGGGAGAGGTTCCACGGACTGCTACATCTGTGAGTCCTACCAAGGGTTCTTTGGTAAAGGGGTCTATCAAACGAAAGCGGAGTTGATGTTTTTTATTGGCTTTAAGGGATGAGGTGGAGGTTAAATGTTCGACGGCGACGTTGCCGATCTTTTCCCTTTTCCGCTCGATCTCTTTGTCTTCATCTATTTGCACAAAAGCTTCAAAGCAATGTGTGACTCTAGGGACATCCAAAAAGACAGCGATATCATACTCACCATAGCCACGAATCTTGGCTACTGTCTCATACACGCCTGTGGCGCGTTCTTCCAAGCTACGGTCGATGACCTCTACGGCTCTCGGCGTCCGATTATAATTGGAGAAGCTCCCCATGGGGGCAGCCATGCCTTCCATGTAGTAGAAAATGGCTTTGTCCATCGGGTTGGCGAGGAGCATGGCGCTGCCGCCAGGTGCCTGGACCATGCCAGGTGCCAGGCTAGGCATGTCACACTTGCCAGCGGGATGTTGTCCGCCCGGAAAGTCTGCTGCCTGCAAGCGTTGGCCTTCTTGTCCTACCTGATCCAAGGGGATCATGAGGATTTGTTCGCTGGCTTTGTGGCGTACATAAGCAATCTCATCTGAGAACATTACCTGGTCAGGCTCAGGCTCCATGTCTCCTGTCTGTACGATGCGGTTGCTCGCAGCGTCGAGGATTTGTATGAGGCTTTGTGGGGTATTTACGATAAATGCCAAACGACCCGTGGGCTCAAAACTGAGCTGACTGAGGCCTGCTCGTGCCTGAACCATAGTGATGACCTTTTGCCGCTCAGGGTCGATGACCCAGATTTTGCCACTGGCTGCCGCTACATACACTGCCTTTGCCAAAGATGACCAAGTCATCGAAACGGGCTTCTCATCAAGCGAAATGTCTTTGACTTTTTGGAGCGTAGCTACGTCGATGACTGAGACCGTTTGGGCATCGGCATTGGTGATACAGGCATAGCGGTTGTCATCGGTGATGACAACCTCGTGTGCGCCAGCACCCGTTTGTATGGTCTTCTTGAGTAGGTGATTGTCCGTGCCAATGACTGCTACGCCTGAGAAGCCTTCAATTTTATTCGACGTGAAATCGACCCACAAATAAGCCCCGTCTGGCTGAATCGTCGTGGAGTAGGGCTCTGCGTTGAGTGGGATGTACTCCATCACTTTCCAGTTGAAGGTGTTGATCACAGCGACTTTCCCCACTAAAGGAAGGCTCACAAAGATTTTTTCTTGTTTTTTCCCTTTTGCCCAATCCATCCCTGGGCTTTCCAGCCCGATCAGCGCCAGCAATTGAGTTCCTCCAAATCCGAACAAGGGATCTACGACGGTAATGGTGGCATCATCATTCATGACAAGCACATAGTAGACATTGAGGTCTAACTCCGCACGGCTGAAGATGCTACCTCCTACAAAAGCGCTTATTTTCTGCTTACATTCTGTTGCATCTGCGCTAGTGCCAGGCTCCATCCATGCCGCAGGGGCTGCACCTGAGATGCCTTGCCCGGTGAGGGTATCTGTGATCTCAAATCGAAAGAGGATGTCGTCGCCTTCAAAGAAGACGCCAGGCGTCTTTGTGCTGTCCACATGTATCATGCTGAAGGCAATTTGAATGCCTTCGTCGATGACGGTTTGGGTATTAGGTGATGGCGTATCTGATGATGGTTGTGCCAGTGTGAAAAATGGCAGGGAGAACCATGTGAGCAAGAAAACACCTATTGAATACCTTAGAGAAAAGAAAATGCTTAAATCCTTCACTTAAGAATAAATCAAAATTGATAAGGGTAATGCTATTAGAAAGAGGGTTGTTAGATTTTAGCCTTGATAGGTTGCCTGTTTACTCCTAGGACATTTATTGAACCATATAAGACATTTAAGGGCATTTAAGGTCAAAATAGGGCATTTTCTTATATGTTCTTATATGCCTTATATGGTTTAGTCAATACGGCTTTTACGCAGACTAAAGTATAGATTTCTCTTCACTTCGGTCGTCGAAATGACTTTTTTAAAAAGGGTTTGGCCGTGGCCAAACCCTTTGATCAGTCAGTCCATCATCGATTTACTTTCGATTGATTCTCGTATTATGGCCAGGAGTCCGCTTGGGCGCTCTGCCTCTGCTCTGGCCGCGACTATTGTTTTCACCGGGTTCAACTTGCTTGGCAGCGGGACGGACGATAGGCGCCATGATGACACGTTCTGGAAGTTCGCCGAGGGCTTCTAGCTCCTCTACCGAATAGGTGCGGCTGCCGCCTTGACTGCCGTCTCTGAGGGTCGAAGTGATGGTAAGCGGTTGTCCCGCAGGGATATTCACATCTGGCATAAACCAAGTGCCATTGGCTTGATCCACATCGGCACTGGCGACTTCCACACTTCCATTCATCAGGCTTACTTTGGTCGCATAGAAGCCTGTATTGGGATCTACTGTATTGGTTCCCCAGAAGGTATTCTTCACAGGATCGTCGTCGATGCTTGTGATGATCGGCGCATCTTTTCCGCTGGTAACGCGGAAGAGGCCCCAGGTGCCATTCTGGAATGGTGCATTTCTATAATCGCGGTAGAGATAGTCTCCCGCCACGCCAAATTTGCCTCCGGCACTATTGATCAATAAATCAAATGCATTCAGCGAACCCAATTGCCCGCGATAGCCCAGCCACTGGGAAAGCTCGTTGTTGCCTAGTTTGGTAGAACCATCGGTATAAGGCTCTTCCTGCCAGTTGTGGCCGTGAAGGATGAAGTTGATGCCATCTCCTGATCCTCCTGGATGGAGGAGGCGGAAGCGGATAGGCGTACCAGCCGTAGCAGCGAAGGTAGGCGTAGCAGGTTCATTGAGGATAGTGAGGTTGGAAGTAATGGCTGAAACGTCTACTTGGTTGAAGTTGATGTCCCCTTCTGGATCTTTGAACAGGCGGCTGCCTAGCGGAGCTGATTTATAATTCAGTCCTGCAGAAGCGATGGCTCCCGTGTGATCACCGATCGGCTCTGCGAGTAGGTCTAAATTGTCCTGGAAGATCATGACAAATTCACGGAACATCGGCTTCGCACCATTCTTAAACGCAGCTTCACTTTCGTAGACATTGGCAGAAGTATAGGAGGTAAATTCATTTTTATCCTCTACCCAATACGTACCTGCTGGCTCTACAATCACCGCCCCAAATAGTCCTGCTACATATTGCAATAGCGGATCAGGAGGGGTAAGCAAGCAAGAACCAAATTCAACAGGCTGGGCCGCATATCCGCCTTCACTTGTCTCAACCCATTGACCTGCATACCATTCATAAGTCACAGAACCATCCCCTTGAGGAAGGGTCTGCTTGCCTGGTTCATTTACCCCTACATTGCTTCCATCATATTTACTGACGTCATAGGAAAGCAATTCGGGGTGTAAGCCTACGATATAGGAGGTCGTATACGGGAAGCCTGACTGGTTATTGGAAGAGGTGGAAAATCCTACAGCAGAGGAATTAGCTACAAACTTATCGGTGATGTCATTCCAAAGGGTCACTTTGATACATTCACCAGCGGCTGCACGAAGAACCAATGGTTCTGGTTCAAATCCAGGCTCATGCATGAAAGCATGTACATCTTCGGTGCGGAGGAAGATGATCGCCTTCGAATCAAAATTCCTGAATGTCTGGTTGTAAAGGAGTTTTCCCCAATTTTTACCCAGAATATCATGCTTATCGATCGAAATGGCAGTCACATCATATTCGCGAACACGCGCATCTGCTGGGCACCCACAGTTTTGTGCTTGGGCAGGATTTCTGCGTGCGTCGTCTATTCTGGAGATCGGGTTATTGGGTAATGGTTGCAGATTGTTCTGGGTAGAATCATACGAGCGCATGAGTCCCCACATACCGTTCTGCATGCCTGTCATGTCGGCACTGGTCTTATAGAGGTAATCGGTGATCCCATCCCCATTGCCTTCGGCATTGGGCAGGCGGAAATTCATTTCGAAGTGCTCCGAGATACTCATCATCTGGGTTGAACGCCAGCCTGAATTCTCAAAACTTGGCTCAAATAGCCATTTTACTCCATGAATATTAAAGAAATGCGGATTCACGTGAGAGCCTACCAAGGTCCGGACTTGAATCTTGTCCCCATTGTAGGCACGTGCCAGCGGCGTATAAGGGTCTCCGCCAAGCATGCCTGACGAGATCGGCTGGACGGGCCAGGTAAACTTATTTTTGCCCTTGGCAATATAGCCTGGCGTAGGTTGTGAGTTGAGGGAAGCGATCCCTCTTGTCGGTAGCGAACTGAAGACAAAGGCCAAATCGCCTGCACGAGAACGCTGGCGTGCGCCTTGCACGCGAAGCGGAAGCGGCGCATTCCGATAGTTGGTAGAGAGTGAGCCTCTGTTACCGGTCGAGACCAGTTCTGGCGTCACAAATTGCCCAGCTTGCGCAGGCGGAGGATTAATGACATGCTCATGGTCGATCCATCCGCGATAGCTATTGTTGACACTATCTCTAAAATTGGTTCCCTTATTGGTTCCATAAAAATACTCGGGATAAAGGTCTGGCTCTGCGCGGCTATCCTTGGTATAGGCTTGCTGATTGTCTTGGAACTCGAACATGAATTCACGATAGCTATCGCTTTTGTCTAGTGTTTCGATGATAGCTTGCCAGTTGGTAGGACCTCCATCACTTACAGGCATCGTAGCGGTTGCAGTAGGGACACCTGTCGCAGGATCTACGCGATAAGTTGTGGGCACATTTCGGGTGGTATCCAATTCCGCAAACCCAAGGAGAGACCCATTTTCGGGGTTTTTCCAGGTAGAGCCATTGGGTTCGATCAAAAGACCCGCATAAAGACCTATCTGCTGGTGGGTAGAAGGGCCAAAGTGATCATGGGTAAAGACGGTACGCAAGGTGCGATCATTGCCTTCATTGTCAAATAATGGGTCTGAATACCAGCGCTGAATGGTCGTCTGAGCCCCTGTCCAGTCTTGATTTTTGGGCGCTTTTCCCCACACAGGAAGGGGGTTATAAGGGACCAAGGTCGTATCTTTTTTATAGAGATACTGTCCTCTGCGATTGGTCCTCTCAGCGCGGCTTACAATTGAACCTGTATAGCCTGTATTGAGCGGGGGACTGAGGTAGTCGCCTTTATTTATCTGCTCGATCTGGTCGCGCACGGTTTTAGACGAAAGGCTTCCATCTTCATAGTTCCAGCCGTTGGCGGCTCCATCAGAAGACGTCACATCGAACTTCACGAGGTGAATATGCTGCCCAATCACGTCAGTAGGTGTCCTGACCTGGAAGTCATCCAGCTCATAATATTCAGGCACTAGGTTGGTGTGCCAATATTCGATGTACTCGCCAGAATTGGCGCGGAAGAAGAAGGGCTGCGGTGGGCGGTCGCCTGCGACAGTGGAAGCTACATCTCCCCAAAGGACGATAGGGCGCTGCTGAGGATAGTGCCAGCCTTCCTTATTGAGGACGGCGTCTATTTGGATATTGGCCGCTTTATAGCGTCTTACTTTGCCTACGGCAATACCATTGGCGTCAATGGCAGGGTCTGCGTAGGGTGCACCTGGAGCAGGAGGAAGTCCGTTTAGGGTAAAGTTAGAAACCCTTCCACTAGGGGTAAGTGTCTGATGGGTCCGCGTAGCATGTGCTTTCATCGCTAGTTTTTCATAATACGTCCCATCTTCTGGCAAGGCGACGATCTTCAGTGAATCGGTGATCTTTGTCCAATCATATTTGGTGTGGTTTTCAAATGGGACAGTTCCGCCAATTGTCACTTTACGAGGCAAACCACCTGACATGGCTCCTTCACCGAGGTCGATCGTATTGCCATTTTCATCGGTAATAGAACGAGGACCTATGGCATAGTCCATCGGTGGGTGAGGAGGACGTTGACCAGCGACACCTGGAATATAGAAAGGGTAACCCGGGCTGCGGCTGTCATTAAATAAAACGGCCTGTCCATCCTTGATGGCCACTTTTCCAGGAATGGGCGCCATCGCTAGGCCAGGCATAGGTACAAGGCCAGGAATCGGGGTGCCTGTTTTGATCTCTGCATCGGGCAGGGCCCTAGTTCCTTCTACTGGCCGATTGGCTTTGTCGAGGACAGAACCAGTTTCCAGTACGTCATGGACCCGCCACATAGACCACATGCCTTGGGCAAAGTGGGGATAGAAGTGGCAGTGGAAAATCTGGTCACCGACGGTTTTATTGAGGTTCCCACTTCCATTATGGGTGATCTCCAGGGTATAGCTAGAACCTGGATCTATCGTCTGACTATCGAGATAATGCCCTTTGTCGCTGTTAGGAGAATGTAGCCACTGGTGGGCATGCTGATGATGTACATGGGTGATGCCCGCGCCTGTATGATTGATCCTGAATTTGACCCGATCATTCATATAGCTGTGATAGACATTGGAAGGATCATCGGGAAAATAGGCTTTGCTAGCACTGACAATGGTATTGTCCTGAGAAGCTACTGGACCTTCTAGGTCACCATTAAGCAAGGCTGCTTCCCGCAACATTTGCTCTTGGAGGGTCTCATTGACACTTTGAAGGGCTTTTTTCTCTCTTTCTCTTTCCATGATGTCTGCTGCTGCATTGGCGGGAATGTCCACCACCTGGGCGGGATCTCCTACGGCCCAGGCACTGAGGAAAAACTCCTCATACATACAGTCAATACAATTGGCCATAGGGCCGACACCGATTCTGTTGGCAAAAATCTCCGCACCGATGCCCCCTGTTCCATAGTTAATAGCAAACTGGTCTACCCCACCTTGAAGGGTCTGGGTAACGTTGGCAATGGTATCTGGATTTTCGTCATAAAAAACAGGGAAAGACTGTACAGCATACGGTGCTTCGTGGTAGTGAATAGAAAATTCGCGGAAAGGCTGACGACGGTTTGGCTGTGCAGGCACATTGCTGAAAGCTGGATCATTTATCCCTAATGGGAAAAACCCATCCTCAGGTCCAGCGATAATGGCTGTCAGGTCTGAATGCACGAGTCTTCGTGCATTTGGGCGGAGTTGCTCATACATCTTGATGATAGGCTTGCCATTGGCATCCGTTGCATCATAATTGATCATGGGAAATCCTGGCGCATTGAGCTGATAAGCGAGGGTTTTCTTCTCAAAATCTTTATCGCCAGATTGAGGCTTTTCCACTTTCTGATTATACTCATTTATCCAGTGATCGGTAGCAGCATATAGCTCATCGGCAGTCACCTGCGAGCGGTACCACTCAGCCGTTGGTGGCTGGACATTGAGTGAACCAAAAAGGCCATTGGAGATTTGACCTGCACGGATCGTGCCGTCGCCTAGGTCATCAGCTGTGCTGTGAAGGATGAATGCACCTTCTTCCCCAGCAAATAAGGTGTAGGTTTTGGTCTCACCGGGTTTTGCCAGGCTGCTGGCATTGCTCCCCACATTAGATGCATCATCTGCTATGCTATTCACCAATTGCATGCCCAGGATATGGACACCTGCTTCGCGGGTTGCAGGGTAAATGCTGTTTACGTCTCCTTGATGGGTGCCGAAATTAGGGTAAAATTGGACCGTGTCATTGGCGCGATAAGGGCGAAGGTAATTGGTGAACTTGATTACCAGGATGTCGCCCTTATTGCAGCGGAGTACAATGGGGCGGGGACGCTTATCATTGCGGAGTTGTACATTGCCTGGTGCAAGGGTACTGCCACGCTTGGCCTCTACATCGCTTGTAAGGGCGAAGATCATCCCTGTAGGCTGTGCTGCGCCCATTCGGTTGTACATAAATGGCTGATCGAGCGCCACCATATCGATGAAAACGGTGTCTCCAGAAAGATTTTCTGGGGCCAACTGCGCAAAGACATTGGAAGAAAGCCCAATTCCTCCTAAAATAATCGCGAGTAAGAGGTGGATGCGTTTCATAAGTGAGAGATTTAGGTAGTGATGAAGTGAGACAGAGTGAATGAAGAATTAATAAGGGAGAATAAGAGACATTTCAATGTTTCTGTGATAAATTCCTCAAAAATTATATGATAAAAAGCACGTTGCTTCTACCAAGGAATTACATTTTGTTTGTGATTGGCCTAAATGCTAGGCGTGGGTACTGTATGAATATGATCAAATCTTATATATATCATATTCCGGAAACCAGGTGGTGCTTTCCTGTTTTAGTCTTTATTGCAGTATTGGAGTGGCTGGCTTTAGAGAAATAGACTAAATTGAGAAGGTCAAAATAGATTGTCTTGAATATCGAAAACCTATTTAACCAAAGATATTTATTTATTTTCACTTTTCAAAAGATTTTCCAAGCTGAAAGAATGAAAAAAACCGACTCTTTGTGAAAGCTGTAATAATGAGAATCATATCTTTTGGCTTTAGAATAATTGTTTTTTTGGCTGTGTTAGAACTGGCTTTGCGATGGGTAGGATTGGGGCCTTATATACCACATCATTACAAAATTCAAGCACATCCCGCAGGATGCTTACTCCCCAGCCAATCTTATGGACTGAACCCGAATCCTGGGCATTATGATGTCACCCTAAACGACTCGCTTTCCTTCCAGGTGACGCATGGGATAGATGGGACACGTATCACGCATATTGACAAATCTATTTCCCTCAAGGAAGCACCAAAGCTTTACATGCATGGATGCTCATTTACCTATGGCCTGGGCATCGATGACAGCCTCACCTATCCGTATTTATTGCACCAAGAGACGGACTATGCTGTGACCAATTATGCTGTACCAGGCTTTGGCTCCTTACCCGCCTTGCTCATGACCATTGAGCAGCTCAAGGCAGGCCACCGACCATCTGTTTTGATCCTCAATTACCTTCGGTTTCACGACGAGCGCAATAGCTTCTCTCGCCGCTACCGCGAACAGCTCCAACTCGCTTTGGAGCTCAATGAAGGCTTCCTATGGAAAGAACAGCAGTTTGCATTTCCATTTGAAGAATGGGGATATACCTTTGCCAGCATGGAAGGCGATTCACTACAGACACACCGAGTCAAGGCATTGGAAGTGTATGATCACTTCCCCTTCAGGCGTCAGTTGGCCATTGTGAATCAGGTGGAGGGCATTTTCAATAATTTGGCTACTCTATTTAGTCGGAAAAGGAATCACAAGGTGACCCAGGGGATCGTGGCTGCTCTCCACAATCTTTGCCAACAACACAACATTCGCCTCATGGTCAGCATTATGACCCAAGATAAGCAGGCAAAAAACCTTCAGCGTTTTTGCCAAAACCATCAAATCGAAACAATTGACCTGGCAATCGACTTTGATGATCCTAAGTATACCCTCTTGCCACATGATGGGCATCCTAGCGCCGCGGCCCACAGAGTTTTTGCAGATAGAATCAAAGAAGCACTGGGCATAAATCGAAATGAAAATTAAAATGAAAGTTAAAATGAAAATATGACCTGGGTGATTGAATCAAGCCTTTCATTCAAAATTCAATCCTTCGATAGACTCAGGACAAGCATTCAATCATTCAAAATTTAACACCCAACATGCCTCCCAAAAAGACTTTCCTCCGCGCTGAATGGCGCAAGCTCGCCATGGCCAACTATGTGATCGACCCATCGATCTTGGAGCCACATGTGCCATATGGCACAGAACTAGACTTCTGGCGAGGCCGCTGTTATGTGAGTTTGGTAGGATTCATGTTCCTCAATACCCGAGTTTTGGGGCTAAAAGTGCCCTTTCACGTCAACTTCGAAGAAGTCAATTTACGCTTCTATGTCCGCTATCAGGATGGCGGAGAATGGAAGCGAGGCGTCGTTTTTATCAAAGAAATAGTGCCCAAAGCAGCCATCACCCTCGTCGCCAACACCTTGTACAAGGAGCATTACCAGACCATGCCTATGCGTCATGCCTGGGAGGAAAAAGATGACCATCGACTCATCAATTATGGATGGAAACATCGCGGAAAGTGGAATGAATTTGAAGTAAAAACGGCCATCCAGCCGTCCCCCTTAGCCGAAGGCAGCGAAGCGGAGTTCATCACAGAGCATTTTTGGGGCTACAGCAGGTACGCTGCTCAGCAGACGATTGAGTATCAGGTAGAACACCCTCGTTGGGAGGTGTATGAAGTCCTGGACCACAGGATTGACTTCGACCCAGGCGCATTATACGGGGCAGAATTTGCCGAACTGAAAGAAATGACGCCTGTATCAGTGTTTGTAGCTGAAGGGTCTGAGGTGGTGGTACGACAGGGCGGGAAGATTGGGGGAATTATTGATTGATAATGGAGTAAATCCTTTTTGGAGGATAAGATTGAATCGAAGACCTGAATTTATTCCATCAAGCCAGTTAGTATTGCCGACCAAGGCCCATTTCGCTTTTGATCCATTAACCTCCTCAAAATACCCTGAACTCGATGTTTTAGAGGCAAATTTCGAAGAAGTAACCCTGCCATTTTGCGTCCGATCAAATGACTCCCAATTTTTAGCGGATAGCCGTGTAAGTCATTCTCATCATACAGTAGCAGCAGGTCGTGATGGACATCATAAATAGATTCTGAAACCAATTCAAAATAATGAGTAGCAAGCTCTCGAATGTCACTTAAGTCATGCCCTCGCCGATCTGGCCGATCATCAAATGAAATAAGCTTTAGCAAAACAATTCCCGGCGGATTGAGCACCTGAAAAGCAAATTGATTGTCCCAAAATACGAGATCAGCAGATTTACACGCTTCTTCAAAACCATGAACAGGAAGATCCCCATTTTTCCCAGGAAGTTGAACAAATCCATTTTCTTCAATTGGCCCAAAAGGGAGAAGATCTAAGCGATAATTGTTTGGCCCTAGCAGCCCCACTTGGGAATTTGGCACTAAACGAAAACCTTCGGATTTGGTCAGATAGTCAATTACTTTCTGCCGAGCAGCATAATCAATAGCTAGGAAAGCGATATCAATATCTTTGGTGAGCCTTGAAGGATGTTTTTGGAGAATCCCTTCGATCCACAGGTCCTTCGCTAGTGCACCCACTAAACAAAACGAGCATCCCAAGGCTTGTTGAGCTCGATTCAAAGCTTGAAAGTGCGGACGTAGATAACTGCGCCCCCAATCATCCAAAGAGATATGCCAAGTAGTCACGTTTTATAAGTTGGGCTGTTTCGATATTGCGAGAATCTTCTGACAAAAGAAGGTCCGAATAAATAAGAAATGGAGGAACTGTTTTCTGGAGCTTTAAGTGCTGGGATAAAGCTTCAGGCCAGAAAGTTTGTATTAAATGGACATTCCCTTCTTTTTCATCAGGGATTAAACGAAACCGTTTCATCAGTTCCACTTTTGATAGATGAGAATAAATTGTCCATTTACCGGGAGAAAGATAATTTGTGATGAGATCTGCGGCGGGTTCACTGCCCCACAAGGTGTCAAGTTCTCCAGGCCAATTTGATTTCCAATCGTGATATGCTTTCTTGTTTGAGAAACGAAAATGACCTAGGGAGAGCTTAGGCCTAAGGGCCTTTCCATAAGCTTGTGTCCAAAGACTAGCAAGCGTCTCTTTTTTACGAAAACCTAATCGCTTTTTACCGTCAATTTCAAGATGCCCTTCTTTTTCTAAATGGGTGAAAAAAGATGAAATAGTCGCTTTCCCGACTCCTGAAAGCGGCTCAATTTCTCGAAATGGTAGGGGTAAAATATTAGGGTCTGCCAGTAAAGCAAATGCGAGTTTGAGGGTTGCAGGGGTGAAAAATCCCTCCTTCTTGAAGTTTGGTATTACGCCTTTATAGTCACCATCAATCCGTACAAAGAAGTCTTTTGATTCAAGGTAAGCATTCCCGGCCAAGTCAAGGTAACATATATCATTGGCACGAAGTTGTTCCTGGATAGGGCGACTTAGATAATCTGTCACCAACAGAATAGGATGTGCCTGATAAACCTCATTAAGGGTTTTTATTTGATCAATAACACCATTTAACTGCTTTTTGCGAATATATTGTTTGGCTTCTACCCCAAAAATAAAGCGACCATTTACTTCAAGCGTCCCATCTAATTGATTGCTTGGCTCGCAATTAAGCTGACTCTGGATAAATTTTAAAGATAACCCAGCTTCTCTTTGAAGCCTTTCAATAGCTAAATTAAGTAGAACCTGTTCGTTTGGAAGCATAGTCATTCAGGCTGATTCTTATTGTTAGAACAAGCTAAAAAAAACGAACAACAAAAGCAACCGCTTTGCAACAAGGCCTAGCCCTAATGACTGAAAACACTACCTTTTCTCATAATACCCATCCTCGTCATCATCGTCAAAGTCCAGGTTATTCAGCATACTGCCCAGCAAATCCTTGAACTGCGTTCCTGCCTCAAGCCCCTGCTTGCCTAGCTGAGAATACTCAGCCAGCCCGTGCAACAGAAATTCCATCAGCAGATAACGCTCGCTATCGCTAGTGGTTTTGTGATGATGCTTCACCGTCTCCTTCAGCCCAGGCACCTGGTCGAGTGCCTTCTCATAAGCCTGCTGTGGGAGATCTGTTGTGAGGTCGAGGGTATTGCCCTTACTGAACCAGCCCGTGATCTCCCGATAAGGGTTATTGATTTCCTTGCGACGGAGGGTTTCGGGATTGGGGAAATATTCCGAGAACAGGGTCCGAATGGCTTTGCTGACCAGCTTTTGAGCGACGATGGCTGGGCCTTCCTGCTCACCTTCATAGACCAGCTCGATCTTCCCAGTGATAGAAGGGATTACCCCTATCAAGTCCCCCACACGGCTATAGCCTGACTTCTCACGATTGATGAGGATGCGTCGTTCAACGGCGCTGGAGAGGTTTTCATAAGCCGTGATCGTCATCCGCGCCGAGACCCCACTTTTTTCATCGACAAATTCACTTTCCCGCGCTTCAAAGGCGATATGCTCGATCAGGCGCGCCATGAGCGGATCAATCGTCACGGCTGATTGCTGATCTTGAGGGATGCGCGCTTCCTGTTTGGTGATCTCTAGGGAAATTTCCTCTGATTTAGGATAATGGGTCAAAATTTGGCTTTCAATGCGGTCCTTGAGCGGCGTCACGATGCTGCCACGATTCGTGTAGTCTTCGGGGTTGGCGGTGAAGACAAACTGAATGTCCAGCGGCAAACGCAACTTAAAGCCTCGGATCTGTATGTCGCCTTCTTGCAAAATATTGAACAAGGCTACTTGGATACGAGGCTGTAGATCAGGCAATTCATTGATCACAAAGATGGAGCGGTGCGAGCGTGGGATAATGCCAAAGTGCAATACACGCTCGTCCGAATACGGCAACTTTAGCGTCGCTGCCTTGATGGGGTCAACATCCCCAATCAGGTCTGCGACCGTCACATCAGGCGTCGCCAGTTTCTCCGCATAGCGCTCATCGCGGTGTACCCACGCGATGGGGGTATCGTCGCCCTTCTCAGCGATCACGTCGCGCGCATAGCGCGACAGCGGAGCGAATGGGTCATCCATGACCTCAGAGCCCGCGACGATGGGGATATAATCATCCAATAAGGCCACCATCTGCCGCGCAATGCGTGTTTTCGCCTGGCCGCGAAGGCCGAGCAGGATGATGTTGTGGCGCGACAGAATGGCGCGCTGAAGGTCGGGAATCACCGTTTCCTCATAGCCCAAAACACCTGTGAAAAGCGTATCGCCACGTTTTAATTTCAGGATCAGGTTTTCACGTAATTCGTCTTTGATGCTTTTGCTTTGGTAGCCAGAGGCTTTGAGTTCTCCAAGGGTTTTGGCTTGGGTGAGGGATGTTATATTTGACATGTTGGGGAGTATATTTTTTTGAATGATTATTTCTCTTGATGTGTTACTTTTTTTAGAATAAAGTAACCAAAAAATCGAAACGGGCCAACCAAGGCCATCGCTCCTATCCGTCCGCCCACGCCCGTTTCATCCCAGCCGCACAGTTTTTAATGGGAGTAAGTATTTGTTGGTGCTAAAAAGGATGAATAGACAACTAGAAAGGGGTTCGAAAGTTCGAACGTTGAGCCTGCTCCGCAAATTCTTTTTAAGGAATTTGCCTTATTGCGACGGGTTGAAACCCAAGCGCAATAGGAGAAATTGACAGGCAAAGAACTATTGCGACTGGACTTTAGTCCGTCGCAAGAAGGGAACAAGTCAAATTTGACTTTCAGAAGTGAACTTAGCGTTCGATGGTTCAAGCCCAACGCTTGAACCTCGCCTTTAAAACTCAAACAATTTCTTCTCCAACACAAATTCCATCATCGCAAAATCGAGGGGCGTGTCGATATCGAAGCAGATATGAGGCATCACATAGATAGTGGATTGGCCATCGAGGGTGACGCTGGTATATGCGCCGTCGAGGAAAGCGCGACTGTAGTAGTAGAATGCACCATTCAAATCATAAGCGCGCGGCGCGGCCTGACGGCCTAGAATTGGCTGATCAAGGCGTTTGGAGAGTTTTACGGTTCCATGGTCAGCTTCTTCCACGATGGTGAAATAGGGATTGTGCGCTGCTTCATTTACCGAAAACAAAATGATCGCTTGAGGCGTCGATTGAATCTTTTTTAGGGCTAATTCCAAATCTTTTTGCGTTCTGAGGGGCGATGCGACATCCAAATCCAGTACATAATCGTATTGCTTGTTCAAGGTAGCTTCTGCATACTGCCAGGCGTGTCGAATGACCCCTACCTTTCCCGCCTGGTCTGTGGCTAGTTCTGCGGGACGACGGTAATCTGTATCAAGGCCGTAATCCGCTGCGACCGCTTGAATGTTGTCATCATCAGTAGAAAGAATGATGTCTGCTTGATGGTTTTTGGCAAAAAGCTGTGCCGTGTTGATCGTATGCGCGATCAGGGGTTTTCCCAAGATCGGTTTGATATTTTTTCCCGGAACCCCCTTGGACCCACCTCGTGCACATACCGTGATGAGAATGTTGGGATGAGCTGATTGGGATAATGTATGCATGTTGCTATCTTTAATTTAATTTTGTCTTGAAACAAGAATTTTGAAGTTAGGATTTCTCACTGTGTTGTTACTTTTTTTAGAAAAAAGTAACCAAAAAATCGAAGCGAGCCAACCAAGGCCAGCCCTGCTAGCCGTCCGCGCACGCTCGCTTCACCCCAGCCGCACAAGTATAGGAATATCACCTCAGATAGACTAGGTAGAATAATCTAAAACCCTAAAAAATACGCCCAGACAGTTGAAGACTTATAACGCCCATACCTACGAGAAGCTTGGATTTAATGTGATGCTGGAAGAATTGGCCCGGCGTTGCTTGAGTGAAGAGGCCCGCGAGCAAGCGCGCGAATTGCGCCCTATTACGCACACGCCTACCTTGCTAGACGAGCTACAAAAAGTCAATGAATTTCGTGAAATTCTCCTTTTTGATGATCCCTTTCCATTGGATCGCCTGCCATCGGTAGGTGCTGCCTTGCAGAAATTGACCTTAGAAGGCAACTGGCTACGCCTCGAAGAGCTACGCACCTTGCTGGGCTGGTTGCAGACCGCTGAGCAAGTACGTGCTTACATGCATACCCGAAGGGAAAAATTCCCATTGCTCTATAGCCTCATCCTGCCCGACGCTTTTCAGAAATCCTTGATCACTGCGATCAAGCGGGTCATAGATCCCGCAGGGAACTTGCGCGACGATGCTTCCCACGAACTCAGTCGCATCCGACATGAGATCCGAAGGGTCTCTGGCGAGCTGCGCGGTCTACTCCAACGCATCTTGCGCAAGGCCAACGAAAACCGCTGGTCTGAAGCCTCGGAGATCACCATCCGAAACGACAGACTGGTCATCCCTGTGAAGACGGATGCGAAAGGCCGCATCGCGGGATTTGTGCAAGATGTATCCTCTTCCGGGAATACCGTCTTTGTGGAACCTGCAGAGTCACTGCCTATGAACAATCGCCTGCGTGAGTTGCAAATAGGCGAGCAAAACGAGATCATCCGCATCTTGCAGGAGATTTCGGGCAAAATAGCGGAACACCTGGAACCGCTCCAAGCATTCACCCATGTCATGGTCCAACTGGACTTCTTGCGAGCCCGTGCACGACTGGCCGTGGACATAGATGCGGTATTGCCCGTGGTTAATCCGGAAGCGAAGCGCTTCAATTTGCGGGAAGCCTATTACCCCTTGCTGGTGCTGAAAGCCAAAACGGAAAAGATCAACGTCATCCCGCTAGATGTGGGATTCAATGAGGAGCAGCGCATCATCGTCATCTCTGGTCCCAACGCCGGGGGCAAATCGGTCTCGCTCAAGACGATTGGCTTACTTCAACTCATGCTACAATGTGGCATGCTGGTGCCCGTGGATGCACGGTCGGAGTTTCGGCTATTTGACAGCCTGTTTTTGGATATTGGCGATGAGCAATCTATCGAAAGTGACCTGAGTACCTATACCTCCCACTTGGCGCAAATGCGCATTATGGGGGACAATATGAATAGCGAGTCGCTGTTCCTCATTGATGAATTTGGGACGGGGACCGACCCCAAACTGGGCGGCGCCATCGCAGAAGCATTCCTTCACCGCTTTGTGCGCCAAGGGGCCTATGGCATCATCACGACGCATTATGGCAATATCAAAGACTATGCGGAGACCTCTGACGGCATCACCAATGCAGCGATGCAGTTTGATACCAAAGGGCTGAAACCCACTTTCCGCTTGGTGGAAGGGCTTCCTGGGCGTAGTTACGCCTTTGAGATCGCCAAGAAGGTGGGCGTTCATTACACTATCTTGCGCAATGCGCGCAAGAAGCTCGGCAAGCGCCAATTGACCTCTGAGCAGTTGCTGCGCCAGCTAGAGGAGAAAAACAGCGAACTGGAACATTTGGTCACGGAAAACCAGACAAAAGAAGCGCGCCTGACTGATTTGGTGACAAAAAATGAGGCTTTACAAAAAGAACTGACCCAGAACCGCAAACTCATCATTCGCGAAGCACAGATAGAGGCGAAGCAGCTCATCAAAGACGCCAATAAGCGCATTGAGCAGACGATCCGCCAGATCAAAGAAACCCAAGCGGAAAAGGAACTCACCAAGAAACTGCGCAAGGAATTGGCGGCGGCTTCGCCAGAAGTGGTGGAGGTGGAAGAAGGCGCTACGCTCACCCTTTCCCGAAAAGGGAAAAAGCGCAAAGCGATGGCCAAGCCTTCTCCAATTGAACTATTGCCAGACGAGACGCCAGTTGAAGGCGATTTTGTCAAACTCAAAAACTCTGCCTCCCACGGCAAGCTCGTCGAACTTCAGGGCAAGCGCGCTGTCGTAGAAGTAGGTGAACTTAAACTGACGGTCAAATTGGCCCAACTTACCAAAATTCGCCCACCCCAAGCAGAGAAAACCCGCAATAAAGGCACAGGCATCAAACGGCGAATCGGCCAGACACGGACAGAACTAGACGTGATGGGCATGCGGGCAGAGGAGGCATTGGTGGAAGTGGAAAAGCTCGTAGATGAAGCCCTGCTCAACAACCTCCCCTTTATCCGCATCCTCCACGGCAAAGGCACTGGCATCCTGCGCGAAAGCATTCGCAATTACCTTAGCGGCCTTGATCCCGTTAAGCAATTACGAGACGAGACCATCGAGGCTGGCGGTGCGGGCTGGACGGTGGTGGAGCTCAAAGCGTAATCAAGTTCTAAGTTTTAGGTTCTATGTTTTAAGAAAAGAGAATAGGGAATAGAGAACAGAGAGGAAGAAAGTCCTGTCTCTTTTCCCTTAGCGAAGCGGTCTCTTTTCCCTTTTCAATTCTCTCATTCTCTCATCCACTCATTCTATCATTGATTCTCTTATGAAACATTTCTTTACCCTCTTCCTCCTCCTTTCCCTTACTTCTCTCCAAGGTCAGACAATCGTTACCTTCTATACAACGATGGGAGATTTTGAAGTGGAAATGGCCGATACCATTGTGCCACATACCACAGGCAATTTCATTCGCCTGACCAATATCCGCTACTACGACGGCGTGATCTTTCACCGCATCATCGATGGCTTTGTAGTTCAGGGCGGTGACCCTACGGGCACAGGAGCCGGCGGTCCAAATCACTTGATCATGGACGAATTTGATCCACGGATGAGCAATGTGGAGATGACGATATCCATGGCCAATACGGGCCAGCCACACTCTGGCAGCAGCCAGTTTTTCTTCAACCTCGTCGACAATACACGACTCGACTACACCAATCCCGCCATCAACGGGCACGCTGTATTTGGCATTGTCGTCGCCAACTGGGACACGGTGAAGGCCATCGGGCGCGTGGCTACCGACGCTAATGATCGGCCCATCGTTCCGGTGGTCATGGACAGTGTACGCGTGACCTATTCGCCGTTTTCGACGGGTTTGCCTAGCCTTGGCGAAGCCATGGACATACAAGTCTACCCCAATCCACTCACGCCGCGTAGCCTGATTGCCATCACGGCGGACCGCGCCAAGACGGTGTCCATTTCTCTCTATGACCAGCTAGGGCGTCAGATGGCTTCCCAGGAGGCACAGCTTGTACGAGGCCTGAATCAGCTTCCGTTTTCGGAATTGAGGGAAAGGGCTTTGCCTGCGGGGGTTTATTTTCTGTTGGTGAATGAGGGCAATACTTTCTATCGGACGCAGGTAGTGGTAAGGTGAGGAATAATAAAGGTCATATAGCATGAAAGAAAACCTGCTCATTATTAATCACGATGAATTTGGAGAGGAGCAATTTAGCATTGCAGAGGCTAAATATAATTTGTCCAAACCAGATGATGAAAAATGGGAATTCCTTGTCAGTTTCATTACAAATGGTGCCCTCAAGCGGTCTGAAGAATTGGAAGAGGTAGTAGATACACGTCCACACTTTGAAGCCGCCGCCATTTTACCCCTTGATGCGCTTGAATTGTATAATGGGCGAATCATTAGCCAAAAGGAAGGCTATGATTATGAGCGAGAAATATACCTCTCCAATTTCTATTATTTTGCACATGACTCAATTGAAAAGATAGAAATTGAACTGATAGAAGTTAAGGAAAACTGGGTCATTGCTTCCATTAAAGCAAAAGCTGTGATAAATGGTTCTAATGGGAATGATCCTGATGCCACGCTTTTGATTACGCCAACTAAATTTATGCTAGACAAAAATTTAGAAAGAGAAGTGAGTTAATGTAATGGATCATTTTGCCTAAAGAACAAACAACCAAGACCTGCGACGAGTGCCGAAGTCTTTATTTTGCTCACACCTCAAAAATGGCCGCAATCTGCCCTGAATGTGCACACCATCTCTATGGCTACGAAAACTGTGAACATCATTTTGTGGAGGGGCGGTGTGAGAAGTGTTATTGGGATGGGGGGGAATCGGTGTATGTGGAAAAGGCAGAAGTCATCGCCATAGCCAAGGCATATATTGACAAGCTCAATCGAGAAAAGCCTTTTCACCCAGATTATGAATATAGCTTTGATGATGACCTTAAGGAGTACTTTGCTCATTGGTATATTGACTTTGAGGTGGTACCCAAACGACCTATGGAAGCAAGTGAAATGGAGGTATTTGGCGGTGCACCTAGATTCATGATTTCCAAAAAAGATTACAAAGTACAAATGGTATCTTGGGGAATGCTGGGGGAATTGGAGCGGAAAGAAAATACCAGAAACGGGTTGAGTGAGGTATTAAGCGAAATGGAGGCGGGAAATTGGAATCTGCCGGCAATCAGAAAATTGACGGGCATAAAACCTCATGATATTTTAGCCCTAAAAGGCCAATATCAATCACTCGATTTCTCAGTTGAACGAAATAGAATTGTGGTGATTGAGGAAATAGAACGTCTGATGAAAAAAGCAAATAGTTGGTAATATTTCTCCTAAAGCTCGCCTTATTTTTAGCCCATCAATATCAAGCAAATGAAATACATTCCCCTATTATCCTTCCTCCTTTACCTCCAACTCGGATTTTGTCAGAAACAAGATATGCGTTCCCTAGATGAATTAATCAACACCGATGAGCCAGGATGGGAGTTGGTCCTGGAATGGATGAAAGAAGCTACCAACGAGATTGAAGTGCTGCCGAGAGACACTGCGCGGGCAAGGACTGCCTTGGTCCAGACACAGGTAACCACCAGGTCGCCTATGGGGGGCATTATTTATGAGACAGGTGGAATTTTAGTAGACCATGGATGGATCAGAATTCTGGGATCAGGTAGTGAAAAGATGACCAGAGGTTTGCCTGAATGGAATAAGGGAAAAGCATTCGGGGAATTCGGAGAACGACCTCCATTTCTTCTAATCGCTGATGATGCGATTGGAGGCTTTTTTGCTTTAAACGGCGGCGCGTTTGGAGAGGATTTGGGGAATATCTATTATCTGTCGCCAGATAATTTAGCCTGGGAATCGCTCGAAATAGGCTATTCAGATTTTATCTATTGGACATTCACAGGAGACTTGGCGCAGTTTTATGAAGGATTGAGGTGGAAAAATTGGGAAAAAGAGGTCAAAGAAATGGGAGCCGATAGGGGAATGTCTTTTTATCCCTTCCTTTGGACAGAATATGAAGACCTTGAAGCACTAAACAAGAAAGATGTGCCAATAGAAGAATTGTGGACCTTATGTCAGGAGGTGAGAAAACAATTATTTGATCAAGTTAAAGACAAGTAAATGAACCACAACCAACAAGCCGTCAGGATCTTCAATAAGCTAGCCCAAGGCTACCAGGACAAGTTTATGGACGTGTCCCTGTACGGCGATACCTTCGATTTTTTCTGCGAAAAGATTGAGAAGCCCAATCCTTCCGTCCTCGAAATCGCCTGTGGCCCAGGCAATATCACCAAATATTTACTCACCAAGCGGCCTGACCTGCAGGTCCTCGGCATCGATCTCGCCCCCAACATGATCGACCTCGCGCGGATCAACAACCCCACGGCCACCTTCCAAGTCATGGATGGCCGGGCCATCGGGCAGTTGGAACAGCAGTTTGATGCGATCATGTGTGGTTTCTTTTTGCCCTATCTGTCGATGGAGGAGACACTTCAGTTGATCCGCGACGCAGCTAGTCTCTTGCGTCCAAGTGGCTTGTTGTACCTCAGCACGATGGAAGACGATTATAGCAACTCCCAATTCAAGAAGGGGAGTACGGGCGATGAGATCTTTATGCATTTTTATCAGGCGGAGGATTTGAGGGCCATGTTGGAGGAAAATGGATTTGAGGTACGAGTGGAGAAGCGAATCGTATCGCCGATGCCTGATGGGGAAGATGTGGTGGATTTGGTGATGATTGGGAAGAAGCAAGGTTAATGGTTAAAGTGTTCAATAACGTTCAAACGTTGAGGCCACTCCGAAAAGTCCTTTTAAGGACTTTTGCCTTGTTGCGACGGGTTGAAACCCAGTCGCAATAGTATAAAATGACAGACAAAGAACTATTGCGACTGGACTTTAGTCCGTCGCAATAGGAGAAAAAGGCCAATTTTTACTTTCTAGTTTACATGATACCCTATATGGTTCAAATTCAACAACAACGATGAATAAAAATCCGATTGTAGACAATTACTTGATCGAAAAGGCGCATCCCATGAACGCTGAAATTCAGCGGGTGCGGGAGATCATCCTGGCCGTCCATCCTGAGATCGAAGAGACGATCAAGTGGAAGAGTCCGACCTTTATGTACAAAGGCAATATGGCCTCTTACTTCATGAATGCGAAGAAGCATGTGAGCCTGATGTTTCACAAGGGAGCGACCATCCCAGACAGCACGGGCCTCCTGCAAGGAGACGGAAAGGAAGGCCGTGTGGCCAAATTTGGGAGCTTGGAAGAAATAGAAGCGCGCAAAGGCGATTTGGAGACTGTTGTGAAAGTGTGGCTTGAGATGCAAGATGGGAAATAAACATGACAGACCACGAAAAGCACAATCTCGCCGCCGAAGCCAAAATCAAGCAAAATGTCGCCGAATACGGCTGGCATGTCGCCCAATTTCGGGCGACGAGTTATCTGCCCTCTTTTGCCTATACCATTGGCCTATGGAAGAACTATCAGCATCCCGAGCTGATCTGCTTTGGGCTGATGCCCGAGACCTTGCACGCCATCCTGAATATTGGCGGCGAGATGGCCAAGTCAGGCCTTCTCCTAAAGGCCAATGAGGAGAGTCGGGACTTTTTTGAAAAAGGGAAGTCCTACTTTCTGGAAGTCCACCCTGATAACTTGAGAGACTATTTTGGTTATGGGATTTGGTTCAATCAAGGTCCATTCCCTGCCTTACAGATCGTGTGGGGAGACCGCAACCATACCCTTCCGTGGGAGGAGGATTTTGAAGAAAAATTCATCTACCAACAACCCCTCCTCGACAGAAATCACCTGTTCAAATTTCGCGAAGCGCCCAACGCTGGGGTTGTCACCACCAAACATTTCACAGATCACGGCAAGCCCATCCTCTATGTCGAGCACGATGACGAGGGGCAATGGCTCTTTCTGACTGCAGAAGAATGGGATGAGGCTGACGCCCAACTGATGCGGCTAGATGAAGTAGTGAAACGAGACCCTTCTCTCAATGCGCTCTTTAACCTGGATTATGGGGAATTTGCGGAACGGGAAGCTCCTGGTGAGAAATGGTATCGGGGGAAAAGGGAGGAGGAGTAAGAGAAGTTCAAACTCAAATTCAAGTTCAAACTCAAGTACAAGTTTCATCTTGCTTCTTGTTGAACTTGAGCTTGAATTTGCACTTGAACTTTTCCTTACAATACCTCTGCTCGCTCAACAACTTGTAGTTTCCTCACCCACTGATCGATGATCTCAGTCATGTTTTCAGGCTGCCCTTCATGGGGAAAATGCCCTTCCTTTTTGATGAAATACAAATCTGAATTTGGTAACATGGCATGAATGCGATCGGGTACACCCAATTGGGCTACGGGATCATCTTCTCCATAGATCAGCAAAGCTGGCTTGTCGCGGAGCTGCTGCTCAAATCCATGTTGGATGTGGCGCATACACGCTGCCTCCTGACGCAGGCTATACAGCAACTGTGTGATCCGCCGCCGCTTGGCGCCCGTGTTGAAGAGCGTCCTATACTGTGCAATCTCCTCCTTCAACAATTTCCTCGTCACCACGCCTTTGCTGAATGTCAGTCGCACGAGAAAATTGGTCCAGGCATTCACCGTTTGCAGAAAACTGCTTCCAACGATCTTCAACATGGTGTGAATCTTAGGATAATCAGTTGTGGGAAAAATAAGCGTATCGGTCAAAATAAGCCCTTTGAACCAATCGGGATGGTCCACAGCGACTTTGAAGAGAGACGGCCCACCCGTATCATGGCCAAGGGCGATCACATCCTTGAGGTGGAGGTGCTGAATGAATTGGTCGAGCACTTCGCTCTGCGTGACGATACTGTAAGCTTGGTCAGGCTGATCGCTCGATAGCCCAAATCCTGGATAGTCCAAGGCGATGCATCGATAGGACCGACTTAGGAGGCGGATAAACCGCCGAAACATAAACGACGAGCCTAGCGGCGCATGACTGAAGAGCAGGACTTGGCCCTGACCTTCGTCTACATAGTGAATTTGATGGGTATGGATTGTGTACGAAATAAGTTCGTAATTTAGCAAAAAGAGGTTATGTTGTTTTTTTGGGAGCTATTTTTTAGGAAAAAGATATCAGCGCAGCCATGGGTTATTATTCGTCAGAGATAGAGGATCAGA
>JAUIKF010000097.1 GCA_030430575.1 Bacteroidia bacterium | reverse complement strand
TTAGAAGAGGTAAAAATGACCGATTTAGTGCAATGGGCCAGAAAACAATCAACTGATAATCAGGCAACTAAACGAATGCAGTTCCTTAAAAATTGAACCAACTTTTTAAACTTTTGAACTCCCTACCCCGGAGGTTGAGGAAAACCTCCGAGGTCTAATAGTCAAAAATTACCCAAAATACGCCGCCAACGCCTTCTCCACCAGCTCCTTATAGCTCCGCCCGATCGGCAAAGCCTTGCCGTCAATTTCTATTTCTGTGGCTGAATAAGCCCTAATCTTGTCCAAGGCCACGATATAGGAGCGGTGAATGCGCAAGAAGTGTTCCTTCCCCAAAATCCCTTCCATCTCTCCGATCTGCCCGCGCGTCACGATCGCGCCATTTGCCGTAAATATCCGCGCATAGTCCTTCAGGCTCTCGATGTAAAGCACTTCATCGTCAAAGACCTTGACCTTCTTTTTGTTGACATTAAAGAAGCGGAAAGGGCGAGATGAGGCGATTTCTGGAGGAATGGAGGAAAACTGGACGAATGCATCGGGCCGCTTCAGTTTGTTGACTGCTTTGAGGAAGCGGGAGAAGCTGATGGGCTTCATGAGGTAATCGACGACGTCCGCTTCGAAGGCGTCGATCGCATATTGGTGATAGGCGGTGGTGAGGATGGTTTGGGGCTTGTCTTGGAGGATTTCGAGAAATTCGAGGCCCTTGAGTTTGGGAAGGTGGATGTCGAGAAAAATGACGTCAATAGGTTCCTGGCTGAGGCGATCCAGGGCAAAAAGCGCGTCTTTGCATACCCCTTTCAGTTCCAGAAAGGAGACCTGCTGGATGTAATCCGCGAGCAGGTCGGCGGCGATGGGTTCATCTTCTATGATCAGGCAGGAGAGAGGCGTCATGAAATTATTGTTTGGAAGAAAAGTTCAAGCGCAAATTCAAGTTCAAATTCAACGATACCCAGGTTCACCTGTAGCATTCGATTTTCATTCAAAATTAATCATTCAATCATTCAACATTAATTCTTCCCAATCTCCAACTCCACCACAAACGCTGGCGGCCCCGTCGCGATTTCCAAGGTGAATTGATTCCCATAAATCAATTCCAACTGCCGCCTGGCATTGCTGAGGCCGATGCCTTCTACGAGCTTTTCGCTATCGTGATCCACGGTATTCTCCACACGGAAGGACAATTTATCCGCAACCACCTTCAAATCTATCGAAATAGCGAAATCAAAACGACTTTCACTCGCTCCATGTTTAAAGGCATTTTCCACAAAGGGCAGGAGAATCAAAGGTGCTACGGCTTGATCGTGGTCGTCGATCGCCTGTGTGAAATGCACCGTCAGGCGGTCATCATAGCGCAATCTTTCTAGCTCGATATAGGCTTCCAGGAGTTCCACTTCCTTTCGGATCGGAATCGCCTCCGTCTGACATTCATAGAGGATATAGCGCATGATCTCCGCCAGCTTCATGATGCTGGGCGCGGTATTTTCGTCGTTTTTGCGGGCAAGGCCATAGAGGTTGTTGAGGGTATTAAACAAAAAGTGCGGATTGGTTTGGGCTTTGAGGAAATTGAGTTCGGAAGCGCGCTTTTCCGCTTGCAGGGCCTGGACCTTTTGCAAGGCAGCGATGCGGCCTTTGAGGAGCTTGGCGGTAGAGGCGAGGCCGAGGGCAGGGAGGAGTTCGGTGAGGGAATAAAGAAAGCGCTTGACGCTGTAGACGTCGAACGGTTCCATATCGCCGTAGAGGAGTTCGTTGGCGGGTGCTACCATCGACCGCATGCCTGTCAGGCACAGGAGGAGGACCAGTACGAAGAACAACCCTATTTTCACATATTCTCCCCGATGCAGGTACTTGGGTACCAGCACATAAAACAGCACATAGAAGGGAATGGCCTTCCAAGGCAAAAAGGCGAGTTCCAATAGGAAAAAGCGGAGAAACCGCTGGACAGGTGGGTAAGCCATGTCCGTCGGTGGGGCGAAGTACATTTTCACCACGACAAACAGCAGCACATACAGTAGCCAAAAGCCTACATGTGACAAGATTCTCCGGGTCATGTGGCAATTTCCCGCTTTTTTCCCAATCTCCCTACCTTTTCGCACAAAGACAGTCTCCTCCCCCTAAACGACCGTTTCCTCCCCACGAATGGTATCTATCCAACCTCATCTGATGTCAGGCAGGTGATGGAGGGAGATGGTATCATTTTGAAAATAAGGAGACTGGACATAAGGATATTTGGGGCAACAGCCTGTGATAAGTCAAAATAATTAACAAGAAATGTAGAAGTAAAAAGGAAGGAACATAAATGACCCTTTGTACTTCCTTGTTCCTTGTTTTTACTTTTTTATTTCCTAACTCCTCCCCATCATGAGAATCCATTTATTTACCCTCCTCCTCCTAAGTACTTTTGCCGCCTATGCCCAGACCTTCAGCCTCGCGACTGGCGCGATCTCCACTACCCCATCTGACAGCCGAAGTGTAAACTTCCTCGACCTCAACAATGACGGCTGGGAAGATGTCTACATCTCCAATGGCCTCAAAGGCGGTCAGAAAGATTTTCTCTATCTCAATGACGGCACGGGCCAGATGACCGCCGTTACCAATATGCCTGCGGTACAGGCGTCTAATCCATCAGACGGGGCCTGTTTCGTGGATTATAACAATGATGGGCATGTAGACGGTGTCATCTCCAGTTGGTATGGAGATGAGGATCTGCTCTATATCAATGATGGAATGGGGAAGCTCCAGTATAATGGCAGCGCAGGCATCGTATCAGGCTCCTTCGCCGAAAATGCTGCCTTTGGTGACTATGACAATGATGGGTGGGCAGATCTTTATATCACGAATAGTGGGGGAAATAACCAGAATTATTTATACAAAAACCTACAAAACGGGAAGTTCCAATTGATCACCAACCACACCTTGACAACCGACGCCAACCTCAGCCGTGGAGCCACCTGGGTGGATTATAATAATGATGGGATTCAGGACTTGTTTGTGGCAAATGAGGACAATACGAAGAATAATCTGTTCAAGGGAAAAGGAGGCGGGATATTTGAAAAGATCACATCAGGCGCACTGGTGTCTCAGGCGATGGGCAGTATGACAGCCTCTTGGGGAGACATCGACAATGACGGCGACTTTGATGTGTTTGTGGGCAATGCAGCCTACTTCGCTGCCCAGCGGAACCAACTGTTCCGAAATTCTGGCAGCGGTTTTTCGGAGATTACGAATGACCCTGCGGCCCAAGCAGTGGGCTGTACCTACGGCTCCGCCTTCGGCGACTTTGACAACGACGGCGACCTCGACCTCGTCGTTGCCAATGGCTTTTGCAATGGAAATATGAAGAACAATCTTTATGAGAATCAGGGAAATGGCACCTTCACAGATGCGAGCAATCTCCTTATTGCCAATGCCAACCTCTGCTCCTTCGGCATCGCCTGGGGCGACGTGAACAATGACGGCTTCCTCGACCTCGTCGTAGCCAATTGCAAAAATAATACAGCAGACCCTGAAAAGAACAATGCCCTCCTCATCAATAATGGAAACACCAATAAATGGCTCAAAGTCAATCTCAAAGGTACCGCATCCAACGCCAGTTCTTTAGGGGCAAAAGTCCGCATCAAAGCTACGATCAATGGCAAGGTCGTCTGGCAGGTGCGCGAAATCCGCTCTCAGTCAGGCTACGCAGGGCAAAATAGCCTGATAGCGCATTTTGGGCTGGGGGACGCTGCCGTTGTGGACTCCATGCATGTCTGGTGGCCGTCTGGAAAAGTGGTAACGATGTCACAAGTCAGTGTCAATCAGCAGCTGAATATCAGTGAGCCCATGGCAAATGGCATTGATGACGACTTGGATAATGGCAGGTTGCGCATGCAAGTTTTGCCTAATCAGATCACCCAAGAAAGTGAGATGGTCTGGTTACTGGTGCACCATGAAGGGAATTATAAGCGAGGTCATGTGAGTTTATATAATTCTGTAGGGCAAGCAGTTTGGAAACAAGGGGTCAGTATTGGCCGAGGGAATACCAATGTATCCATTCCGCTCAAAAAGCAGGAATTAACTGCTGGCATGTATCATATCACGCTAGTGATAGGGAAAGAAAAGGTGAGTAAGAAGGTGGTGATACGCCCATAAGTAGAGACGCGATTTATCGCGTCTTCTTCAAAAAAAAATCCGCGATACAGTGGGTACTATATCACGGATACGCATAAAAACCAGTTTCAACCTAATTATGATTCTCTTTATAAATTTCTTGTTTGGTGTGTTATGATAGATTTACAACCAAGTATGGGGAAACCCTACCCAGTTTTTGAAAAAAAGAGAATAAATGTTGAAAATTTTCAAAAGAGGGTTGGAAATGTGTGGAATGCTCTGATCGCTGGGAAGTAATTGAACCATATAAGACATTTAAGTTCATATAAGATTTCTTACTTCTATGCCCTTATATGACTTATATGGTTTTATCTCTTTAATGCCGCTCCCGCCAAGTCAATCGCGCCCTAACGGCCTCACGGCCCGTCGTCAGGTTCTGGATTGCATGAAGATTTGACAAATTACCCAAAGCTTGTTTGTCAATGCGGAGGTCATGCTGGAAGTGCGTTTCTCCCAGGAAATTGACCTCCAATTTTTCTACCTCATGGGACTCGTGGAAGGCCAAATCATAACTGTCCATGAGCCAGGCCACATAGACGCCATTATTGACGTGACCGATCATGTCTAGCTCACTGAATCGCGCTGCGCGTCGATCCACCTCCTCAGCCCCTTGCAGGGCTGGAAGCTTCTCCGGAGGGCCTCCTATCGCCTGCTGTGATTCGAGGATGGGAATCACTGCCTCCCAATCGCCCATGCGCTTAGGGCGCCGCGTCTTGCGATCTATCAATACCCAGCGGCTGCTCCCCCGCACCAAGGTCTCGCCGGATTCGCTTTTGATGGCATAGTCACGGTGAGAAAACGGTCCATTCATCTCCCATACCCACGTATGCACCTGCACAGGTTCTTTCCACACAGGATAGCGGTCTATCACCACTGTCAATCGATTGAGCATCCAGACGGCGCCTATGGCCGCCATATGCACATAGCCCAATTCATTTTCATGAGCATGTAAGCCTGCTATCTCTTGGAGGAGGTTACAGACCGCCGTCGGCCTGGCTTTTTGGTGAATATCGGTCTCGGTAGCACGGATCGTGTGGGGATGGATCATGGAGGTGAGAAAATCGCTAGATTTGTGTGAATCAATAAATTGGTTGCTAAATCACCCCCCGAGTAATTCTCCCAATAAATCCACTTTCACGAATTGCCAGATGAGGCTTCGCGTTTCGGGGTCGTGTTTAAAAAATATGACCATATCGTTGGGGTCCCGGTGATTGGGGATGATGCCTTTGTTGAGTCCATTGCCCAGAAACCACACCCCATCGGTGGATTCATATTCATAGGCAGTAGCTTTTTGCCCAAAATCTCCCGTAATACATAGCACTTGTATCCCTCGCTGCTGGACCTGCACCAATTCTGGGTACCACACCCGATGAAACTGACTGGTCAGGGAGTCCTCACAGCGCGAACGCCAGGAAGCAAAGGTGCCATTGGCCGAGGGCCAGACAGGATTTAGGGAGGGTTCCACCTGACTCCAAATGACATTGTGCATCAGCAAGATCAAGTGAGATGATTCGCTGATGGTGTCACAGACTTGCTTGAAAAGCGCATATTGCGCTTCGAGTTCTTCACACTCCGTTTTGTGTAAGCGCGTATTCATCACAAAAAGGGTCAAGCCCTTTTCATGGTGTGTGTAGTAGGTCTCGCGCCCAGTGGCTTCTGTGATCCATTCCACATTTCCATTTCTGACATCGTGGTTGCCCACCGCCCAGTGCGTCGTAGATGCCCCTAAGTCAAATAAGCTATCGAGGTAGGTAATCGTTGATTGCTTCTTGGTAGTTTCTGAGCATAAGTCTCCGCCCAACCACACTTGCGAGAACCTACTGTAATCTATCGGTTCGAGACGAGGGGCAATCCTGTCTGGGCGGTAATAGCAATGTCCGATGAAGATGATGCCTTTTTTTTCTTGTACCAATGTATCTGGCGGTATAGGATCAGGTCTCACTACAATGTATTGAGGATCACGGCAGGAAGAAAGTCCCAATATCAAGAGAAAAAGAAAGGGAATCAGGCGCATGGGGTAGAAAAATGAAGAATTAAAAATGGAAAATGAAGAATGGTTCAAGGGTTCCCGTTAAACCCAGAACTTAAAACCTAAAACTCAAAACCTTCTTACCTCACTGCATCATGAGCTGGGCAAGGGTCTCTGCAAGTTTCCTGTTTTCGTCCGTATTTTCGTGGACATCAACATTGAGCAAAAAGATTTCATCTTTTTTCCTAACGACCAGCTGATTCAATTGGCTGCTCCACTTGGCTTCATCACCGATTCCTGTCACCAGGAGGTCATAGGCCATTTCGATCTGTTTCTGTGGCTCAGTTGCGGTTTCAGCAACGATAATCTGCTTTCCTGGACTCGTCAGCTGAGCAAATTGATCTGCCGCGTCTTGAGGGCTTTCGAAGATAGGCTGAACAAATAACCCAACTTGCTTATGGGTATTGTCCCAATGACAATTGCACGTGCGATTAGAGCCATCCTTACTCTCACTTCTATGTACCATGTCCGCTTTTATCTCAAAATATTCAGCCAATATCTCATCAGAGAATACTGCACAGGGAAAATCGTGATAATCACTTGGAAAAGGCCCTTTAGGCGCTTCAGGCTCTTCTGCTGTTACCTCAGCACTGCTTTTATTGCCCGCACATCCACATACACTGAAAATTAACGCTAGGAATAGAATAGGTAAAATGTATCTCATCTAACTGACAATTTTTTGCACAATTTACGTTTATTGGCAGAGAATATCCTACTAATTTATAAAAACAACCTCCCATGAAACGAATCGCGATTGCCCTGATGAGTTTATTGCTCATTTCCCTTACCCTCCCTGCACAGAACAGCGAGAACCGAGATATCAGGCCCTTTGATGAATTAGTTGCCTTTGGCAATGTGGTCGTCTATGTGACCCAAGCAGATACGCAGACGATGCGGATAGAGACAGAAAATATTGAGATGGAGAAAGTCATTATCGAAGTAAAGGGTAAAGTCCTTACAGTGAAGCTCAAGGCGGGGATATACAAAAAGGACGAATATGCGACCATTTATGTAAAAACTCCCATAATCCGTACCATCAAGGCCCAAGCTGGCAGTCAAGTCCTCAGTGAAAACACCTTAAAAGGAGATAAACTGGAAGTCTCGTCTTGGGCAGGCGCGCGGGTCTTACTGGATGTGGAGGTAAATAGCGCAGACTTTACTGCCAATGAAGGCGGCTATATTGAGGTTTCGGGGGAAACAGCTTTCCTCAGCGCTTCCTCTAATAATGGGGGCACCCTAAGCGCGATGGATCTCGACGCCATGGAAGTATATGCAAAGGCCACGATTGGTGGCCAAACAAAAGTAGCTGCCGGCGATCGCCTGGAAGCTGTAGCCAAGGCTGGCGGTAAAGTATTCTATTTTGGCAAGCCCAAATCCCTGGATACCAAGACTAGTCTTGGAGGTAAGATTCTTGAAGGAGATCGGTAAGAGGGTTGGGACCGCTTCGGAAAGTCAAATTTGACTTTTTTCCTTTTTGCGACGGACTGAAGTCCAGTCGCAATAATTCTTTGCCTGTCATTTTCTACTATTGCGACTGGGTTTTAACCCGTCGCAAAAAAGGCAAATTCCTTAAAAGGAATTTTCGGAGCAGGCTCTGGGTTCAAGGGTCGCTGAACGATTTGAACAACTCTTCTTAAAACCCCAATTCCTTCGAAATACGCTGGATATCTGCTTTTCTGAAGGTGAGGATGCCCCATAGGAAGGTGGCGACCATTCCGCTAATCACAATGTTGAAAACCATCAACTGGCGCGCGTTGTGTAAAAAGTCTGCCCAGAAGGAAGAGAATTGCAACACCTGAAGGGTTTCGTAATTCTTGTGAAAATCATTGAGGATCAAGAGCCACTGCCGAAACAGGGTGAAAAGCGTCATGATGCCAAAGGCGACGACTAACAGGATGAGTTTTCGTTTCCAGGGAACAGGGGAAGCAAGAATCAGGGAAAAAAGGATCAACAAGGGGAAAAAGCCTATGCGGTGGTGATTGACAAAGTTTTTACGGACTTCGACATTGGTGCCTTTATTGGCGGCAGCCTGGACTTGTTTTTTGTTGGCGAGTAGGATAGTGGAGGTATACTCATCGCCATAGGCGCCTTCACTCTCCGTGAATTTCACAATACCTATGCCCCCTTTCATTCCATTAAAAGTTGCTTCCCCTATGGTGCGGAAATACTTGCCATAGGCAGTGGCTAAGCCCATTTGTCCCAATAAATACAGTAACAGGTAACTGCCGATAAACAGCAGGGCAAATCGCTTAAGTGGATGCTGTAGATGCTCCTTCATGGGTTTGTTCTTTTTTAAGTGAACGGATAAGCCAAAATCCCCATGCGCCCAAAGCCAGTAGGATATACAGCGTTTGCCAAAATTCGATATGCATAAATTCAAAGGCATCTGGCCAGAACCTACGCGTGAGGTAGAGGCTCAAGATGCGAATCATATTTACCCCTAATAAGAAAACCGCCCCCCAGAGGATGCCTTTCAGCTTAAACTTCTTCAACCCTGGAAAGGCCAATACCCCTGTAATAAAGAGAACCGTAGGCTCTATGGCGTCACAGCCTTCTTTGATATTGACACTGGCATTGTCACTTGAAATAATGGTCCCTACGGCACTGGTGCCTTGTCCAAAAATCGCCAAGATACCACTCGCAATCCATGCATTGACATTATTCCAGTAGTGCAAGATATTATCCTTGAAAAAATCTGTGGACCAGAGCAGATAAAAGGCAATCATCATCACCGCCCATAGCAAGAAGAACCGCAAGATCGGCGATTTCTCCTCCCAAAAAGGTTTAAGCGCCAAGGTATTGCCAGAACTGCGAGCAGCGGAAGAAGATCGAGGGGAAGCCTTCTTTTTGCGAGGCGTTGCTTTCTTTTTTGCCATGAGTGAGGGTTAGTCCGAAATATTGGAAAAATAAATTCAGGCAAAAATTAGCATTTTCTTGGGGTAATGCCAAAAGAGTCATTCAGGCCTAGTGCCTTCGGCACCTAATGCTTAGTGGTTTATGGCTATAGGCCGGATTACGCAAAGATCCATCGCCTAGTCCGGAAATCCGGCCCAGCGCATCATAATGCGCCTCTTATTTTGCTTGCCTATGCAAGCTGGCGCGGATTTCGGCTAGTGCGGTCCCTGAGCCTGTCGAAGGGGAATGAAGGGTAATCCGCGCCTAATCTTAACAGCTGACTATTTTGTGCCGAAGGCACCAGCTATAAACGTTGCCTTCAAGGAAGAAGAGATGGATTAATAAGAGAAAAGCCCACCTCCTCTCAGAAGTGGACTTCATTCTTCAGTATAGCATTATTCTTATCACCATAAAATAGTGCGGACTGGCATCCTTTCATCACATATTCTCCTTTCGCCCAGTTAAGGATGCCAGCCGCGATTCTTTATCGATTTGAGGTAGTCAGGCGCGTATTGGAAGGCTTTATCGGATTATCTGTGCCTGATTCCATGGTGGTAGTAGGGTCGATTAAAAAAGGGGCCCCTCCATTGGTAATGATTAGCTTGGCATTGGAGGAATTGGCGAGTTCCTTGAACGCTTCAATGCTCTGCCATTCAATGATCCGCTGCGAAAGTCCCTCCTCAATAATCTGTTGAGCATTGCGAATGCCTTCTGCCTCTATTTCCTTTCGCTTAGCTTCCATTCTTTCTCGCTGTATTTCAAATTCCATCCGCTGGGCGAGCTGTTCTGCTTCTAACTTCTCCTCTATCGCCTTTGTAAGGCCTGAAGGCAACTTAATACTTTTGAGCAGCACACTTTCCACTTCAAATCCTTTTTCTCCTAAAATCCGCATCATATGCTCCCGAATCTCGGTTTCGATTTGTGCGCGGTTATCCGTATACATATCCTTAGCCATGAAGCGGGAGCAGACATCTGCAGCCGCAGACCGGAATACACTCAAAATGACCACCTCTTCATAATTACGGCCAATGTCACTGATGATGCTTGGGGCACTTTCTGGATTGATCCGGTATAGGATAGATATTTCCGATCGGACATTGAGTCCATCCTTGGAAGGCAAGGCAAGGTTGACTTCTATATTCTCGGTGCGGATAGGTACTTTGATCATGGTTGTGATCAGCGGATTGAACCCAATAGCGCCGGATTTATAGACCTTTGGCTTTAACTTGCCAGTGGTTTGTTTCATGCCTACTTCTCCAGGTCTGATGATCGCACAAGAGGTAAATAGGATGCCCAAGGCTAGGATGGAAATTAGTTTGGCAGTTGTTTTCATTAGCATGGTTATTTTTTTAGCTGTTTGATAGATGATGTTAGGTAATGTGCTTGAATCATGTGCCTGTATAAGCGTAAATCCCATCCTTTTTGTTCATAAACATTTATTTAAAATTTTAATCAATAATATTTATATTTGTTTATGCATTATACCTTCCATCAACTCAAGATATTTCTCAAAGTAGTTGAATGTCAAAGCATTACAAAGGCAGCAGAGGAGATGTATCTCACCCAGCCCGCTGTCTCTATTCAGCTAAAAAAATTGCAAGATCAGTTTGAATTGCCCCTAACTGAAGTAATCAGGAGGCAACTTTATATCACGGATTTTGGGGAAGAAATTGCGGAGAGAAGTCGACGCATACTCGAAGAAGCAGATGCCATCAGGTACACCGTCGCACAATACAAGGGGTTACTTTCTGGCAAAATAAAAATCTCCGTTGTATCAACTGGCAAATATGTGATCCCCTACTTTTTGAAATCTTTTATGGACCGCTATCCCGAAGTGGAGATCTCCGTAGATGTATCGAATAAAAATAAAGTGATTGAAGGGTTCTGGAAAAATGAAAGTGATTTCTCCCTGGTATCCGTCGTCCCTGATGACCTCAATGCACATACAGTAGCATTGATGGAAAACCGGTTGTACCTAGTGGGAAGCAAAAAGTATCCTAAAAAGATAACGAAGCCCAAAAATCTGGAGAATGTGACATTGCTGTTTCGTGAAGAGGGTTCTGCCACCCGAAATGCCATGCAGGAATACCTGAAACAGCACAAGGTTCAGGTAAACAAGTCCATGGAATTGGTGTCAAATGAGGCCGTAAAACAAGCCATCAATGCGGGTATCGGCTTTTCTATCGTCCCCTTGATAGGATTGAGAACTGCGCTTGAAAATGAGCATATGAAAATTTATCCCTTAAAAGGATTACCCATTATCACCAACTGGAACCTGATATATAGTCAAGCAAAACAGCTCACACCTGCCCAGAAAGCGTTGATCACCTATTTTGAAGAACATAAAAAGCACCTAGTACAGGAGCATTTTGATTGGGCATTGGGCAAAATTTGAATGGCAAGTATTCATGCTAATGACATAGTCGCGGATTACCCACCAGCAAGCACACAAGCCGAAATCCACGACAGCACGTTAAAAACGCGCTCAATGCGCATCTTTTATGCGCTGGGCTGGATTTCGAGAAGAGGACCCGCCAGTAGCCCCTGTAGAAAAGCGACACGCTTTATTACCGACAAATTGAACAGCCTGCCCTTAAACCTACTTCTTCTTCCACCCGTCCCTAAGCGTGACGGTCCTGTTGAAGACGAGCTTATCTGCCGTCGAGTCGGGATCGACGCAGAAGTAGCCCTTCCGCATAAACTGGAAGCGGTCGCCCGCTTTCGCGGACAGCAAGGCGGGTTCTACCCATACATTCTCCTTGACTTCCAAGGAATCAGGGTTTATGAACTCCATATAGCTCTTCTCCTTGTCTCCATCTGGCGATGGGGTCATGAAAAGGCGGTCGTATAAGCGTACCTCTACGGCCGCTGCATGTGGCACAGACACCCAATGAAGGGTCCCTTTGACCTTGAGGCCACTGGTGTCTTCTCCGCTGCGTGATTCGGGTACATAGCTGCACTGTAGTTCGGTGATTTCGCCCGTGGCTTCATCCTTGGTATAGCTATCACAGCGGATGATATAGGCACCCTTGAGGCGCACCATGCGCTCTGGGCCCAAACCATAATACTTCCGAGGGGAAGGGGGATCTTCCCTAAAGTCAGTTCGCTCGATATAGAGTTCGCGTGAGAAGGGCACCTTACGGCTACCACCATTCGGATCTTCAGGGTTATTTTCTATTAATAAATCCTCGCTCTCTCCTTCGGGATAATTGGTGATGACCACTTTCAGGGGATTCAGCACCCCCATGACACGCGGCGCAGTTTTATTGAGGTCTTCGCGCACGCTGAATTCCAAAAGTGCCACGTCGATGACGTTTTCACGACGTGCTACGCCCGCCCGATCGCAGAAATTGCGAATGGACATAGGCGTATAGCCTCTGCGACGCATGCCTGAAATAGTGGGCATACGGGGATCATCCCAGCCACTTACATGGCCGCCTTCCACGAGGGCGAGCAGCTTGCGCTTACTGGTGATGGTGTAATTGAGGTTGAGTCGAGCAAATTCGCGCTGCTTGGGCCGAGGATCGAAGGCAGGCAGTTGATCCAAAAACCACTCGTAAAGCGGTCTGTGAACTTCGAATTCCATGGAACAGAGGGAATGGGTAATGCCTTCCATGGCATCGCTTTGACCGTGTGCCCAGTCGTATGTCGGATAGATCACCCACTCGTCACCCGTACGGTGATGGTCCGTCTTGAGGATGCGGTACATGACGGGGTCACGCAAGTGCATATTGGGAGATGTCATGTCGATTTTGGCGCGCAATACACAATCCCCTTCCTCAAACTCTCCATTCTTCATTTTCTCAAACAGGTCCAAATTCTCCTCCACCGAGCGGTTGCGATAGGGGCTTTCTTCCCCAGGCGAGGTAGGTTTGCCACGCATACGGCTCATCTCCGCAGCTGTTGAGTGATCCACATAGGCTTTGCCCGCATTGATCAGGTCTACCGCAAAGTCATACAGTTCGTGGAAATAGTCCGAGGCATATAGCTCGTTTTCCCATTGGAACCCTAGCCATGCGATGTCCTCCTTGATGGAGTCAACGTATTCTACGTCTTCCTTCACCGGGTTCGTATCATCGAACCGCAAATTGGTTTTTCCTTTGTACTTTAGCCCCAGACCAAAGTTGACACAGATCGCTTTGGCGTGTCCAATGTGTAGGTAGCCATTGGGCTCTGGGGGAAAACGGGTAAATACGCCGGTATACCCGTTGGCCAAGTCTTCCTCGATGATGTGTTCGAGGAAGTTGAGGGATTCGTTGGTTTCTGAGCTGCTCATTATGGGGAAATTTTATGTTTTAGGTTCTAGGTTTGGGGTTCTAGGTTTTGGTTATTCTGATCTGCGAAAATCCGTTTATACTTTAGACCTGATAGAATGTCCGTTTTGACTTTTGGCCGCTTTTTGAACCATATAAGGCATTTAAGGGCATATAAGGTCAAAAAGGCAGTTTTCTTCTATGTTCTTATATGCCTTATATGGTTTTTATTTACAGGACATTTCACCCAGTCTAAAGTTTAATCCGCCGAATCCGCGTTCTCTCTTAATTTTCTGCAAAAGTAGGACAAAATTTTGGAAGAAGGATATATCAAATATCACCTTGAGTGGGAATATGCGCCTCCTCTGCCTCAGTCAGAGATCGAGGCCCTCAATTCATGGCGCAAGCGCATGTATGACTTGGGCCTGATCGGCCATTATGACGACCTCGGGGTCGGCTATGGCAATATCAGCCAGCGGTGTGCGCCGTTGCGGGGGGACTTTGTGATTTCGGGGACCCAGACAGGGCATCTGCCTGACTTGACTTCGGCGCATTATACCGTTGTAACGGATTATGACATTCTGGGCAATGCCCTGTGGTGTAGGGGGCCGATTCGAGCCTCTTCGGAGTCTTTGACGCATGCGGCGGTGTATGCGCTTTCGCCCATCTACCAAGCCGTGATCCACATTCATCATCGAGGGCTTTGGGAAAGACTACTAGGCAAAATTCCCACTACCTCTCCCGCTGTGCCCTATGGGACGCCTGAAATGGCTCAAGAGGTCTTACGGCTTTTTCGCGAAACGGATATGGTTTTGGGGAAAATTTTTGTCATGGCAGGCCATGAGGAGGGGATTGTGGCGTTTGGCGAGAGCTTGGAGGCGGCGGGGGCGGTGGTGAAAGGAGTTCTGAAGCGTTTCTTTGCAGAAAAGGCAATGAATGCTGCTGATCAAGTTTGGCAAGAAAAGGGATGGACCATTAAAGACGAAGAAGAGATGTCTCATCGACATTTAAGAACACCTTATAAGCCTGATAGTCAGTGAAAATTTATACAGATTAAAAAAGGAAATCTGTGGGAATCTGGATAATCTGTGATTTTTCTTACTTCCTCCACTAAAATCCTCAATGAACCTTTTTTTGTAGCCTACCTCAACACCGTCAACAATCTCGCCTCCGACGCCTCCCCCATCTCCAAACGATAGAAATAAGCCCCATTGGGCATATCAGCAGCATCCCACACGACTTCATGTATCCCTTTACCCAACATGCCTTCCTTTAACAAAGCGATTTCCTTCCCAGTCAAATCAAATACTTTTACCCTTACCTGACTCCGCCTTTTCACCTCAAACTGAATCGTCGTTGTCTGCGAAAAGGGATTAGGATAATTTTGGAGCAATTGAATTTCCCTGGAGGGACCTGATTCAAAATCATCTATTGAACTGATCGTCAATAAATTCCCATTGAAGGTCCCGATCATGCCATTTTCACTGCCTGACCAGCCTGTAATGGGGTTGGCAAAGGAAAGGCCATACAAAAGGTCATCGCTGATTTTGGCCCAGGAATCGCCGCTATTTTTTGATACATATGATCCTCCTCCATCTACATTGGCAACCAGTAAATGAGGGAAGGAATGAGGGATATAGGCCATGGAATAAACAAACTTTTCTGAGCTAGGAAAGCTTGGGACAGCGGACCATGTTTTCCCGCCATCGGTAGTCTTGGCCATGATACTGCCTTGGGGCTGAATGCCAAAATTTCCTCCCCCTACATAGCCATTCAACGTATCGGCAAAAACGACACTTGAAATCCCGTGGAAATCTCCAGTCATGGATATTGGCGTACTGGATACTGACCAGGTAAGCCCCTGATCATTTGTCCGAAACACGCGAATAGAATCACTGGAAGCCTGTCCATACGCTCCCCCAAACCAAGCATGCTTGTCGCCAATAGTAGCTATAATAGGACCGCCTCCCCCGTATATTCCCGCCCATTCTCCTGGGCGGGGAGCGGGGATATGGGTAGCAGGGACTGCTTGCCAGGAAAGGCCGCCATTGGTCGTCCTCACCATAAAAAATGCCCCACTAATAGGATCACCAATAGCGATCCCATGCTGCTCATCCCAAAATGCAATGGCATTGAGGTACGTTCCAGGAATGATAAAGCGATATTGTTCCGCCCAGGTGGCCCCACCATCGGTCGTTTTGTAGATGCGAGAATCTCCGCCCTGAATGGCTACAGCCAAATAATAAGCTGTCATCCTATCAATCGCAGCTATAGAAATAACATCAAGTCCCAAGGCCCCTCTTATGGTATCACCTGGCCAGGTCTTTCCCCCGTCAATAGATCGGATATAAAATCCCTCTGAATTTCCTGACCATATTGTATTTTCATCTACAGCAACAATGGGCACATTATAGCCCCCTAAATCTGTATCCTGGTAGGTCCAAACCTGAGAGAAACTGCTTTGGCTATAAAAAACACCGAAGGTTAATAGTAGGAGCGCTTTTGAGAAAAAATATCTTTTTTTCATGAGGAAGTAGGTTAAGGGTGGATACAGATCATCTGGGCGCTTAACCTAAGATATGAAATAATTCCTCACTATCGAAAAAGGGGAATCGCAAACGGATACACCTGCCTGCGTCCTTCCTTTGCTACGGCATTCTTACGGCATTCATGCCTTTTGGGCATTTCAGGCCAGTTAGAGCCTAAAATTGATCCCTGCTTGAACCAGCGAAAGTCCGTAGCTGCCTTCGGCATAGACGGCGATGAAATCGCCCAAGCGATAGCGGATCCCTAGATGGCCGGCATAGTGCAGGCTCCATCCTTTGATGGGTTCGGTACTTGGAGCGGAGGGGTCAGTTGACTGAACGGATTCTACTTGCTGCTGGGCCCCCAGAAAGCCTCCAGCATATATGTCCAATGACCGAATGGGGAGGGGCAAGTGTCCTTGTGCGCGTACACCGAGGTGAGTGAATCCTTCCGTCCTTGTGAGCGAAAGGCTGTCTTGCAGATATTCCTGAATGGAACCCGAAAAAAGCACCCCAACTCCCACACTCAGGAAGGAATTGATCGAATAGTCTGCACTTAAATGCAAAGGCACGATATCTACGTCCGAACTATCAGGGAAAAACGTCGGCTCAAACCCTACCCCGATATTGAGGTTGATATTTCCCTGTTGGTTGCTTTGAGCGAAAAGGCTTCCCATCAGTAGGAGGCTCAAGGATAAAAGAATAATTTTTTTCATGGTGATTAAAGAAGGTTCAAGGGTTCAATGATCGTTCAAGGGTTCAACTTATTTGAAGTACAAACGAAGTATAAACTTCGTTTAGAAATGAAGAAAAAATACCTTTTCAGTTATTCATTCATAACTTACTGAGAATCAGTTCATATTTTAATTTCAACTTTCATTTTAATTTTTATTCATTCCTTAAGCGTTCAAAGATAAAGATAATTAACGACAGAAATCATCGTGCTTCCCAATTGAAGCTGCGGCGATGGTAAGGAGACGGGCCGTATGTATGAATAGCTGCTTTATGTGCTTTGGTAGGATACCCTTTATTTTTCGCCCAATCATACATCGGAAATTCCTCGTGCATCATCAGCATCACTTCGTCTCGATAGGTCTTTGCGAGGATAGAGGCTGCCGCAATATTGAGGTATTTTCCATCTCCTTTGACGATACAGGCATAAGGGACTTCCTCAAATGGACGAAATCGGTTTCCATCTATTGTGAGGAAATCTGGCTGGATAGCTAACCCTTTCACCGCTTCATGCATGGCATCGTAAGTCGCTTGAAGGATATTGACCTGATCGATATGTGGCGCGCCACACATACCCACATTCCAGGCAAGGGCCTGTTCCAGGATCAATGGCCGGATGGCCATGCGCTTAGCTTCACTGAGCTGTTTTGAATCCGTCAACCAAGGGTGATTGAAGCCTTCTGGAAGGATCACTGCAGCGGCCACTACAGGACCAGCCAGGCAGCCACGGCCTGCTTCATCTATGCCTGCTTCATACAAGTGGTCGGTATGTCTAAGGGTGAGCATACTTTATTACCAATTCTAAATTAATAATCAGTCAATTTAATAATTAATAACTCGACTTTTGCATTAGGTTCTAAGGTACTGAAAATGAGGGATTAAACCTCTGGTTCTTTGAAAGATGGAATAAGATATTGCTTGGGAGGCTTATGAGCCACCCACGCCATGGAGAAAGCTAG